>JAADGF010000064.1 GCA_013152545.1 Gammaproteobacteria bacterium
CGCTGGACATTGAACTCAAAACAGCTTCTACTACGTTTTCCATGGGCAGGCTTTTCTGTGAGATACGATTTCGACAACCGCATTTTCTCAGGTTCTGCCCATGGTTTATATCAAAATGGAATTATAAAACTGTCCGAACTGTTGGTTTAATGGAACTAAAATAAAGAGGCGACAGTTGTTCTGACATAGGGGGTAGTTGTCAACATATCTGTCGCCTCAAATAGTATATTTATGCGGCTAGTTCCCTTGGGTCCTTTTGACCACCTTCATTTAACTTACTTGGGTTGAGTACGACTCTTTCCTGCCACTGCCAATTCCTAGTTTGTCCTGTCCAACGTTCAGGATGCTATTCTTTAGCTTTTTCATAAGTTCGAGACCGAGTCGCCAATATTGCTTTATCTAGCCCAGCATGACGCTGTGCCGGTGTCACGTATTGAATACCACTGTGACGATGCTGATGGTTGTACCATTGGGCAAATTCACTCATCCACTGCCTGGCACTCTGGAGATCGTCAAAGGCTTTGTTGGGATAGTAAGGGCAATAATTTTAAAGTCTTAAACAAGGATTCCGAGTAAGGATTATCGTTGCTAACTGAAGGTCGACTATAAGAGGGGGTAATACCTAATTTTTGAAAAGTTGCCAGTAGGGTTGCACCTTTCATGGGACTACCATTATCAGAATGTATATCAACTTGATGCTTATCGTAGCCTTCACGTTTTGAAATATCCACGACGATGTCTGCTGCCAATCGGCTGTCCTCACGATCATATATCTGCCATCCAACAATCTTGCGGCTAAACAAATCCATGAACAAATACAGGTAAAAAAACTGACCCGCAACACCTGTTTTCAAATAGGTGATATCCCAACTCAGAAGTTGTCCAGGTTGTGTAGCCTGTAACTCATCAGGCTCACTACGCGCTGTTCCGGGCTTGGATTTTGGCGATGTGCCAGCTGACCTGCCGCCTTCATAACTCGATAAAACGTACGCTCTGAGCCAATATATTGGCCTCTTTCCGCCAGTACCGGAACAATCTGATTGGGTGTCATAGTACTAAATTCCTCTGAGTTCGCTACCTTCAGAATCTTTTTCCGCTCCTCTTCAGTGAGCTTGTTCATTGGTGTCAATACACGTGTTTCTCGACCGTCACATTGCAACTCAGCGGGGTTTTTTCAGCGCTGTAATGTCTTGGGACTCATGCCTATAATCCCACACGCCTTGTGCTGGCGAGCACCCGATTTAATGGCTGTATCATTTTTACGTGCTTGAGTGATGGCTGATTTTGTGACGACCTGAGAGGGTGGATGACCGGGATTCATCACGGCAAAGAAGTTATCCAATTCCTGTTGATATGAGCCTTTCGTTAAATTCAGAAAATAAGTAACGAGTGTGGCGAAGGGAAGCGTGCGGGTTCGAGTGAAGCTGTTTTCTGTCAGGCGGTATTTTCGTTTGAATGCATCGCTGAAGATGGCTTCATTAATCAGAGAATAAGTCTTTTCTAATATAGAAGAATTTGCTCACTTTTATCATCCTTTTTCGTTTAAAATCAGGATAAACTATAACATATTCAATAGCCTATTGCTTAACTTAATGACATTGGGGTCGTACTCTATATTTCGTCCAACTTATGATTTTTAGAATTATCTTCCACATTGTTTGTTGGCTGCATAATAATAATTAGTGGACGGCTCATTTTTCTCTACTAATAGCGCCTATCAAACCCCAATCCGCTAAATAAATTATCCACAATGCCGATTATAAGGAGGTATCGACGAAGTCGGTATTGAAAGGTTGTGGTTGTTATTTAGTCGAATTTTTTAGCGTTAGGGATGGAAATCAGTCATGGGCATATTTTCAGGGCAGGTCACGAAATTTTCTTGGATACACTGGACGGCAATATTGTTGATGGTTGGTACGCTAATTGGGTGCGGCGATGATGCCTTTACTGGTAACGGTACAACGACTAGCGGTGGTACGACGACCGACGGTGGTACAACGATTACGGATAGTGGCATTCAAATTGGGAATGGTTCGGGAGCGTCCTTTCAGTTAGGCACTTTAAGCATTGCGGATAATACCTTGTCATCAGGAGAAAGTACGACTGTTGCCGTATCTCTGGTTGATAGTGACCAAGCCTTGTACAGTACCTCAACAAGCATCAGCTTTACTTCCACTTGTGTGTCTACAGGCGCAGCATCCATGACTTCTCCCGTGGCGACCAGTGGTGGTATTGCCTCTACTGTGTATGTCGCGGGTTGTTCCGGTACTGACACGATTACTGCTACAGCAGTGGTTGACGGTACGACGCTAACTGCTACCGGCACTGTGACGGTGACACAAACCACCAGTGGTGTACAAATGGGAAATGGTTCAGGCGCCAGTTTTGTTTTAGGTGCGTTGGGTGTTAGTACGGTGTCATTATCGGCGGGTGGCAGTACCAATGTAACGGCGACACTGGTGGATAATGCTCAAGCGCTGTTTGCCACACCGACCAGCGTAAGCTTTTCATCACCTTGTGTCGCGAGTGGGGTCGCGAGTATAACCTCACCGGTAACAACCTCGAACGGCGCAGCGCAGTCCACTTATGTCGCGACGGGTTGTACTGGGGATGATCTTATTACGGCAACGGCCACTGTCGATGGGGCTGTGTTAGCTGCAACCGCGACCATTACGGTACAACCAGCGTCGGTGGGGTCCATTCAATTTATATCTGCCACGCCTGAAGTGATTGCTTTGGCCGGTACTGGCGGGGGTGGTTTGCAAGAAACATCCATCTTAATCTTTAAGGTGGTTGATGATGTTGGTGACCCCGTGTCGAATCAAATTGTTAGTTTTGCGTTAGATACTAATGTCGGTGGTATCACTATCTCACCTATATCGGGTGTTACAAATACGGATGGTACGGTGCAAACCATTGTCCAGTCAGGCAATGTTCATACTCCGGTGAAAGTGACAGCAGCTACTACCGATATTAACTCAAGTATTGATTTTTCAACGCAATCGGATGCCCTGGTGATTTCCACTGGTATTGCTGATAATGATAGTTTTTCGCTTTCTGTTGAACAGTTTTTACCTGAGGCCGCTGGCTTCGATGGCGTAACTGTCGAGGTTACCATCAGGGCGGCAGATCATTTTAATAACCCGGTGCCGGACGGTACGGCCATATCCTTTACAACCGAAGGCGGTTCCATTGATGGTGCTTGTTTAACAACGGATGGTGCGTGTAGTGTGACTTGGACGAGTCAGGATCCACGACCTGATCTCGGTCGGGTTACTATTTTAGCGACGACTATCGGTAGTGAAAGTTTTACCGACCTGAACAGTAACGGTGTCTATGATGATGGGGATAGCCGTGGTATAGATTTAGCGGAAGCTTATCGTGATGATAATGAAAGTAACTCCTACGATTCAGCAACAGAAGAATTTTTGGATTTCAATTTAAGCGGTGATTATACCGCTGCAGACGGTAGATATACCGGTGTACTGTGTCAGCACTCTACGGATTGTAGCACCGCGACCTCACTTCATGTGCATGAACAAGCTGTTATCATTATGGCGGATTCAGGTTTTGCCATTACCTTCAACAAAGCGACATTAGATGCAAGTGCCGGTTTTGATACCATTACGATGTCCATCATCGGAACTAATTTGGGTACTTACCCTCCTGCTGGCACAACGATTGTTGTTAGCACTACCAATGGGGGAATTGATGGCGAATCCAGTTTTACAGTGGCTGATATTGTTCCAGGATTTGATTCTGTGACAAACACAAACAATCCATTGGTAATAACCGTTACTGTTAAATCAGATGGCACTCCCAGTAGCGACGGTAGCTTGTTTGTAAAAGTGACAACCCCTAAGGGTATTGTATCGAATTCTATATTAATACCAGTAACCGATTAAATGATGCAGTGTTAGCGAGTTCTACCCATTTTAGCCATTGAATGATAAAGTTTGCCGCATGTCCAGCGGCAAACTTTATTCCGGTCCCATACTTCGCGTTGCCGTTGACGTACCCATGCGTCAATTATTCGATTTTTTGCCCGAGCATCACAGGGAAGCCCAACCGTTTAAAATCGGGACCCGTTTATGGGTGCCTTTTGGCCAACGTAAGCAAGTGGCTGTACTTATTGAAGCTGCGGTTGGTAGTGATGTACCGTATAAAAAATTGAAAACTGTTTTAAAACAGTTGGATCAAGAGCCATTACTGAGTCCGGACATTCTGCGGTTACTGGGGTGGGCCAGTGAATATTACCACCACCCCATTGGCGACGTTGTCATTAATGCTTTCCCTACTTTGTTGCGTGCCAATAAGCCTTTTAAAGCAAAAGCAGAAGTCATCAATGTTTGGGCATTATCAGCAGAGGGACGGCAAGTTGATACAGAAGCATTAATACGTTCTCCCCGGCAACGGGTCTTAATGACGTTGCTATGCAGTCATGCGGCGGGTTTAACAGAGCAGCAACTCAATGAGAGCGGCCTGCAATGGCGTCCTGTGATGAAGCGCTTATTGCAAAAAGCTTGGGTGGTTGGCTTTACAAAGCCGGTTTCTGCGTCGGACGGTAACAAAACTGACCCTTCGGATGCTGTTCAATTAAACCAAGCGCAATCGAATGCGATTAATACCGTCCAACAATCCTTTGGTACATATAATACCTTTCTGTTAGATGGGATTACCGGTAGTGGCAAAACGGAGGTGTATTTAAAGCTCATTGAAGTGGCACTTGCGCAGGGTAGGCAGGCGCTTGTATTAGTGCCGGAAATCGGCTTGACACCGCAATTAGTGTCACGTTTCAAAACACGTTTCAAGCAATCAATAGCCGTATTGCATTCAGGATTAACGGATAAAATGCGTGTGACGGCATGGTTAGCAGCAAAAGATGGGTGTGTCGATATTGTCATTGGTACTCGATCCGCGATTACCACACCCATGCCGCGACTGGGTATTATTATTATTGATGAGGAGCATGATTCGTCTTTTAAACAGCAAGAGGGTTTTCGATATTCTGCTCGTGACATGGCTATTGTACGGGCGAAAAATGCCAATATTCCCATTGTGTTAGGTTCGGCTACCCCGTCCTTGGAGTCGCTTTATAACCAACAGCAGAATCGCTATCAATTACTTGAGTTGCCGGAACGCGTTGGTGCGGCAGTTGAGCCGACTATTCAGGTTATCGATGTGCGTAGTCAAACTTTACACGACGGGTTGTCACAGCGATTGCTGGATACAATGCGAGTGCATCTGGAGCAAGGTGCACAGGTGCTGTTGTTCATTAATCGACGTGGCTTTGCACCTACTTTGTTATGTCATGACTGTGGTTGGGTGGCGTGTTGTCAGCGGTGTGATAGTCATATGACGTATCATCATGGCCGCCAGCGTTTGCGTTGCCATCACTGTGGCGCTGAACGTCGGGCAGAAAATGCCTGTCCTGAATGCCGTGGTTCGACATTGGTGCCCCTGGGCGCGGGCACTGAGCGTATAGAGCAAGCCATTAAAGAACGGTTTAGCGATGTGGGGGTGGTAAGAATTGATCGTGATACGACGCAGCGCAAGGGTGCGCTGGAGTCAATTTTAAACGATATACATAGCGGTAAGAGCAGAATTCTCATCGGCACACAAATGTTGTCGAAAGGCCATCACTTTCCGAATGTGACACTGGTAGGTATTTTGAACGTGGACCAGGGTCTGTTTAGCGTGGACTTTCGTGCCATGGAAAAAATGGCGCAACTGGTGGTACAAGTGGCCGGGCGCGCCGGGCGGGAAGAGAAACCCGGCCAAGTGTTGATTCAGAGTCATCATCCTGAACATCCTCTACTGCAAACATTGATTCAAAAGGGCTATGGGCATTTCGCCCGACAGGCGTTGCAAGAGCGAAAAGCAGCGGATTTGCCGCCTTATAGTTACGTGGCATTACTGCGTGCCGAGGCAGTGGACACGCAGTTGCCCCTGTTGTTTTTAACCGATGCCAAGCAACTGGCGGTAGCCCATCAAATAAACGGGGTTACTTTGCTGGGGCCAATACCCGCTCCAATGGAAAAACGTGCTGGCCGCTATCGTGCTCAATTATTTATACAATCTGCCCAGCGTTCGGTTTTACACCAGTTATTAACACCTTGGATATTACAGCTGGAAAAACTAAAAATAGCCCGAAAGGTACGTTGGTCTATTGATGTGGACCCAGTGGATATTTATTAAGGGGAGGAGGGGGTAAAATCAATTTGCATTTATGGGTTTTCAATCGTCATTTCAGCAAGGCATGAGCAGGGTGAGTGGTGAGCGGCTTTTTTAGAATCAATGGGTCTCCAGAGCGGCTTATGCTTTAGTTGCGATTTTATCGAATTCATCCGTGGTGTGTCGGCAGATGCACAGTGGAATCGAAGATAACCTGATGATTGGGTAAAACGCCTGAATTCTAGTAGCGCTGTAGGCCGTACCAGTCATAGAAATGCTAAATTAGGGGAAAAATGCTAGCAATTACCCGTATAATGGATGGTTGGAAATAGTGTTATATCGCATCAAACCCTTAACATTATGTGTTGTCTTAAACTCTACCTATTTAACCTAGTGTCATGCTTATATGAAGAATCAACTAAAAAAATGCATTACAGAGGCGCTCAGGCAACTTGAGCAACAATCGCTAATCGCTTTGGACGTGAGTCCTGACGTGCAAATTGAACGAACCCGCGATGCCACTCATGGTGATTATGCCTGCAACATTGCCTTGGTATTAGCGAAAACTGCGAAACGTAAACCGCGTGAGTTGGCTGAGCAAATTGTTCAGGTGATCCCCGATGATGACATTATCAAGAACATTGAAATTGCGGGGCCGGGTTTTATTAATTTTTTCCTTTGTGCTGACGCCGCTCAATTGGTTGTTAGCACTGTGTTAAAAGAAGCAGAACAATATGGGCGGTCCGTGATAGGTAAAAATCAACGGGTGCAAATAGAATTCGTATCCGCTAATCCTACCGGTCCACTGCATGTTGGTCATGGCCGAGGCGCTGCTTATGGTGCTGCGCTGGCTAATTTACTGAGTTGGGCCGGTTTTAATGTGCACCGTGAGTATTATGTTAACGATGCTGGTCGCCAAATGAATATTCTTGCCGTCAGCGTTTGGCTGCGTTATCTGGAGCTATGCGGGGAAGCGGTTGCATTTCCTTCAAATGGATACAAGGGTGATTATGTGTTTGATATTGCCGCGACGGTGCACCGTAATTACAGAGAAGAGTTCCGCTGTGCCCCCACGGTTATTTTTGAAGGCCTGCCAGCTGATGCTACACCGGATGGTTTAGGGGACAAAGAAGCGCACATTGATGGTATTATCGAGCGCGCGGGGAAAATACTTGATGGCAGTTTTCAGATTATGCTTGATACTGCTTTGGAGGCAATTTTAGATGATATTAAACAAGACCTGAAAGAATTTGGGGTTGAATACGACGAGTGGTTTTCCGAACGCTCCTTAACTGAAAGTGGACTCGTGCAGGATGGCATTACCTCTTTAAAAAAGGCAGGGCACACCTACGAAAAAGAGGGAAACTTGTGGTTTGCTTCGTCCCGGTTTGGTGATGAAAAAGACCGGGTTATTGTACGTGAAAATGGTACACCAACGTATTTTGCATCTGATATTGCCTATCATCTCAACAAAATTCGTCGTGGTTATGATCAGATTATTGACGTTTTGGGTGCCGATCATCATGGTTATATGGCTCGGGTTAAAGCATCGCTAGCCGCGCTCAGTTTCAATCCTGATACGTTGGAAATTTTATTAGTGCAGTTTGCTATTTTGTACCGAGGTAATGAGCGAGTACAAATGTCCACTCGCTCCGGCGAATTTGTCACGCTGAGGGAGTTAAGGACGGATGTGGGTAATGATGCTGCACGATTTTTTTATGTGTTGCGTAAGTGTGAGCAGCATATGGATTTTGATCTGGAGCTGGCGAAATCGCAAAGTAATGATAACCCTGTTTATTATATACAATATGCTCATGCGCGGATATGCAGTGTGTTTCGTCAACTGGACGAAAAAATTATTGATTATAACCAAAAGCAGGGGCTGGGTAATCGCCGTTTATTAACAGAACCTCATGAGCAAGTGTTAATGAGCAGTTTGTCAAAATTTCCTGAAGTCGTCGAATCGGCAGCACGTAACCATGAACCGCACCAAATCGCCCATTATTTGCGGGAACTGGCTAATCATTTTCATACTTATTATAATGCGCATCAGTTTATCACGGATCAGGAGGCATTACGGGATGCACGGTTATCGTTGATATTAGCCACCAAACAGGTGATTGCCAATGGTTTGACAATACTCGGTGTATCGGCACCAGAATCGATGTAGGAAATTACAAATAGTGCCTCGTGACTATAAACATGCAGAAGTATTCAGTTCCAGCACCAAGCCACTGCCAGCATGGATTTGGCTGTTCGCACTGGCAGCTATTAGCGGCTTCGTAGGTCTAATTTATTATCTTGAGCAATATGACCAGGAAAAAACCGATGTCCAGCATAGCGACGTAAGTGAAATCACAAAGCCAAAAAGCTCAAGCGGTAATCAATCGATTATACCTGAAACCCAGGATGATATTGGCTTAGAAAAACGTGCCGAGCAGGACGTTGATGATAAATCACGATTCGATTTTTATAGATTATTGCCTCAGTTGCGGGTTGATGTGCCAGAAAATAAGGTGATTCCAAGGCGTGTTCCACCAACGTTACCTGGTGATGACAGCAAGGAAAAACCGGAGAATAATTCGCTTGAAACACCGGGAGAATTACCAGAACAAACGCCAGGGCTGTTTCAGTATATATTGCAGGCCGGTTCGTTTAAAGACCATCGTGAAGCAGACCGCCTTAAAGCCAGCTTGGCGCTGCTTGGAATTATCGCCAAGATTGAATCCGTGGTGCTGAATCGCTCGGAAACCTGGCACCGCGTGCGGATTGGTCCTATCAGCAACGAACGCGAAATGAATAAAATTCGTAACCGCCTGCGTGGACAACATATTGAACCTGTGATGCTGAAAGTGAAGACTTAAACAGGTTTATAATAACGCATTGTCTTGGTTTCAGTTGACATTGAGCCGAGCTAGCTTCCGAGCCTTTGCAAGGCACTTAATATTTCTGACTCCTCAGTGGAATGAGTGGCTAAAAGATACAACGCCATTAGTATTCATCGCCTCAGAACGGTCTTTTCGATGTCGCATGCCGGTATCTACATTGAACAGCGCACGACATTGCAGTATTGCTGCTTACCTCAACATGAGTTTTTTAACTGAAGGGCTAGGTTTAATCCTAAATTAATCAGTTGAATCGTCGCGAGAGCGACTAGGGTGCTGAAGGTAAAAGACTTTTTTGGATTTTTTGGACGACAGCGTATCACGGTGAGTTCAGAAAACCCAAAAAAGTCTTTTAGATTCTGTGCCATAGGCGTTCACAGTAGATTCAACTGATTAATTTAGGTTAATGCTACAAAATAAAAAGCCGAAGTGATATATCCACTTCGGCTTCAATTGAGTGTCGGCAAATTGCAATAATTTACCGACGGTTTGGCGTTTTCTTAGTTCGCAATCGATACCGAATATAACACGTTAATGGTATCAATAAGCTCATTGGCCGTCGCTGTTATTGGTACGCTGATTAAGGTGCCGTCTAATAGGCCTGCGGCTATTTGGGCATTAATGATGATGGTTTCCGATGCCCCCGCCGCTAATGCAGGGAAGGTCCACCAGGCTTCTTCACCTTCATTACACACCAGGCTAGTGCAATTCAGGCTGGTATCGGGTTCAGCATCTGCGATCTGGTGAAATTGAATGCCGCTAGGTACCCGGTACAACACATTGATATTGTTAATAGGGAGTGCCGAAACGTTGTTTACGGTTATAGTAAAAACCAATGTATTTCCTGTCGCGACGGGGTCAGGAGTTGCAGTGATCAATATTGCCAATGGCGGTGTGGCATCGAGTACCGTCACCGCATGTTCGGCGCTGATATCCACGTCGGCCCCGCCGTCAAAGCTGAGTTGTGCCCGGCTTTGTAAAATGTCACTGTTCGCAGCGGCATCCAATGCGGGTGCCGTCACGATAATTTCCCGATGCAAGGTTGCGCCAACCCCGACGGTGGATAAGTCCCAGCGTACTTCACTGTTACTACTGCTGCTACTGGTAATGATACCACCATCACTGGCACTGTTGACGGTGACACCGTCGGGAAGAAAGGCCCGTAACTGGGTGTTAGTCAGTATATTGCCACTGATGTTACCCAGGTCGAGGTTCAGGGTATAGGTCTCACCGGGCATCACCGGGTCTTTGTCGGCGCTGAGGGATAACTGCGCAGCGACGTTGTTGTCGACAGGTACCGTGTGCAGGACCTGTAGGGTGTTTTCCATTTCGTCTAAGGTCACGCTGATGGGCGTACTGATTAAAGTGCCGTCTAATAACCCCGCAGCTACCTGGGCATTGATATTGATGGTTACCGATGCCCCCGCCGCTAATATAGGGAAGGTCCACCAGGCTTCCTCACCTTCATTACACACCAGGCTAGTGCAATTCAAGCTGGTATCGGGTTCAGCATCCGTGGTTTGGTGAAATTGAATACCGCGGGGTACTCGGTATAACACCTTGACATTATTAACGGCTTGGAAAGAGACGTTACTGACCGTCAAGGTATAGAGCAATGTATTGCCCGCGATGGCGGGGCTTCGAGCGGTGCTGATGTCCAGCAAAACATTAGGCGTGGCATTGAGTACCGTCACCGCATGTTCGACGCTGATATCCACGTCGGCTCCGCCGTCAAAGCTGAGTTGTGCCCGGCTTTGTAAAATGTCACTGTTCGCAGCGGCATCCAATGCGGGTGCCGTCACGATAATTTCCCGATATGCAAGGTTGCGCCAACCCCGACAGTGGATAAGTCCCAGCGTACTTCACTGTTGCTACTGGTAATGATACCACCATCACTGGCACTGTTGACGGTGACACCGTCGGGAAGAAAGGCCCGTAACTGGGTGTTAGTTAGTATATTGCCACTGATGTTACTCAGGTCGAGGTTCAGGGTATAGGTCTCACCGGGCATCACCGGGTCTTTGTCGGCGCTGAGGGGTAACTGCGCCGATGGACTACTATTGATTTCAATGGCTTTGTTGATCACGATAGTGTTGCGCAATTCATTGGCAGTTACTGCAAATGCTGTTGTAATAATGTCCGCATTTGCTTGCCCGGCTAAGACTTCAGCATTGATAATAATCGTTACCGAGGCACCGGCATCTAATGTTGGAAACAGCCAGGATGCATTCTCACCTTCGTTACACACGAAACCAGAGCAATTCACGCTGGTATTGGGCTCAACATCAGCGGTATTGTGAAATTGAATGCCGCTGGGAATCGGGTAAGCCACGCTAATGTTGTTAACGGTTTGGAAAGAAACATTACTTACCGTTACGCTATATAAAACCCGGCCACCTGAAACCACCGAATTAGACAGCACACTTACGTCGGCTTTTAGTACCTCAGGAGCAATAATCGTATAAATCTCAGTGTTAACGCTTTCCTGGTTCCCTGCATTATCAACTGCAAAGAACTGCAACGTTGTATCTGTATTGATGGCAATGGCGGTACTAAATTGAGCAGAAAGGTTGGTGGGTGGGGTTCCGTCGGTTGTATAGTAAATCGTTGAACAACCAGAGCCTGTTCCATCATTGCAGCTTAGAATAACGTTTTGCGGAGAATTATAACGTTCACCGACTGGTGTCGCTGAAGAACTTGGTGGCGTGGTATCGCTGTTACCGGTGATTGTGTAAGCAGCAACATTAATATTTTCCTGGTTGCCTGCATTGTCCATTGCAAAGAACTGTAACGTAGTATTCGTGCTGATATTAATGGCTGTTGTGTATTGAGCCGAATTTTTAGTGGGTTGGCTGCCGTCCGTTGTGTAATAAATAGCGGAACAACCGGTGCCTGAAGCGTCATCGCACGACAATGTTATATTTTGTGGTGAGTTATACGTTCCTGCCGGAGGATTGGTTGATGAAACCGGTGGCGCTTGGTCTATGGTGTATTCCTCTGTTATAACAAGGCTTTGGTTTTGTGAAATATCAGTTGCTAAAAATCGCAAACGGGTATTGTTATTGATGATAATCGCATCGCTATAACGGTTGGATTCAGTGGTTGGTGTGGCGCCGTCAATGGTGTAAAAAATACCGGCACAGCCAGATCCCTGGCCATCGTTACACGAGAGCACCACACTTTGCGGTTGTATGAAAACACCGCTGCTTGGTGACGCAGTGACTATTGGCGGCTCAGTGTCTAATATCGGTTTTTTATCAGTTGTTGTTTCGCAAACGGAATTGCTGTCGGAGGAACGGTTTCCAGCGGCATCAAAGGCATTGATTTTGTAGCAATACTCTGTGGTTGCCTCTAAGTTGATGTCGCTATAGTTGCTGGCAACAACGGTGGCAATTTTAACGCTGGCACGATACACGTCATAACCCAGCACATCGTTATCTTGGGACGGCATCCAGGTTAAACTGATTTCATCAAAACCATTAGCGGTTGCTGTGAGATTTTGAGCGGCCGCAGGAGGTGTTTGGTCAATATCCTGTGGTATTACACATAGTGGCATGGTTTGTCCGGATTTATTACCTGTGCCATCAAATGCCTCAATGCGGTAACAATATTCTACACCGGTGGTTAAGCCAGTGTCGCTGAATACCGGGAACGGGGTTGTATGTCGTTTGGTGTCTGGGTTGTCGCTGCGATAAATGTCATAACCTGCAATGCCAATGTTATCTTCCGAAGAATTCCAAACAACAACGGCACCTGTTTTGCCAGCGGCGATTACATTGACCGCAGTGGGCTTGGTTGGTGCGATTGGATCCTGTACCGATAAATCAAGAGTAATGTCAAAATCTAAAATGATAATGGCTTCAAACTCTAATCCTGAGACTAAGTTCCTCAATCTTAATGTTAGCTTGTCTTCCTTTAACCTAACCGTGGTGTGATCGAGTAAAAGATCAAATTCGGTGTTGTTCGCATCAAATTTTGATGCAATTAAATCGAAGTTATCGTCAATCGAGAAATCTGTAAAAGCGGTTGATAATAAATTTTTCAGCGCCGTTAATATCGCGTCGATTTGTGTACTTGTTGGAGGGTTCGTTATTTCAATGCCATCAACAAATTCATTATCGACATTACGACTTCTGGATTTAAACCAATTTCTAACAGCAATATCTGAAAGTGGATGAATATTGGCAATTTTTGTTGTGCCTGACGGAATACTCGTCGCGACGATTGAGTGCAAACTGTTGCTCGTGTTCCGGTCCACTTTCAAAAAATAGGGTGCTTTCATGCCCTGTTTTAAGTTAAAGGAAAATTGTCCTGATGCATTGGTATTAGTTTCAATGCTTATGCCATTTGAGCTTTTTAAGGTGACTAAAGCGTTTTGAATCGGATTTCCTTCAGCGGCAACACCCTCGATTGCACCAGAACCTTCAATGCCGCCGTCATCACTACTACAGCCTATTAATACCAATGGTACAATGAGCAACGTTATATTAATTATTCGCCTTATGGTTTTCATTTTTATTCTCCCTCATTAGTCTGTTTATTTTCAAAGTAATAAATACCAACACCAACCCGTTTAACAGAGGTTTTTTCATCCTCAGGTGTCTGTTGCTGGTTGTCAGCCAACCATTGGTTATAATCCAGCAGCAAGTCCAATGATTTTTTATTGCTGTACTGCTTGAAACTTGCTGCTAAGTGGTCTGGTATGCAGTGATAAACCACCCGTCGTTGAAAACGTGCTTCGTTTTCGTTGTGGTCCAAATTAAAAACAGCTGTTTCTAACAAGTCAGCTGTACATGATGAAGCGATGTCTATTTTTTTTGATTGATCATGCTGCGGTACATAACCTTTATTGATCAACGTAATGCTGCCATCACTGGATGTGCTAACGGCATTGATGCGTTCTAGTTCATCCAAAATGGCCCGTACAGTGACGTTGCCACCGTAACGACAAACCAATTTTTCAAAACTGGCTTCTTCTCCGTATAAAGGAAGTTTTTTTGGTGTGTTATTTTTATCCAGATATTCTGCATCCCGCAACCAACCACCAATTACAACGGTTGCACGATTAAGTGAATGGCCTGAGGTTGGCAAACCACCAGGGTCGGCCTTCGAAAGGCGCATGACTTCTTTTCGGCTTAGTCCGGTTAGCACCGCAACCCTGGTGTAAGTGGTTTTTCTATTGGGTATTGCGAAGTGTTGATTTGCGACGTCAACATAAGCCTGCTTTGCTATTTCAGCGAATTCACGGTGCGAGACTTCATGCCGCATTAAAATTCGGATTAGCGGACGCAGAATTCGTAACGTCCCTTTTATCAATATTGTTTTTGTAGATTCCATTATTTGTGATTTTAGTCACAAATTCTTATATTTTCAAGTTGGTTATTCCATGTTTTTGCCTCTATTATTGCTAAATAGCCCAGTTTAATGTTTATTTATCGATTATATCGATTGCGTGGTGATGTGCGTCTCTTTATTGATTAATTTAGGTTCAACTGATGATGGTAAGTTAAAAACAAAGCGTTGTTTGTACACCTGATTTATCACCGCCATATAGGTATTGTGATTTCTATCACACCCGCAATTTAACCAATGCTCTAGACTTCACCAATGAACCGTGAGAGCTTAAAGCTCTGTGTGTAACCCCATAATGATATTGCGGACCCAGTGTTGATGGGGCTTTTTTTCTCCCAAGGTTTATGATTTTGGCGTAGTACCAAAATCGGTAGGTTAAAGGTTTTTGAGGAACAATTAATGACGGCAGTAAAAAAACTAGTAGACGATAAATATTTAAAAAATCTAGTACCTCTGGGGGATCTGGATACCGATCGTTTCAATAAAATTGTTAAGCGATGTGTCGTTGAGCAGTATGGTGTCGGTAGTCGTATTTTTCAAATAGGCGATCGTGACAATCATACAGTTTATTTACTGTCCGGCCAGATCAGTCTCACTTTTCGTAGTGGCACTGAACGGATAATCACGGCTAATACCAAGCAGGCCCATCATGCTTTGGTGCCTGAGCAACCCCGGCAGGCAACAGCAGTAGCAAAGACTTCTGTCAGCATTCTAACGATTGACTCCGATGCATTGGATCAGGTATTGCGGTGGAACGAGACTTACGGCTACGAAGTCTCAGAAATTGCAGGTTCCGACGAGGACGACAATGATTGGATGACCTTGTTTTTGCAGTCAAAGGCGTTCCTGAGGCTGCGGGCAGAAAACATTCAAGCGCTTATGATGCGTTTAGAAGAAATCCCGGTAAAAGCAAGTCAGATTATTGTGCGTCAAGGCGATGACGATGGCTACTATTACATTGTTAAGCGTGGTGCTTGTCGGGTTAGTCGCAAACCCACGCCGCAATCGAAAACGGTGGAAATTGCCACGCTTGGCGTAGGTGCAGGTTTCGGGGAAGAAGCCATTATTATGCATGACCGTCGTGGTGCCACCGTTACCATGACGGAAGATGGTCAACTGATGCGGCTTTCACGTAATGATTTTACGCGGCTGTTAGCTGAACCGCTTATTCAAGTTGTAAATTATGAAGATGTTGCAAAAAAACCTGAATGCGTCATTTTTGATGTTCGTGCTTACGCGGATTACGTAAAAGATGGCATTACCAACAGCGAAAATACGCCATTAGCCGAACTGCGAGCGAAAGTTAATACCTTTGATCCCGACAAACGTTACGTGATTGCCAGTGATACGGGGGGCAAAGCCTCAGCCGCAACGTTTTTGTTGTGTCAGCAAGGCCTGGATGCGGTGGTTTTATCCGGTGGATTAGCGGGTTTACCGGACGATGTACCGCGTGGCAATGGCTCACTGGGTGATTTGGAAAAAATTCCAATCATCGATAACGTTGTGACCCTGAATGTTGCTGCGCCGCAGGATATTAACTCTGTTACTAACACGAATGCTGAAAGTGAACAAAACAATGAGTTGAAAATAGATCCACGGGTTCATTCATTGTTGACTGAAGCCAAGCAACGCGTGGGCAATGAAGCCAAAAAGGCGCGTGCAGCAGAACAAGCTCGGAAAAAATCGGAGCAGGAGGTAGTCCGCTTAAAGGCAGAGGCGCAACAAGCATTACTTGAGGCTGAAAAAGCACACCAACAGGTGGCAACTGCTGCGCAAGAGTCAGCGGAAGTGGCGCGTCTGGCGGCAGCTAAAGAAGCAGCACGTCTACGTGAAGCGGAATTAGGCTGTATTCAGGCGGAAGTAGAAGAAGCTATTAAACAGGCTGAAGAAGAGGCTGAGCGCGCGCACATTGCAGAAAGCGCCTACCATTTAGCCCAGCAAGAGATCGCTGATCTAAAACAGGAAATGCAGCAGACGGTGGAGCGCGCGCAGGAAGAGGCGCGCAAATCCACGCAAGCCGTGCGTTTATTGGCTGAGCAGGAAGCTCGACGTTATCGGGCTGCGGCACAGAAACAGGCAGAGCAGGGAGCAAAGCGCATGCAGGTGCTTGAGCAGGCGCGGCTGCATGCTGAAACGCAAATAGAGCGATTAAAAGCGGAAGCTGAATTAACACGGATACGGCTCGAAGAGCAGGCACGCATATCAGCCGATGCTGCACGCACTGAGGCAGAGCAAAGTGCAGCCCGGCTTCGTGCCGAGGCATTGGCAAAAGAGCAGGCGGAAAAACAGCACGCGTTACTAAAAGCTGAGCAAGAAGCAGGGCGAGCGGCAGCGGCGGAAACGGCGCGTTTGCAAGCTGAACAGGAAGTTGAACGTATGCGCGAGGAGGCGGAAAATACGCGTGTTCTGGCTGCGCAGCAAGCCGAACAAAAGCGGGCCAGAGAATTGGCCGAAAAACAGGCGGAAATTGATTCTGTCAGGCATTTAGCGCAAGCGGAAGCCGAACGGACTCGTGTCGCGGAGCAGGCCCGCTTGAAATCAGAAGCTGAAATGCAACGCCTCAAGATGGAGGCAGAAGAGGCTCGCCAACAGATCGAAAATAAATTAGCCGCAGAAATTGCCCGATCTGAGACTGAGCAGAAAGTTGCGCAGGCGCGCGCTGAAGAGTTGGCAAAAAAACAGGCTGAAATTGACGAAATTGCCTGCAAGGCTCAGCAGGACACCGAGCGTGCTCTTCGTGCCGAAGAAGCGAGAATTGAGGCGGAAAGGGAGATCGCGAAATTACATGCCGAAGTTGAGGCGGTGCGTAAACAGCAACGTCATTCGACCAGCCAACAAGAACAAGTGCTTGCTGATGCGGAATTGGTTCGTAAGCAGACTGAAATTGAGCACATTACCGCACGCATGGAACAACAGAGCGTAAGAACTCAGGCGGCCGAACAAGTCCACCGCCGGGCGCAACTGGAAATTGCAGGCTTAAAATCTGAAATGCAGGCTGCAACGCGGCAGGCGCAAGCCCAATTGGTACAAGATACGTTGCATGCCGATGCTGAACAGGAAGATATGCGTTTACGCGCTGAAGCATTGGAGCGCAAAGAGCAAGAAATTGAGCGTCAAGCTAGTGAACGTGTCAAACGGGAGGTGTTGCAAGCCCGGCGTGAGGCGGAACAGGAAATTGCCCGGTTAAAGCACGTCGCAGAACAGGAGCGGATTAGGGCTGAAGTGGCAATTGCAGAATCGATAAAGGCTGTGCGTCAAAATGCCGATAATATAAAAATTAAAAAGCTGGCGGCGGCTAAAGCGAGGAAATCGGCTAAAAACCAACGTATTAACAATAGTATAGTGCAACCTGCTAAGCGCAAAAGACCTGATTCTCATAAGTCTGTAGCGCAGCAATCAGGTTCTGAAACAGACTGGATTAAGGCTCCGATACCAACACAAAAAGATTATTTTGCTAACGAAGCCATTAACAGTGATAACGATTTGTTGTTTACTGATATTAATAGTGTTGATAATGAACCAAAATTGCGACGACCTGAAATGAAAGATAAACGACATCAGCCTGGTAAAATACTGGAATTAGACGCAAGTACTGATGATTCCAGTTCATGGGTGTCTGATCAGGCAATGTGGGAAACGGCGTTGGGTATTCGTCAGGATGACAAAATCAACCAGCTCATTGCCCCTGATTTCGATGCTGTTGTCGCTGGGAAAACTCAATTAAGTGTGTTTGAGACGGATGATCAAGCCACACCGCACAGCGATAATCGTGCAGTATTTAGAGGCCGTGATACCAACCCTCACCTGATAAAGCAAGCGAGTATCCCGTACGTAAAACCTAAACGTGGTGGTTTATTCCTCAAAACGGTATGCAGTTTAATCGCGATTGGTATTGCCGGTGTCGTTGCTTATTATTATTCGTTGGATAAAGAAACACGAATTAAATTACAATTGGAAATATCTGAAACGATTACGGGAAAATCCGTTAGTGATCTGGCAGGCATTGACGTTAAGCCAGATATAGCTAAAGATGCGGCCGCATTGGTTGAAAAGACTCAGGCGCGTATTGAAAATGATAGTAATGTGGGCAAACCCGCCGCCTTGAGTGCTACTGATAAACCAACCAAGAAAAATCCCGAAAAAATCATGCCCTCTTATCTTCAGACTCCGCAAAAAACGGTTGTAGAGGTTAAGCCGAACATGTTTGAGGGAAAAGATGTACCATTGGCGGCGCAATCAGCTTTGCACGGTGATGTAGCGTCCAGCCTAAGTGTACCACCTGTTGTTGATGTCGTGAGCGAGGTATTTTCAGACAGCGCAGCGCCAGTGTTGCCACCAGTGCCTAGTGATAATGTTGTTGACGTGCAGGATGGTGTACTTGGTCGTACCACCCCGCCAACGGATTTTCTTAACGAAGAGTCACTAGCCGTTGGAGTGAGTGGTATTGAGGGTAATGCTCAACAACTTGACGAGCAAACGATGACCATTGAGCACCAGCAGATTTTGGTTGAGGGCAACGCTCCCGAGAGTGGTAACACTGGTTATTCTAGCCCCGAATATCAAGCTGTTAACGAGCAACGCATACCTGATACAGGTGCTCCTCCTGTTGTTGAAGCTAACAGCACACTGGATGCTGCCATTCTGGAAGCAGCAAAGAGCGATGTAGAGCTAGCAGAAGATGCTATAACGCCAATGACATCCAATAATCTGGCGCAACCGCCCTTACCTGAAACGTTGGAAGTAGAGAGCGTCAGTCCGGTGTTTGAAGCGGAAATCGTACAGCCCGCTGAGATGAGTGGTCAGAGACTGCCGGAAGTAGAGTAGGCCACGGAATAGGTGTTTTGAACTTAAACTCGTCAGTTGGAGGTATGTAGCGTGCTCTCCCTTTAATTTTTGAGTGAAGGCAGTAAAAGTATAATATTTTAATTGTTTCTAAAGTGTGGTGAAACTTAATACTTAATAAGCGTTAAACTGATAAATTTAGGTTAAATGGTAGTGTGAAAGGCCGTTTCTAGGGTTCGATTACCTCAAAGCTGCTGATTTTTAGTGGCGAGCCATGTTCATCCAGCACGACAACAGACCATATTCCTGTCCAGTGAGGTTTGAGTTTTTTGCTGGAATGAACACGCCAACGGGGGCCACCGACGTTGAATGATACTTCTGCCATCACTGTGCCTTGGTACTCCCATCGATGCGTAATCATCCCGCCAGTATAGTTTTTAATTTCTGTAAAAAAATAAACTTGTGGATTATTGTTGTTAAGCAACACTACGTTGTCAGTAGGTTCCTTCTGTTGCATGGCGGTAGTAAATTGCGCCCGGGCAATGGCATTGGTGGCATCTCTTATTGTAGGGCTAGTTTCTGCTTGTACCGTAGCGAAGGCAATATTAATAAAGTATAAAATAAAAAATAACGCTAACATCCAAGGGTACTGGGTGTTTGCTCTCTTGTTTAAGTTACTTAAGTTGCTCAAATTAGTGTTTCCTGTACCGTTGTTTTCCCGACCGATCAAGCCATGCATTAAGTCAGTTTTAATGACGATTGTTATTGTCCACAGTAATAATGGCGCTGTTCATTCTTCTAAATAAGTATATCCGGTCAGCCCGGCTTTGAGTTCTTGAAAATAAAGCTTGTATTGTTCCGGCGTGATTGGCGCGCATTCCAGTTTATTGTTGTATTCCGTTAAGAATTCAGCAGGATCAAAGTGTACATGACGTAACACATAATCAATGGAATCACCACGTTGAATGCTACCGAGTTTGTAAGCGTCATCAACAAGATCCACATTAACAGAATTTGTGTCACCAAACAAATTGTGCATGTCACCAAGAATTTCCTGGTAAGCCCCTACTAAAAACACCCCTAAATAATAGGGCGCATTCGTATCCACAGCATGAAGTGGCAAGCTCGACTCGATACCATCGCCATCCACATAGTAATCGATACGGCCATCGGAATCACAGGTTATATCATTTAACGTGCCGCGTTGGTTTGGTTTTTCCTGATGCCGGTGTAAGGGCATAATCGGAAAAATTTGCTCGATGGCCCAAACATCTGGAATAGATTGAAACAACGAAAAATTACAAAAATATTTATCCGCCAGCTTCTCATTTAATTCGTCAAGAATGCTGCGGTGTGATTTGGTGGCGATATTTAACCGCTCGCGCACTTGGTTGCACAGCGCATAAAAATACTGTTCCGCCAGGGCTTTGTTTTGAATGTTCAGTGTTCCGGACTTAAAGCGTTGATTAATATCACCGATAAACTGTTTGGCCTGGAGATAACATTCTACCGCCTGTTGCTTGTTCTGGTTCAGATCACGTAACAGGTGGTCTAGCTGAATCAGTTCATCGGGTAGGTTTTCGTCAAGCAAATGAATGCTTCTCCCGGCAGGCAGTGCCAGATTTGGTGACTGTTCCGTTTCAATAACCTCAATAACCAGTACGGCATGGTGTGCAACCATGGCGCGGCCAGATTCCGTGATAATGTGAGGTTCGGTAATATTGCTTTGTTTACATACTTTTTTTAGGATGTCTATGATGGTGTTGGCATATTCATCCACTGTATAGTTTAATGAAAAATAATTGCGTGAACGGGTGCCATCGTAGTCAATCGCCAAGCCACCGCCAACGTCAACGTACTTTAATTTGCTTACACCGTTTTTATGCAGCTCAGAATAATAGCGCGCGCATTCTGACATACCTGTTTGAATATCCTTAATATTTGCAATTTGAGAGCCTAAGTGAAAATGTAATAATTCCAGCGAGTCAATCAGGTTTACCTGTTTCAATCGATCAATAACTTGTAGTACTTGGCTGGCGGATAAACCAAATTTTGCTTTTTCGCCGCCAGTGTTTTGCCATTTACCGTCACTGATGGAGTCGAGGCGCACACGTATGCCTAATAGCGGCGTTATGTGTAACGCCTTGGCTTGCTCGATAATGATGTCTAATTCCGACATTTTTTCCAATACAATAAATAGGCGGTAACCCAACTGCTGGCCAATTAATGCTAAACGAATATACTCCCGGTCTTTATAACCATTGCATACAATAGTGCCTTGCTCCGTGTTTGATAAGGCCAGCACTGCCATTAGCTCAGGTTTACTTCCCGCCTCCAGGCCAACCTTACCTTTGCCATGTTGTATAATTTCGCTAACAACACTCTGTTCTTGATTGACTTTTATCGGGTAAACCGCGGTATATCCTCCAGCGTAATTCTGAGATAGTGTCGCACTATTGAACGCCTGGGTAAGGCAGTCAATGCGGTCGGCCAGAATGTGAGGAAATCGAATCAGGGTGGGCAAGGATAGGCCGGTATTTTTAATTTGGTCAATAAGGCCATATAGGTCAATGTTAGGTGATGTGTGGTGACGATTTGGGTTGGCGACCACGTTACCTTGTTCATTGATATCGAAGTATCCGCCGCTCCAGTGCTTGATATTGTACATTTCCCTTGCGTCTTGAATAGACCATTTATTCATAATTTTCAATTGGTTAGTGGTGTGTTGATGATGGGTTGATAAGGTGTTGGTGTTTTTGTTATATCCAGCTTGATGGCTGGCGGTTAAATAAGGTATTGTTTGCCGTTTTTTAACTTAGGTTAATTGCACTAGGTAAGTATATGACATTAGATGATAAATGGTTTACAGAAATTTCCGTATCCAGTGGTACGGCATTTTCGCTAAAGTTGACTCATAAAGTCCATGAAGAACAAACCCCCTATCAGCACATTGCTATTTATGAAACAGAGGCGTTTGGTACCCTAATGACTATTGATGGTTGTATTATGTTGTCAGATCGAGATAATTTTATTTACCACGAAATGCTGTCACATCCTGCGCTTTTCAGCCACCCTGATCCAAAGCAAGTTGTGATTATTGGCGGTGGTGACTGTGGCACCCTGCGGGAGGTGCTGAAACATCCTGGCGTGGAAAACGTCAGGCAAATAGAGCTTGATGAACGGGTAACGCGACTCGCTGAACGCTATTTTCCTGATTTATGCGAGTCTAACTGCGACCAACGGGCTAAGCTTCAGTTCATCGACGGTATTCAATGGATGGCGGATGCCAGCCCGAACAGCATTGATATTATTATCATTGATAGTACAGACCCGGTAGGACCAGCAGAGGGATTGTTTTCATTGCCTTTTTACAAAAATTGTCATAGTGCCTTAAGACAAAACGGGTTATTAGTGCAACAGAGTGAATCACCGCTAGTTCATATGGACATTATCAAGGCTATGTACCACGCCTTTCAGAGTGCTGGTTTTAGTGCTGTCTCCACGTTTAACTTTCCCCAATGTGTCTACCCAAGTGGCTGGTGGTCTGCCACCATGGCTGCTAAACCAGGTATTGAACAATCTCTCCGTGCTTTTCGTGAACAGGATACCAGTAACAAATCATTTGAGACAGAATATTATAACGCCGCTATCCATCGGGCAGCCTTAGCAACTCCGGAGTTTTTTAAACGCTGTCTATCTAAATATTGATTAGTCGCGTGGGTCACAGATGATATCGTTATGGGTCTATAGGTAAGATAATGCGTCTTTACCTGCACCATTTTTTTAGATCAGATTGGGTCTGATCCAGTTTGGATAACCGGGTTTTGTCATCCCAATAGTGCCGCTCCCCTTGATCATCCAGTTCATATAAACGGCCGCCTCGTTGAATGGTGGCTAAACGTTTTTTAATGACGTCACAATTTTTTTTGCGAATTTCGGTATTGTTAGCATCGACTTCGGCCTGGTTATTTTCGGTAGTAGATTGATTGCCAGATGGCGAAGCAATATCTGGTTGGCTTGCAATACCACTTGCGGCTTTATCTAACACATCATTTGATGAAGGTGGTGGAGCAACATTGATACGAAATGGTTGTGCAGTGCTTGATTCAGGTTTGGCACTGTAGTGCACATTACCGTCCTTGTCGGTCCATTTATACACATTACTCGCGATGGTGGTGAAGGACACCAACAATAAGCTTGTTAAGAGCATGGTCAGTAATGAAGTTCTCAATCGATGGGGGTTGATAAATAAAAGTATATTTGTTGGGCTATCTGTCATGATCATAAATCCGCAAGGTTCAGCCTAAAATCATCAGTTGGACGACATGTAGAGTGCTCACTCTTTGATCGAAGCTGGTAGAAGCATAATATTTCAATTTTTTCAACGGGTTAGTGAAGCTTATACGCGTTCAACTGATGGTTTTAGGTTCAGGGTTGCTGAATACAGTAAGGCACTACAAAGCGTAGCTCGCAAATTATAAAGTGTAAATCGGGCTGACTTGAAGATATCAAAATTTATTATGCGTGGCACAATAATTTTATTATAAAAATCAATAAATTATGCTTTATCTGTTCTCGGCAGAATATTTTCAGCAGAATAGAATATTACATCCAAATTCATCCGTCGAATTGTAGTGAGAGCGACATTTATTTTTAGCGCTATATCTAAAAAGAGCTGAAAAAGATAACTAATGTCTATTGACACGTGCACGTTTAGCTTGATGTAAAAACAATCTACCTTAAGGCACATTAATAAATACGCTTACAAATTTTGACATGGTTTAGGAGCATTTATTACGGGCTTTTTGTTTTTAGAGTGAGTTGCTTTATTGCCAGTATATTTAAGTGCTTGATAAACTCCCCATGCTCTCAGTGAACTCATTCCATCCTCTTTACACATTCTCTGTAATAATCGATCTGCTGAGTCTTTGAATTTAACCTTATCTAATTCGTCGTTTCTCATTAGTTGATAAAGCGCATCATGCACTAAAGAGCCGCGCATAAAATTTAATGTGTCTATTGCTGGGCCAGATGGTCCATCCCAAGCATAGCCTTTTTTAATAACGATGATTCCTTCAGGCGATAATTTAATGTAATTTGTTTTAATATCGTTGTCCTGTTTTATTTGGATATTGGTAGTATATTCCTTGAAAAGTTGATACTTATAATCTTTTTTATATTCAATGTATTTCATAAATATTCCTATCATTAAGTATTATTTTTGCATCCAATAGAGTGAAAATTCTCCCAAGAGTGACAATCACTGTTAGTAAAAATTATTGTGATTTAACGCTAACTGCGAGCGAATGGCAAGGGGCTGGTTTTTGAGGAGCAGTCTGGGGGAAGTCACTGACACTAACAGCGCTTGCCATCTGTGGTGAAATATGCAAGTAAAAATTACTGACGCTATTCCAAAACAAAAGGCTTTCGAATAGTGTTTCTTTTTTCAAATGGACAAAGGTAACCACTCGACCTGGTTATTTAAATGTTACGAATAAAGAATGATTCAGCCCGCAAGGATTGTTTTCGTAGAGGGAAGGTTGGATTTCGTTTACCCATAGTGTTCGAATCATTCGTTGTCTGTAAGTTTTTTCGCAACGTCGAAGACGCAAAGGTAGACAAGTAAAAATGTTCACGTTATTTCTTTACGGATCCTTAGTCTCAAACGCTATGGATAGATTGCACGCCCTATTTCATTCATAGCGGCGTTGAAATTTCTTGCAATAGAACGACTATTACGCGTCATTTCGCCTTGCTATGAAGTAAAGAATCCACGTTCTTAGAACGTGGATTTTTTACTTTCCCTTCTAGCACTTTGCATTACTGAAAAAATAAAGTTGCAAAGCGAAGCGGTGTAGTTTTTTATCGCGTAAATTTGTTAGGGTTATATCTCTGTTTGGTGCTTGGTTTTATCTCTTGAGGCGTTCTACCGATTGCGTCAATGCAATCGTCAGGTTTAGTTTTTATTGGCACGTTCTTCTATCGAAACATCTTAAAATAGGACAATAATTTCAGTAATTTCACTTACATCAGAACGAACAAATATGAGTGCTAAAAGCGGATGTTATTCCTCAGTTGCTATTTGTTTGAAGCTGAAGTCTTAATCAGGCGTAACCGGATCTAGTTTTAACTCAACGCGTCGGTTGACTGAACGGCCATTCGCAGAGGTGTTTGATGCGATTGGCTGGTTTTCGCCATAACCGATGGCAGCCAAGCGCTCCTGTGCGACACCTTTATTGATGAAATAATTCGCAACGGCCAGTGCGCGTCTTTCAGATAGCGATTGGTTGTATTCATTGGAACCGGTGCTGTCAGTATGGCCCATTGCGGTTATCAAGGTAGATTGGTATTCATTTAACACGAGAACCACTGAGTTAAGGGTTTCATTAAATCTCGATTTCAAGTTGGCGCTATTGGTATCAAAAGTAATATTGCTTGGCATATTGAGTACGATGCTGTCACCTTCACGGCTGACACTGACGCCAGTGCCTTTTAACTGTTTGCGTAATTTTTCTTCTTGTTGGTCCATGTAATAACCTACCGAACCACCTGCGACGGCGCCTATGCCTGCACCTTGCAAGGCGCGTTTTTTACGTTCCTTTTTGCTTGCGGTTGCAGCACCCAGCAATGCACCACCTAAAGCACCCCAAAGTGAACCTTGAGTGGTTTTTGATATTTCTTTTTCTCCCGTATAAGGGTTTGTGCTGGCGCAAGCAATTAGTGTTGTTGACAATAAAAAAACGACTAAACGTTGTTGTATTAAATGATTTTTACGATTCATTGCAGTTATTACTCTTAAGTTAGTCTAGATATATCGATTATTGCAGTTTTCACACATTAATTTTCAGTGCCTATTATAGAACGATTTTGATTTCTGGAAATGTTAAAAATGATTAAAACGGAGCTTGATGTGTTATTGATATGACTCGCCGATGAAGGTGAAAACAATAGTGGCTGGCCTCCTAGCGATTAAACTGTAAATTTTTGTTAAATCAATTTTGTGCTTGTTGTTGTTCTTTATTTCCTTGAGTATTGTTCGGTTTGCAGTGACAATGCACTGCCTTTTCATTGTGTTGGGTGATAACTGCGCAGAATTTTTAGATTTTTTATAACGCTATTTACAATTAAAATATAATTGGGAGACAACAGTGACGCGATATTTAACGATTACATCGTATGTGATGATACTTTTTTTTGGGAAAAATTTAATGGCACATGCTGATGAAGCCAGGAGCAGCGAGTGGTATCTATCTCCGTCTCTTTCGTACCTTATAGCGGACGATGACCGGACTGCTGATAATGATTTTGGATTGCGGGTAGGGGTGGGTAAAATACTAAACTCACGTTGGAATATTGAATTTAGTGGCGTAGCGGATAACCTTGATTTTGAAAATGGTTCAGGACAATATCAGCAGCGAGGTATTGTTTTGGATGGCTTGTACATGTTTAATCGTGATACCAACTTGCAGCCATTTGCATTGCTGGGGTTCGGGGCGTTACGCACCAAAGCAGTAGGAGAAAGTAATGTCAATCCTTTGCTGAACATCGGTCTTGGTTTCATGCACCCGCTGACAAACAGCGATATCAGTATTCGGGGCGATATTCGTCATCGTTGGGATTTCGACAACAATATTATAAATAGTGAAGATGAGTTTAATGACTGGTTAGTGTCTTTTGGGGTTGTGATTCCTTTCGGCGGTAGTAGTCGTCAAGTGGTTGAAACAGAAACAACATTGCCAAGCGAAGAAATTGCTAGTGATAGCGATAATGATGGAGTGTGGGATAATGTGGATAAGTGTCCCAATACCGCAGAGAATGCGCAGGTGGATGCTGTTGGTTGTGAAATGGATTCCGACAAGGACGGGGTTGTTAACAGTAAAGATCAATGCCCAGGTTCGGTTGCAGGGGTTAGCGTGGATGACACGGGATGTGAGTTTGATGCTGATACCGATAAAGACGGCGTGCAAAACCGTTTGGATAAATGTCCAGATTCATTAATTAATGCCACTGTTGATGCAAAAGGCTGTGAGCGTGATAGCGACAATGACGGTGTTGCTGATAGTAAAGATAAGTGCGCAAACACACCTGCTGGAATGATCGTGGATGCGGAAGGCTGTGTTCTGGATGGTGATAATGATGGTGTTTCTGATAATAATGATAATTGTCCGAGTACTGCCGCGAATGTAAATGTAGATATTCGTGGTTGTGAATTGCAAAAAAACTTTGTCTTGAAAGGTGTTAATTTTGTCACGGGCTCCGATGAGCTGACACCCGAAGCAATGGCCGTATTGGATGATATGGCTGCGACCTTAACTAAAAATGCAGGACTTAAGGTGGAGATCGTTGGTTATACGGATAATACTGGAAATGTCAGTTTTAATCAGAGTTTGTCCCAGCGACGTGCAGAATCGGTTAAGCGTTATCTTGAATTGGCAGGGGTGCCTTCTGAAGGATTGACAGCCAAAGGTTATGGGGTGTCTGATCCTATTGCAGATAATGCGACCAGAGAAGGAAGAGCGATCAATCGTCGCGTTGAGATGCACATTGTAGAGTAAACCATAAAAATGTAAGAAGGGGGTGCCCCCCCTTCTTACGTTACAAAAAATAATGATTGCAACGATTCGCAATGACGACTTGAATGAGGTTAAGGCGAGGATAAATCAATGATAAGTTTTCAAATAATATGTCGTCATTTTGTTGGACTTGCTATCGCAGTGTTAACTGTGGTCTTAATCTCCGGTTGTCAATCAATGTATTACGGTGCAATGGAGAAATTTGGCATCGAAAAACGGGATATACTGGTAGACCGCGTGGACAGTGCCAGGGAGTCACAACAGGAAACGAAAGAACAGTTTGAGTCCGCTTTGATGCAATTTATTGCAGTGACAAACTATTCCGGCGGTGACCTGGAAAAACAATATAATAAACTGAAAGATGCATACGAAGACAGCGAGGCGCAAGCAAGCGAAATCCGTGCTCGAATAGCGGCTGTAGAACGAGTTGCTGATGACTTGTTTTCGGAATGGAAAAAAGAATTGAAAATGTATACTAACAAGGAGCTAAAGCGTGCCAGTGCACGACAGTTGAAGAGTACCCAAAACGCTTACGGAACGTTAATTGCGACAATGCAGAAAGCTGAAAAGAAAATGAAACCGGTGCTTGGTGCATTTCTCGATCGAGTGTTATTTTTAAAGCATAACTTAAACGCTAACGCAATTTCGGCCTTGCGAGCGGAAAAACACAAAATTGAGAGTGATATTGTTGCTCTTATCCGTGATATGAACAAATCCATTGAAGAAGCCGACCAATTTATTAATGTAATGTCGGCTGAATAATTGGTTTAGGCACGTGCAAGCGATACTATGCCCAAAGCGTTTAAGATTTCGGGTAAATTGCACACCCTATTTCATTCATAGCGACGTTGAAATTCCTTGCAATAGAACGACTATTACACGTCATTTCGCCTCGCCTAAAAGCGCCTACCTTTGGTGTTATGAATAAAATATGATGCACACTTTACACCGAAATCTCAAACGCTTTGGGTATATACCTAAACCTCAATCGTTATGGCTATGTATCGAAGTAGGGGATCAGTGTGTCGTCAAAATAGCTTTGTCCGAAAAAAATTAATGCGATTTTGGTCAGAAATACTGGTTTAGTGTGATGTAATAATTGACTGACCAGGTCATTTGCTAAGTACAACGCTACTAATTAGCTGGGATGAGGTTTTTCCGGTAATGACTGTAAAATCTTGAAACCCTTAGCTGCTTGGTGATGCAATAGCTTGGCAGGTTGATTGTAAAACAATGTCAATAATCGTCTTTGTCTATCGTGTTTGAATCATAAATTGCTTAGAATATCGAGCATTAAAGTGCATCGGTGATGGCGAAGCTATGGATGCAATTATCATCAAATTTATAAAAATAATCCTTCGCCTGAGTTTGTTCTTGTTCCATTTTTAGTGTGTTGTAGACAGCCTTATTTTCTGGTGATGTCATTAATGAGGTGAACGCCAGGGCATTCTAAAATAATAGGCGCGATATTGGGTAGGTGAAAAGGACAATAATGCCCGACTATTGCCTTAAAACGGATTTTTTAGTTTAAATCAATTCGTTGTACCGACAAAGTGTATCGGCAAAGAATGGTTTTGTATTCAGCTGTGAACAGTGGGTTTTTGTGCCTGTTTTTGGTGTTGAATGAATAAACAGGGCAGGAATATTGATTGCAGAGTTACGATGACTAAAATTTGCGATGCGCATGAAGAGAGTGAGTGGACTTCTGTGACCCAAGATCAACTTGATGTCGAGCAATGGTTAATAAGTGAAAAAATATAATGCCAGCAATTGATTGGGAAAAAAAGCAATGTTTATTATTTAGTATCAAGCACGACCCTATTTGACTTTCGTGCGAATTCGCCTTGGCGTTGCAGGCGACTACGATAATAATTACTCGATAATAAGTGCCTGATAACAATTAGCGTTAGTTGTTTTTTGGCCAAAATACTTATCAATTATTAATTAAAGGAAAATAAAATGGAAGATTTAATTAATGCGTCTGTGCTAGGTGAATACATGATTCCTTGGGGAATTAATATTTTGATGGCTATCGCGGTATATGTGATAGGGCGTTGGATAGCAAAATTAGTCGTTAAAAGCGTTGATAAATTAATGGCGCGATCTGACGTTGATGAATCTTTGCGAAAATTTTCTGGTGGAATAATTAACGCTGCATTGACTATTGTTGTTATCATTGCCTCATTAGAGCAATTGGGGGTTGATACCACTTCCGTGTTAGCAGTGTTTGCAGCGGCTGGTCTGGCGGTTGGTCTTGCGTTAAAAGATTCTTTGTCAAATTTCGCGGCCGGAGTGATGTTGATTATTTTTAAACCATTCAAGGTTGGGGAGGTAATCAATGCCGCTGGGGTTACAGGTAGCGTGGAAGCGATCAGAATTTTTAATACCTTAATGCGTACTGGGGATAATCAAGAGATTACGGTACCTAACAGTCATATTTACGGTGGCACTATTATTAATCTAACAACGCGCGACACTCGCCGTATCGATTTGGTCATCGGTATTGGCTATGACGATAATATTGGCAAAGCAAGGGCGTTACTCGAAGATATTTTGTCAAATGATCCAGCGATTCTCAAAGATCCTACGCCAATTATTATGGTATTGGAACTTGGTGATAGCAGTGTTGATCTGGCTGTTCGGCCATGGGTCAGGACTAGTGATTACTGGACCGTACGGTCGGATTTGTTGCAGACAATTAAGGAGACATTTGACAACAACGGTATCTCTATTCCGTTTCCACAAAGGGATCTTCACGTTTTTGAGCAATCTAAATCGGCGCAGGCAGCGTAGCGGGTTCGGATTGTGATTGCAATACAGTTAGTTAAAATTAAAATATCGAATAAAAAAGGAGAAAATGCGTGATTAGGATAGTATTGTCCGCGACATTAGTGTCGCTATCGATCGGTAATGCATTCGCTGAGTTGGATACGGCATCAAGCCAATGGAAAGGCGAAGCAGAACTGGGGTTTGTCTCGACTTCTGGTAATACTGAGACAGAAACCGTTAATGCAAAAGCAAAGGTTACTACAGATCGTGATAAATGGCGGCATCGGGTAGAGGCGTCGGCGTTAAATTCATCAGATGCAAAAGGTACAACCGCTGAACGCTATGCTATTACAGGTCAGAGTGACTATAAAGTATCGAAGCAAAACTATTTCTTTGGTTTGCTGAGTTATGAAAAAGATCGCTTTAATGGCTACGCATATCGTGTTAGCGAAGCGTTGGGTTATGGTCGTCGTATTCTTGATGGCTCTGTTGTTACTCTGGATCTTGAAATTGGTCCAGGTGCACGCCAAAGTGAACTGGATAATGGCGATAGTGAAAATGAGTTTATTGTACGAGGTGCGGCAAAATTAGGATGGACTATTAGTGATACCAGTCAATTCAGTGAAGCACTTACTGTTGAGTCAGGTGATGATGCGACTATTATAAAATCAGTTACTGGGCTAACAAGTCAATTGGCTGGCAGTTTGGCGATGAAAATCACTTATACAATTAAAAATACGTCAGATGTGCCGCCAGGCATTGAGAAAACGGATAAAGAAACAGCGGTTACTTTGGTCTATCGTTTCTAGTTAATACACTACCGTCAGTGTTACTTCATATTTGATGCGAGATCAGTACTCTGAACACGGCAGTGACGCCGTGTTCAGTGCAAGCTAACTGGATGGAGAGTGTTTTTTGTTTTACCCGAGGTCAAGCGAGTGTTCTGATGGCAAGGTAATGCAAAAGCACGAGCCTTCGTTAAGGGTGCTTTTTACCGCTACGCTGCCGTGATGTCGTTCAACGGCCGCTTTGACAAACGCAAGGCCTAAACCAATTCCGGGTTGTTGTGCGACATTTTTATGGTCGACGCGGCTGAAACGATCAAAAATAGTTTCCGCTACCTCTTCAGGAATACCGATACCGTTATCTTCGATACAACACCGTACAGTTGAATCGTCTCCGTTGATTGATAATGAAATACTCGTTTGGGGCGTGCTGTACTTGATGGCATTGTTTAATAAATTGACAATCGCTCGTTCCAGAATAGAACCATTGCCACAAATCCAGGTATGTCCATTATATTGCTGTTTAATGGATATTTGTTTGGTTTTCGCCTGGTGCCATACTGCATCAATTGCATTGCTGGCAATACATTCTATATCAATTGCACTAAATTTAATTTCATCGTTGCTTTCCACTCGTGATAAATGCACAAAATCTTCTGCAAGCTGGATAGCGCGGTTGGTATAGTTTTCAATATTACACATTAAATGCTGATGTTTACCATTGTCCGTTGACTTCGCGTGCTCTGCCAGTGCAATAATTGAGACTAATGGTGAGCGTAAGTCATGTGATAAAAATTCTAATACTTCATTACGTTTTCTTTCCGCATTTTTAAGTTCGGTTATTTCTGAAAAATTAATAATTAATCCGCTGGTAGGCTTTTGCATTGAAATAAGGGGGGTTACTGAGACCAGCAAATCAAGATGAAATGGTGACCGAGCCTGCCGTTGTTGTGTCTGGTGATCGATCAGTGCTGCTCGAATGATAGTGAGCCAACTGTCATTATTGGTTATTGTTAGACTGTTTAACAATGGCAGTACGGCTTGATGCGATATCGTTGTGTTTTCATCGCCAGTGATAAATTTTCCTGCTTGGCGATTGGCTAGTATGATTTGTCCGACGCTGTTGATCACCAGCACACCATCGGCCATTTGTTCCAGGCTGTTGGAGACAATACGGCGTATTTGAGAGAGATTGTCGGTGGCTATTTTTATTTTCCGAATGCGAGACTCAATTAGTTCAACTGTTGTTTTAGGTTCCACTAACCTGGATGTCAGGGTACGTAATATATAGGTGAGGAGAAATTGCGTCTCGGATTCGCTAGGTGGGTTTTCCTGGTGATTCCAATTAACGATTATGTTGAAATTTTCATGATCAAGTGTGACGCTGCGCCAGTAATGGTTGGTCTTGGTACAGCTCCAATTATTGCCCAGGAGCAGGTTCGGTGCATTTGCCTGTATATCACCTAATTTTAGCCGCTCTGTATTGCTGGCATCGTATAGTATGAGGCCGCGTAGCGGTACTATTGACTGTATGAACGCGATAGCATCATCAGGGTCCAGTGAGTGATCGTCCTGGAAATCTTTCCTCTCAGTTGCCAGCCGTTCCAATTCATTATTTAAGAATTTTACCGCAAATTCTAGTCGGCGCCATGTCCAAAGTGGATAAGTCAATAATAAACCAATGATTGGTGCACTGACGGGAATCCAGATTTGCAGCCAACGCAAAGATAATAAAGTTGTTAAAAATAATAATAAACTTGAAAATAATACCAGCAGCAGCGATGCTCTAGGTGAGAGATACGGAAATAACAGGATTGGAATCAAAACGTATAAAGCAGTAAGAATATATTGCCATATGGGTGAAACTCTGTGGATCTCCATGTTTGTTTGTAATGCTTGTATTATATTAGCGTTAATTTCCACGCCGGGCATTGGTTGCGCCAAGCCTGATAAGGGGGTAGGTAATGCGTCTCCGAGGCCGGTTGCCGTCACGCCAACCAGTACAATTTTATTTTTTAGTGATTGAGGGGGTACTTGCCCGTTAAGTATGGTGGTATAGGATATGGTTTTGAAACTCCCTGGTGGACCAATGAACGGAATTAAAAAATGCTGATCGCGAACCCATAACCAGTGTGTATCATTAGCATGCCTGCTTGCGCTGGCCTTTGGCTGAGGCGTGATTGGCCCAGTTGTTTCGAGCAATTGCAGGGTGGCTAATGCAATGTGGGGCCAGCGTGACTCCCCCAGGCCTTCATACAAAAAAGTTCTGCGTGCAATCCCATCCGAGTCCAACTCAACATGGACGTGGCCTAACGCTGCGCTGGCTTGGGTTAAGCCAGGTAGTGGTAATGTTTCTACTAGCTGACCCCGTAGCCGGGTTTGTTCCAGTAGCACAGGTAACACAACTTTACCATTGTTTAATAACGCATTCACTAATAGTTGGTCACCACTGGGGTCATGCGTATTCGGTTCTGCGAAAATAATATCTAAAATCACTGCTTTTGCTTGATGGTGCGTTAAAATATTGACTAACTGGGCATGGACTCGCCGAGACCATGGCCATCGGCCAATTTTTTTTAAGCTGGTTTCATCAATTGCAATTATAACGATATCATCACTGACTTGATGTGGGAGCAAGCGGGATTGGGCATCGTAGATTTGTTGATCCCATCGCCATGTCCAGTTCCAGAATATAATAATCCAGGTTAACGTCACCAGGATAATACTCAATTTTACGACTTCGGAGCGTGACGAATTAGGTGAAATCAAGTTCATAAGCTAATATTGCTGTTTGAATCAATGGACTGAGAACGAGAATAGCTTACCCTTCTATACCCATAGCGTTTGGGATTTAGGTTTAAGTGTGTGTCATGTTTTCTTCATGGTCAGGCCAAATGACGCGTAATAGTCATTCTATTGCAAGGAATTTTCAACGTAGCCATGGAGTAAATTGGGCGTGCAATTAGACCTAAATTCCAATCGCTACGGGTATATATTCGTACTTTATATTCAGTGAAAACATCCCTCGACAGTCAGCGCTTTTTTTAAAAAAATTATTATTGGTGGGTGATTCAGGCGACAAAGTCGAGCGTCATGTGCGCAAGTTATTTTGTTCTTATTTGTAATTGACCATTTGCAAAACCACCTTATGCTAGGGTTATTCATCGCGGACATGGTCGCGACCTGTTTTTGAGACAAAAACTGTTATTTTGTTGCGATAGCCCCAACCTGGAAGTAGAACGGTGCCTTGAAATTTATTCAAGATTGAATCTTACTCATGCTGACAACCTAAGGTGCGACACATTGTTTCAACTAATTCATTTAGGTTAAAGCATTACTGGTAATAATAACAGCCATAACCAGAATACAAGGGAATTGCTCTGCTCGATTGTAAATTGCCTTATGGTGCTGTACTTACTTTGTATATTAGTATTAATGATTGATTTTGCTCGGTAGTAATAGGTGCCATAGGGTAATGGTTTGTCAGGTTTGTATTGATTCGTAGCGGTTGTTTGATTGACGAGAATGTTTTTAAATTCGGCATCTTTGGCAACCTGAATCACATAATGACTGGCCTCGGAAACCGCAGGCCAACGCATTGTGAAATTAGCTTGTTTAGCTCCCACATCATCCGTCTTTATATTGATTTCTGGTGCTTGCGGCAGGTTTCGTACTGTGAATACAATAGCCGGACTAAATGCGCCTTTATTACCCTCAGCGTCAATACCCGCGACGCGCCAAACATATTCTCCTGGGGGCAATGCTTCGGCAGGCGCAAAGCTGGCTTCATCAACAATATTATCGATCTTTATAGTGTCAAAAGTTTTGTCGGATGAAATTTGAAGATGAAAGCGGTGTGTTTGATCTGGTTTTTGCCACTTAAAGTTAATTTTACCATCATAAAATAGTGCGCTACTGTTTGGCGCAAGCAATTCAACAATGGGAAAAGTGGTTGATAGTTCAAAGTTATGTTGCGCATTAAAGCCTTCAAGACCGATATCGTCAATGCCTCGAATGACAAGCTTGTATTTTCCGTCCGTCAATTTATCCAGGGTATATTGCGTCGAATTTATTAGTTCGTCTATTAATAATGTGGGTGATATTTGTTCGCTGGATACCTGGATGCGGTATATAGCCGCATTTTCAAGCGTTGGCCATGTGATGGTGTAGGGTAAGTGCAGCACTTTAGGCGCGAGTTGGGATATATCGAGTGCCGGCAAAAGTGCTCTGGGTGGAAGGGGGGCGGCACCTTTTTTAGTAATGGTGCCGTAACCTTTTGAAATGTTCTGATGAACACCAGCGCCAGTAACGTCTATTTTTCCTGTTATAACCTCACTTAACATTGCCTCGGTTTTCAGTTTATACTCGATACGAAATTGAGTGCCCCGTACTGCTGCTACGGCAGCGGGAGTTGTAATTTCGTAGCGTGAACCAGGTTCTTTTTTAGGTTTTACTGATGTTTCCAATCGACCTTTTTGTAGTCGAACTTTTGTATCAATCATACCAGTGGCGCCATACGAGCTTAATGTATCCAATATTAGTTCGCTTTGTTTTTGTAATAACAAAATTGATCCGTCAGCAAATTTGATGGTGGCGCTACCATCTGCTCCAGTAAGTATTTTGTCACCAGCAAAGAGCGTTTTTTTATCCAGGCTAAGTTTAGTTATTTTTCCATTTTTTGCAGGCACATAACTTACATCACCGGAAATGCTAAGAATTGTTGCGGGTGTAGGAGGGTGTTTAAGCCACGCTATTGGAATTAATAACCGGGTGCCTGGCGGCATTTTTTTTGCAATATCAATTGAGTTGTGCTGTTGTAAACGTGACCAGTAATTGACGTTTTTTAAATATTTATTGCTAATATCCCACAAGGTGTCGCCTGGTCGGGTAGTGTATGCCCAATCTTGAGCAATTGCTAATATAGGGGAAAGGCAAAGTACCAAAATATAACTGAGCACGAATGCTTTTTTTTTCAGTCGTTGTGTTTGCTGCCAAATGCTACGCCATCCTTTGTTTAAATTTATAGCCATACTTTTTTTTGACTCTGATTGAATGAAATATATTTGCGTGATTACAGGCCCTTAATACTAAATTAAACAGTGCGGTTTATTGCCGATCAACTTGTTCCAATCGATAGCCATGGCCATAAATACTTTTCAGACGCCAGCCATTCTTGGGCTGTAAAGCCAGCTTTTTACGGATTACCGACATATGTGTATCTACGGTTCGGGTGTTTATATCGGCTTCCTGTTGCCACACGTTTGACAAAATATATTTTCGACTTAATAAAATACCTTCATTACAAAACAGAAAATAAGCCAGGTCAAATTCTTTGTTTGATAATTCAACGACTGCATCGTTATGTGTTACAACATGGTTTTTGAGGTTGAAGTGGTACGGATGATATACCGTTGATTGACAATCGGCTGATGTGTTATCGGCGTCGCTTTTTTCTATTCTGCGTGTCGTTGCTTTTACGCGTGCCAGAAATTCGTGGTGACGTACTGGTTTAATCAAATAGTCGTCGGCACCTGCATTCAGTGCAGAGACAATATCTTGCTCACTGTTTCTGTTGGTAATGAATATAATCGGGATATTGCTACCCTTATTGTTTCTAATATGCGCCATGACGTCGGTGCCATTGATATCGGGTAGTTCCCAGTCGATTAGCAATAGATCGAAGTTTTCGTTGTCGATTAAGGTTAGCATTTGTTGCCCAGTGGTGCAGGCATGGCAAACATATCCTTCGGCTTTTAGCCAGGATTCCAGCATTCGAATTTGTGTTGTGTCATCTTCTAATATTGCAATTTTATATGACATTGTTTTATACCCTGTATTTGCCATCGAGCGACAAATTTTAGTCTTATTGTTCTATTTATGGTGCTTGTTTATAGCGTACAGATCGCCCCTATATGGCACCAAATATTGAAAACGTTGGTATCGTAAGTGTTATAAATTTTTGCGTGGTGGTTTATCCGACTATTATAAATGAAAACCTTTTGATAAATAATCATTTTTCTTAGGTATTGTGGTTTACAAAGGTTGATTTTTGCGGATTTGGATTGACTATGTCACTACGTAAGTATTGGTTGTTGCCTAATTGTTGTTCATTATAGCGTCACGACTATAGCAGGCAACACCTTCCAGTTTTGCTGATGATAGCAGTATCTACCCGCGCTGGTTTACTTATATTGTGAGGGGGGGGGTAGCGTTTGAGTATTACGTTTATTGCTGCCAATTGTTGTCGCAAAGAAGCACAAACAAGGTGTGATGTATTAATTTCTTGAAATATAGCAATGAGTAACGTTGGCTAGCATGTGTTTTTACACCAAATCGTCGTCGTAAACTCAGCATCGAAAAGTAACGTGTGGTTTGATGCGGCGCAATCGCTGTTTTGTGCGGTACGCCTTGGTCGCAAATGCTTGGTAAGTTCACGACGGTATAGTGTGACACTTGACATATACCGTAGCGCATTTGTTCTTTGAGGGAGTTTGGTTAACATGCTTTAGTCAAGCGTCACGGGTATATGAGATCGTAGATTGTATACCGTTTAGTCGTTCTTGTAAGGTATCAATGCGATTAAACCCTATTGTGGGTGTTGTTTACTCTTGACTGTATTAGTAAGGTAGTGATGAGAAATAAGCGTATTCGATGAGTGTGTTGTGCGCCAAACTCAATATTGGCTTTTTTGCTGATGTCACCAGCGATTAATTTAGGGGCAAGGGTGCGTAACATCAGGTACTTAATTTGGTGAGAAATATTAATAGCGAATGCGCGCTAGCCAACACTATGCACTTTTTACGGTGCATAGTGTTGTGTTTTTTTGCAAAGTTTTGTGTAGCGTAATCGATTGGAGGTATTGTCGATTTTTAGTTATTTCAGATATCTCGGTCTAACGGTTAAATTTTCGTTGCCGAAACGCCAGTAAAATCAAGCCAACCCCCAGTAACAGCATAGTGTTGGGTGATGGAACTTGTACAACTGTTTGTGATAGGGGTTTCACGGTTCCGTTATAGTAAAATAATTGTTCACTTTGGTCTTCATGCCGTAATCCACCAATGTTTTGCTTACTAAGCACAAAATTTGCCACGAGTGATTGACCGGCAAAAAGATTCCCAACTTCAAATCCAAGTGCTAATGATACGTCACCTTTCAAACTGCTTGGAATTGCGTTGTCGTTATCCAGTATTCCCCTAAGCAGATTATTGTAAATTTCTCCAGGTGTGTCGATTTCCCAGAAGTCGGCTGCTGTGTCTGTGAAACCTTTGCCTGAGACATTTACTAAACCACCAAATTCATTGAGTGAATCGTTTCCCTGTCCGGTAATCTCTGCATCAAGAAAACCAAAGAAATTCACATTGCTTAGGTTCATGCCGGTATTATTAGTGATTTTCCAAGTGACAGAACCCATGTTGTTTGCATTTAGCGAGTTAGTAAAAGCGACGCTTAATCCGGCATTCGAAAAATTATTAGATCCTAAGCCTATCTGTGTATCCTCCAGTACTTTTGTGCCAAGCTCCTTAGCGTTAATAAAAGACGAAAGCTGGGTGATATTTATTGGTCCGGCTGTTGCTGTCGAGCAAAGAAAAAACAGTAACAACGCCGCCGCCCAGAGTGTTTTGAAATGATACTGATGTGTTGTATGTGAAATAAAGTGTCTAGACATAACAGCCCCTTTGTTTTTATTGGTCAGCATCACTGCAAGCTCCTCTACGTAAAAACAGAATACCGCAATCGAGTTTCAATCAATGCTGCTGTTTATAATGATTTTAATTGAGTGGCAACAAATCAAGCTTAACGCTTGTTTTACAAAATCGCTTCAATTAAACGTCAGTAGTTTAAACTTTTCTTCTTACGATTAATAGGTGCATGTATTTCAGGGCAGTCGAGATTAAAAAGACTTGAAATTGAAAGTGAAACAAGGTAACGAATTTCCTTGGCGTTGCGGGAGCGTTAGCTGTGGATGCGGCTAAAAAATGGGGCGGATAGTGCAGCCTAATAAGATCGTTATTTTTGTAAGTACTTTCGTATGCAAATAATTTAGTTAAGATACAATGTGCTTGGTGTCCGTGTAGGGTTTTGATTTTTGTCTTTACTAGAGACTAGCAATGCAGCGTGCAAAAACCATACAGGCAGTAAGCGGCAGTATTTTAATATACCTTGTAATGATAATGATGGTATTGTTAATAGATTTTTAGTGTTTGATGGTGTGTGAGGTAAGACGAATAAAGCAGCCTAATTTTTTTAAGGTGTAACATAAAGATGCAACAATGATAAAAATGAAGCACTAATAAATTTTTGGATTCAGTCGTCGTCATCAAAATAAAGTCGGTTCGTGACTTCTTCGGCTCAAGCTGTAAAATATACAGGCGAATTTTTCGATGGTTAAAATATTTACTTGGATTATAATTTTCATTTATAGGAGGTTAAGCTAAATAAGGTTTCCTTGCTGAGTAAGCAAAGAGTTCAGGTATAACTGCACGCTTTATTTATTCCATCGCGTTGTTAAAACGCCTTGCGATAGAGCAACTATTACGCGTCGTTTTGTCTAGCCATGAAATAAATATGATGTACACTTTGCACTGAAATCTCAAACGCTATGGGTATATAATGCGATTAACTGAAACGACCCTGCCTTTTGTTAAAGGTGTTTTTATCGTCGTTGTAAAAACAATATGGAATATTTTGTCGCTCAGTTTGTGGATCAAGAACCCCGATCTCTGAAAATATCATTTTTTATGAGGCCGCTTAAAAGAAGTATTGCAACATGGATGTAAACCTTAGGGCCGGTAAAGAAATAAGCTGTACAGCTTGTGCCGGAATCGTTTCGTCTTCAAGGCTTTCGCCACCCATGGTTCATGCCCCTTACCTACTTCCATATAGGTAAGGCGTGGAAATGGGTAGTAATCCCAAGGGCGTCTCTTTCAGGGTGCATACTTATTTGTCTGTAAGTTTTTGCGCAACGTCGAAGACGCAAGGATAGACACGCAAAATGTTCACGTTATTTCTTTACAGGCCATTAGGAAGTGAAGGCTGTATTTTCTCTGGATGAAGGGTACTTTGGTCTTGATGTAACTGATGTGTTGTGAAAATGCGATGAGAGTATGAGTCAACACAAGCCCAACACGGTGTGGTGTATGGGCTATATGGTTGAGGTTATTTGATGGGTTTGCTTTTCCGCATTTTTTGCGAGTCGTTTTTTTTTGATTTGCCCTTGTCTTTGGTCCGTTTTTTTTCTTTGTTTTTAACGCGATCCGCAGTTTTTTTGGTTTTCCCTTCTTTTGTTAAACGGGAGATATTTAATTGTTGGCCTGCTACCCAGACTTTTTTTAAGTCATTAAAGATGCCTTTAGGCATGCCTTTGGGGAGGTCGATCAAGCTATGGTCGTCATGAATATTGATGCGCCCGATGTGTTGGCTATCGACACCTGCCTCATTGGCGATAGCGCCGACGATGTTGCCAGGCTTAACGTTGTGGTCGTGCCCCACTTCAATGCGATAACGTTCCATGCCATCTTCGAGCGGGGTTTCTTTTTTTGGGGTGCGCTGGCGATCTTTGCGGGACTGTTTTGTACGTGCTGGACGTTCTTCATTATTCCAGTTGGCATTGGCCTTGTGTTGCGGCTTGTGCTGTAACAGAAAAGGGGTTTTGCCTTGCAGCTGTTGCGCTAGTGCGGCGGCAATTTCCTGGGCGGGTACGTTATGTTCCTGCTGATATTGTTCTATTAACTGGGAAAAAAAGCCTAAATTTTCTGCTGCCAAGGTATCGGTTATGCATTGTTTAAACCGTGCGATACGCTTGTCATTAATCAACTCCGTCGAAGGCAACTCCATCATTTCGATTTGCTTTCGAGTGGATTTTTCGATGGCGCGTAACAATCGTTTTTCGCGTGGAGCAACGAATAAAATAGCATCACCTTGGCGACCCGCACGACCGGTACGCCCAATGCGGTGTATATAGGCTTCTGTATCATACGGTATATCGTAATTTAGTACGTGACTAATGCGCTCCACGTCGAGACCACGTGCGGCGACATCCGTAGCAACGAGAATATCCAGTTTGCCGTTTTTTAATTGCTCGATGGTACGTTCGCGTGTGTTTTGTGGGATGTCTCCGTTGAGTGCAGCAGTAGCATAACCGCGTGCTTCCAGTTTTTCAGATAACTCAACAGTGGCGAGTCGAGTGCGCACGAAAATAATCATAGCGGCAAAGGGCTCAGCTTCTAGGATGCGGGTTAAGGCGTCCAGTTTATGCACGCCGCTGACTGGCCAGAAGCGTTGGCGAATCGTTTCTGCCGTGGCGGTTTTAACTTTGATAGTGATTTCTGTTGGTTCATTGAGGTGTTGTGTGGCAATACGGCGAATTTGTTGAGGCATGGTGGCAGAGAACAATGCGGTCTGTCTGTTGGATGGTGTTTGTTCAAGTATCCAGTCAACATCATCAATAAAGCCCATGCGGAGCATTTCATCCGCTTCATCTAAGACTAAGGTACTGAGGTTGTTTAGTTTTAAAGTGCCACGTCGCATGTGATCCATGACGCGTCCAGGTGTGCCTACCGCGACATGGACGCCACGCTGTAAAGCGCGGATTTGTCCGCGGTAATCCTGGCCGCCATAAATAGGCAGTATATGAAATCCCTTCATATGTGTAGCATATTTTTGAAAGGCTTCAGCCACTTGAATCGCTAATTCGCGTGTTGGTGTCAGTACTAAAACCTGTGGGTCTTTTGGCTTTAAGTCGAGATTGGATAGCAGCGGCAGGGCAAATGCGGCGGTTTTTCCGGTACCGGTTTGTGCCTGTCCCACGACATCTTTGCCATCCAGTAATAGCGGAATTGTTTTTGCCTGGATGGGGGAGGGGGTTTCATAACCTATTTCATTCAACACTTTTAGGAGCGGTTTTGTTAGCGCTAGTTGGTCAAATGTGGTTACTGCGTCAGTCGTCATGTGTAATACCTGTAAATCGATGGAATACGTGGAACGCCAAGGGTTAGCCGGAGTATCCTGGTTGCCCTGTCTGTTGAGAATCCGAATCATTGTCAGCAGGGGGTGCGTATTGTAACGGTTTGCGAGCCATGTTGCATGTATTATCCTGGAAAAATCAGTTGGATCATTTTGTATGCGCAAGTGATTGATTCGTTTGACGATATTAAAAATCGCCTTGTTAGCAAAGATAAGGTGAGCACGAATTTTTTGGCAGAGGTTGTCTAACATGAATATCTTGACATTGATTCGTGCCAAACAATTTTTCTGGGCTTAACCTCAGCGAAAAACCGTTACATCACGAAAGTCGATGTCAGTATTTTGGTGCGCTTGTCAAATTGAAAATTTTTTGATTCTAAATGAGGCACCAACGGATCGAATATCAGCTACTTTGCTGTTATTTTCTACTTTTAGATTGCATAAAAGCTAAAAAAACGGGCGCATGTTGCGCCCGTTATATTTTGTCGTATACGTCTAATTTTACGACTGAATGCGGAGTTATTTTGATGAACTAAACTCAGGGTATGCCTCCATACCGCAGTCCACCAGGTCCAGTCCTTCATACTCTTCTTCTTCGCTGACGCGGATGCCCATAATAACTTTAAGGATGTACCACACTACCAGGCTGACCACAAACACAAAGCCAAAGATGGCACCGATACCGGCGAGTTGTGCGCCAATGGTGGCGTCGTCAGACGATAATAATACGGCGAGTACGCCCCAGATACCAACGACACCATGAACGGATATCGCCCCGACCGGGTCATCGATTTTGAGTTTGTCCAGGCTTATGATAGAGAACACGGCTAATACACCGCCAATGGCACCAATAACGGTCGCCAATAGTGGCGAAGGTGCACTGGGTCCCGCGGTAATTGCAACTAGACCTGCTAGTGCGCCATTTAACGCCATGGTCAGGTCCGATTTACCGAATAACAAACGCGCTGTAATTAATGCAGCTAACAAACCGCCAGCTGCTGCCGTATTTGTATTTAAGAATACGGCGGCAATGGCATCAGCGGCATTTTTGCTGTCATTGGCGAGTTCTGAGCCGCCATTAAAGCCAAACCAGCCCAGCCACAATACCCACATGCCCAATGCTGCCAGGGGCAGGTTTGCGCCTGGAATTGCCTGAATTTGACCGTTCGGACCGTATTTACCGCGGCGTGGCCCCAATATCAGTACGCCAGCCAGGGCGGCGGCGGCACCCGCTAAATGTACAATGCCAGAGCCTGCGTAGTCACTATAGCCCAGGTCGGCAAGAAAACCACCACCCCAACTCCAATGACCTTGGATGGGATAAATAAAACCGGTTAATACCACCGAAAAAGCCAGGAAAGCCCACAGTTTCATGCGCTCAGCAACGGCGCCCGAAACAATCGACATTGCCGTGGCAACAAACACGACTTGGAAAAAGAAATCGGCATGCATGGCATGATGTTGTATCCCATCAACGATATAAGATGTACCATCCGGTCCGGCAATACCACTTAACAAAGCGCCACTACCGATAAAGCTATTGCCCTCCCCCCCATACATCAAATTATAGCCAATAAGTAAATACATAATGCAGGCGATGGAATACAGGGCGACATTTTTCGTTAAAATTTCAGTGGTGTTTTTGGTGCGTACTAACCCGGCTTCCAGCATGGTGAAACCTGCTGCCATCCACATTACCAATGCACCTGCCAACACAAACCATAATGTATTGAGTACGTATTTTATTTCAACTATTGCTTCCACGTGACTCTCCTCTAAAACTTATTAAATCATTGCTCTTGGCTCACGATCTGTTTCACGCATTTACTATAATGCGTCCGGGCCAGATTCACCCGTGCGTATACGAATCACTTGCTCTAATGGCGAAACAAAAATTTTGCCATCACCGATTTTGCCGGTATTAGCCGCTTTAGTGATGGCTTCAATAACCTGGTCTAGCAGGTTGTCATCAATGGCGGCGTCAATTTTCACTTTTGGTAGAAAATCCACCACATATTCGGCACCCCGATATAACTCCGTATGCCCTTTCTGTCGGCCAAATCCTTTTACTTCTGTTACCGTTACACCTTGTACACCGATTTCAGATAGAGCTTCTCGTACATCATCCAGCTTAAAAGGCTTGATGATTGCGGTTACTAACTTCATTACATGTCTCCTTTAGAACCAGGGATCAATTATTTACGTATCAGTGATTCACGCTAAGTGGGCCGTTTTAATCTAAGTGGGCCGTTTTAATATTGAGGCTTGAGTTTTTAACGACAAAGGCCTTCAATATGATTGGATTGCGCGATCAAATCTTCCTTTCGTAATTGCCAGATGGCCGGGGTCGGTAAGTGTATGGGTGGTAACTGCAACGAAAAATGTTTTTGTTTACTGTTTTCACACATTTCCTCCCCCCCTTCTAAAACTCACTGTGAGTTAAGTGTGTAAGTGTGGAATATTCTAAACCCCTTACGTTAGCAGAGGCTGTGCCATATCCAAAATATCTCGATTGATCAAAGGGATATGCCTATAAATGGATAAACGGATAGCGCCCATATTGCACCAAATTGGATTGCGTATCAAAATTACGCCCTATCATAGTGCGGTTATTAATGTGGAGAAAATTGATTAAAAATTTATCATGGATTAAGAAGCGCATTGTTCAAGTCGAAGGAATGCCAAAAGCAGGCACTTCAGGCGAAGACGAACGATTGCATGGGACACAGGCAGTAGCGCGCTCAGGCGATAAAACTGAGCGCCAAGCAAGGAAGTTATTTTACGCACGTTGCTATTATTTTGTTGCTTGTTAATCTGAGCAGTTACTGCTAACTTTGACTACTCGCTGAGTAGTTACGTTACTTTTTGATTATTAACCAAATAATTTGTCGTTATGTTTCTTTTCTGGATGTAAGTTATAATCCAGGCAATGCTAAGAGGCTGTTTGAATGACGCCGTTCTGCCAATTTATAAAATTGTTTGTAACGTCTGAAAGTCGCTGCTATCGTTCGTTAATAAAATACGCTGAAAAGCGATGGCGGGTATTGTTTTGCACAATTTTAGTGCGTTAGTGGATTCGATGTTCATAGAAAAACCCATACTAGATTCGTTAATACACGACAAATAAGTCTTAAGGTGTTATAAGCGAAAACATACAAAACGACAAATTGTCCACAAGGGAAAAGCAATGATTGACCCCACTCAGCTAGATCAATTAACGGACCGTCTGATGAATTTACTGCCGCAAGGGATTCGTGATGTTCAAAATGACGTTGAAAAAAATTTGCGCAGTATATTGCAAAGCTCGTTTGCCAAGTTGGACCTGGTTACCCGAGAAGAGTTCGATGTGCAGGTTGCTGTATTAGCCAGAACTCGCGAGAAGCTTGAGGCTCTCGAAAAACAAATTGCAGAACTTGAAGCGCATTTTGTAAAGCAATAGGCTAAAAGTACATTGGCTATGGACAGCATAAAACTGTTGAAACACATCAGATCCCACTTCTGTGATTTAACTTTATTGGTGAGCGTTTACAGGCGCTGAGATAATGTCATTAGCCATTGCCTACAGTCGGGCTCAGGTGGGCATCAATGCACCACTTGTGACCGTGGAAGTTCACTTGACGGGTGGTTTGCCTAGCTTGTCGATTGTGGGTTTGCCGGAAGCTGCGGTGAAAGAAAGCAAGGATCGTGTGCGAGGTGCGCTGTTAAATTCCCAGTTCGATTTTCCCGCTAAAAGAATTACTATCAACTTGGCGCCTGCGGATTTGCCTAAAGAGGGTGGTCGTTTTGATTTACCCATTGCGGTAGGCATATTGGCGGCTTCAGGACAGATTCCCAAAGACACTCTTAAACAGTATGAATTTGTTGGTGAACTCGCTTTAAGCGGGGATTTACGTGGTTTAAAGGGTGTGCTGACCGTCGCCTTGCAAGCCAGAAATGCAAACAGGGCGCTATTTGTGGCCAGTGATAATGCGGATGAAGCCGCGTTGGTCGAGAATGGCTGTATTTATAGCGCCAAACATTTATTAGATGTTTGTGCACATTTAAAGGGTTATCAGCCGATGACACCTTATGAGCCAACATGTGTTGAGGCACAACCTCACTATGAACAGGATTTATCCGAGGTACGTGGCCAACACCATGCCAAGCGTGCCCTGGAGATTGTTGCTACGGGTGGTCATAGTTTGTTAATGATTGGACCGCCAGGTACCGGGAAAACCATGTTGGCAAGCCGTCTGCCAGGGATTTTGCCACGTATGAGCGAGGTGGAAGCGCTGGAAACTGCCGCTATCAAGTCCATTAGCGAACAGACGTTTTCCATTAACGATTGGCGTCAGCGTGGTTTTCGGCGTCCACATCACACCGCCTCCGGTGTGGCTTTGGTTGGTGGCGGTAGTAATCCGCGTCCAGGCGAAATATCATTGGCTCATAATGGTGTATTGTTTTTGGATGAGTTGCCTGAGTTTGACCGGAAAGTGTTAGAGGTGTTGCGTGAACCATTGGAATCAGGACAGATCACTATTTCGCGTGCCGCGAAGCAAGCTGAATTTCCGGCCCGATTTCAATTGGTGGCGGCAATGAATCCATGTCCGTGTGGTTATCATGGTCATAGCAATGGTAGGTGTCACTGTACCCCGGAACAAGTGCAACGTTATTGCAATCGTATTTCCGGGCCGCTATTGGATCGTATTGACATGCACATTGAAGTACCCAATGTACCGCATGATATTATACAGAATAAGGAGATGCCGAAAAGCGAAAGCAGTGTTCTGGTACGCGAACGGGTAGAGATAGCGCGGCAGCGGCAATTACAGCGAAGCAATAAATGCAATGCGCAACTCAGCAATAAGGAAATTGATCGGTATTGTGAATTGAATGCCAAAGATGCCGATTTGTTGGAACAAGCCATTGATCGGTTTGGATTATCTTTACGTGCCTATCACCGTATATTAAAGGTGGCGCGTACCATCGCAGATCTAGCGGGTTCTCCGAAACTACAAACGTCGCATCTAATGGAGGCTATCAATTTCAGACAGTTAGACAGAGCAAGGCAACGCAGTTCGGTTTGAATAGTATTTTTGGGTGAGTAGAGGGTGAAGGCTGTCCATGATTTGCTAACTTTATTGTTAACAAAAAGGTATTTGGCGTGCAGTGTTATTGATTAAGTTTGTTCGAAAAAAACCGGCCACTGAAAATGCTGACCGGTTTTTTGTTGCTTGTTAATGATGATCGTTTAAATTACTGATTTTTTTTCAAATCAAAATCTTTGCTGTAAGTGACTTGAAATAGAAAATCTTCTTCGACGCCAGTGTTGTTGTTGAGGTCAGATCTTGCTTTGCTAACGGCAAACGCTAACTCATCAAGAGGGGCGTATGTGAAGGTTAAGTGGCTATACTCATCTCCAGCGTTATTTTCGAGATCCCAAAAACCGTATGTAAGATTAAATTCCTCTAATAAATCGAACCCAAGAGTTATGTAATTGTCATCATCATTGTCGCTATCTATTTGCATGTAGTAAGCGAGCGTTGCGGGTCCAAAACTACCAGAAAACACTAATTCAGTAGAGTCACTATCACTCAGGCTGACGGTTGCGCCGCCGTCACGTTCTTCAGGATACAGATATTTCCAATAGGAAACATCATAAGAAAAGCCAGTATCCGATATTTCACCGCCAAAACCAAAATAAAGATCGGTTTCATGGCCTTCGTCCTCGCTGGTCGCCCAGATACCGGCATAAAAACCACTTTCGTGGCCATAGTCCAAGCTGCCGCTAATCGCACTACCGTTTGGCGACAAATTTTGACCGCGCCATAAATACATATTAGAGAATGCCATGCTGGCGCTAACCTCAGCACTTGCTAGTGTTGGTATTGCCATTGATGATAATGTTAATGCGCTAGCAACGGTAATCGGTGTTATCTTTTGTATTATTTTCATCTAACTCTCCCCATACAGATTGGTAAAAACTCTGGTGCCACATCAGTCGACCAGCTTCGACGCCAAAAATTGGATTATGCTGGTATCGGCTAACCGCATGGCGCGATTGCCCTGTTTCTAAAACAACCGGCAGTATTAAAGTACTAACGTGTTATTCTCATTGGCGAATCAGCAGGTATTGTGCCAGTTCATTAATTATCATGTTTATCAAACAAATAACGGCATTGCATCGTGTTATATTATGGCTTGTAAGATCATGGGTTGCTTTGTCTTGGTGCAATGCAAGTGGGCGCGCTTTAATTTGGGGCGGAATTTTGGTTTATCTGTGTGCGCTCAATAAATAAAGCGTATTTTTGGGGCTAGGTGTCAGCATTTTTTCAAAGGGCTATTAAAAGTATTGTAGAAAAGTAAGGTTCTTAGTTCTACTTTGTCACATTTAACGCCATGAAAATAAAAAAAATTATTTATACTATGAGCAAACAAAGAAGTGCAAAAAGGATGATGATTAGCAGATTACCAACACATTAAAAAAGGGATACGAGATGGCAAATCACTTATTGGTTCGAGCCAAACCTACCTTCGGCTCGCCAAATATGGGCATCATTTTCAATTACGGACTCGTAATGTCTGCTGTCAGGCCCAACATTACCGGTGTGGTTTAGTGCCGTCGGCAAAAAGAAACATGGAACGAATGGCCGAAGTTGTCGCTGGCCGTGATGAGCAGGTCCTGCAACATTTTTTATCGAACGCCCCCTGGGACGAACAGGCGGTTATGGACCAGGTCGCTGTAGAGACCGATGCATTGCTGGGGGGAAGTGCGGGAAGTGCTTTATACATAGATGAATCCGCCATCAAAAAACAGGGAAAGCACTCGGTAGGGGTTGCACGCCAGTGGAATGCTCGACTCGGTAAAGTCGATAACAGTCAGGTGGGTGTGTTTGCCGCATTAGGCCGGGGTGACCGGGTCAACCTGATTGATGCCCGATTATAGTTACCGCAGGAATGGACACAGGATGTCCCCCGGTGCCACGCAGCAAAGATTCCCCATTCGCAACAAACGTTTAAAACAAAACTACAACTCGCCCTGGAAATGGTGCATCGAGCAAGAAGCCTGGGGCTGCGTTATAGCTGGATAGGGGGTGACTCGATGGTCAGCACCCGAGCTGCTACGCAGCCTGGATGCTGAAAATGAAGTCTTTATGGCCGATGTCCATTCAGATCAACACCTCTATTTGTCAGATCCCGCCGAGCCCTGTTTGCCCGCCGCCAAAACGGGACGGGGCAGAAAACCGAGCCATTATCACAGCGACCAAACGTCAATGACCGTCTCTGCCTGGGCCAAACAACAATCCGATGAACAGTGACAACGCAAGACCTTACGCGATACCACGAAAGGTCGCCTGATGGTTGAAATGTTACATCAACGTGTATGGCTATGGGACAAGAAAGAAGCACGCGGACATTGTTGGCATTTAGTGATAAGACGGGAAGTAAA
>JAADGF010000026.1 GCA_013152545.1 Gammaproteobacteria bacterium
AATACCGTCGCTTTTTTTAAAATGTCTTTCTCCATCTGCAAGCGCTTCACCTGGGCTTTGAGTTTCCTGACCTCTTCCTGTTCAGGACTCAGTTTGCCATTGCCTCGGAAAGACTGTCCGTCATCCCCCTAGTGGTCTTTTACCCAGCGGCTCAGCATATTGCCAATACCCAGACTCCTACCGGCTTCAGCGGGGCTATAGTCCTGATCAATGACCAGACTGACCGCATCCAATTTAAGCGTTTTTGAATATTTCTTTTGCTTTGTCATTTTGATTTCCTTAGTTAAGTTAATTATCCTTAACTGGGATGTACTAATTTATTTGACCTCGTCAATGTGAACTGGTCTGGAGCACCGATATCACATATGTCAGGCTACGCCAAGGTTTTTGTCTACTTGATGATCATTATCGACGGGTACAGTTGTTCTATTTTGAACTGGCGAGTTAGCACCACGCTAGAAGCTGATTTTTACATAGAAAGGTTAGCGGAAACATTAGGAATAAAAATTAAATAAGTTATTTAATTTTTATTCCTTAGTGTCAAAGGGAATGTGAGATTTTTAACACCGGCCAAGGGGTTCAATATTCAAACACATTAACAAACGAGTTAAAGCATTTTTACGCACGGGGTAACCAGCGATCTCGATCGACACAAATAAGAAAGAATCACTGGGAAACATGAAAAATGCAGGAAAAATTTACTGACCTAAAGGCAACTACGAAAGTGTTAAGCCATGACTTTCCAGATAAAAAACTTGGCAAGGCAGTTCCATACGGTGTTTACGATATCGCTTTGAATAAAGTGAGCGTTTCGATTGGTATAAATCATGACACAGCTGAGTTTGCTGTTGCGGCGGAAGCAATAAAGACCAGAGGAGGTGTATTTCGGGAAAGTGAGTGGTAAGTAGGTGTTGGACGGAGACAGTTTAATATCAATAAAAAATAATTAATGTCTGAGAGAAGACAGGAAAAACAAAAAGTGCAATTTAGCACAAAGGATTGTATCTTAATTCCCGTTGAAATTGGTCTTGACAATGGGGAGTACCATATTGGTGGTACTTGCTTACCTCAAATCTTAATCTACAATTCAGGGATGTGGAGACGCGGCCAGTTCAGTTGTAAACTGATAAGCAAAAGCAATGATAAACATACCAATTATTATCGATATAGAAGCATCAGGTTTTGGTAAAGGCAGTTACCCAATTGAAGTCGGTGTTGTCAATGAAGTGCAAAAAACATACTGCTCATTGGTGCGGCCGGCGCCAGGCTGGACTCATTGGAGTGATGAGGCACAGGCAATACACGGTATAAGCAAGGAAACACTCAATAAACACGGCAAAGATGTTGCTGATATTGCGATACAACTCAATGATATGTTAGCTGGAAACATTGTGTATTCCGATGCGTGGGGTAATGATCAAAGCTGGTTGAGTTATTTGTTTTATACGGCCAACCTGGCGCAACGCTTTAAACTCGAGTCGATAGTGTCTTTGTTGTCCGAACAACACATGGCGAAATGGCATCGCACCAAACGCGACGTTATGAGTCGTTTAGGTGAGCAGCGGCACCGTGCCAGTAACGATGCAAAAATTATTCAAGTGACCTATCTTGATGTCATATCCGAGTAAGATCCTTAAGCGTTGATTTTCCCGATGATGGTGTCGAAATTACGTTTTCAAGTGGCTATTTGAATTAGGCTAGGGGCAGGCCGTTACGTCGTTAATCCAGTTTTTAATGACATCGATAGCCGTTGTATGGTTGATTTCAACGGCCAAGGGTGGCATCCGAATAGCGGTATCCGCCGATGCCATGCGCAGAGGAATGACGGAGTTGGGGTTTGTGTATGTACCAGTGGGGTCAATTAATTTTATGTCCGGTACGCCCAAGCTATTACTTAATGGTCTCTTATTACAGAGTTCCATTGAGCCAAAGGGCGTTGTAAAGCGCAGATCGATGTCAGTGGGTGCAGGGCCACCTGCTTGATGGCAATGTGAGCAGTTAGAATGTAAATAGCTTTTGGCCCGCAGTTGGAATGAGGCGAGGTTGTCATGTAACGAAAATAATTTTTCTGATAAAAGGATTGGGTTAATCGTTTGTGAAAATAATTCAATGGTATTGAACGTTACTAGTTGATTCGCTGTAATACCTGTGCGGTTGAAGGTTTTTGATCGGTTAAGTTGTCGTGTTTCAGGCCCTAAGGTTATCGCTGCAGCCTGAGTGTGGCACTCGAAACACTGAATTTGGCTTGGGTATAGCCAATTTTGGCCATCGATCACTTTGGTTTTTGTGTTATCTAATAGTTGCGCATCAATAGCGTTGCCATCGTTATCATAGAACCATTCATAGCTATAGCCACCCCAGGTGTTTTCGTGGCGCATCAGTAACCGTGTTTCGATTAGTTTACTATTTAATAAAAAGTGTTTCATCAGTACTGAGCCTACTGGAAACACCAAATCCCCATCTTTTGTCACCTCAATTTTCTGTTCATTGGGTATCGCAAAAAACCGTTGCTTTTCTGCATTATCCGACCAAAGGGGTGAGTTGATTTCGTAAGAGATAACGCCGTCAGCGGGTAATGTTGGGTCAAACTCATTAACACACCCGGTTTGTGATAATAATGCCGGAATTTGTGTGGCGGCATCAGTGTTGTCATCATTACCGCTATCTGCAACTATTTTATAGATATTATTACCACTGCCAGCTGAAAATGTGGGGCTAATCACGAATAAATCGCCGTTGTTGGCCTGAGCAAAGCTGTAAATCAAATTATTATGTATAGCCAGCTCGCGGTTAATATAACCCGTTTCGGTATTGCGTAGTCCCCAGATACGCCCGGAATAGGTGTCGGCATACAAATAGGTCGCGTGAAGAAAGGATAATTGATAATCGTTGCCACGGTAGACGTATCCCCCAACTACCGATTGGTTGCCGTTCACATGGTCGTAGTCAATTTCCGGTAGAGTCAGTCCTGTTGTTTCGCAATTTTTTTCTCCGGGTCGACATATCGTGCCTTCCATGATTTTCCAACCGTAGTTTTTACCTGGCTGAATGATGTTAATTTCCTCTCTAGCTCCTTGCCCGACATCCCCCAACCAAAGCGTGCCATCTGTATTATCGAAACTCCAACGCCAGGGGTTGCGTAAACCCCAGGCATAGATCTCCGGGCAATTTTGTGCATTCGTTATCGTATCCGGGGTGTTACACAGGGCTCTTCCAACAAACACATTGGTCGACGGAATACGGTACGGTAAACCGTTGTCCACATCAATGCGTAACATGGCACCCAACAACGTTCTGGTGTTTTGGCCATGACCCTGTGGATCATTGCCGCTGCCACCATCACCTAAACCAATATAGAGGTAACCTTGCGGGCCAAAGGCGATGTTGCCGCCATTGTGATTGCTATAAGGTTGATTTAACGTAAGTAAATTTTGTTCTTCCCAGGCTTGGTTGATAACGTTGAAGCGGGAAATTTTCGACTGTAACTGTCCCGACGATGTGTTGTGCGTGTAATACAGATAGAGATAGCCATTGCTTGCATAGTCTGGATGAAAAGCCATGCCTAACAGGCCAAGTTCACCTCCAGATGCCACTTGCGTGCTAATATCAAGAAATACCGTTGTCTCGGTTACCAACGCGTTGTTATCAAATTGCAGTATTCGCCCAGATTGAACAACCGCATACCATTGCGTACTATTGTGCGGCGCCTGTAATAAAGAGACAACCGCTCCCATGTTTGGCAAATTCGGAAATGCTTTGTCAAGCTTAATGGAAGAGGGTGAAACTGGCCCTTGTGTTGGTGCCAGACAGGTTTGGTTATCGGGTCTTTGGCTGAGCCCCGCAAGGGTTTGTGCATTAACGGTAATGGTCATTATTGCGGCGGAGGATAAATCACCATCATTGACAGTTAACTGAATATTGTAAATGCCTGCTTCTGAAAACAAGGCATGAGTGTCTTCTGAATCAGTACTGAGAAACGTTACGTTGGCGGCTTGGGTTGAGTTAACTTCCCATTGGTAACTCAAATTATTGCTCGGTAGGCCATCATCAGATACTTGGGCATCTAAAAATAATTGATTATCCGGTAAAGTTAAGGTCAGTCCTTGCGCCAGCACGATAGTTGGTGCCACATTGACTGGTGTTTCGTTGCCTTGGTCATTGCCTGAGCCAGAGTTTGAATCAGAGCTATTATTGCAGCCTGAAAGCAAGAATATACTCAAACAATAAAATAAACCGCTTAATCGCATAAATTCGTGACTCGGGTATATCAGTTTAACTAAAAAGCACAAGCAGTTAATGGAAGTGCTTGCCTAAACAGGCTATCCAACTAAGATTGTCAGGATAAAGCGTTGGCAAGTCGTTGTAAATAATTTATGAGACTGCTCTGCTAATGGGTGATTAAATAAAAAGCAAAAGGTGCGTCGGTAATATAAAAATTGGGGTGTTAATGTAAGTAAGCGTCACAATATGGAGTACACTTTTTCGGTGTTTAACTGAAATTCAATGATTGGGTTTTGTCAGCAACACGTTACATCAGTCGTTATTTAAAAAAATGCCGATCCCCTGAGGGTGGGATCGGCTAATAGCATCCAGCACTTGCGACTGGATAGTGCCAACAGAGGTAGTGACTGTTGACGACTTGCTTGAAACAATACTCTGATGATGCCGATTTTCAAGTAAAAAAATAATTCACCCCTTTTCCTTGCCCCGTATCCGATTAAAAAAACCGACCCCATGGGGTAGGGGTCGGTAACAAGATCCAGTACTTGCTACTGGATAGTGTCAGCCGCACAGTATGTGTACGGCTGGATTTCGGTGTTGCTTCAGGAGTGGCTAACAACACCGACATCGGGGTTTGCTACATAACGGGCTTTAATATTTTTTAAAAAATTTTCTAAAAAAATTTCCCTAACAATTAGTCTAAAAAAATTCTTCTAAAATAACACTAGCGATGATACATGTTAAGTGTCATTTTGGAAAGAAACTGACTGCGCGTTGTAATGCGCAGTCAGTTCATACTTAGTTACTATTTATAGTAGCACAGTTAGCGAATAAATTGTGCCGCATTGCCTTGTGGATCGCCATCGGCATCTATCCAGGAGTCAAGTATCAGTCCCGTATTGGGGTCCGCCAGTTTTTGAATCAACTGTGCTCCCAATGGTCCAGATAGATTTTGGTTAAGTGAACCACCACGCTTATTGGTGCCTTGTCCGGGTTTTTTCATCGGATGGTTATTTGAGGCATTCGATATACCGGTTGCCTCCACTATACGATCCAGGTTATAGACTACATTGTTTGGGTCAAAATTGTCCGCAGGCGCGCCATCAGGGCAGTAATGTCGGTTTGCATTGTTATCCAACGGATTAACAGGGCAGCCGGTTTCATCGAAGAGAAACAAACCAGTTCCTAGGCCCACCGCCATATGTACAAAATAGGGCGAGTTCAGTTGGTTTCCTGGGTTCTGTCCAATGTGTTCTTGTAACACGTTAAAGTCCAGGTTAGCAAAATTATTATTTGCCATATCTGCAAAGAATTGCGTGTAGTCTGCACCGAAGTCGTTAATACTGTCCGTGTTGAGATGACACGTCACGCAGTACCGTGGACCTTCTGTCGTTCCTCCAACCTTGCCACGAATGGAGTGTGGCATCATTACATTGTGGCTGGAAGACGTAAACGCATTGCGACCTGCATTGTTAGGGTTATTACCGTTTCCATTGCGGTCACTGAACACAAATACTTGTGATTCATTGTTGCCATCAAAGAAGCGGTAAAACACTTTTTCAGCCGGTGACATTTGCGTAATCATGTTTTCGGAACTTACCCCCAAAGTGAATGGGATCGGTGTGATATAAGTAAAATCCGCGGCCTGTTCATTGTAAGCTATGCGTTCACCGGTAATGTTGCTAAAGCGATAATTGGCCGGATTATTGTCAAACTCGCCAGCCAGATGACACCCGATACAACTGTTGGTCCAGGCTGCATGGCAGGATACACAATCCAAGGAATCAGTGTGACTGAAACCATTGGTATACAGTAGTGGATCAGCCTGAATAGGACCTGTTCCCGTTGCAATATCCCCATCGGCACGCCCCATTGCATATGAGGCTTTAGGACTATAAACCAGCCCTCCTCGGAGTGGGTTAGATTTGTTGTTGTTGATTATGGTGTCGCGCGTTTGCGGTACGTAGTGTCTGTTACCCGTCAAGCGGCTATTTAACATTATGTCGCCATTGGGTAGTCTGTTAACATGTCTTAGCACATTGCCAGCAGCATCAACCGCGCATTCTGCTTCTAAATTTCGATAGTTCAAGCAGGGTTTGGTGTTAATGTAAGCGTCGATGGTGCCGTGACAACTTTCACAAGTAATCGCAACCACCTGATCAGCTCGGCTCATAATTTGTCCTCCGGTATTATCACCAATTGCACCGCCGTGTAAATCGCGACTACCGTGGCAGTCAATGCAACCCATGCCCTTTTCATGATGAATGTCAGCTGGCGTATCGTCAAGACCATCACCATCATAGTCTTCAAAGGCAATGTATTGATTTGCGTTACGGCCATTGAAGGTATTATTACCCGCGCCATCATTTGCCGCCGGGTCAAACAAACGTGTATCTGTCGCCGTATTGGTGAAATTTTGTGGGTTAGCTGGATACTGGAGGTTGTTTTCCAGATCCTGATTCTGATCCAATCGGATGCCCCAGAATTGCATCACTGTGCGGTTAGAGCCTTGATGACAACCTGCACAGGCCATATCTTCAATGCCAGTAACGAAATTACCATTGGGCAAGTCTTTCGCAACGTTTTGAATCACGTGCCGACGGATATGAGGCCGTTCCGCTAACGCCGCGTTAATTGCATCTGCGTTGGCGGGTTCATTTTTATTGACATTGGGATCACTGCTTCGGCTGCGGCCATCGGGGCTATATTGCATATGGCAGGCTGTACAACCAGATGAACGGAAATCGCCAAATCGGTTGTTTGCGCCCGCGCTGCCCAAATGGCAATTGCCACAGGTAAAGGCTATTTGTTCATGATAGAGTGACGACAATGCGGTATTTGCCATTACTCGATTGGTCTTTTCTGGGTCGTTACCATTCTCCTGATACAAACCAGCAGCAAGGGTAGTGGCATTGTAATAAGGGTTTAATTGATTATTTTGCACCAATGGGATACCACTATTGACTAGGCCGTCAAATTGACTGATGACGGGGAACTCATTTAAAGTACCCACAGCACCTAAGGGTGCGGTAACGAGATTAAATTCTGGATTCGAAATTGCACGAAATGCTAGGTCTGCTGCGGTATCTTGGTACAAGTTACGGTGTGCGGGGATCGCATTGTCAATGCCTGCTGCATAAGTGGCACCGGAAAAAACACCGGTTTCAGTAGCTATAACGCTTTTCATCACCCAGTTCACATGGTTATCGCCATGACAGCGGCCACAACTTTTACCTTGAGAGACCACACGTAAATCCCCGGGATTTATAAATTGCAGATATTCCAGTGCTGTATAGGTATTACCATTTTTATCATCGGTGTAATCAGCGTATTTTTCAATGCCGGTTAAAGTTAAACGATTGAAATAATGTAAGGGATTAGCTTTTAGTGACGCATCGGCAAGTTCCTTTGGAGGAGGTACGTGGGCAAAATCTTTGCCTGCGGCTTCGCCATCACCACCATGACAAACGGTACAACGAATATTTTGTGCACCATCGAAAGGATGAGGGTTAACTAATCCGTTACCCGCGTAGTCATTTTTATCCGAACCGTTGTGACAGTTCATGCAGGACTCGGCATTTGCAATGATATTATAGGTCACTTGCAGTGTATCTGTTCTACTATTGTTAGCTGCGTCATAAGCTTTAACCGTAATGGTATTGCTGCCAGTTTGCAGTAATATGTCATTGACAATCCAGGGGTTAGTGCCAATTGCATCGCCAGATGCACCACTCGTGCTTGACCAGGTGACGCGCGTAACACCAATATTATCAGTTGTTGTTCCTGCAATAGAAACACGATTGACATCAGTGCTATATTGCCCGTTTTGTGATGGAGAGGTTACCGATATTTGTGGTGGAGAATTATCATTGACGGCATAGATAACAGTAATAACATCGTTTGCAATATTATTTGCCGCATCCTTTGCTGTGATGGTAATGACGTTGCTCCCTGGTGATAACTCAAGGTCGGTGTAAGACCAATTGGTGGTGCCTATCGCAGAACCAGTGCCGCCTGCGTCGTTCGACCAGGTAACTTCAGTCACTCCGATATTATCTGAGGCGGTACCAGCGATATTAATGGTGTTACCATTGGCTGTGTAATTAGGGTTTGCGCTTGGTGCGGTAATTGTTATCGCTGGCGCTTCATTGTCAATGAAGTTTTCATCAAAAATGACCGTAATAACATCACTGGCAGTATTATTTGCCGCATCTTTCGCTGTAACAGTAATCAGGTTTGTACCCAATTGAAGTTGTAATCCGGTGTAGGACCATGCTGTTGTACCAACAGCACTACCCGATCCGCCTTGATCATTGCTCCAGGTTACTTCCGTTACCTCAATATTATCTGTGGAAATACCCGCAATGGATAAAAAGCGAGAGCCTGTGGTGTAAGTGTCGCCTTCAACGGGATTGTTAATCGTTATGCTGGGTGAGGTTGTATCTACAACGGGTTCATTGTTGGCCTCACCGCCCCCTCCGCCGCCGCTACAAGCTGAAAGTACAAACAGCAGAACAACGGATAGAAAGGACGTACTATGAGTAGTGTACGTTTTCATGATTCCCCCTAACGTTACTTCAAAATTCGTATGCGTTTAGTAACTACCGCATACAGCCTTGGTAAACTTGCCAAGTAAAGCCGTTAGGCTAATTTGACAAGCTAAACTAACTGCAATTTTCCCGTCAATTCATGCAGTCTTGACTTCAACGGTCGATTACGCTCCAAATAACGACCATTTTTGTTAGTAGGCGCCACACGCAATATATCTGCTCAGTAGCACCCATTTACCTTTGCTTGTTTTGCGCTGTTTGACTGCTGTCTATTGGTAAAGTCAGGAGTCCACCGCTTATCATAGTTGCTATGTTTTTTTGTTCCGCCTGTTGTTTATGTGTTACTTGAAACTATACCACTTAAATACCTAAGTACAACTACCTAGGTAAACATTATTTTTATCTTGTTTGTTATTGCTAAGTAAATTCAATTAATTAACGAATTATAATGTTGTTAATTATTGTGGCTGATGACACAAACACCCGACTAAAAGTAAGTCGGCATAGTTAACGCTATTATTAACAATATGAGGATATGCCTAACTATTTACATTAGTAGACATAGAGTTAACCTATATCTTGTCGGCCTATGACAGCTTAGTTTTTTATTAGCATTTTATTATATATAAAAACAAGTAAATCTTATTAGGGTAAAATAAAAGATGACTTATAGTATAAAGAGACAGCTGTTTATCTGAATATGTTTTGATATTGTTAGCTGATTGTTATTTTATGCTTGAAGTTGAAAAAACAAGATCGATAAATATACAGAAATTTTTCTAAATAGTTAGAATAGGCACTCGAATATGTTTTACTAAAAATTGGCATTATAATAATGCGCGGCAAGTGTTAGGTTTTTCGATTGCGACAAATAGAGTCAAGTCGAAAACCACTTAATACTCATTGTGTTAAGTGGTTTTCGTTTAGGCGCTCAATAATCATACTTACAAATACTACCGCAAACATAATGCACTCTTTATCATTAAAATTTCGCATAACTGCACTGGCCTTGTTAGTCGCTGTGGTTCCTTTTGCTTTGTTTCAAATCATTACGGTGAAACGGTCGTCAGTGACGCTTTTAAATTTTTTAGGTAACGACTTAGAAGAACAATCATTGATTATCGCGCGTGAAATCAATCGTTTTTTGAGTCAACGTCTTACCGATGCGCGTTTGATTGCTAAGGCCAATGTTTTTAAGCAAATGGATGCTGATGTTGCTCGCGAATATCTTCGGTCAGTCGCACAAGAAAGCGAGCCGTTATACGCGATTGATCTGGCGAATACCAAGGGAATCATTTTAATTAGTTCGAGTAACGAGGGCGAGGAAGGTTATATCGCCTGGGATTTACATCTGGGCGTAAAAAATATTTTTCAGCAAGCAGTAAAAGCAAGAGAAGGCGATGTTTTTATCTCTGAGGCGTACTTGTTAGGTACCGGACCTGAGTTAATATTAGCGACTCCCTTTACGGATGCCGGTAGAAAAAAAGTAGCGGGTGTGCTGTTGGTCGAAATTAGCTTGCAGGGTGTTCAGGAAATCATTAATGATTTTAGTGAACGTAACATTACCGACACACATACCTATATTGTTGATAAATTCGGTAATGTTATAGTTACCACCAATAATAGCATGCCAGTGTTTGAACGATTCCCGGATTTACGTATACAACCAGCAATGTTGAGTGACACTGCCGTCGGTTCGGTAGGTTACGTTAATTCTGAATCCAAAGAAGTTATGGCGGGTTTTGCCGATATGCGGGAATTTGGAGTTAATCGGGGCTTGGACTGGAATGTGATAACGGTTACTCCAAAACATCAGGTAACCCAACCGATTGATGAGACACGCAATGTGTTAACAGCTGTGGGAATTATTTTTTCGACAATAGCAGTATTAGTTGCCTATTTATTGGCAAGAAGTATTACTTTGCCTTTACAGCGTACTGTCAATTTAGCGGAAGAAATCAGAAAGGGTAATTATTCGCACCGACTGGAGGAGAATATCGGTGGTGAAATAGGCTCATTAGCGACTGCTATCAATGAAATGGCAGACCGGATTGAGGAACGCACGGCTGAAATTGTAACGCGTAATGAAAAATTAACCTCGGAAATTGTTGAACGTAAAATAGCACAGGACCGATTGAAAAAATTATCGCATAAAATTGTGCGATTGCAGGAAGAAGAGCGCCGACGGGTGTCTCGTGAATTGCATGATGGTATTAATCAATTGCTTGTATCGGTCAAGTACAAAATAGAAAACTTCGATGAAAAATTTGCGTACTCACAAGAGGAAGCGAGCAAGGATATTAACAAGGCGGTTATATTTTTGGATGAAGCAATTTCTGAAGTACGTCGGGTGTCACATGCACTGCGCCCGAGTGTGTTGGATGATCTTGGTCTGGCGCCTGCGATTACGAATTTATCGAGGCAATTTTCTGAACGGAATCAGATAGATGTGCAAGTGGGTGGGGTTGATGGTGAAAACCCCAAACGCATGCCAATGGATGTTGAAACAGCCATGTATCGAATTGTGCAGGAAGCGCTTACGAATATCGAAAAACATGCTAATGCCTCAACTGTGGTAATTAACGTGACACACAACGATACAAATGTGACAATAAGGCTCGAAGATGATGGGCAGGGGTTCGATCTCCAGAAGGCAACGAGGACAAGCCAGAGCATGGGGTTGCGAAATATGCGGGAGCGTATTGAGTTGCTTCAGGGTTCTTTCTTTATACACTCCGATGTTGGCAAAGGCACATTTTTGGAGGTCAAAGCACCTCTGAGTTTAGATTAAGACAGTGCTTAAATAAACCAAGGTGTAGTTACATGAGCGAAAACGCAATCGAGACAACGGGAAATACGGGTGACGAATTAGAGGGTAAATTACCCGTCAGCGAATCTGGGCAAAAAAACAAACATCATGAAGGTAATATTAAAGTGTTACTCGTTGATGATCATGCTGTAGTAAGAGATGGTATTCGCGCACGCTTCGGACCTCAACCCGATTTTGAGGTGGTCGGTGAAGCGGTTAATGGCAGGGAGGCGATCATCAAGGCTGGTGAATTAAAGCCAGATGTTGTGCTAATGGATATTAGCATGCCGGTAATGAATGGTATGGATGCGGCACGGCATTTACGTAATGATTACCCCGACATGAAGGTGATTATTCTGACTATGCATGAGCACAAAGAGTACATTCAAGGTGTTATTCGGTGTGGGGCACATGGTTATATTGTTAAAGATGTATCGGCTCAGGAGATGATTAATGCGATTAAGACAGTATGCCAAGGGGAAACTTATTACAGTTCTTGTGTATCGCAAATGATGTATGATGATTTTTCAAAATCAGATCGTGTCACGAACGCTGATAAAGTGGGTTTAACACAGCGTCAACGTACTATCTTGGCGTTGGTTGACCAAGGCATGAGTAGTAAGGATATTGCAAATGAACTCAATATCAGTGTGCGTACCGTAGAGGCACATCGACATAATATAAAAATCAAACTCGATGCTCAAAATTCAGCTAATGTCTCTTCTCCGCTATTAACAAGCAAGCCGGATATAGTGAAGTAACGCCGCGGATTTCTTGAGGGTGCGGTGCGGCACCTGGTTTGATCGTATATAGGTGAGCACAATTATTTTAACATTTTCTTGTCTATTTTCCGGCCTTCTGCGTTGCTGCTACGATCACATAACTCATTAAGCTTATCTTCGCAGCGTCGTTTTGAAGGCCATAATTATGCTCACCGACTTAGCAAATAACTATTGCCTTGCATTTAGTTAGGGAGGGGCTTAACGATCATGCTTGAATGCACCGCTGAAAAAGGCCTTGCCCAAGGTGACCATTTTTTTAGATTTTTAGGTAATTTTTCCGCCTCGGCCAGTGCCGTTTTTCTATTTTCAAAATTTCCATAGATTAAATAGAACCACTGTTTGTCACCAATATAGGCAGAATAGTAGGCGGTATCGAGTAACATAGGTTGTGATTTAGCGATATCCAACAGCCATTGCAGCTTATCACTTCGGGCCAGTTGCAAGGTATAAAATTGTGGATTTTGCTGCCTTACCCAATCATCATTAAATATTTTCAAACTGTGGCTGTTAGTTCTATTTGGGGTGGCTTTTTTTTCCCTTAAACGTTGTTGCGCCACTTGAGCATCGGCTAACCAGTCATCTAATTTTGGACCATCTAACCAGTCTTTCGTTCTAATACGTTCTGAGATGGTTTGATATTCTGTGCTGGCGTGTGCTTGCGAAATTTTTTCCTTTGGTACAGATTCGGAGTAGCGCGGTTGTGATCTTTTTGAATGTGGAGGCCGTTTGGAGAGCGGGATTACTGTGCTTTTTTGATGCACGTTTTGATTGATTTCATCCAATGCGATCAGTGCTTCATCGACACCTTGAAGTGCAGCAATTTGTAACCAGAACTGTGCTTCCTCCAAATTACGTTTTACACCTCGTCCCTCTTTGTAGAGTACGCCAAGATTATATTGTGCAAAAGAGTAACCCCACTCAGCTGAATGTCGGTACCAAGTCGCGGCTTTAGAAATGCTTTTGCGAGCCCCCAAACCTTGCTCATAAAGCACCCCTAAGTTATTTTGCGCAATAATATGTTGCTGCGCTGCTGCTTTACTATACCATTCAAAGGCTTTTTTCGGGTCTTTATTAACACCTTTACCGGTTTGATAAATCCAACCCATGGTTGCTTGTGCTTTAGCGTAACCTTGGTTGGCCAATGGCTGCCAAATAGCATAAGCTGTTTTATATTGGCCGAACAGGAAAGCCATTCTGCCACGCTTATATTCCGCAACACGGTGTTTTAATGCATTTTCCTCAAATATGGCGCTGTCTCTGCTTTGCGCCAATTCGTGTTCTTCAAATTCTATCTCCTCTTCAGCACTAAACCACTCAGTGTCGACAGAGGGTGGAATGTTTTGGTTGATTTTTGGCTCGGAAGCCACGGCGCTTAGCGTAGCCAACCAAACCACAATGGCAAACAAAAAATGCGTTGCTGTGTATGACATAGGGCTCAACTATGGAGAAATTCTATAAAGTCTACGGTAATCAATCGAGTATTTCACTTTTTTCGTCACCTTTAACACGTCGCGGATTTAAGCGGGTAAATACTTTGCTTAGCCCTTACGATTTGATCTTGCTTAATCGATTTAAACGAAAAGAAGTGAGAGCGTTATGTTAAATTGATACAAGCTTGAAATAGCGCCTATCGCTGTGTTTATTATATAGTCAATTATAACAGATTGCACAAAGTAGGTGAAATAAGGGGAAAAGCTTAGCACAAATGGTTTAAATGTAGTCGCAGCAGCATGACGTGTATAGGCTGTTGCAATGCCCCCCCCGCGCACATATTGCCGCAACGAGCTAAGGCCGTCGGGTGTAGCATTCGGGTGTAGCATAGAGTCAAACAGCCTTGATTATTATTTGTAGATCTGAAGGAGGGGACAACGCCAATATTTGAATCAGCCTTGCGCTTTTTGTTAATGACTTACTGCATTAATAACCTTTTGTTATTCCTGCATTTTTAACTTGCGCGGTAAATGGCTCCCCAGCGCGGACTCGAACCACGGACCCGGTGATTAACAGTCACCTGCTCTACCAACTGAGCTACTGGGGAATATATCTGATCGCTTATGGGCTGCGTATGTTACCCGGGACGCCTACAAGGGTCAACAGCTGATTTAACTAATTATTTAAAAGATTGCTTAATCGGTCAAATGCGCGTTCGAGCTGTTCCATGCTTGTCGCAAATGATACTCGCATATGACCAGGCGCGCCGAAAGCGGAGCCGGGTATTAAAGCGATACCGATTTTATCCAATAAATATTCACCGAACTTAATATCATCATGAATGTTCGGTATGCGTTTGATAACATCCTGGCAGTCTGGAAACGAATAAAATGCACCTTGCGAGTGCAGGCATTGAATTCCGTTAATGCTGTTGAGCGCTGACACGGTAAATTCATGGCGCTGCCTGAAGGCTTCTATCATTTGGTCCATGCAGGATTGCTCTCCGTCTAGAGCAGCCTGAGCAGCAATTTGCGAAATAGAACAGGGATTGGATGTGCTTTGCGATTGTATTTTTTTCATCGCCTCGATGAGCCAAGCCGGGCCTGCCGCATAACCAATTCGCCAGCCTGTCATTGAGTATGCTTTTGATACGCCATTTATGATGACACAACGCTCATAAAGATCCGGGCACACGGTCAGGATATTAACAAAAGGTGTATCGTTTAAGCGTATGTGTTCGTATATATCGTCGCTGACAATTAATATATTCGGGTGCCGTTTCAACACCTCAGCCAGTCCGAGTAATTCGTCAGCTGAATAAGTAGCACCACTTGGGTTGGACGGGCTGTTGATGATAAATAACCGTGTGTCCGGGGTTATCGCGGCCGCTAATTGCTGTGGCGTGATTTTAAATCCGCGCTCCAAACTGCTTTTAATGATAACCGGTTCACCATTGGCTAATAAGACCATTTCTGGATAAGATACCCAGTAAGGCGCGGGAATAATTACCTCATTGCCACTACTGATAAATGCTTCGACTAAATTATAAAAACTGTGTTTTCCGCCGCAGGAAACTAACACTTGTTCTGGTGTGTAGCGAAGGCCATTATCGCGTTTAAATTTATTGATAATGGCTTGCTTTAGTTCGGGTGTCCCGTCAACCGCTGTGTATTTGGTAAATCCTGCATCCAGTGCATGTACCGCCGCTTTTTTAATGTGATCTGGCGTATCAAAATCCGGTTCCCCAGCACCCAGCCCAATGATATCTTTACCCTCGGCTTGCAATGCCTTAGCTTGTGCCGTAATTGCCAATGTGGGGGACGGTTTAATACGCTGAACCCGCTGTGATAAGTTCTTTTTCACCAATATTCCTTTAAAATCAAGCTGCTTTTATTTCTATTCAAAGTATTTTCCCGTTATATTCAACTGATTGACTTAGGTTCAATGTTATAAACTCGCACCCAATAATTTATTCGTCCGATAGATACGCTACAATAGGCAAGTTATGTCAGTGTATTTCAATAATTGCCGCATTGTAACGTAACGATTGGATGGACGCTGTCACAAATTGTGAATTTTAACAACATAAATCGTAATGTAAACAATACAATAACTATGGTGGCAAAACTTTTTGAATTAGAAGCGGCGTTTGAGCCTTCCGGCGATCAACCCACAGCGATACGGCAACTATTGGAAGGCATACAGGCAGGCGAGGCCACGTTAACATTGTTGGGAGTAACCGGATCAGGTAAAACCTTCACGATTGCTAATTTGATTGAAAAAATTCAGCGCCCCGTTATTATACTGGCCCCGAACAAAACACTGGCTGCCCAGCTCTATGGCGAAATGCGTACATTTTTCCCGCGTAACGCGGTTGAATATTTTGTTTCTTATTATGATTATTACCAGCCAGAAGCCTATGTTCCGGCTTCTGATACCTACATAGAAAAAGATGCGTCTATCAATGAACATATCGAGCAAATGCGGCTATCGGCTACCAAGGCGATACTGGAACGCAACGATACGATCATTGTTGCTACGGTATCTGCTATTTATGGCTTAGGTGATCCAGCGTCCTATTTGAAAATGGTGCTGCATCTGGATCGAGGTGATACCATCGACCAACGTCAACTTTTGCGTCGCTTGGCAGAGCTGCAATACAAGAGAAATGATGTAGAACTGCATCGCGGCACTTACCGAGTACGTGGTGATGTAATCGACATATATCCCGCAGAATCTGAACGGGAAGCGGTGCGTGTGGAGTTATTTGATGAGGAAATCGAATCCCTGGGTTATTTTGACCCACTCACGGGCGAAATGATTAAAAAGGTACCCCGCCTGACCATCTATCCTAAAACCCACTATGTGACACCGCGGCAAACGTTGTTGGATTCCATAGATTATATCCGTGAAGAACTCAAAGAACGTTTAGCGCAGCTCAGGGAATCCAGTAAATTAGTCGAGGCTCAACGACTGGAAGAGCGCACACGTTATGATATTGAGATGATGTTGGAACTGGGTTATTGTTCCGGCATTGAAAACTATTCGCGATATTTATCGGGCCGCCAGCCAGGGGCTCCCCCACCAACATTGCTTGATTATGTCACGCATCAAAATGCTTTAATGATCGTCGATGAATCCCATGTCACTATCCCACAATTAAGGGCGATGTATAAGGGGGATCGTGCACGCAAAGAGAACCTTGTAATGTATGGCTTTCGGCTCCCGTCTGCACTTGATAATCGACCATTACGTTTCGATGAATTTGAACAGCTGATGCCACAGGCAATTTTTGTTTCAGCAACGCCTGGCGCTTACGAGGCGGAGCAAGGGGGAAGCGTGGTGGAGCAGGTCATTCGCCCCACGGGGCTGGTAGATCCTAAAATCGAGGTACGTCCGGCCAGCACACAAGTGGATGACCTATTGTCCGAGATCAATCAGCATGTTAGCTTGGATGAGCGTATTCTGGTGACAACATTAACCAAACGTATGGCTGAAGACCTGACGGACTATCTTGCCGAACATGGTGTCCGGGTTCGATACATGCACTCCGATATAGAAACGGTAGAGCGAGTAGAGATAATTCGCGATTTACGTTTAGGTGAATTCGATGTGTTAATCGGTATTAATTTGTTACGGGAAGGCTTGGATATGCCAGAGGTATCGTTGGTGGCGATTCTTGATGCCGACAAAGAAGGTTTTTTGCGTTCAGAGCGTTCGTTGATACAAACTATCGGTCGGGCGGCAAGAAATCTCCATGGCAAAGCCATATTGTATGGTGATACGGTGACAGGCTCCATGCAACGCGCCATTGATGAAACTGAACGACGCCGCGATATGCAGATTAAATACAATAAAGCACACAATATTACCCCTAGATCCGTGAAAAAAGCAGTGGCTGATATTATGGAGGGCGCATATTCGACGCAAAAAGGATCGGCTGCACGCTATGCCAAAGCAGCAGAAGAAACAATAGAATATGCCGCTTTAACGCCGAAACAACTGGAGAAGAAAATTAAATCACTGGAAGACGAAATGTATCAGCATGCTCAAAATTTAGAATTTGAAGCAGCAGCACATTTGCGCGATAAAATCGAGCACATCCAAAAAAGTGCTTTCGGGATGGATTCAGTCTAGGAGCTATTCTCGGACAGGCTCTTTCCAAGGGTGTTGTTAGCAAGAAGAGTAATTATTTAACACAAAGACTTGCATTTAACCATCCGAATCGAGTATCTTTGCATTCCCCTGCGGAGGGTTATATTGGATGGCGGTGGATAGAGGGGTAAGATGGTAGTCATTCCCTATCGTATGAAGCGTATTAGTGATGATTACTGATATATTTAGTGACGTCAGCCTGTTCAATATGGACCTTGGTGGTTTTTTTATAGGCGCGTAGCTCAGTTGGTTAGAGCATCACCTTGACATGGTGGGGGTCGGTGGTTCGAATCCACTCGCGCCTACCAGTTTACACGTCAATATTATCTTTGGAATCAATTTGTACAAGGCTATCTTGCCATGCCCAAATGGCAAGGAGGCGCTTGTTATTGGGTCTTTCATTGATTGCCAATAATCGTATACCAGTGATCGTGCCGTTTTTGAATTCTCATCAGACCACACAACAAACCCTGCCGTGTTGGTGAACCTAAATTAATCGTTGGACCACACAGTCCGTACAATATCCCCCTTGGTTGAGCCGAGCCGTAAACTCAAAAAACGGTTTATCTGTCCATCGGTAATAGTGCTGCTCTTGAATTTACGAGACACATTCGTCTTTTTCTGCAGCCAACCAAGTTTACTAGGAGCCTGTCCGAGAGAATAGCCGTCGTCGCGAGGGAGCGCCTATTTTGGCCCATTTTTACGATCACTACGTTTAAACCGAATACATCAGTTGAATCTACTGCGACCGCCGATAGCACAGAACCTAAAAGACTTATTGGGGTTTTCTGAACTCACCGTTATGGTGATATACGCTGTCGTCCAAAAAACCCAATAAATCCTTTACCTTCAGCACCTTAGTCGCTCTCGCGACGATTCAACTAATGTGTTAGGTTAAATAGGCTCAATATTCGCCTCAAATGCTTGAAAAAATGGACTCTAGGTTTTCAGATCAGGTTTTTTGTGATGATTGAGGTGTGGAGTCGTTGTAATCGCTCACTATTATGCCGCTTCGTACCGGAGTGACGCACCATACAAAAGTATGCATGACAGGCCCATCCATTGAGGGTTTAAGGCTAACGGTTCAAAAAAGTTACAATCTGTTGGCTTGCAGTGATGCAAGGAAAATAATGCGACAACAAACCGGTTTTTGGACGTGCATATTCCTAAATATTTTTTTATTATTACAGAAAATAAAAAAATATCTTTATTTATATCTAATAGCTTATATAGATCGGTGATTGCGTAAGGAATATTACGTCAACCTTACGTAGTACAATCTGATGTTTATATCCTACCTCTGCACCGTGAATGAGCATAAACAATTGAATTTTTTCGATATTGATCGTTAATAAAAAATAGCCGTAGAGTCGATCGTTTGTCAATGTCCTTTTTACTACGCAATAAACTAAGAAGTGTGTTGAAAAATAGTTACGTAGAGTGACATAATAGGTGGGCGCAATGTTTATATCAGTTTATATCAGCTATGGTTTATACCAAAATGCGTTTAGTAAAATATCTAAAGTACCAATCTTGACACGGACTGGTTAGGGGCTGCAGTAGGAGAGCATAAAAACAGTGCCGTGTAACCGCAACGAATCCAATGCTATTGAAAATTTTGTGCTGTCGACGTATAGCTTTCCCAAAAGTAAGTTAGTGCCAGCGATACACATCGCATCAAGCCAAGCGTTCGGAGCCAATGTTGAGCTTGGCATTATCAACAAATTCACATCAATGGTGAATGCAATCATCCATGTAGTCAATGTGCGTAAATTGGCAAGATTGTTTGGCGCTTTATTTGCAATAGTTTTGTTTGCAATAGGTTTATATCTTAAGCGAACAAACTCTGTTACACGGCAATACAAAAGAGTTGGCAGCGTAGCTGTCACATCGACGCTGTCACATCGACATAAAGGCAAAGTAGTATGATTCACGACGCTTATATGGAGCGGTATCAAAAACCGACCTATAAATTCCCAATTATTATTTTCATCGCCATTGTTGCTGTGAGTGTTTTTCTGTCGATGCAAATCAAGAAAACAAAAGATAACACCAACATTGCCGCGTTTAATTATCCAGTACCACTGGATTCCATTGCAGTAAATGTCAGTTCACCACTGCAGAGTAACGATATAGCCCACCGCCGCGAATTATTACGACAAGAGCAGGCTGGCATTACGCCAAACTCAATCAAGACTGAGCCGGACGGTTTCGATCAAGAAGCGCTTCATGCAAGTAACGATAGTGACATCCCTGTTTCGATTTCACGAGGCTACGTGGCATCGACGCTTGACGAAGTATATAACAAGCAACAGGATAAGTTTTTGCAAACCCTGGCTAAACGTGCCGATGTTGAGCAGCAAGCAGCGATGGCTAACAATGAAAAGAAAAAAAAATCGCCGGTAAAAACTAATCAGCACGACGGGGAAAAAACCGTGCCGAAACCAACCCTGGTGCGAGAAACGCCGCGCGTAGCAAAACCACCTGAAGTTTTGCGCGTTTCTCTAAATCAAACGGTGCAGGCCAAACCCCAAACTGTTGCACTGAATGCGCCAGTCACCAATCCCGAACAAGTCGTAGCACTGCGACCGGAAAAAACCGTCAGCGACACTGCATCATCAGTATCAACCGAGTTAGAGTTGGAGAGATTTTTGTCGCGGTTTACGTACTTTTATAATAGCGGTGATATAAATCGCCTAATGGCGTTGTTTGCCGATAACGCAAGCACTAATGACAGTCGTGGAAAAAGAAACATCAAAGCGGATTACATTGATTTGTTTAATAACACTCACGCCAGGCGACTGATGATTAACCAGGTAAAATGGCAGGTTAACAATAATAATGCGACTGGTGCTGGCGATTTTATAGTAACGGTATTGAATAAAAACAACCGCGAGCGTCATTCGATCAAGGGCAAATTAACAATAACAGCGATTAAACAATCGCAAGGTTATTATATTTCAACGTTGCTGCATGATTTGAATTAATTGTCGAAGCAAATACCCCCGGAAGGTTGGCCAAGAGTAGGGCGCCGGTGGTAAAAACTTCATCTTATGTATCCACTTTACCGCTTGTGTATCCACTTGCAACTATAGTACAGTCAAGAATGGTCGCAGGCTTGGTGCATTTCTCTTCAACTTGTGGCACTGATTTTTATCATAATCATCGTCACAAACATGGTTATGAACATGGTTATGAACCGGTCATTAAATAAACCGAACCGTCGCGAATCGATAACGGTTCGCTTTAATTTTCGGTTAAATTCTACCCAAAGACATCCTAAGCTATTACCTGCACGATTAATTAATATTGGTTTAAAAGAGAAAATGTATCACAAGTATATTGTTTGGGTTTTATGCGTTTTATTAATGGGCTGTAGTGCAACCAGCAAAGACGTGCGAACTTACAAACGGCAGCACGATGTTGAAAAATTGATAAATATTGTCAATAACAGCAGCGATAAGGAAGTAAGAATAGAAGCCATTAATGCCTTGGCCTACATTCGTGATCCACGCGCTATCAGTGGTTTGACTCAAGCAACAACAGCGTCGAGTTGGGTTGAACGGGAAGCAGCAATAAAATCGTTGGGACGGTTAAAAGACCATCTGGTTATTAAACCGATTGTTAATGTACTTGATGACAGCAATAAATTTGTACGGGAATCTGCTGCAAAAGCGCTTTACAAAGTAGTAACCTCACTGGGTAAAAAGAAAGACCCAAGAGTGTCGAGTCATTTAATTAAAGCGATCAAGAGCAATACTGGTAAAGCGAGAGAGGTAACTATCGCTGCGCTTCGTCGAGCTTTTGACGAACTGAGTCGTGCCAATGAAAAATCGATTTTAAAAGTACTTATAGTGGCTTTGGACGATGAAAACAAATATGTGAGAAAGGAAGCAGTGCTAGCGTTAGGTCGTCTCGACGATCCTCGGGTTATTACACCCCTTACCACGGCACTGAAAGACCCTTTTCGGGATGTGCGTGATATAGCCAGCGAGGCATTGAGTAAAGTACGTGATCCGCGTTCATCAGAGCCTCTGTTTGCAGCACTCAAAGACAATAGCGCCTTTGTGCGGGACGAAGCCGCTAAAGCATTGGGTCAATTTAAAGAACCACGCATAGTGCGCAAAGTCATTCGCGCCCTGGGTGATGACAATGATTTCGTCCGAGAAGGGGCAGCCAAAGCAATGGGGTATTTAGTTCATCCCCGAGCCATGAAGTTATTGGTCAATTTGCTTGATGATTTTAATGCAGATGTGCGCTTAGCTGCCGGAAAATCGTTACAGAGCTACCATTGGCAGCCAGCCGACGACGCGCAAGCGGCAAAGTATTGTGTATCGATCCAAAAATGGGAAGAGTGTGCCAGCTATGGTGAAACAGCAATTCATCCACTTGCGATTGCATTAAAAGGGGATGACAGTGAAGTGCGGCGCAAGGCCAGTGCCGTTTTATCGGAATTACAGTGGCAACCATCGACTAATAAAGAAAAAGCGCTTTACTGCGTTGCAAAGCAAAACTGGAAAGAGTGTGTACAGCTTGGTAAAAATGCGATTAAGCCACTAATACAGGAACTGGATAATGAAGATTGGCGGGTTCGTGTGAGTGCATCGCAGTCCTTAGCCGAAATTAATAACGAACAAGCGGTTGAGCCGCTGATTAAACGTGCTGATGACAAAAATGCTGATGTACGCATTGCGATTGTGGAGGCATTGGGAGGCTTTCATGTTGCAGGTGTGATCGAGCCGTTGATTCAGGCATTGGATGATAATAATCGGGCTGTTCGGCAAGTGGCCGCAGAAAAGCTGGAAGCATCAGTTGATAAATACCGTGAGCTTGATGACCCTCAAATAATTGTCCCTTTTGTTACTGCATTAAAAGATAATAACCGAAGTGTCAGGGTTACTGCAGCGCAGCTGTTGGGGAAATTCAATGATCCGAGGGCAGTGGAACCACTGATTGCCGCACTGAAAGACATTGATGGTGACGTGCGCAGCGCGGCCCGTCAATCATTGCGAGAAATTAAAGATAACCGGGCTATCAGCACTTTAGTGAAAGCTTTGGATGACTCTAACCCTGAGATTCGATCGCAGATTGTCGGGGCACTTTCTGATTACAAAGATCATCGAGCCATTGAACCCCTGCTGGAAGCGCTTAACGATACCAATGCCAGTGTGCGTATCAAAGCAATCAAGGTTTTAAGTGGAATTCAAGACCCGCGCGCAATCGATCCTTTAATTCGTGCACTAAAAGATGGTGAGCCTAATGTTCGTATTGCCGCTGCTGTTGGGTTGGCTAAATTTAATGATTCCCGAATTATTAAACCGCTGGTGCTTGGTTTGACCGATATTAATGTTGGGGCACGTCAGGCGATACAAAAAACACTATTGAGTAAAGAGTGGCAACCAAAAAACCCAAAAGAAGAAGCACATTATTGCGTTGCCAAACGTGACTGGATTCGTTGTGCTCAATTAGGAAAAGTCGCTCTGGCGCCTTTGTTATTGGAGCTAAAGCAACCTGAATCTCCGGTTCAAGTGGATGCAGCAAGAATTCTTGGTGAAATCAAAGATGCATCGGTAATTCCTGCGTTAATTGCTGCAATTTCTGCTACTCAATGGTCCGATGATGACTTTAAAAGTAAAAAGCTAATTCGCAGTGCATCCAATGCGATATTTAAATTTGGTTATCAAGCTGTTCCTGTACTGAAAAAAACCTTAACACAATGGTATACCAGTCAGCATACAGCTAATATATTAACCAGGATTGGCTGGGAACCCCGTAGCAACGAAGATGAAATACATTATTTAGTGGCGAAACGGGCAGACAGCGATTTAAAGGCACTCTGGCCGGATGCCAAACAAATATTGCTTAACGATATCGCTTCACAGAATACCGATAAACTTAACTATGCACTTTATGCTTTTATTGGTATTGGCAAAGAAGAAGTTATTGGCGATTTATTACACGTTCTGAAAAATCACGGAACAGTGCAAATTGCCGAAGCATATTTGAACAGTGGTCATAAGGATCTTGTTAGCGGTGCGGAAAACTGGTCTTCTCAACGGGGGTTGGAAGTCTATAAATACGGTGACGGCTATAAACCTGTCTTGTGGGGTCAGCTAGAGTTACTTCATGGGGAAAATTAAACCTCAGTTGTGACAGGACAGGTTCCTCGTTAAGCTCTATTGGGTGTTCGTCTTCCTTCTTTACGCCATAATCTCCCGGTTCATGGGGTACATTCTCCTATATCTCAGTAGTGATACGTCAAGGCAATGACGGAAAACATGTTCTATCTGTGGTTGCGTGTTCATCTTTTGGATGATGCTCTTGCGACGATTTTCGATTGATGTGTTAGGTTCAAGTAATGTGTGAGGTTCTTAGCGTGGGGCATGGCAGTTTAAAACCTTATCTTCGAAGTTACATTACATGTAATATATTGAAGTTTTATTATAAATAACAATCAATTATAAAAATCTCTAAAGAAAATGCATTAATTTTGGATTGTTATTCTAAATTGACATAGCGTTATCACATCGGGATAATGTTGGTTAATAAATGCACATATTGTTAAGGCTTTCATTGAATGAGTACCCCTCGACTTGAATAAAACGCCGTGAATTATTAACAAATGTATGTGATAACTATTTTAATGTCGTGATGTTGCTGATAGGGTTGTACCCGACGGGGGCATTTTCAATACTGTGCAACGACGCGGTAATCGCATGGTAAACTAAAACGGGAGTCGGGAGTATGTATAATATTTCTCAACAAAAAACACAGCCGGAGTTCAATTTTGATGAATGGTGCGAGCTTTCAAAAAAAGACCCGGTATCTTTTGAGTCGCGACGGCAACAGTCAATTGACGAATTAATAAACAATGTTTCTGCGGAAAAGCAACAACGTTTACGCTGTTTGCAGTGGAAAATTGACCGGGTGAGGGATAAAATGCCGACACCGCTTGCCGCCTGTGTGGCGATGTCCGATATGATGTGGGATTCTTTGGAGCGTCTCAATCGTGTCTATAATGATTGCGATGATATTACCACGGTGAAAGATGGGAAACGCGTGCTGAAGACGCCGCCAAGCGCCAAGATAGTACAGCTTTCCTCCAAAAGATAAGAACTGTTGTTAATGAGCTAACCTGGCCGTACTGCCAGGTTCTTATTAAGGAACGTGCACGTGTTCCTAGCATTGCCCGTCATTGTGCCTTTCTTATTAAGACCTAATGTAAATGGCTGGCAAAATCGGAAATCCAGCCTTTATCATGTTCACATGCGGTTAACACTGCCGTTATGTTTTCTTCTGTTAACCCTAATGCATCATCCAATTCCTTGGTTGCTTCTTGGCACTCTTCATCGACTATTGACAGTGAGCGCTGTAATATCCAAACTAACTCACAATTTTCATCCGAATAGTCAGCGGTTTTCGCGAACGCGATACACCGTGCAAATTCTTCCGGTAAGGCCCATTGTTGTAATAGCAGTGACCCGACGTCAAAATGATCCAAATTATCAAATAAATGTTTTTCTTTACTGCATAGTGTTTCATCCAGATCGTTGTTGAGTAATGCATTCATTTTTTGCGGGTAAAGATGGACTAATGCTAATAGCCCGATACGCAAAAGCAAGGAAATACAATAGACCTGGCTTTGGTCTGTGGCCCAATTGGGAATATTTACCTTCGCGGCGAGATGTCTCGCACAATGTGCGAAAAGCATTGTGTCATACCAATAACGGCCCATATCAAAATTAGGGCATTTTTTGGTATCGAATTTTTGGGCGATGACAAGGCTAAACACAATGGTTTTCAGTTGATTCAACCCCAAGCGGGCGGCAGCGTCGCGAATTGAATGAATTTCGACACCCCTATTATAGAACGCTGAATTAGATGTGCCGATAACTTTAGCGACAATCGAGGGTTCAGACTCGATACTTGAAACTAATGTGCGTAGATCGCCTGTTTCATCTGCTTCCACAAACGATTTTAATATGTTGCTCAACAATGGAAATGGGGGTAAGGATCTTATTTTCGCTATTTGACTTACTACCGAGCGTTGTATCACTTCCATTACGCCAAAACCTCTCAGCATTGATAGAGAATACTCTACTAACGGCCGTTTACAGTAATTTATGAAGCAAAAATCTTGCTATTTCTGCTTTTTGATATCAAAAATTTCATGGTACCACCAAAACTAGACGCTTTTAGGCGAAAGTCGATTCTTTATGAAAGGCGAAATGACGAGTAATAGCCGGACTATTGCGATGAATTTCAACGCCGCCATGGGATGAAGATGGCGTACAATAAAACCGAAATCTCAAACGCCACGAGCATCGTTAACAGAGTTAAAAATAATTTTATGAGTACGATGCAGCAGCAAGTGTTGGGCCACGATGTTGTTGCTAATGACTGATTTGAATGAACAATGGGTCAGGCTTGTGTCGTTTCTTTATTTTGATAATTCAACTAGTATCTTTGTATGGCAAGAAAACCACGAATTCATATCCCGGGCGGTGTCTATCACGTTATGCTAAGAGGTAACGGAGATCAGGACATATTCTTTAATGATGATGACCGTTATCATCTTTATTTATTGCTACAAGAAGGAGTATCAAGATTCGATTATCGTATTCATGGCTTTTGTTTTATGGTTAACCATATACATTTGGCGATACAAGTCGGTGAAGAATCTTTATCACGCATTATGCAGAATTTATCATTCCGGTATACGCGTTGGATAAATCATCGGCAAAATCGAATGGGGCATTTGTTTCAGGGCCGCTATAAAGCAATTTTAATAGACCGAGACAGTTATTTATTAGAATTGGTGCGCTATATTCATTTAAATCCTGTCAGAGCCAAGTTGGTTCGTCAGCCTGGGGCCTACCCGTGGAGTGGGCACCGTTGTTATTTAGGCAAAGACACAATATCTTGGTTACACACTGACTGGGTGCTCAGCCAACTGGGAAAACGTATCAACACCTGTCGTAAACGTTACGAAGAATTTGTTCGAGCGGGTCGTGGTGAGGGATACAGGCCAGAGTTCCATGGGGAAGGGGGGGATCAACGATTATTGGGTGGTGAACGCTTTGTTCGAAAAATGTTAGGCAAAGCGGGGGGAAGAACGCACAAAAAAGTCCACCTCAATGTGGTGGTTCAATGTGTTTGTAATGAATATAACATTAAAGCAAAAGACTTAGCCTCAACAAGCCGTAATCGCCATGCCTCTGAGGCTAGGCAAGTTATTGGTTGGCTAGCATTAAAAATTGGCAATATAACATTAACGGAGGTTGCACAGTCTTTTGGTCGTGATGTCACTACATTAAGTCGTGGTGCGAGACGAATGGACAATAATGTTAAAAACTCCAAGTTGTTCGAAAAAAAATTACACCAGCTTTATATTAAAATAATGCAAACCTAAGCCATTACATTAGCGCTGAATAGAAACGTTATTACGTACACCTTCCTTATGTTAAGATTATGGCGCTGAAATTTCGTTCACTTGTCCTGTTATGTGTTCTTCCTGTGATTTCAACGGTGATTATCAAAGGATGAGCAGTGACGACATGTAGATCACATTTTTCACTTGGCGGTGAGTCGTTAAAATGCCTCGCGACTACATCTTATTGTGTCTTGCCAGCCAGCATTAAAAACGCAGCCTACATGTCGTCAGACTGATGATTTTGAGTTAAATTAATTTCATTTCTTTACCGACTTTTTGCAATGCCGAAACACTTTGGTCTAAATCAGAGGATGTGTGCGTTGCCATCACGCTTAAGCGCAAACGACATTGGCGTTTTGGCACAGCAGGTGCTCCAACCGCATTAATGAAGATACCGTAATCTTCTAGTCGAGCGGCCATTTCCACCGCTGTTGCTTCATCACCCACTATTATCGGGATAATGGCTGAAGGTGTTTCTAATACACGATAGCCCATGTCGCGTACTGCCTCATATACGAGTTGTCGATTATGATGCAAACGTTTTCTTAACCCCGGTTCTGTCTCAATGATCTCTAGGGCCGCTAAGGCGGCTCCGCAAACGGCAGGTGGTAGCGCTGTGGTAAATAAAAATGCCCGCGAGCGATGAGTGATATATTTTATCATTGCACGTGATGCGCAAATGCAACCTCCAACCGTACCAAGTCCTTTGCTTAACGTTGCGACAGTGATGTCCGGCTCCCCCAGAACCTCATAATACTCCGCTGTCCCACGCCCCGTTGCCCCGATAATACCCGTCGCATGAGCGTCATCGACCATCACCAGCGCATTTGAGCGACGTGCAATAGCCAGTATTTCCGGCAATTGTGCTACGTCTCCATCCATACTGAACACCCCATCTGTAATGATTAGTTTAGCGGCTGTGTTTGCTTCGGATTGGGGCATCACGATTTTTCGTGCAAGGCTTTTAGTATCGTTGTGTTTGAAAAATATCGATGTTACACCACTGGCCCGACAGCCATCAATAATGCTGGCGTGATTCAGTGTGTCATTGTAGACAAGGTCATTAGGCCTGGTGATGGCGGTTAACAAAGCGTAGTTTGCCATGTAACCTGACGGAAATAATAAACAGGCTTCGGTACCTTTAAACTCGGCCATTTTTTTTTCTAATTGATGATGCAGATGCATTGAGCCTGCTAACATCCTTACACTACCAGCACCTGTACCGTAGCGTTCCACTGCACGGATAGCCGCTTCTTTTGTTGCCGGGTGTTGGGTCATGCCTAAATAGTCATTGGACCCGAGCATAATTTTTTGACGCTTGCTGCGCAAATACCGATTCCGGGCAATCCAATTATCCACCGCATGACCGTCAATATCGATCCGGCGGCGAATGGTTGCTGTGCCGCGTCGATCATACTGCCGTTTTTGATGGCTTGAACCCTGATCCGATTCATGGCTTGGTTGTCGTTGGTCGTGCCTGTATCGACGTAAACAGGAGAGTTTTTTGGCCGATTGTTGCAGAGCATCACGATATTTTGCGATCCCCTTTCTTTCCGTAAATAATATACCGATGCCCGTTTTCGTCGTTGATCGCATCACCTTGCCTTCAACGCTAATACCGCCAGGGTGATTGCTAAAAAACACCTGAAGTTTTACATAAGAACCAAAGGCCGGGAATGTAGATGCATCTGGCATTATCCCAATGCCATTGTGAGAAAGATTTGTTACCGTCGTTTCACTTTCGTCGCTCCCCTGTAATTGCACACGTATGCCTGAAACAAGCCACCGCGGCGTTATACGTCGATCAGTAATAGTAATTTTCTGTTTAGTATGCACGGTTTATCCTTTCTTGTAGTGATCGCTTCAGATAATTATGGACGAAACTGTCGGTTTTACAGGGTTTTTTATTGATAATTCTAATATTATTGTAGCCTTGGTCGATAGTGGTAATTATGATAAAAAAAATATCATTTTTAATCGAATTATTGTTGTTGATGGTTATATCTCAAGCAAGTTGGTCCGTTCAGTATGCGGCGAACTCAGACTGGCACATATTGAGTGCTTGGGACAATATTAATGGTGTGTATAAATTTGAGGCATCAAACGTAGACATTGTTCGTCAATGCCGACAACAGCCCTCAGGCATTGTGACATTTCCCACCATACAACAAGCTGTACAGGAAGTACTCGTAAATAATGTCATTGTTAGTGCACACGGTATGTTCGCCACTAACCAATTGCGATCATACTATGGGGCGCCTGTGGTGCCGTGTCAGCATATTATTAATGGTGATCAGCTGGTCTGGCGCATATATTCGTACGCAAAGGTATTTGCAGTACAGCGCACTTGGCCGACCGTGACGGCGACAACGCCATGGAACAATGTAATAAACGAGACGTTAGCGATAATTGCGGCGGGCTCGCTGCCCTTTATCGCAGTTATATCGTTTATATTGTTCTGGCGGGCAACTGACAAAAGGATGATGTATAGCTTTGCTTTGTCGTGCATCTTCCATAGCGCATTTTTTGTTACTATCGTGCCCGGTTTTTTTAACATTCAACTTGACGTAATGATGTTGCAGAAAACCGGAGACAGTGCATTATGGATCGGCATCTTGTTGTTTGCCTACTGCTTAATGCGCACGAAGCTTATTCATAAAGTGTTTTTTGTGATGTATGTCGTCACTGTGCTGGTGTCATGTGTTGTGATATTGTCAGCACCTAATCTTGATGCAGCACAAGATGGTACTGCTATTCCGTTTTTAGCCACAATGCTCATAATGTGCAGTGCATTAGTGCGTGTGGTTCTAAATACAAAACGAGATGGACTCAACTGGCATTCGATCAGTTTGATGGCAAGTCTCTGTGTCTACGTCTTCAGTATCTGGCATGATATACTCACCGTCGAAGGATACCTGTACAGCTATATGATTTACTCTGTCGGTGTATTAGGGGGGACTATTTTCTTCCTGCTCGGCATACATGCACAGTTACAACGTTCCATTGAGGAACACGATAAATTAGTGGTGCAAAGAGAGGCGGCAGAAGAATCAAACCGTCAAAAATCGGCTTTTTTGGCCAATATGAGCCACGAACTACGTACACCTCTCAATGCGGTCATTGGTTATAGTGAACTACTGATGGAAGAGAGTAGAGAATTAAATCGGCCACATTTAAACTCCGGTTTAGATAATATCCGTAAATCTGGCGATCATTTGTTGCAAATGATCAACCAAATACTGGATTTATCGCGGGTTGAGGCCGGACGGCTAGAACTATCGATGAAAACCTTGAGTGTTCACGAAACAATTAATGCTGTAATGGTCCTTATTAAGCCGGATGCGACTCGATACAACACTAAAATTAACATTAATTTAGCGGATCTCGATTCACATATTTGTATCTACGCAGACCCCGTTCGTATGAATGAAATTATTTTGAACTTGCTCACCAATGCCTGTAAATACGGTGGCGGTGTCGTTGATGTAGCAGCGCACAGTGAAAACGGCTCGGTTAAGATCACCGTCACTGATAACGGCATTGGGTTAACCGATGATGAAATTAAAAAAATGTGGCAACCCTTTGAGCGCCTTAAGGCCGACACAACAGTTGAGGGGACAGGGATTGGCTTGGCGATAACTAAAAACATCGTGGAAATGATGGAGGGGAATATCGGCGTACACAGTAAAGTGCACCAGGGGACAACCTTTTTTGTGTCATTTAAAATAGCAGATGATGCTATTATGGCAGAAAAAATGACGGCATGAAATTTCGGGATTACTGGTAAGGTGCTGGTAAGGTGTTAGGAACGTTCGTGCACTCATTCCTGATAGGGTCTGTAAAGAAATAAATTGAACAGATTGTGCCGGATTTCTTTACAGATCCTATGTCTAAGGTGCTATACAGATTGTCTCATCATCAATGATGGATGGCGTAATTTTTTTCGCTTGGAGATTCTCGATCAGGCTTTCAAGATCGATGCACGATAGCGTGAGGTTGTTGTATACAAACAATGTTTGTAGATTATTACTCAGTCCCGCCTTGGTTAATCCACTCATATCGGCCAGTTGATTAGTGTTTACATACAGGTGGGTTAGGCTGCTGAGATTCGCCGTTTCTAAGTCGTTGAGATGAGTAAGAGCGTTGCGTGCTAAATTTAAACTTTTTAAGTTGCTCAACGTCGAATTTGTCAATCCAGTAATATCCGTTAATTGATTGTCGTCCAAACGCAAATTGATGAGTTTGCTGAGATTCGCATCGGCCAGTTCACTCACATCTGTTAGTTGGTTGTTTTTTAGCCGCAGAAAGGTCAGGCTATCGAGTTTTATTTCGGCGAAGCGGTTGAGATTGGTAAGGGCGTTGTTGGCTAAATTCAATCTTTGTAAATTGCGTAGTCCGGCATCGGCTAGCCCGGTAATATCCGTTAGTTGATTATTATCTAAAAACAGATTGGTGAGACTACTGAGTTTTGCTCCCGCCAGACCGTCGAGATGAGCAAGGGCGTTGCTGGCTAAATTCAATCGTTGTAAATTGCTGAGCCCCGCACTGGCCAGTCCCCTAATATCCGTTAGCTGGTTACCGTCTAAGGGCAGGTTAGTGAGACTGCTGAGGTTCGCTGCCACCAGGCTGTCGAGATGAGTAAGGTCGTTGCGCGCTAAATTTAAACTTTTTAAGTTACTCAACGTCGAATTTTCCAACCCAGTAATATCTGTTAGCTGATTGTCGTCTAAGCGCAGATCAATTAGGCGACTGAGGTTCACATCGGCCAGTTCATTCACATTTGTCAGTTGATTATTTTTTAACTGTAAAAAGAGCAGACTATCGAGTTTTATCTTCTCAAAACCGTCAAGATCAGTAAGGGCGTTGTCAGCTAAATTTAATCGTTGTAAATTACTGAGATCCGCACTGGCCAGTCCCCTAATATCCATTAGCTGATTATCGTCTAAAATCAAATTAGTCAGACTGCTGAGGTGTGACCTCGCTAGGCCGTCGAGGTGAGTGAGGGTGTTACTGGCTAAATTCAATGTTTCTAAATTGATCAAACGTTTGATGCCAGTAAGATCACTGATGCCATCGTTGTTGCAGGTGAGAGAGGTGATTTCATGAGCATAGGTCTGTGTCATTGTTTTATCCACACAGCGCTGTAGACCCGCATCAGCGAACAAACCTGCCAAAGGGATCTTATCCGGGTTGGTTGGGGTGGCGGTAATGGCGGCGGTGGCTGGGCTGTCACCACTGTTGTTGCGGGCTGTCAATTGATAAGCGTAGACCGTATCATTGTCGAGACCTACGTGGGTATAGCTGGGACGTACGTTGTCGATGAAGTTACCGCTGTTGATGGGAGTCACATTGGCATTGTCGCTCCAATATAGGGTGTAACTGACATTGCGTTGGGTATGCCAGTTGAGACTAATCTGGCCATTACCGGCGATGGCACTAACGTCGCTGGGCATTGCTGGCGTTGGCGCTTGGGGCGTGATACTGCTGATGACGCTGGGAGTACTTTGGCCGCCCGCATTATTAGCGGCCAATCGAAAATAATAGGTTTCGCCGTTGTTGAAATTAGCGAGGGAACTGCCGGCCTGTATGCCGTGTTTTTGGGACCACCGATCGAGAGTTAAGGTAGGATTGGTGTGCCAGAAGAGACTATAGCTGGTGGCGCCATCGACTGCTTGGAAGTCGATGCTGACACTGGCATCTCCGGCGCTCAGTCGGGGCGCGCTGGGTGTTGGCGGGGCATTAATTTGGGGGGTGGCGATCAAGGCTTGAGATAAGGCGCTTTCACCGCCGGGATTGACCGCTGTTATTTGGTAGTAATAACTTTGGCCATTGACAAGGCCCGTATGCTGGTAGCCTGGTTGCACCTCGTTGCCACTGAAGCGGGCGCTGGTATTGGGGTCAATCTTGGGGTCAGTGGACCAGTAGATGACATAGCCCCTGGCATCGCTTAAAGGACTCCAATTTAACGTTACCTGGCCGGACTGAACACTGGCTTGCAAATCTTGGGGTGGCCGCGCAGGGGCCGGCATTTGAGGGCTGGCACTTACTTCAGGTGATAACGTACTTTCACCGCTGGCGTTGAAGGCAGAAATCCGAAAGTAGTAAGTATTGCCATTGGTGTTGGCACCTTCACTAAAGCGGTAGCCGGGTTGGATGTTCGTGATAACGTTGGTGGTGCTGCGAGTATCGGTTTGTTGTTTGTTCCAGTAGAGATTATAGGGGGGCGTCGCATTACTGTTGACCTTGGTAAAGTGGATCAGCACTTGATTGTCTCCAGCTTCAGCCCATACTTGGCTGGGGGCATCATGAATGGGGGCTTCAGGGTATGCCCACACCTCAGTGCTGGTGCCACTGTCGCCGCCGTCGTTGAATGCGATGACCACGTAGTAATAGCGTTGGCCGTTTCTGATTCCGGTGTGATTGAATTGCCAACGGCCATCTTCGGTTTGAGCAATATCAAGCTCATTGTTGATTTTGCCGAGTAAACGGCTGTTAGCGGGGCTGACGCCATGACGGGTATCGTAGTAGATGCGATAACCCCGAATACGTTGGGCGCTATCGTTGGGGTCTTGGGCCAGTGCGCTATCCCATTGCAGCAATACTTGGCCATTACCCGGCCGGGCGCTGAGCCGCTGGGGGGCGTTGGGCACAGGCTCATGGGGGGTGGCGGTAATGACGGCGGAGCGCCCACTTTCGCCTTGGGTATTATGGGCGGTAACCTGGATGTCGTAGGTGGTGTTATTGCTGAGCCCTTTGGCTTCATAGGGGGAACTGACATTGGGGATGGTGCGGTTATCACCCTGTTGATTGTTGAGATAGAGAGTGTAGCCGCTGGCCGCTTGCACATCGTTCCAGCGCACGGCGATACGTTCATCACCGCTAATGGCGTGCACTCCGGCGGGCACACCCGGCATGATCATTTGTGGTGTACCATTGATTTCGGGGGATAAGGCGCTTTCCCCTTGGTGGTTGAAGGCGCTCAGACGATAGTGGTAGGTCCGACCGTTATTTAGACCGATGTGCGAGTAGGGTGGTTGCAGATAGGTAAGTTTTTTTACTTCGGTGGCATCTGGCATAATTTCATCATTGACAGTAGTACTCCAATAGAGATTATAGCCCAGAGCCTTTTCCACAGTGGGCCAATCCAAATTTAGCTGGCCGTTGCCAAGACTGACGCGAATGTCCATCGGGGTATCGGGCACCGCTCCAGGTGGGTTGATGTGGTGCTGATCTGGTGGGGTCGCTTGAGCTTCATTGGATAAGGGGCTATTGCCACCGGCATTATGGGCTTGCAGCCGGTAATAATAGCGCAATGCATTACTTAAAGAGGTCATGGTGTAGGGGCTGGTAACCTGAGTGATGGCTGTGTCATCCGTGCTAACCTCACCCTGGGTGTTCCAGTAGAGAGTATAACTGCTGGCGTTGCTGACATTACGCCAGTGGAGGGTGACCTGACCTGGTGCGCTGATAAGTTGCTCGATGACGGCAGCACTGGGTGGATTCATCCGAGGACGCGCGCTTATTTCGGGAGAGGCGCTACTGGGACCGGCAATATTTTCGGCAACGAGAATATAGTAGTAGTCCTGATCGTTACTTAAGTCACTGTGTACAAAAGGGGAGAGTACATGATCGATACGCGCATCAGTGGCACTGACATTACCCTGTGTATTCCAATACAGGGTGTAGTGTGTAGCCCCCGAAATAGGCTTCCAGGTTAGCGTGACCCGGGCATTGCCACCGCGCGCACTGACAACACTGGGGCTGGCGGGTGGTGAAACGAAGGGCGTGGCGCTGATTTCCACGGACTCACGGCTTTCGCCGTTACTGGTATGGGCGGTTACAACGTAATAATAGGGTTGGCCATTCGCTAAGTCGTGGTGTTGCAGGTGAGGTAATGTCGTATAGATCTCCGTACGTTGGGGTTTGCTAACCCCAGCTTTGTTTGACCAATACACGCTGTAACCACTGGCCCCGGAAACCCCAGTCCAGGCCAGTTCAATGGTCCGTGTGCCGGGATTGGCAGTGACATTTTGGGGAATATTTTTAAGTGTGCCGTTCTCACCCGACACATCGTTGCTGTCACAAGCTGTTAAAAATATCAGTATGAATGTCAGCCCTAATAGTGCAATGGTGGTATTCACGATGGCGCAAAAATAAATTTGTCGTTTACTATTGTTAGCAACAGAAAAAACAACAGGGAATGTCATTGGGATACCTGTAAATGTTTTCATTGAATCCAGGGTTGTTAAGAATATGGTTTATTGTCAAAATGATAAAACTCAGCACGAACATCATGAAAACTAAAAAAACGAGCACTGGCCCTGCTGTTCAACAACACAAAGCAAGTGCTTACCTTGTTGCTGTCGCACCAAGTAACATCAACATACCGGTTCCATTGATCTTCAGCATGTTCAATGGCTTGGTTTTCACAAATTGGATATTTTTTATTCTGAAGCCACTGCTGAGAATCGCACGCTATTCCAGTCATTGTTATTGTAAGATAAGACAGGCAAATACTGCGCCAAAATAGATAACTCATTAAATATTATAAATTTTCGTTAAGCCTTGAGTTTGCAAAAAGCGTCAAGTGTAAAAAAAATCGACGGGAATATAATGGGAACGGTTAAAAGATCGCATAACCATTTATGTGTGGGTAGCGTTTGCCTAGCTCATACTAAAAAAGCTAATCATATAATGCTAAAAAAATAATGCTACCAAAAAAAATTAAAAATAACCACGATATTATTCTTTAACTACAACACAATAAGTAAGTTGAGTAATTCACAACGTGAATGGAATAGCTTAACGTTCATCATAAATTTCAGTCACCTAGTCTGAGGTGTTACTGCATGCCTATAACATTGACAAGCCTCGCTGGTCAATCTTATTTTAAGGTGAATATTACACATTGTTTTTAATTTTTTTCCGTATAAGATCTAAAGCAACTAATGCATTTAGTGCTGGACTTACTAGTGCTGATAGCTGTATCCCCAGCCGTGTACTAGCTATCAGCAGATAGACGATAAAAAGCGGAAAACACCATGATATCGCTACCAGCAAATATCGCGCACTACATCTTTGAAAGAGTTGTTCTGGTGCGATGCTGTAGCGGCTGCCCGCAACGTTTCTTTTGACTACCAAGTATTATTCTAAATAGCGAATGATATCGGTTGCTTCAGACCCTTTAGGCGAGCGGTTGCCTGAGAAGCCAATAAACTTAACCACCCATAGTTTGTAGGATTGCTCAGTTCGAATCGAATAGTTGCGACGACGAATTTTAGAATTTAATGCGGTAATGAGCTTGTGGTGGTCTTTGCGTACTTGGTCAAGAGGGGTGGTTGATTTAGGTGTGGGAGAGGTGTTTTTTCTGTCTAATTCTGAAAAGTATGATGCGATGTCAACTGGAGTATGATTGGCCAGTTTTTTATCTGGAAATGCCTTGATCTATTGCTCAGCCCAAAGGATATGAAAACGGATGATGTGATTTTTAACGCCTTTTTTAACAAGGAGTTGAATATATTTTCCCAATATTTTTCAATGGAGTCTTGGTGTGGGGTTGTGGTTTGATTCATGCGCTACATTCTCGCATTTTGAACGAAAATTTAAACAGATCATGTTTTGTTTCGGATATTTATACACAGAATCTATGTATATCGGAATAGGGGGATTCTGTGTGATGTCAATGGGGCAGTTTCTGTATAGTTAAATGTTAAGCCAAGATTAGTTTTCGTGTTTGAAATAAAAGTTATGGTAAGCGGATTCAATTTATTTTTTTGGGGGGGTGAAAGATAACATCGTTAAGTCGTTTGAAGACCTTCATGGATTTGTTCAGTCCTATACAGGGCAGGCGGCAGTATATAGAGGAGTAAACTCTACTAAATATCTACTGATGCCAAAAGTTGGAAGAATAGAAGATTAAATTGCCGCTGATCAAAGCGTTATAGTGCCAAGTATAAGCTTGGTGCATCTTGCAGAGTGCAAGTCCGTGTAGGGCAAGGTCTAACCCGCCACCCATATCGAGGTGATAGCAAGAGAGTTAGATTTTATGAAATAGGATTGACCCCTTTTCTTTTTAAAGTACACAGACCTCTAGCTTTTCGCCGATGACGCGCTTCTACAGCCGGAAAAGGCTTGATTTAAACCGACCAGAAATGCTTTTGCGTTCAAAATTTTTGACTTTACAGGAGCTAAGAACATAATCAGAGAATAGTCATTTGATTGTAATAACAATCAGTACGGAAACGAGTGTAACCGAGGAGCCCCGTGAGGGAAAACTTCATGCGGGGATCTGTGCGCTGTGCGGGGGGGGGCAGGTGACAGGCATTCCTACCGTGACGGCCTTGTAAAATCACACGTAATATAAATTTAAGGGAATATTTATGGATTCAAAAGTTAGTTTCACTTGCTTTGTGTCAATGCCATTTGATGAGTCATTTGACAATATATTTTTGAATGGTCTGATTTTATCAAACGAATATATGAGCAATTACAGCATAGATTTTGTACGGCTTGATAAACAAGCTTATGAGCAAAGGAGAATTGAACAGAATGTTTTAACGAGTATAGATAGGTCTGATTTTGTTATCGCTGATATTTCTAAATACCCCGATTCTCCACATGCTAATGTTAGTGTGATGCATGAAGTTGGGTATGCTTGTGGAAAAGATATACCATTTCTTTTGATTGGGAAAAAAGATACTTTTAAAAAAGTCCCGAGCAATCTTCAAGGATCATTGCTTGTGGAATACAACAATGAAAATGATGTAGAGCTTAAACAGTTTGCCCAAAAACTGGCTATCCAGTTGGAAGAATTGATTACAACCAGTGTTAGAACAAGAGTTCGTGGTCAATTCCGTGCTGAGGGGTTCAATGATAGAGAGAAAATTGGCATTTCTGAGTTAATCAGTTCAGCCAAGAGAAGGGTATATATTTTGACGACAAATCTTGACTATACAAATACTTATCTAAAGCCATCATTAGAAGCAGCTTTGAAGAATAATGAACAAAATCCAACATTTAAGATTGAAATATTGACTATCGACCCTGAAAGCGAGGTTACTAATGCTCGGGCTGCTCAGCTTGGAACTCCTGTACGTAAATATAGGGACCTAATGCGAGAAAGCTTGGAGGCAATGGGGGAGGCGTTTGGCGAAAATAAAAAGGTAGATATTCATGCATACAAAGAATTTCCAACACAAAAAACGTTTATGATTGACGATACTATTATCACATCTATATCTGCTCTAGGTTTGCAAAGCAGAGAGGGGACACACTATGTGATGAATAATAGTCATGAGGCAACTGAATCTTTTATGAGCCATTTTAAAACACTCAAAATGTTGGCGGTTGCGGGGAAATAGGCCTAACAAAAACAATCGAGAGGGACAAACCTCCGCGGTGCTTTTTTGTGCTAAAAGAGCCTAGCACAAAAAATCCCCACTACGATTTGCCCCTCATTGCTGACGCAATGGTCTGGAGATCAGAAATAAAATATAGTTCAACTTAAATATTATATGGAGGTTATTTTGAGAGCAATTAATTATGTCGCGTTATTCCTATTTTGTTCATCTATATATGCATCAGAAGATGACACCAATAAAGCATCAGCGGCTGTTGATTTTTTGAAAACTGCATGCGCTTCAGGTGAGCATGTTGAAATACAAGGCGAAGCGAGCGGAGGACTTTCATTTATTAAAAAGGGTGTGTCAGGTTCGTTTTCATTTAAATCAAAGGATGCGAGAGGTATAGTTAATGGTTTAAGGGATGAGTTGCAACATGAAAATTTAAAAAGTATTCGCTCATGTATGGAACCACATATCGATAAAATATTAAATGCTTTGCTTGGGTACTCGGCCGTTGTTGGTAAGGCATCAAAAATATTGCCATGCACGGCTTCTAACGGAAATGTCCCATCAGGTCGAACAAAGGACTTTAATATTGATGTTATAAAGTGCGCATCAAATGCATCGTTGTTGAATTGTACATATAAAATAGTTAAGAAACCTAATTCGTCAAAAGAGGTACAATTTGATAGCCGTCATTCCTCAATTTTAGATTCTCAAGGTAATGAAGCTTATGCTGAATCAGCTCAAATTGGTCGCTCAATAGGTGAAATTGCTTCGAGACGTTTTTCCCCTGGAGACACTTCTCTCGCAAT
>JAADGF010000024.1 GCA_013152545.1 Gammaproteobacteria bacterium
TAGGGATGTGAAAAAAGAGTTGAGAGATCATGATTTAGTGAGAAAAATTTCTGTGATAGCAAGAGAGTTAGATTTTATGAAATAGGATTGACCCCTTTTCTTTTTTTTCTTTTCACTTTTCTTCTTTTTCTTACAAATGACTACTGGTTGTTTGTCGATTATGAAAAGATGAAAAAGTAGTGTAATCGGGTGTCCGGGAAAGTGTTGACACATTACATTCAAGTCAAGACAAGGTTAATAATGCAATAAATTTATTAAAAGAAGTTTGTGTTTCCGGGGATAAACTGGTAATTGAAGGGACTGGGAACGGTGGGATTTCAATTCTAAAAATCTCAGGTAATATAAGGTATGGTTTTAGTAAAACGTGAAACACGTGGTTTTGTTGACGGAGTTAACGATGAAATAAAAGCAGAAGAAGCAAATAATATACGAAACTGCATGAAGCCTTATATATCTACGTTGCTTGCTGTTTTACTTGAATGATTTGTTTAAAAAATATGAGTAAATTAATATGGTTTCAACTTAGGGGAATAAAAATGCATTCATTACTTACAAAATCATTAGCAATAATAGCCGTAACTTTTACAGTCACGTCATTTTGTTTTGCTGATTCAAGAATAGATAAAGCGGTAGAAATTGTAACTAAACTCTGTTTAAGTGGGTCTGAATATGGACTATCAGCAGATGTTAACGGAAATATTTCAATAAAGGATTTTAAGCCAAATGGCGCTGGATCGCTAGTTATTAATGTTCGTGAAGCAAAGGGAGCAACAGCATTACAAAATCATTTAAGACTAATTGGAGATAATGATGTACGAGAGTGTACACAAGAACATATAGGTCGTATTATGGATGCAATTTTTGAATATACGCCAAAATACAAAGCTGATGAAGAAGCTTCCAATTCTACGATTAGTAGAGCCAAATTTGTTGGTTACTATCCTGATGATATAAAAATTGTTGGGTTGGCAGATAATCAATTACGTTATTACAGATTTACCGTAAAAGAACAATCTAAATTAGAAATTCTTTTCAAAGAAATTACAAAAAAATTATTTGTTGCTGTGGCAACCGACTCTGATAGTGCGCTATTGTCAAATGATAGGATATACACAGGTAGGACATTTCCACCTACATTGTTTATACCGGGAGATTATTACCTGAAAGTAAAAACTATAAATAGGAAAGAGTCATCCCCATTTCAAATCACAATTAGAAAGCCATAGAATGTGAGTGATATGGCCTAACAACAGAAATAAACATGGACAATTTTAAGCGTGGTTTGTTTGTGCTATTCGCAAGCTCATTGTTGCACAAACAAACCACACTTAAAATTGCCAGTTATTGCTGACGTGTGTGCCGGGCATGGCCCGAAGCTAGTGAGGTGGAAGTCCTGATGCCAGGTTTCTGCGGAGCCGAAAGCTAGGAGAAGGGCAAGGTTAACATCGTGAGGTGTTGGCTGGAGGAAGCCCAACCCAAAACGGCGGGGCGACGTACAGGAACCCGATCTGCGGTGTGTGGTGGTGGCCATGGAGTTGACTGGAATGAAAAAAATCACATAATTCAATGTTTAGGTTGTGAGTCTGTTTCATTCAGAGTTGTATCTACATTCTCAGAAGATTACGATTACGACCATGAGGGTAATCTCATGGATAAGATGAGCATCTGGAGAGAATTGCAGAATGGGGATATTTAATCGGTCGGTGCTTATGAAAGTACATGCAATTTTAGCAGTTTTCATATTGCCCGTCGCAGTCATGTTTTTTGTGACTGGCGCTCTTTATACGTGGGGTATAAAAGGTGAGTATGATACAACTGTTCACGAAATACATCTTGAATCTCCACTTAAAATCGAACTAGAAGAACTTGTTAAGTTGGCAGAAAAAGAATTAGAGGCACGGAATATCGCTGTGCCAACTGGGCAGGCTAAAATTAAAAATATTGGCGATTATTTTAAGTTGGAATGGTCAGGTTCAGATATGGATATAGTTATTGAGTCAACATCACAGCCACTCATTGCGCAATTGGAAATAAAGAAAGCCAGTTGGTATCGGCAGTTCGTGCAATTACACAAAGCAAAAGGCGGTGATCCATTTAAAGTGTATGCTGTCGCATTGGCAACCTTCCTGGTTTTATTACTTATCACAGGGTTTATTATGGCGTGGCAAATGCTAAAATTACGTAAGCTTACATTGGTTTCAACAGTGTTGGGTATGGTTGTTTTTGTTGCAATGATTTTATCAAACTAATTTCTGAAACTAAAATGTCTTCCAAGTAACGTTCCTTAGCTGAAATTACACACATTTCTACGAAAAGCTTCTTTTTTAGAATGATAATGTCAACGATAACGATATTGTTGAGCATTATGTGTAAATCATAAAAAAGAGCAAAGATGCAAGTGTCATCTTTGCGACTCAAGACATGCGATGCAGGTCGCGGGTTAGGGTAGCGTAACCCGAAATAACCTTGTTTTTAACCGCTGGTGTTTACCCGAGTATGCTAACCATTGCTGTTGCTGCATTGGACAGCGTGCGTGCTGGGTGTCTGACCAGGCCTAAATGGCGTGTTAATGTGATGTTATTGATTTTGAGTATCGTTAGTTCATCAGTTAACATTGTGTGCGGTAATATGCTCCAGCCTAACCCCACCTTTACCAGCATTTTAATAGTTTCTAGATAATTCGTTGACATGCTCGTTGCAATTCGTTGCTCCGATTGCTTGAACGTTTGTTCTATTATCTGGCGAGTGTAGGTGTTTTTTGCGGGCAGTATCGCAGGGTATTGTGCTAATTCTGTCAACGATTTATGTATCGGTGAGTGTGGCTCTGTTTTTTTTGTTGAGCGGTTTGTATTGCTAACCAATTCGTGGGTGGGGCCGACGACAAATTCCAGTTTATCTTCCCAGATTGTTTTAGCAATGAGTTCACTCTTGTTGTTATTTGTGTTGTTATTTGGAATGGTAATGATGGCTAATTCGAATTTTCCAGCCATCACCTGATGATAGGCTTGCTCTGAATCCATGAAATGTAAATCCAGTAATACATCAGGGTATTGCTGGTTATATTGTTCTAATGCAGGGGGGAGTCGGTGTAGTCCAATATGATGACTGGTGGCGATACTGAGTTTTCCTGTTACTTGCCTCGAAAGATTCTGGATTTCACGTTGACCCTCTTGCATTTGTTGTAGGATGATTTGTGCCCGTTTGTAGAGGATATGCCCGGCTTCAGTGAGTGTGGTTTGCCGTCCTAAGCGGTCGAATAGTTTGGCGTTCATTTCAGTTTCCAATGCTTTTATGCGTTTGGAAATGGCCGGTTGGGTTAAAAAAAGTGTTTCTGCGGCTTGCGTGAATGATTTTAATTCCGCAATGGTGAGAAAGGTTGTTAAATTGGTAGTATCCATGGTGTGGTGTATTTTGATTGATATTCTAAATAGGAATGAAGTTCATGAAAATAATGAATTTGTGTTATAGTATAGTTTGTTTTATCGTTTAGGGGTAGATGCCTGGGGGTTGGTTTTGTAGACGCAATAACTGAGAGGATTTTAGACAATGGTCGGAAGAACACTTTATGATAAATTGTGGCAATCCCATGTTGTGCATACTCAGGATGACGGTACTTCATTGATTTATATTGATCGCCATCTTGTTCATGAAGTAACCTCACCTCAGGCGTTTGAGGGATTGCGAATAGCAGGGCGTCGGCCCTGGCGGGTTGCGGCCAATTTGGCAACACCGGATCATAACGTACCGACCACCGACCGGACAAAAGGTATTAGCGATGCCGTGTCGCGGATACAGGTCGAAACATTGGATAAAAATTGTGCTGAATTCGGTATCACTGAATTTAAAATGGACGATGTGCGTCAGGGTATCGTGCATGTTATCGGCCCGGAGCAGGGCGCAATTTTGCCTGGTATGACCGTGGTTTGCGGTGATTCTCACACTTCCACCCACGGCGCTTTTGGTGCGCTGGCTTTTGGTATTGGCACTTCTGAGGTGGAGCATGTATTGGCGACCCAATGCCTGATCCAGAAAAAATCAAAAAATCTGCTCATTAGTATTGACGGAGAGGTTGGCCCGGGCGTCACGGCAAAAGACATTGTGCTTGCGATTATTGGTCGCATCGGTACCGCTGGTGGCACTGGGTATGCGATTGAGTTTGGCGGTACAGGTATTCAGGCTTTGTCGATGGAAGGCCGTATGACGGTTTGTAATATGGCGATAGAGGCGGGGGCCCGTGCAGGGATGGTGGCTGTTGATAATAAGACCATTGAGTTTGTAAAAGGTCGACCGTTTTCACCTCAGGGAAAATTCTGGGAAATGGCGGTTGTTGCATGGCAGGATTTGCGTAGCGACGATAGTGCAGCCTTTGATCATACCGTTCGTATAGCAGGTGCAGATATCAAACCACAAGTGACCTGGGGGACTTCACCGGAAATGGTGACAGCGGTGGATGGTCGCGTGCCCGATCCGCAGCATGAATCCGATGCCACTAAACGTGAAGGCATGCAGGCTGCATTAGACTACATGGGATTGGCCGCAAATACTCCAATGACAGCGATAAAACCGGACAAAGTGTTCATTGGTTCGTGTACAAATTCTCGAATAGAAGATTTACGTGCTGCGGCCAGTGTTGTGCAAGGCAAAAAGGTGGCGGCTTCGATTAAGCTGGCCATGGTCGTGCCGGGGTCTGGTCTGGTTAAAATGCAAGCAGAGCAAGAGGGCTTGGATAAAATTTTCATGAAGGCTGGGTTTGAGTGGCGTGAACCGGGATGCTCTATGTGCTTGGCAATGAATGCAGATCGCCTCGCACCAGGAGAACGTTGTGCATCAACATCGAACCGTAATTTTGAGGGTCGGCAGGGGCAAGATGGGCGTACACACTTGGTCAGTCCGGCGATGGCGGCGGCGGCGGCAATTGCCGGGCATTTTGTGGATGTGCGTAATGCTTAGACTGTATCAGTTGTAATATTAGGATTAGATAGAAAGCCCCTAGAAAGGTAATTTGGAAATGGAAAAATTTAACACAATGACGGCAATCGTCGCGCCACTGAACCGTGCTAATGTTGATACTGATGCGATTATTCCCAAGCAGTTTTTAAAATCAATCAAACGGACCGGTTTTGGCCCGAATTTGTTTGATCAATGGCGTTATCTCGATCATGGCGAACCGGGGATGGAGAATCGTCGGCGTTCGGAAAACCCTGATTTTATTTTAAACCAGCATCGTTATCGTCACGCAAGCATTTTATTGGCCCGGGAAAATTTTGGTTGTGGTTCATCCCGCGAACATGCACCGTGGGCGCTGGAAGATTACGGCTTTCGTGTCATTATAGCGCCCAGCTTTGCGGATATTTTTTATAATAATTGTTTTAAGAATGGTATTTTGCCGATAACTCTGGATGCCGAAGTAGTTAACGGTTTGTTTGAGGCGATTTACGCCGTGGAGAAAAGTGACAAGGATCGCTACCAATTGTCAGTGAATTTGGCAAGTCAAACTATTGTAACGCCATCGGGGGAAAGCATTGCTTTTGATGTGGATGCGTTCCGCAAGCATTGTTTGCTAAATGGACTTGATGATATCGATTTGACGTTTGGGCATGTTGATGCCATTAAGGCTTACGAAAAGCGTCGTGCAGCGCAAGCACCTTGGTTGTTTACTTCATAACAACAAGTATCAATCGCAGAGGAGTTGTTAGGAATGACAAAAAAAATACTGGTGTTACCTGGAGATGGTATCGGCCCCGAGATTATCGCGGCAGCTATTAATGTATTAAAAAAGCTGCAAAGTGACTTTGGTTTGAATGTGGAAATGGAGTCGGCGTTAGTGGGTGGGGCGGCCTATGATGCACATGGCAAGCCGTTGCCGGAAGCCACGTTGAAGTTGGCGAAGGAGGCGGATGCTGTGTTGTTGGGCGCAGTGGGCAGCCCGAAGTATGAGTCGTTGGACATAGCGGTAAGGCCTGAAAAAGGCTTGCTGGGACTACGCGCAGAATTGTCGTTGTTTTCCAATTTGCGTCCAGCCTTTCTATATCCACAACTCATTGCATCCTCTACGCTGAAACCGGACGTGGTATCTGGTCTCGATATAATGATTGTGCGCGAGCTTACAGGGGGGATTTATTTCGGAGAGCCGCGTGGAATACGGCGATTAGAAAATGGTGAGCGCCAGGGGTTCAACACCCTGGTTTATGCCGAGTCCGAAATAAGGCGCATTGGGCGTTCCGCTTTTGATACTGCAATGAAACGTAACAAGCAGCTTTGCTCGGTGGATAAAGCGAATGTGTTGGAGTGTACCGAATTGTGGCGTGAAGTAATGATAGAACTGAGTAAAGATTATCCCGAGGTGGTGTTAAGTCATATGTACGTCGATAATGCCGCCATGCAATTGGTAAGGGCGCCGCGGCAGTTTGATGTCATGGTGACCACGAATATGTTTGGTGATATATTATCGGACACGGCGGCCATGTTAACGGGTTCCATTGGTATGTTACCCTCCGCATCGCTTGATGCGGAGGGTAAGGGAATGTATGAGCCAATTCATGGTTCTGCCCCGGATATTGCGGGAAAAAATCGAGCGAACCCATTGGCGACTCTGTTATCTGTGGCAATGATGCTACGTTATACATTAAACGAAGCTGAACTTGCCAACAGGCTGGAACATGCTGTGAATGCCGTATTAAATCAAGGTCTGAGAACTGTAGATATTGCCAGTGAGGGGGCAACGGTGGTCGGTACTTCTCAAATGGGAGAGGCGGTTGTAACAGCGCTAGAGACAGTATCGTAGCTCACTCTTAAGTGTTTAAGAATTGACAATACACCACAGTATGTAAGTGTTTCCGAATGTCTTTCTGAGGTTAGTGTGACAAGCTGCAATACCTCCTTTGAGTGAACTTTTGAACAAACACCAAATTAAACACCAAATTAAACACCAAAGGCCAACCTGGCTATATACTTAATCTTGTTTGATAAAAAATCATCCAAACCACTAGTGCAAAGCTCAAAACAACGTTACCATTAAGCACTTACGTATATCGTTAGAGTGGAACTTAATTCTGGGACTAGGCTCGAACTTTAGCACTACTGGATTTCTTGATTAGCGATTTAAAAGCTAATTAATTCAGTTGTTTATAGAGGGTTATTAAATGAGCAAGGAAATAGATGTCGCTGTAGTGGGGGCGACCGGGGCCGTGGGTGAAGTCATGGTCTCCATTCTCGAACAACGACAATTTCCCATCCGAAATCTTTATTTAGTTGCCAGTAGTCGTTCAGCCGGCAGTAGAATTCACTTTAAAAACAAGAATATAAAAGTACAAGACCTTGCGGCGTTTGATTTTTCCATGGTGCAGGTAGGGTTGTTTTCGGCAGGTGGCGCGATATCGGCAGATTATGCACCAAAAGCCGCTGAAGCTGGTTGTGTCGTCATTGATAATACCTCCCATTTTCGCTATGACGACAATATACCACTGGTAATTCCTGAAGTTAATCAGCATGCTATTGCAGACTATAAGAATAGGGGTATTATAGCAAACCCCAATTGTTCCACGATTCAAATGCTGGTTGCATTGAAACCGATATACGATGCGGTAGGGATTGAACGAATAAACGTTGCCACCTACCAAGCCGTGTCGGGAACGGGAAAAGAAGCGATTGGTGAATTAGCTGGCCAAACCGCCAATTTGTTAAATAGCAAGGAAATTAAGACTGAAATCTACCCAAAACAGATCGCTTTCAACGTATTGCCACAAATTGATGTGTTCCAAGACAATGGCTATACGAAAGAAGAAATGAAAATGGTATGGGAGACTAAAAAAATATTTGAAGATGCCGCTATATTGGTTAATCCGACTGCTGTCCGTGTACCTGTGTTTTACGGGCATTCGGAAGCGGTGCATATTGAGACGCGTGATAAAATGAGTGCGTCTCAAGCGCGCGAATTACTAGCGTCAGCGCCAGGAGTGGTTGTGATGGACGAACGCGATTCGGGTGGTTATCCGACAGCGGTAACTGAAGCGGCAGGAAAAGATCCAGTCTACGTGGGACGCATTCGGGAGGATATTTCCCATCCACGAGGTCTGAATTTTTGGGTGGTTGCTGATAATGTAAGAAAAGGAGCTGCGTTAAATAGCGTGCAAATAGCTGAAATTTTAGTACATAATTATTTGTAGTCTATTGAGGATTTTGTAACCGGCCCACTAATTACTTAATACTATTAAATTTTGTCCTCGGCTGTCGATATATACGAAACACATCTATATATTAGTGATCAGATCGAGGGAAAGGCAGTTGGCATGGAATTGGAACAAACTGGAGTTAAGTATGGGTAAGATAATCGCCCGAGTTGTCGGTTCAATATTTTTCGTACTACCCGCTTTAAGCTTTGCGCTAGGGCTTGGTCCTATCACAATGCGATCATCGCTTAACCAGCCATTGGATGCGGAAATCGATATCCATTCGGTGCAGCCAGGTGATTTGGAGGGGCTGGCCGTGCGTTTAGCCTCGGTTGAGGATTTTGCGCGAGTCAACGTTGAGCGTGCCAGTTTCCTGACTAAAATACGCTTTAAACTGACGACGCGTCCCGATGGAACTGCCTATATAGTATTAAGCACGAAGCAGGCTGTCACCGAACCTTACCTTGATTTTCTCATCGAAGCACGTTGGCCACGTGGACGTGCTCTTAAAGAATATACCGTGCTTGTTGATCCCCCGGTGCTTATGGCAGAGTCGCCAGCGCCTGTGGAACAGGCAAGTACAACACCGGTATTTTCACCACGTCAACCACGTCCAGTCCAACAAGCGCCGCGCCGACAAGAGCGATCATCTATCAGGAGCGGTACACCACCACCGCCCATAGCCACTCGCCGCGAATCAGCCAGTGTTGGATTTGATGGTGAGATCAATTATGGTCGCGTCAAGCGCAATGACACGCTTTGGGAAATTGCGTTGGAAACGCGCCCCAGCGAATCGATAAGCATTCATCAAATGATGCTGGCATATTTGCGTGATAACCCACAGGCATTTACCGAAGGTAATATTAACAAGCTTAAATCGGGTTATGTGCTTCGAATTGAAGATGCCAGCTCAATAGCGGGTGTGTCCAAGGCAGAGGCTGTTAGTGAAATTCGACGCCAAAATTTGGCATGGCGTGAAGGCCGTAGCAGCCGACGTTTGGTCAAACAAACGGAGCCAGAAGACTCAGTAGCAGGTGATTTTGATAATGCAGGATCATCCGCCCGTGGTCGAGGAGCGGTCGATGAAGATGCGCGCCTGAAATTGGTTGCTCCCGGCACTGAAGACCGTGGTTCCGGTGGTGCTACTTCCGCAGACAGCGCTAAGGAACTACAAGAAGACCTGCTACTTGCAACAGAAGTATTCGATGCTAACCGCCAGGAATCGGAGGAATTGCAATCTCGTTTTGCGGAGCTGGAAGAGCAATTTCAAAGTATGCAGCGCCTCATCATGTTTAAAGATGAAGAATTGCTGGTATTGCAAAACCAACTGGGTATTGAGCCTGAGTCTGTCAATGAGCCCGAAGAGGTGGCAGCAGCAACTGAACAACAAGATAAATCAGAGGAAGGTTTATTTTCTGATCCTATCCTGATGGGGCTTGGCGGGCTCTTGGTAGCTGCGGTTGTCGGTTGGTTGGTAGTGCGTCGCCGCAAAATGCAGGATGGATTTGAAGAAAGTATTTTAAACGTTGGCATGGCGCATAAAGCTGGAGCGGAGTTCAATGACAATACCGTGCTGATGAACAAACCACCGAGCGTGGCAGGCGGCAATCAAGCTCAAAATGCGGAAAGTGGCATGGTGAGCGATTTCGCGATGAGCGAGTTGGATGGTTTTCAGGGTGATTCCGCTGATGTTGACCCTATTTCAGAAGCCGATGTTTATTTGGCCTATGGCCGTCACCAGCAAGCTGAAGATATTATTACTCAAGCGTTGGAAAAAACGCCTGACCGGTTGGATTTGCAAGCGAAACTGCTTGAGGTATTGCATGCTGCACGGAATGTAGCTGGATTTGAGGCTCAAGCGAGACTGTTGCATGAGAATATTGGAGGTGATGAAACCAACCCGTATTGGACTGATATTGTTGCTTTAGGTCGTGAGCTATGCCCTCATAGCGATTTGTTTGGCGGGGCGGCGGTTGATCAAGAGGAGATGCTTGGTGTTGTTTCAGACGACGAGCAGGATTTGCTGGATTTTGATTTTGACGCGGAGTTAGCCCAAGGAGGCGATACTGAAACAGTAATGTCGGCCGTTGAAGAAGATGATGCCCTGGATTTTGATGTTTCAACATTAGACTTTGATATGGATGTTGTTGAAGAGCAGGTAACTGCTGAGGCCGCATCGGGTATTAATGCACCGAATAACACCCATGATGATAGCCAAAAAGTTTTTAAAACAGACACCGCTTTAGAGCCTGTGCAACAGGACGATGCCAGTGCGCTGGATTTTGATTTATCGTTTGATCACAACGACAACGAAGTTGTTGAACTCACCGAAGTGAGCAAGCAAAGTGCCGCAGAGTTGGATTTTGATGGTGTTGATCTGGAGCCTGTTGATAGTGTCTCTGCCATTGAATTAGCGGTGGATTCCAGTGATACGATAAACGATGCAGCACTAGAGTTTGATTATACAGCGGATGTTGTTACGCTTGACACTGGTGATAATGAAGGTGAACTGGACGAAGATATTTTTTCCAACGTGGATGAAGTAGGTACAAAACTGGATTTAGCGAAAGCCTATGTCGATATGGGTGATAGTGATGGTGCCCGCAGTATTTTGGATGAAGTCCTTGAGGAAGGTGATGATTCACAAAAACAGCAAGCGGAAGAGTTATTACAGCAAATGGGTTAGTGGAATTTCACCAGCACCGATGAGGAGCACTGTCCGAGAATAGAAAGTCTACTGCGAAAACGTTATATTGGCCCATTTTTACCATCACTACGTTAAATTAAGTTCAATAGTCGCCTTAAATGCCAAAAGTAGATGCCAGATGCAATCGAAAAAATGGACTCAACATGGCGTTCCCTCGCGACGGCGGCTATTTTCGCTCCTAGAGCACATTTTTTATTGTGTCCGGCGTCGTTGCAAATCGTTGCAATAGCTCGCTATTACGTCTCATCGCGTGCCCTCGCCAGTCTTGATGTTTAGGGTGAAAAACGCACTCTACATGCTGTCCAGCGGATGATTTTAGGTTCAATGCAGACCGTTGCATCGGCGTGCCCTGTATGCAAATATCAGTGTTCCTTCGGTTTTATCTAATGCACCCTGTCATACGGATACTCTCATTTTTAATTTTTGGTGGATTTGTTGCGTTTGGTCGCGAACATGAATTGCTTCTTGGATTTGTGTTGTTAATAACGCTGTATACATTAAATAGGTTTAACTACTGGCGATTGTGTGTGAAGACATTGTTACGCATGCGTTGGTTTTTTTTATCAATTTTGGTGCTATATTTGTGGTTTACACCCGGTACTACACCGAGTACTTCGTTCGTTACCATCATGCCTGAACTGAACGGTTTATGGGATGGTCTGCTTCGCGTTTTTTCCCTCATCCTCATTGTGATGGCCGTAAATTATTTTGTGGCGCCAATTTCGAAAGATAAGTTAATTGCTGCAATATTATGGTTATTGAAACCACTGAGATGGATTAGGATTGATGGCCAAAAACTGGCCGTTAGGATTGCGCTCACCTTTAATTTAGTCTCAAGAGCCCAATACCTTTTCACCGAAGGGCAGGTAATGCGAACGCAGCATGATAATAAGCGACAAAAGTCCACTTTGGGTTCGCGATTAAATGCAATAGTAGACATGGCGGTACAACTATTCAAAACAGTTATTTCAGAAGCTGTGTGCATGGAGAGCCAGACAATTGATGTGAATACCCTTAAAGCACCATCGGTGTTACAGTGGGTGGCACCTGTTATGATGGTCGCCGTATTTTGGGGAGGGGTTACTTTGTTGGGCCCAAGCTGAGATAACCCTACTATATGCCCGTTTAAAGATCCGTTTTAAAGATAGCGCTGTTAAAAATAGTCCCGTTAGCGATAATCTCATTAAATCGATAACGGTGTCCTTACACGGTTTAACCTAAAATCATCCGTTGGACGGTATGTCGGTAACCAATGGCCATGCTGTCGGGTGTCAATAAACCCGACAGCATGACTTCGTTTTCACTACAGGAAAAGCGACATAATCTATCTTGGTAATAATAATGAAAAAACCCCCTCAATCGCCAATCAGGCTATCCTGCTCTAGATGCTAAGATTCCATTGGGGGTTCCCCGTGTTACATTTTAATCGTCGCCGCTCATGAAGCCTAGCAGATGCAGCAAACTGGTGAACAGGTTGAAGATTGAAACGTAGAGCGTGACTGTCGCCATTATGTAGTTGGTTTCGCCGCCGTGGATGATGCTACTGGTTTGGTACAGGATTAGGCCAGCCATGAGCAGTACGAACATGGACGATACGGCCAGGGATAAACCGGGCATTTCGAAAAACACGGCGCCAAGGCCGGCCAGGAAGGCGACTAAAATACCGACCATCAAAAAGCCACCCATAAAGCTAAAGTCTTTGCGTGTGGTCAAGGCATAGCCCGATAATCCAAGGAAAATGGCACCAGTAGCACCCATCGCGGTCATGACCACCTGGCCACCGTTGGGTAGCGCCAGATAAGCATTGAGAATTGGCCCCAGGGTATACCCCATAAAGCCAGTTAGGGCGAATACAAAAACCAGCCCAAGGCTGCTGTTGCTAAACTTTGATGTGGCGAACAACAGGCCAAAGAAACCGCCCAGTGTTAGCAATAAGCCTGGGTGGGGTAGGTTCAGGGCCATCGAAATACCTGCAACCAAGCCACTGAACAGCAGTGTCATCGATAACAGGGTATAGGTGTTACGGATCACTTTGTTGTTGGCTAAAATGGCCGTTTGTTCGCGGGCTGTGGTGTTTGTCATGGGTGTATTCATTGTAATGCTCCAATCAGGTTAATTAGTTTGGTAACCGTTCAGCTTACCTTTGATATGTTCGATGACGGTGTTGAACACATGTCAAAAGCGCATATTTACACCAGTAAATGTGCACTTTTCCTTAATTTTCGAACATTTCAGCGGCGCGCTGAACCACTACTGTGTGTTTAAAAATTAGCTGGCGTTTGTTTTTACTTAACTCAATGCATTAATTCGGCTGTCGATTCTATGTCGTATAGGCCGGCTGAACGGCTCCTGATGCGTTGTCGCGACAACCGACGTCCAATCGTGCGGCCTGCCCGATCCGCTGCCCGGTCAATCGCAACGTAAAGGTCAACTTCGGTATCTTCGATAACCACGTCCGGTAAATGCGTGAGTATTACCTGTATGTGGCAGCATTTGTCCGCCCCGCCGCGCGGGCCATTGATATCGGACAGTCGCACCATGACTCGCTGAATGTGGTCGTCTCTGGTGCTTAGAGCAAAGCCCAAGCGCCGTTCAATATGGTTGCGCAGGGCATCCGTCAGGGGGAAGTTGCGTGCTTGAATGTCAATTTGCATCGTTGTCTCCAGTCTTTAGGGCCGATGATAATCTGAATAACTGATGTTACGCCAGCAGGCCTCAGCCAAAATGCGGGTTGTGGCGTCACGTAAAAGCTGTAAGCCATTGATTCATTATTACGAGTACGTAACATCAGTGAATAATAAAGAATAGGCTGGTTTTAAACTAAGGAAAAGTCGATTATTATTGTTATAATGTTCGTATTTAACGAACTAATTGACCGTAATTGCAACGGTATTATCTATTCATGGAGAGGAATAGATCAATAATTATCTATAAATTTTTATCTATAAATGATTAACTATAAGCATCTTCATTATTTCTGGGTGGTGGCAAAGGCGGGTGGCATTGCCCGTGCTGGTGAGCGCCTGCACTTGACGCCTCAGACGATTAGCGGACAACTCAGCTTGCTGGAAGAAAACCTGGGCGAAGCGCTATTTTCACGGGTAGGGCGTAACCTGGAGCTAACAGAAACCGGGCGGTTAGTGTTGAGCTATGCCGATGAAATCTTCTCTCTGGGGGGGGAATTAGAGGAAATGGTGCATAACCTTCCGGATGGCAGGCCATTGATGTTTAAAGTAGGCGTGGTGGATGTTGTGCCGAAGTCCATTGCCTACCGATTGTTAGCCCCGGCATTGCAACTACCAGAGCCTGTCCGTATTATTTGCCGGGAGGGCGCTATTGACCCGCTGTTGGCAGACTTAGCGATACATCGGGTTGACCTGGTAATCGCAGATGGCCCTATTCCGTCGGGCTTGAACGTGCGTGGGTTTAATCACCAACTCGGTGATTGCGGCACTATGTTTTTCGCGACCCCCCTGTTAGCGCACAAACTGGGGGATAATTTTCCACGCAACCTCAATGGCGCACCATTGTTGATGCCCGGTGAAATGACCGTGGTACGGAATCGCCTCGCACAGTGGTTTGACGGTTTGCATATTCAGCCCCGGATTGTCGGTGAGTTTGACGATAGCGCTCTAATGAAGGCCTTTGGGCAGGCAGGGTTAGGGGTGTTTGTCGCTCCCACACCGATTGAGGAGGAGGTGAAAAAACAGTACGGCGTTGTTGCTATCGGACAGACAGATAAAGTACGGGAGCAATTCTATGCGATTTCAGTGGAGCGTAAAATTTCCCACCCAGCAGTGGTTGCCATTACAGAGACGGCGCGGGAGTGGTTATTTCGGGATACCCCCTCGTTACTGCGCAAATAAATAAGGAAACAGGAAGAGAGTATGAACGAAGAAGATAAAGTATCAAAAAACACGACAGAAAAAGGCGTTTTTCACGCGCCGTGGGAGAAATCCTTCGAGAAAATACTGACGCCGTTCGAGGAGTTTGTGCATCGTCAGACCACCAGTGGTTTGCTGTTAATGGGGACAGCAATTTTGGCGTTAGTGCTGGCCAACAGTGCGTTGTCTGGAGTCTATCAGCATCTGGTGCATACCCCAGTCAGTATTACTATCGGTGGTTGGATATTGGAGAAGTCATTGCACCACTGGGTGAACGACGGCTTAATGGCGCTGTTTTTCTTTGTGGTGGGGTTAGAGCTTAAACGCGAAATTTTGGTGGGTGAGTTGGCGGTTCTGCGCCAGGCGGCGCTACCCATTGTTGCGGCTGTGGGTGGAATGGTCGTGCCAGCATTGATCTATTTTGCACTCAACTCTGATGGTGATGCTGCCCGGGGCTGGGGGATTCCCATGGCCACTGATATCGCCTTCGCCATTGGTGCCTTGGTGCTGTTGGCCAACCGGGTGCCTAAAGCCTTGATTACTTTTCTCGTCGCGTTGGCGATTGTGGATGACCTTGGCGCTGTTATGGTGATTGCGCTTTTTTATACGGACCAACTTGTATTGGAAGCATTGTTAATTGCGGCGGCGATTGTGGGTGTTCTGGTTGTCATTAACTTGGCCGGTATTCGTCAGCCGTTACCGTATTTGTTACTCGGTGCGTTGTTATGGTTCGCATTGCTTAAGTCCGGTGTCCATGCCACCCTTGCTGGAGTGATAACGGCCTTTACGATACCGGCACGACCAAAATATGATCCGGTTCGTTTTAGCGAACATGTAAAGGAGTTAATGGCTCGTTTTGATGCCAGCCACGAACCCGGTAAAAACATCATGACGAACGATACCTTACGTGGCGTGGTGCAGCGGCTTGAAAACAGCGTGTATAAAGTGGAAACACCATTGCAGCGACTGGAGCATAGCATGCACATGCCGGTGGCGTTTTTAGTGATTCCCATCTTTGCCTTTATTAATGCCGGGATTCCCATGGCATTTGCTGACATGGGTGAGACACTGACTCACCCGGTCACTATGGGGGTGATACTTGGCTTGGTGGTAGGGAAATTTATTGGTATTGCGGGTGCCAGTTGGATCGCACTGAAACTGGGTTTTGCCCAGCTTCCGGCGAACACCAGCTTTAGTCAAATTGCCGGTGTGTCCTTGCTGGCTGGTATCGGGTTCACGATGGCAATTTTTATCGCAGAACTGGGTTTTGCCGGTCAAACAGAGTATCTGTTGATGGCGAAAACCGGGGTTTTGGTTGGCTCGTTTCTGGCGGGCGTCGGCGGGTTTATCTGGCTATGGCGGGTTAGTGAGCGGTAACATCTAGGTGACGCTTTGGAAACCCATGACTTTTTTCTATACCTGTTTGTTGTTCTCCTGACAGCGCGGGTGTTTGCTGAACTGGCAACACGTTTTCAGGCACCCTCGGTCATTGGCGAATTGTTTGCCGGCGTGGTGTTGGGGCCAAGCCTGTTAGGCTGGGTCGAACCGGTAGAGGCCATCAAACTGATGGCGGAGATTGGGGTTATTTTGCTGTTGTTTGAGGTCGGTTTGGAGACTGACGTGAAACGCCTGATTGGCGCGGGACTCAAATCCTTCGTCGTGGCAATAGCAGGATTTGTGTTGCCGCTGGTGTTTGGTTTTGCGGTGGGCTATTGGGTATTCGAGCTGTCAGTGCTGGTATCGTTATTTATTGGTGGCACACTCACTGCCACCAGCATCGGTATCACGGTGCGCGTGTTGTCGGATCTTAAGCGTCGGCAAACGCCCGAGGGGCAGATTGTTCTGGGCGCCGCTGTATTGGATGACGTATTGGGTGTGGCGCTGTTAGCGCTACTGTATGAGTTCTCTGTTGGTGGCGGAGTAAGTTTACTTAACGCTGGCAAAGTGTTGGTATTTGTGGCCGCGTTTTTTGTTTTGGCGCCTATTGCAGCCAAGTTGATTTCATTGTTAATCAAACGGTTTGATGCGGTCAGTGGAACACCTGGTTTGCTGCCAACCACCATCGTAACCCTGGTGTTATTCTTCGCTTGGTTGGCCCATTCCTTGGGTGCACCGGAATTGCTTGGTGGCTTTGCGGCTGGCCTGGCACTCTCAAGACGTTTCTTTTTACCTTTAGGCATTGCTCTGCGTACCGATGAGCATTTTGCACATCGCATAGAACACCAAATGAAGCCCATTGTGCAACTGTTTACACCAATATTCTTTGTGTATGTTGGGCTTTCTCTTAATCTGCGTGAAATCGATTGGGGGTCCGTCTTTATATGGGGTTTTTCACTGACCCTGTTGCTGGCCGCTGTGGTTGGCAAGCTAGTGGGTGCATTTTTTATCAGAGAGTCATGGCCGACACGTTGGGTGATCGGGATGGCGATGATCCCCCGTGGTGAAGTCGGGCTCATTTTTGCCGAGCTGGGAAGGATAAGTGGTATATTCAACAATGAAATCTACGCGGGTATGGTAATGGTGATTGCCCTCACCACCTTGTTGCCACCCTTTATTATGAAGTGGTTCTACAGTCACTACAGTGATCGTCTGAAAACCCCAACCGCTGGGTGACATGCGTGCCATATGTACAAATTATTTAATTTTCACTAACCCTGCAACACTTGCTTTGCCTGTCTTGCTGGATAAAAAAACAAGCGTCAACAGGCGTGCAAGGAATGATTGCGAACAGTTCCTAGACAGTTCGTTGAATGGTTCATCATTTGCAATGACTTAGCTTAGGGACGGCGCATAATAATTGCAAACGTTTTTCATGATGTTCCTGGAAACGCTGTTTAATATTGGGTGAGGGTTTGAATTGACAATTTATGATACGGCGTTTATTCTCCGAGGGAATGATTGCAGCTATAGAGATTATAAATAATCCGGTACGCTATTAGCTTGAAAGCAATCTATAATTTCATAGTATGGTGGTATGGTATGAAATAGTATGGTGGTATGAAATAAAATAACGAAAATTTTTTGTGTATTAGCCAATAATCAATAACTGCTCGATGTAATGTTTCAAAACATATGTTTTGAAACATACATTAGTTTAAAATCTATATATAGCTTAAAACAGTACTATTACTGTGCCGATTGTTTTTGTCGTAGTTATCCCACACCAGGATCACGGACACGGCAATCGTTAAGCAGGGTAGTCGCCATAATTAAAAAGTAGTAGCCATAATAGACGATATAATATGCGGTGCCTGACTTTGTTAATGTATTACCATTAGCTAGATTTATCGTGATATAAGTAGTAATGCATAATTATTTTAACAAAATTTTCGCCGAATTTTTTGAATGAATCAAGGCGCAGCGAAAAGAGCATAGTGAGCTATGTGACTGGAGCAGCAACGCTGAGTCACTCAAAAAAGGCAAGAAAATGTTAAAATAACTTATCATTACTATTTATTGGAAGTTAAGGCTCGACATATTCGGGAGAGAGAATATGTGTGTTACGGAATGGATGCGAAGATTCTTTGGTTGGGATGTTGTCAACGTTGTAAAATTAGTTGCAACTGGTTTTCTGGTTTTTTCATTCGCATTGTCGCCTGTCTATGCGGCCCTTTGGTCATCCAAGCAATGGCCACCCAATCAAAATGTCGCTAGCCCAGTGTCAAGCGTTAGTCCATCAAATATTTCATCAAGGGTTTCATCAAACGCACCATCATTAACGGTAACAGCGCCTAAAGCGACAAGTTCGGCAAGACAGCAAGCGCGCCAACTGCTGAATAAACGCACATCCCATCCGACGCAATTACTCGTTAAATTCAAGCCGGATCGCCTAACGACTGCCAACGTGCAGCAATCTGAAAAGGCGTTCGGCAAAAAAACCATCGATAAAAAAGTACGCTTTTCAAATTTCAGTTTTGCGCCTCGTTTCAAAACCCGGGGAGTGAAATCAATCACCTCGTTGTTACATCAACAGCCTGAGAAAAACACTAACAACCGAAAAATCACGCGAAGCAGCAAGCGCACCAGCCAATCCGCACGCTCCAGGCTTGAGCGCTGGACCGTGGTTACGCTTAATGAAGGTGAAGACCTAGAGAGGGTGCTTGCTGAATTTATAAATGATCCTGATGTGGAAAATGTTTTTCCAAATTACACAGTTTCTGTGAATCTAATACCAAATGATCCTCTACTTAATGAGTTGTGGGGCTTAAATAATACCGGTCAGGTTGTTCCGGCAGAAGGTATCCCCAGAAGTGATACTGATCAGGTTGGTTTGCCAGATGCCGATATTGATGCGCCGGAAGCATGGGATGTGGTGGTGGCAGATCCAACTGTGGTTATAGCCGTCATTGATACGGGTGTGGATTACAACCATCCCGATTTAGCGGCAAATATGTGGGTGAATCCTGGCGAAATTGCGGATAACGGTATTGATGACGATAACAATGGTTTTATTGATGACATTCACGGTGCTGACTTTCGTAATAATGACGCTGACCCGATGGATGACCATGGTCACGGTACGCATGTGGCAGGAACGATCTCTGCAGTGAGTGATAATGGCATTGGCGTGGTCGGTGTGAGCGCTGGCGTAAAAATTATGGCATTGAAATTTCTTGGGGCTAACGGCAGCGGTTTCATTGCCGATGCAGCCAGAGCGCTGACCTATGCTCAGGAGAAAAATGTACGCATCAGTAATAACAGTTGGGGCGGTAGCGGTTATGCACAAGTATTTTTTGACACATTAGGTGTGTTAAACGCAGATGGTTCTGATCATCTGTTTGTGGCGGCCGCTGGTAATAGCGCACTCAATACCGATGCTAGCGATTCACGCATCGGAACGGTGGGAAGTGTGCGTTATCCTCAAGGCTATGAGCGGCCTAATGTGGTTTCGGTGGGAGCAACAACATTTGATGATGAGCTAGCCTTTTTTTCTAATTTTGGTATCAGCAGTGTTGATGTGATGGCGCCGGGGTTTGCTATTTATTCAACAGTACCTGCTGTTGGTTGCCCGCTATGCCAGGCGAGCGGATACCGCTGGCTTAGTGGTACCTCGATGGCAGCACCCCATGTGGCGGGTGTTGCGGGATTGCTACTGTCACAAAATGCAGCATTAACGGCAACCCAACTCAAAGCACGCCTGATGGCATCCGTCGATCAAATCGAGGATTTTCAAAGCCGCAGTGTTACCGGTGGACGGCTTAATGCGTATAACGCTGTTACCTGCGATAACCTAACCCCTACTATTCGTTCAAATCTACCGGATGGTTTTACCGTTTACAAGGGTGAGGATTCCGTTCCTGTTCGTGTCTCACTTTTCAACTGCGACGATCTGCTAACCAATGCAACCCTCACAGCCAGTTTCTCCAATGGTGATGCGGATGTGACCTTCTTTGATGATGGTCAGCACAATGATGAGCAAGCCGATGACGGTATTTATGGCGCAGAATGGGTACCAGCGGTTTTGGGGTCGGTTACGGTGACGATTTCGGTTACCCATGGGGCGGCGGGGGCCGAATCATTGCTCATCAATGGCACTGTCAAGAACCGTTTTTACCGGTTTGAAGAAATAAGCTATGACTGGATTGATGCCACTCAATCAGGTACCCGGTACTCTTTAACCACCGGCGAAAGCGTTGATGTGCCTATCGGTTTTGACTTCCTATTTTATGGGCAGGTACGTAATAGTCTGAGCATATGGCCCAATGGTACGATCACGTTTGGTGACGATGTGCCAGACAGGACGTCTCCACAGCTTTACCCAAATGCAGAAACCCCTAATGAAATGATTTCACCGCTGTGGGTGAGGCGATATAGCGGCAACCCCTATGAGGTTCATGTTCTCACTGACGGTGTTGCGCCTAACCGGCGCATGACGATTCAATGGACAGTCAATGCGCATATTTTTGAGGCAAGCCTCTACGAAGGCTCCGGTGACATTATTTTCCAGTACAATGATATTATTCCAAACAAACACCTCTACAGAAATTTTGCAACGGTGGGTGTCGAAGATTTTCAGGGGTTTGATGGCACAACCTATCTGTTTAATAGCAGCTCTCTTGGTTTGTTACGTGATCACAGTGACAATATTCTTAACCCGGTAAGCAGTGAAATGGCGTTACGTTTCTATCCAGTTGGATTTCCATCGGATAGTTTGCCGCCAGTGGCTGTAATGTCGGTTCCCGCGTCAGGTTACACGTTAGCCCCCCTTGCTTTTAGCGGCACGGGTTCTTTTGCCCCGGAAGGCCAGCCTCTGCGCTATATCTGGGATTTTGGCGATGGGGCGAATGCGACGGGTTTAGAGGTGACTCATGCCTATGCTAAACCCGGTACTTACACCGTAACCTTGTGGGTCTATGATGGATTGCGTTATTCAACGGCGGTTACCCGGTCTATCGATATTCTTCAGGGCGAGGTGGATATGTTAATCCGTTCTGTTTCGGGGCCTGCGGCGGGAGAAACGGGCGAGCGTATAACGATTGAGACGGTGATTGAAAATCAAGGCACGGGTGGCGGATACAGTGGTAGCGTTTTTCATTTTCTGTCCAGTGATGACGTATTGGGTAACGACATATACATTGGACAGAAAAACAGCAGCGGTGAGTTGATTGAGCCGCAAGACAGCCGCATTGTCAGTGTAACCTTTACCTTGTCAACGGCGGTGACGGCAGGCACATATCGATTGGTGAGTGTTATCGGGGCATTTCCTGGTAACACGAACAATAGTAGCTGGAATAACTACCGTTATATGGGCGATTCGATTACCGTATCTGTCGGCCCGGATTTTGAAATAACCTCACTAACGCATCCCACCAAGGCAATGCCGGGAGATCAAGTAACGGTAGCAACCAGTATTCGTAACAATGGCACGACCACTGCCTCGACCAATTACCGGGTATATCTGTCCACCGATCCTGTTGTAACGGCGCAGGATACCTTGTTATTTTCGACATCCTCCTGGGCTACAGGGCCTGGTGTTTCCATAACATACCCGCGATCATTTGTACTGGATGCCGGGCTGGCATTGGGGAATTACTACATCGGTGCGATTGTGGATTGGGATGATCGTGTCGTGGAATCCGATGAAAGTAATAATGTTTACGCATCACCAGTCCCCATTGCTGTGGGTGAGGTCAATCAAGCGCCTGTTGCTGTGATTAGTGGTGCAGCAACAGGGATCGTGAACGGTGGCACAGTGTTATTTGATGCTTCAGGCTCAATAGACCCTGATGGCGATCCGCTTTTTTACGCCTGGCAGTTTGGCGACGGCAGAACGGGTAAAGGCGAAAAGCCTGAGCATGGTTACTCTGCGCCGGGTACGTTTACCGTGACGTTGACCGTTAATGATGGCGTGCAGGATTCAGCTCCGGTTACCATGGATGTGGTGATTGATTATGGCGCCGATATTACAATGTCGGCCCCGATACTGACAACGACGCAAGCCTATCTCGGGGATACGCTGCCGATCAACTTTAATATATTGAATATTGGCTCTACCGAAGTAATAGTAAATAGACAGCTCGGTGTTAGTGTTCGAGGTTACCTCGATACGGATAATGATCCCACTAACGGCTATCATCGGGAGTTTTTTGTTGGGCAATTTGGTGCATACGTGGCCCCGAAACCCGGCGAATCCCTCGCAATGAAAGCCAATGTGCCCTTGACTACGTCTTACCTTGCTTCAGAGGGTGATTGGTATGTGTGGTTTAAGGTGACACCGCTAAACGAATGCAGTACCTGTCAGGATAATAATATTGTGGTTGTACCTGACCCCATCACCGTACGGCTTGATGTTGATTTACACATGACACATATCAGCGCCAGTTCAACTGTGCTGACACCGGGTGAGTATTTTGAGCTTGCATCAACAGTGAAAAATAGCGGCCGGAGTGAGGTAAACGACAAGAACCATCGTGTACAGTTGTATATTTCTGAAGACGCGACGATTACTACGCAGGATCGCTTGCTCTCCTCGGGAAACTACTGGCGCCCTGGTATCCTGGCAGCAAACGCCAGCGCATCCTTTACGCGAAATGTCGGGATTCCCTCAAATCTTCTGCCAGGCACCTATTATCTTGGGGCCATCGCTGATGCAAAAAATGTGCAAGTGGAAACAAATGAGAGCAACAATGCTTCAGTTGCAATGCAGGTTCAACTTGTAGTACCCGATGTTGATCTTGTCATTAGCGATATACTGGTGAATCAGGAGAGCACCCCGATTATAGCGACCTTTAATGTTGCTAATAATGTTGCTAATAATGCCGTTAATAGCGTGGCTCAGGGGGGTAGCCTAACGCTGTCAACACTAACGGTCAATGCCGGGCAAACAACGTCCACCTCGACAAGAACGCGGCTGGTATTGTCCAGTGACCAAACCGCTGATGCCTCGGACACGATCGTAGATGAATGGAGCGTTGCTGGTTTGAGTGGTGGTGGTAGTACCAATAACCATACGAGTTTTCTGACGCTTGACCCAGCTCTGCCCGCCGGTATTTATTATCTGATTGCCATTGCTGACCAAGGGGCCAGGCAACAGGAAAGCAATGAAACCAATAACATCGGTGTTGTTCCGTTGAGTATTGTTACCGTAAACCCTGATCTGGTGGTGTCCAATTTGACGGCATCGGTTGCTCAAATTGCACCAGGGGATAGCTTTATTCTAAGCAATACAGTGCTGAATCAGGGAACGACAACAACACTTGATGCGTTTAATGTCGGTTTATATTTGTCAGCGGATACTCAAATTACCACCAGTGACCGGTTGGTGAAATTCAGATCCATCAATGGTTTGCTGAAGGGAGAGTCGAGTTCGGTGGATTCACGGATCTACATTGATGCCAATCAAACGCCTGGGTGTTACACTTTGGGGGCGATTGTGGATTATTCGCAACGCGTCGATGAATCTTGCCCGGGTTGTGAAGCGAACAATATATTGTCAGGACCACAAATTGAAATTGGTGGCGCTGCTTGTGGCGCGGTTAATCGCGCGCCCGTAGCATTTATCAGTGGTCCCACCAGTGGAGGTGTCGCACAGCCATTGGTATTTGATGCCTCAGGATCGAGTGACCCCAATGGTGATACGTTGACGTATCGCTGGGACTTTGGTGATGGCACTACGGCAACAGGTGTGTCACCTTCTCACGCCTATCTCGTCGCGGGTATCTATACCGTAACCTTGGTGGTGAATGATGGCGAACTGGACTCAGTGCCAGTGACCGCCGCGATTAATATTGCTCAAAATACCGTGCCGGTTGCGGTGATTGGCGGCCCGCAAGCCGGAAACGCCGGCGTGCCAGTGGTGTTTAATGGCTCAGCATCGAATGATGCTGATGGAGACTCCCTGACGTATCGTTGGAGCTTTGGTGATGGCACTACCGATACAACATCCGGTGCGATGCCGAGCCATACCTATACGGCCGCAGGCACTTATTCGGTAACACTGGTCGTCAATGACGGAATCGATGACTCAATCCCGGTAGTGGCAACAATCACCATCGCCGATGCCAATGCAGCACCCTATGCAGACCTGGCGATGACGTCGGTATCCGGCCCGGGTTCAGCGAGCACCGGCGGCAGTATGGCGGTTTCCGGCACGGTGGTGAACCAAGGCACGGGGAGCACATCGGGTTATTACCTGCAAGTGTATTTTTATCTCTCAGCAGATGCGGTCTATGACAGTAATGATACGTTTATCGGCAACCAATTGCCGGGCACTTTGAGCGCTGGCCAGTCGAAAACACTGAGCCGTACCTTGTCAGTGCCGAGCAATTTAGCGGCAGGCGATTACTTTTTATTAGCGGTGGTTGATCCCAACAATAATGTGCCTGAGCAAGATGACCCGGATAATCTTAACGGAAATAACCTGGCTGTGGCAACGACTACGGTTACTGTCGAGTAATCATACGTTAGAGTAACATACGTCTTTGATGCGTAATGAGTGGGTGCTTTTAGCGATGTTCCTGTGACCTACTGCTATTCTCTGACAGGCTCCTAGGAGCCTGTCTCGCTGCTGTGTTCACGACAGATGAGCTGTATATCGTTTGGCGATAAAGCTTCTTGTGTTAGTTCACAAAAATATTGCCCTGTTTCAATGCAGCGGTTAAATCGACAGGTGTTACATACGCCAAACGATTTCATGGTGTTTGACCGTTGTATGGTGGTTAATAGTTGTTTTAGGTCGTTGACTAGTCTGATTTGCTTTTCTTTTTGTAAACCCTCATAAGCGCGGCGTAACATTGGGGCCGGTACCGCTTTGTCCAGCAATTTTTTGCTGGCAGTGGTGAGTTTCAGGTGTGTGACTCGCTTATCCTTTTTATCTGATATTCTCCTGATGAGTCCTTTACTGTGCAGTACGTTCAAGGTTTGAGACACGGTACCCTTGGTTAAACCAAGATATTCGGTGACACCGATGGGGCTGTCTGAATAACGGTTACAATTGCTTAAATAACACAAGGCTTCCAATTGTATTGGCTGCAAGCCGTAATCCATTCCGGAGGTGCGTGCTTCGTTGCGCAACAAATTCGATAGGCGTTCGATATGCTGATGTAGTTTTTTTGAGCTCATGGGTTAATGGTATCGCATCAAAACTATATTGACAAGCCGGTTTCGCTGTGTCAACCTGCCTTTATGTATTGAGTCGATACTACTTATGTTGGCGCATTAATCAAAGGAGATAACGTTATGCAATCGATGTTTTTGTCTACATTATTGGGATTCATATTACTAATACCCTTTTCCGGGCATACGCAGGAGCATGAAGTGCCTTATCCGGATGGTTACCGGCAGTGGGTGCATGTTAAGTCGATGTTGATTCAGCCGGGGCACCCGCTGGAAAATCCCTTCCAAGGAATACATCATATTTACGCTAATCAAACTGCGTTGAAAGGTCTTAAAAAAGGGGTATTTCCAAACGGTTCTATTTTGGTGTTTGATTTGTTGCAATACAGTGAAAAAAACAATGCTATACAGGAGTCAGCAAGGAAGTTAGTCGGTGTGATGCACAAAAATGCACGTCGCTACAGCAAAACCGGTGGCTGGGGTTTTGAAGGCTTTGCTGACGATAGCAATATCAAACGCCTGGTGACGGATGGGGGGCAATCGTGTTTTTCCTGTCATAAGGCGCAAGCAGGCAACGGCTATGTTTTTTCCCATTGGCGAAAATAAGCATTTTTCTTGAAAGCATGGCATGTAAGCCAGTGTGTGTTAACAGAATGTGCCGGTGGCTAGTCACCGGCACTAATGTTTATGGTTATTTAAAGACGGGTTATTAGTATGGTATGTATTGGTATGATGAAATCAACCTCAAATTAACGTGAATGGTTGAACGCCCGAAAGCTTGTGAAGTCAAATGCCTATCATGTGTAATGGCTCAAAAATTGATATTATAGCAATTCCCGGTTTTAGTGAGCCATTTAGCAGTGCTTCTCATTTGTTAGCAGCGGGTGCTGCTTTTGCCGGGCTGTTTTATCTTTGTTATAAAGGGCGGGGCAATGGTGTCAGGCTGTTTGCACTCCTGGTTTTTTCCTTTACTCTCATATTTCTGTTTTCCATGAGTGGTGTTTACCATCTTCTTGATCCTGAGTATTTACCGAAAAAAGTGTTTCAACGATTGGATCATGCCGCTATTTTAACTCTTATTGCGGGAACCTTTACCCCGATTCATATAATTTTATTTCGTGATGCTTGGCGCTGGGGAGTGTTGTTTGCGGTGTGGGCTATTGCAATTACCGGGTTGGTGTTGGAGGCGGTTTTTTTTAATGTTATACCGGAGTGGATGAGTTTGGGTTTTTATCTGGCACTGGGGTGGATTGGTGTGCTAACCAGCTGGCATTTTAAACATCAGTTTGGCGACAAGAGCATTCAGTTACTGTGGTTGGGAGGGTTATTTTACTCGCTGGGCGCATTGCTGGAGTTAATGCGTTGGCCGGTGGTAATTCCAGGTATCGTGGGGCCACACGAAATATTGCATGTTTTTGTAATGTTAGGTGCTCTTTATCACTGGCGATTTGTGTATAAATGGGCACATTACCCGACCACCGGGGCTTACATGCGCATCAAACTCAGTTGAACCACGTATAAGCAAGTATACATTTCGATCAGTGATATGCTGTACAACGTTAAAGCGGTCAGGTAGTCGTCAGCTTGAATGATAAGCAGAGTGATGAGATAAGCCGCGAATTAACAATGCGCTTTATAACGCTAGACATGAGAAAAAAGGGCGGTTATTCTTTATCACGGTTGTATTGATAAGTTACCTGGGTTTTTTGCACATCAATATCACAGCTCTTATTTCATGTTTAATCTAGGCGTAGCCACGGTAGGCGTCAGTATTGTATTGCCAAGGAGGTTTTTATGAAGACCAGTCAGTTAATCACATTGATTCTCAGTCAATTTACAACCGGCACTCGAAATATATTGCGGGGTAAGCATGGTAGCCGTATGAGTATTAGCGGTTTATCCAGTTGTTTATTGCTTACTGTGTCCACAATAACGCTAGCTGAGACTTTTAATCATGATTTTGAAGGTTTGGAACAAAATAGAATTTCAACGTTTACATTAACGGATGGTAATTTATCGGCAGAATTTGTCGATGGTACGGCAGTTGCTGCTGGAGTTGCTTCACTTTATCGAAGCGGTACCCAGTCATGGGTGGTGAATCCAATGGGTTCAAGTCCGCAAGGTATGAGTGCAGGTTCTGGTACAATTACATTTTCCGTATTTGCGAAACGAATGGTGCTGTTTTTTAGAAATGAAAACGCAACCATGACATCGACACTACGAGTAATTGACGAACATGATGGAATAATCCAGGACTTTAGTGGTACTGATGCAGATTGGTTGGAAGTTAACATTACCAGAAATGATGGCGACGCGCTTATCAAATCGATTGAGCTGATTAATGACGGCCCAGCCGGTATGGCGGTAATTGACGATTTAATGTTTTCTACCACCGCGGCACCGAACAATAGTGGGTCACCAGCATCAGGGGGCGGCGGCGGTGATTCAGGTAATAATGATGATGATGGCGGAGGAGGGGTTTTTCCCTACTTTTTATTAGTATTATTGTCGATTGTATTGTGGCGGGGTAAGGAATACAGACAAAATGTGAGCACTCAATAAGGCGATTATTGCCAGGGTTATTGCCAGGGTGCTGACAGTTTAAGGCATGGCATGGGTGCACGCCCCTTTTACATCTTTATTCCATCGCATTATTAAAACGCCTTGCAATAGAGTGACTATTACGCGTCGTTTTACCTCATTCTGAAACTCGCTATGAAACTTGCTATGAAATAAATAGGGCGTGCAGTTACACCTAAACCTCAAACGCTATGGCTATATTTTACAGATGAATAACCTCCATACCTAAATCACCCAATTGTTCTATAGTGGCGGCATTGCTGATAATGGCGGTGCTAGCATTGTCTGTCGAAAAATAGGTGTCTGCCACACGTTTCAGGTCTGCCAACGTGACATTGATTATTTGTTTTCGGTATTGTTGGCGTTTATTCGGCGTGCGGCCAAATAATTGGTTTTGAAAAGCATCCTTAGCTTCACCGGCGGGGGATGAGGGTTTGTCGATGCTGCTGATAACACCTAAAATAGCTTCTTCCAATTGCCGTGACCCATGTTTTTCAGTGAGTAGCCAGTCGATGGATTTATCAAAATCCGCTAAAGTCTCAACCAGCCTTGGGTCACGGTAAGAATAGAAGCGAAATGAAGCCGTATCGGAACAATAACCTGCGCCACCGCCATAGGCGCCACCTTGTTCGCGAATCGCGGTGTGCAAAAAACCGTTGCGAAGAAAACCGGCGAGAACCGCCAGCGGTGCCGAATCACTGTGTTCAATTGGTACCGTTGGGTAAGCTTTTGCGCAAAAATTAATAGGGGCATTTGCAACCCAGATTTGTTGCACACGTTGGTGAATTTCAGGTAATGAAAAGGGTTCAACGTTCGGTGGCAATGCCACAACATCACCCCAAACCGCCTCTATTTCTTTAATGAACCGAGGGATTTCATGCGGTTCCCCAGTCAATAATAATTGTGGCTCAATGGTTGTTAGCGCGGAATGAATTTCTGCCAATTTTTCAGCTAAATCTTTTACATTTGTACTTTCTTTTAGGCTGTCATCCAAACGTTTTGCATGCTGGATGCCTTGTAAACCACTAAGACGGTGTTTTAATGCCGCCGCAGGGCTCATGCCGCTGCTGGCAGCCATCATAGCGAGGCTATGGCCTTGACCCGTAACACTTTGTTCCCGCTGTGCGCGTTGTTGAGATACAAGTTCGTGAATTCGGTCGTATTCGTCAAAGCGGGTGGTATCCACTATCTCTCGCATCAGGCGGGAAAAGGCATTGTGATTTCGGGCAAGTGATTTACCCGACAGGAAAAAATAACCGGCAACATCCTGTTCATTTTCAACGTTTCCGCGTATGGCGGTAAAGGCATTAATGCCGCCGGTAATACTGGATTGCAATACCTGAGATTCCAGGTAAGTACGATTACCACTGCCTAATTCGGTGACATTGGTTGAATAGTAAGGGAGATATTGGATTAAGTCATCGCTAAGATGTGGTAGTTGATAGACAATTTGTTGATAGACTAAGCCATTGGTACCTTGCTCGAATATCGATACAGGCAGGGTATTAATGGTTTGCGATCTGCCTTCAGCGATGTGCATACTGTCTGGTACGTCTTCCAGACCGACTTTGGGCAGAATGCTTTCATCATCTTTTTGTTGCTGACGTTCCAGGAGCTTGTGTGCAAGATCGATGATCTTGTTTTTTTCCTGGTTTGATAATTGAGCTTTGATTTTTGCTAGTTTGGCGGCTTCTTCTTTTTGGCGTTGAAGGCTTAATGTTGCATCTGGCACCATGGTCAGGCGTACATAGTGGGGGTTTTTGAGCAGATAATCGCGAACCAGATCCTTAATGAATTGCGGGTTTTTAATATCCTCGCGCAATTGGGCTAGAACCGGGTCAAGGTCAAGGGCGGCAACAGGGTCGCCGTAATGCACTGCACTGGGTAAGGCATCCAATATAAGTTGCAAGCCATAAGGGTAATGCCCACCACCCACTTCGCGTTGTTCCAGTTCTATTTGGTGCAAAACGGCCTCGACTTGTTGTTGCGGAACGCCGTTATTCGCAACATCATTTAACACGTTCAGCACAAGGGCTTCGAATTTATCCGCATGCTTCGGCTTGGAGCCTTCAATGCCACACATGAATGTCATTTCCCGGTTAGAGTCTTCCACGCCGCATAAGGGAGAGGGTGATTTGCCCAACTCGGTGGTTTCGAGGGCGTGTAACAAGGGTGAGGCACTGTTGTCCATTAGCACACCAGATAACAAATGCACGTTCATGGCTTCTTTTAAATCGGTGCTAATGCCGAGTAACCAGCCTAAAACAATGTGGGTTTTGTTTTCACTGTTTTTTCCGCCCTTGTTTCCGCTATTGTTTTCTTCATCCAAGGCATAGTGGTCTTCAATTTTTAGCGGCGTGTTATACCGTTTTTCATCCTTGACTGTTAAGCGGTTTGCCAGGCGCTCAAACTGATTTAAAGCACGTTGTTCAAACTTGTCTTGCAGCACGTTGGCGGGAATATTGCCGAAGGTCATAAAAATAGCATTACTGGGGTGGTAATGGGTTTTATAAAACGCCAGAAACTGTTCATAACTCAGGTCCGGTATGTGTTTGGGGTCGCCACCACTGTTGTTGTGGTATGTTGTGGTGGGAAATAAATGTTTGGTTAATGTTTGCCATACGGTGCTGACAGGTGATGCCATGGCACCAATCATTTCGTTGAACACCACGCCTTTATAGACTAAATTGGAATCAGGGTTCTTGGGGTCTTCGAATTCCAATCGATGCCCCTCTTGAGCGAAATCCAACTCGTGCAGACGTGCGAAAAATACGGCATCCAGATAGACATCCAACAGATTGAAATAGTCTTTGGTGTTTTGGCTGGCAAATGGGTAGGCCGTCCAATCACTGCTGGTGAAAGCATTCATGAACGTGTTGAGTGAACGCCGAATCATCATAAAAAACGGATCACGTACTGGGTAATGTTTGCTACCACAAAGGGCGGTATGCTCCAGAATATGGGCAACGCCAGTAGAGTCATCAGGCATGGTGCGCAACGCTACAAGAAATACATTTTCGGGGTTGTCGGCGTTAATATGATAATGTAAAGCCTCTGTTTTTTTATGGATATAGGCCTCAACGACAATATTTAAAGATTCAATCGGTTTGCTATGCTTCCACTCAAATGCGGGATGAACCTTTGGGGGGTGAGATAATAAGCTTTTAGCGTTTTGCTCTGTTTGCATAAGTAATTTTCCGTTGAGTTGATGAATCTGAAGGCAATTTTACGGCAAATAGTGCAGGTAGTGCGAGTATTTCCTTAACATCGGTTGGTAACGATTCAGCTTATCCATTGAGCCGTTTGATAAAAAGGAAAAAGCCCAGCGTTCACATGTGTCAATACACATTGTTAATGCAATGTATGTTAATGCAATTATCGGACTAATCAATCAACGTGCAGCAAGGCAATGATAATATCAGTGCTCGCTACCACTTTATCCAAATACTTTACCCAAATTGTGGTGCCTATTCGCCCAGCAATGATTGCGTACACGACGTAGCCGCCCGCGCCGCAGATTGATGCATCACCGCACCCCCGACATTGTAAAATTTACCCGTATTACTGACATCGATGAAGACGTTTGCAGAGTGGCTATAGTACATATCATTGAATCCGTAAAGTCCCGAAATAATCGCGCATTGGTGCGTGTAAACACCACTCATATGACGTATTATACGAAAGGATGTTCTCAATTAAGATCCTGGAATGCGTAATTTCAGCACTGTTTTTTTATTAATAGAAAAAGGTATCCCTATGACAGAGGAAGCCAGCTTCACCATCCAACTCGATCATCAAAGCGACTATGCATTTACAGTCAACTTTAATTTGAGTAACGTCGCGCAATTAGTGTTGGATGAGCCCCCACCATTAGGTCGTCAAGCAGGCCCAAATGCTTCACACTTAGTCGCAGCGGCTGTCGCAAATTGCTTGAGTGCCAGCTTGTTGTTTTGTCTTTCGAAACACAAGGTGACGGCAAATAGCTTAACAGTTGAAGCAACGTGTAAACTGCTCCGAAATGACAGGCAGCGTCTTCGCCTAGGCGGAATAGATGTTCGTATCACGCTAAATAATGAGGCGTTTAATAAGACAAGTGCATCGCGTGAAAAGCGCTGTTTAGAATTGTTTGAAGATTTTTGTGTGGTCACTGAAAGTTTGCGAAACGGTATACAGGTGGACGTCAGTATTTTAGATAACGATGGTCATTTGCTGTACCCGATGCTTTAACCTTTTATGGTTGTGTCTCGCACTGTTGCTTGCTGTATGAGTGAGAATAAGATATGGACAGTTGGAATGTATACATAGCTCGATGTGCCGACGGTAGTCTCTATACGGGTATTGCCAAGAATGTCGACAAACGCATAAAAGAGCATAATCATAATGATGCATTGGCTGCGAAATATACTCGTTCCAGGCGCCCTGTTGTGACAGTATATCAGCAGGCTGTTACTTCCCGATCAGAAGCTGCAAAGCGGGAACACGCGATCAAAGCGATGACAAGAGCCAAAAAAGAAGCCATTATTCTTGAGCAAAGCGATTAGTGGCAACAATCTAACCATAAGAATAGAATGGTATCGTGTACATAGCACTTTATATAAGGGAGGAGAAATGCACGTCACTATCGTTCATGTCTGCGTCAAGGCAGATTATGTTAATGAGTTTATTAAGGCTTGCCAAGTGAATCATGAACGTTCGGTTCAAGAATTGGGCAATATGCGATTTGATGTATTGCAGTGCGCTGATGATCCCACCCGGTTTGTGCTTTACGAGGCCTATCAATCCCGCCAGCAGGCTATTGCCCATAAAGCGACCGGACACTATTTAACATGGCGTGCGACGGTTGCTGATTGGATGTCAAAAGCCAGAGTGGGTGTGGATTATAATGGTTTATACCCTAAGGTGACTGAATGACGTTTAATTTCTCTTTAACGGCATTACCGAAAATTGAATTTGGCAACGGGGTTTTTCGCAAACTGCCTGGGCTCATTTCCTCCTTTGGTAATAGGGCATTGTTGATCACGGGGGAAAATTCTTTTCGGCGTTCGGCCAAATGGGAAGAACTGACACGGTTGTTAATGGACAGTGGCGTCAGTTGGCAGCATTGTACGGTAAACCAGGAACCGTCCCCGATATTGGTGGATTCAACGGTCGCGGCGTTTAAAAACCAAGCCATTGATGTGGTCGTTGGCATTGGTGGTGGCAGCACTCTGGATGCAGCCAAGGCGATTGCAGGCTTGCTTAAGGTGCAATCGTCAGTGATGGATTACCTGGAAGGGGTAGGGCCGGAGTTACGTTATCAGGGTCCGGCATTGCCTTTCATCGCAGTGCCAACCACGGCGGGTACGGGGAGCGAAGCGACTAAAAATGCGGTGCTAAGTCTTCAAGGTGTTGAAGGGTTTAAAAAGTCTTTTCGTGATGATAAATTAATGGCAAGCCACGCTGTTATTGACCCTGATTTGCTGTCGACATGCCCTCCTGAGGTTATTGCTGCTAATGGCATGGATGCCTTAACACAACTACTGGAATCCTATGTTTCTTTAAAAGCGAATGTGTTTACTGACGCGTTGGCCCTAAGCGGTATACGTGCAGTACGTGATTCCTTGATTCCTTTCTATAAGAACCAAGGGGATATGTTGGTGGCGAGAGAAAAAATGGCTTATGCGGCGCTGATCTCAGGGATTACCCTGGCACAAGTGGGGTTGGGTTCTGTGCATGGCGTAGCTTCTCCGTTAGGTGCATTTTATCCGATTCCTCACGGTGTAGTGTGCGGTACCTTGGTTGCCTCCGCAACGGACGTTAATATAAAAGCCATGTTGGTTCGAGAGCCCGAAAACCCGGCTTTGGAAAAATATGCTGAAATCAGCCGTATTTTGTGTGATAACGGTCCTAATAATACGAGGCAATCAGCTTGGGATGCATTGGTCGATTTACTAAATGACTGGACAGCTGTGTTACAACTACCGCGTTTGTCGGAGTATGGCGTTGATGAGGCGTCGTTAAACCATATTGTAAAAAACGCCCGTGGTAGCAGCATGAAAAGTAATCCTATTGTGCTAACCGATGCCGAAATTAAAACCATGTTGGCGAAGCGTTTATAAAGATGGTTTTCAGTCATATGCATTTTTGATGCTTAATACAAATGTCTTGAGAAAATCCAAAGGTAAGCTGAGTAATTACTATTTAAGTTTGCTAGTTTGATGCAAGCACGAAAATATTACCATCAAGGTCTTCAAATTGGGCAGATAAACCCCAGGGCTGCTTGTTGGGCGGTTCTTTAAATAGTACACCGTTAGTTTTTAGTTTGAAATAGGTTTGCTCTACGTTGTCAGTCGTAAATACGATATTGGACAAACCACCAGCGGGAACGTATTGTTGATCTGATTTCAATAATATAATCCGCGTTTGACCTTGAGGTGGTTTGAGTTCGATCCAGCGAGCATCATCGTTGCCAAGTGGTTCATCCACAATAACTTTAAACCCTAGTTTTTCAGTATAAAATGCAATTGCGTCTTGTTGGTTTTTAACAACAATATTAACGAGTTTGATATGGCTGATCATTCCAAAAGTGTACTGTAATTAATCGATGATTGGAATCTATTATCTTGGGTTAATCAGTAGAACCATTGTACCCAATAATTTAGCTTTAAAGAATGCAGCAGAGTAAATCGCTAAATACGTACTTCGGATAATTATCAAGGTGACACAATCATTCCAAATAAACGTTGTACTGGTGACAGTGGAAATTATTATGCCGGAGGCGAGTTCTTTAAAGGATAAGCGTCGGATTACGAAAAGCATGAAGGACAGGCTGCGATCAAAATTTAATGCGTCTATTGCAGAAATTGGTTATTTGGATAAATGGCAACGTACCGCATTGGGTATTTCTTTGGTTGGTAACAATAAACCAAAATTACAACGGGACGTTTTTGCGATTGAAACTTTGTTGACAGGCTATACCAATGTGAGTATCAGCTACTTTGTGACTGAATGGCTATAGTCTGTTTTTCATTTACTGTTTTATTCTTAACATAAAAAAAACACGCGCTAAACACCTGGTCAGAAATCAAATTCTTAATGTCTAGGCCAGTGACTTTGATGGCCTCTCAAGCATCCTTTCTTCAAATTATCTCACAAATGAGAGTTCATGCCTGTGGTGTTTAGGGTTTTGGTATATGTTGTCCAACTGTGGATTTTAAGTTGAACAAGGATATTCGAGTCATTGCCAGTAATATCGAAGACCCGGCACCATTATCGTTGTTATGGAAATATGGGAGCACGCTATTTTATAGAGCGCCCCAAGAGCGCATTGGCGTACACTTTTTTGGATTCTGTATTGTGATCGACCTACGATGACATAAATTCAACCAATTGGTTGATAATCTGGGGCTCCAGTATTATATTCAACTATATGGTTGATCAATTGCACCAAAACACACTTTCTGAAATTTTAAAGGCCGTGAGCGATACCACACGTCGGTCATTACTGACTCAATTGGTACAACAAGGACCGATGCGGGTGACGGAGTTGGCAGGTTATTATGAAATGTCACTCAATGCTATTTCCAAGCACATAAAAGTATTGGAAAAAGCGGGGCTTGTTTCAAGAAAGATGTTGGGTAGAACTCATTGGATAGAAGCGAATCTAGTTCCCGTTAACGATGTGGAAGCCTGGTTTGCGAAGCTTAAGTCCATTTGGGAACTGCGACTGGATAAACTAAACCACTTATTAACAAATAGAGAAGCGGATCATGACTGAATTATCAATAAGCCTGAATAAAACCATCAATGCCCCTATTGAGAAAGTATTTGATGCCTGGTTGGATGCAAAAACATTATCAAAATTTATGACACCGATGCCGGGTATGCCGGAACCCAAAACTGAAGCTGACGGGCGGGAAGGGGGGCGTTTTATGATATTGATGATGGTGGATGATCAGGAAGTTCCACATAAAGGCGAATACCTGGAAATAAAACGCCCCAACAAACTGGTATTTACCTGGGAATCACCATTTTCAACAGCCGGTAGTACTGTGACGATTAATTTCACTGCAGTGGATGCTAACCGCACGGCGCTGGATTTTACCCATGTTAAATTCCCTGACGAAGAATCGCGAAACAATCATGAAGGCGGCTGGGCGGCTATATTGGCAAAACTGAACGAGGTGATCACCACTTTAGCGCAAGGGATACATACCGAACCCGCATAATTAATATGAGTATCTCAGGTTCTTAGTACTTATATTTTTAGTAACTATATTTTTAAACTTAGGTTTTTAGTGATTGCCGTAATTGTATTATTGGAGTGATGTGATGCAGTTACAGCTTTAATTACTCGATGTACTCTCAAGCTGATTAATATAGTGGTGTAAAATGTTTACGACAGAAAACCCACTGTTGTTTTTTTTAGATCCAAACTGATACACAGTTGGTTTAGTTGAGCAGGGCTTACAATAATGTCCCTCACAGCCAGTCGCGATAAATAGCAGGGTGACCTTCCCGGTGCTCGCGTTGTGTTTGTGCGGTATTGGGCTGAATACTGAGATAGAGAAAAACGCCTTCACACGGCTCTCTAATGATTTTGTCGCAACGAACCAACTGGATCACTGTCTCTTTTAAACTACCGAAACGGGAAAAACCAACATCAAAGGGTGGTTTTTCCTTTAAAAGCAATCATCTGCCCGTGTTGCACCTCCTTTTTTGGTTAACTTGTGGGATATAACACGACAGAACAACTTGCTTGGTGTTTACTTAAATACATTTTCCAAGCTGTTTGCATTGATTAGCCTTAAGCCCCAGTCTTCCAGCGCATTTTTATCCGCAGACGATATTTTTTCCTGGACCCACTCAGGTAATGGGCCGAATTTCAGCTCCAGTTGTCGGGAAAGCAAAGTGGCTTCTCCTTTTTCCATGCCTTTTTCCATGCCTTTTTCTATGCCTTCTTCCATGCCTTTTTCCCGGCCTTCTTCCCGGATATCGATTTCCCATTGTTCAATACGTGTACTTAACATGTCGTTGACCTCGTCTAAGTTGTCGATGTCCCTTGGCTTTAGCTGTATTCCTTTATGGGGTGCCAGCACATAGGTAATCCAGACCGCAAAGGCGCGTTTCACCGAATCCAGGTGCGAGGGAATGGCTTGCACCATTTCCTCTAACGCTGCCTTGAAATCCTGTGGTGATTTGGCGTTTTCCAAACGGAAAACAAAGCCACTTAACGACCCCGGTTTGCCTTCAGGGTATCGGCTTTCATCGACCAAATAATAGCGCATATTGGGTTGCCATTGCCAGAGCGGTGTATTGGGTGGTAATGAAATCAATGATTTAAGATCCAATGCGGCATCCCAGTGCTTATCGCCATTATAAAGGACTAATGGAAATACGGGGGGTAATCGTCCATCGGGCGCCAGTCGACCTTCTTTGGTGATTTGTTCATACAACAAATGAACATAGGTGCCAAAACGTAATGCCATCCACTCATCAATGGTCGATTGAAATTCGAGGAGCAGATATAAATAAATTTCGCGTTGTTGCTCTTTCAGGAAAGGAATGCGCACAATGATGTCACCATCACGCCGTTCTAATGCCTCAGAATGAAACTTGGCATTAACACGTACCATTTTAGCGAAATCAAGTTCATTGACCCAAGACTCATCAACAAAGTTACGCACTAAGTCTTCCAGTAATTCGGGTTCAGAAAACAAACGGTGATAGCTGCGATCGTGTTTTTGTTCCATGATGCGCAGTATAACAAGATGCTGAG
>JAADGF010000016.1 GCA_013152545.1 Gammaproteobacteria bacterium
TAAAAGAGCAGACCTGGACATTCGCCTCTCATACAGCGTCGATTCATCTCACCGCGATACGTTACCTCATGCTGGTGTATGCCAGGCATGGCAATAATGATCTTCGTATTTGTGATGTCCGATCGCAGTTGAAAGAGCAACTTACCACACTCGATTTTGCTCAGCGTTTGTGGCAACTATTCAGAGCGCTAATCACTAATCACTGGCGCGATAGAGGGCCTTAACGAAAAGTTCGGAAAAATGACAGAGGTCGTCATGACGGCAATTGATGCTCGTATTAATGAGTTCTTTGTTCAGGCTCTCCAGCTTGATATTTTCACGTTGAAAATGGGGTTCAAATAATGAGTGATTTTATTCGAAAATCAATATTTTGAACCCCGAAACTTGAGTATTTATATTGCCGTAAACTTACAATCAAATTTGGTTAGGGTCCACGACTGGAAACAAGCAAAAAGCCCTCAGATCTTTTCAAATCAATCCGTTCAGTGACGAATTTCGTCACGTCAGGATTGAGTTTTTTCCGCTAACCGTGAGAGATTCCGATAGTGAATTTCGCAATGCAAGCATAACAACTTTTTCAGAGGGCAAAACACCGGGGTGAATGGTACGTAACCATGATCCAAAACAATTCCAAATTGTTTTGCTGGATTGAGCGAATAGAATTAACGTCAAACTTATAGAGTCAACTTATCATGGTCAACAAAGTATTACTGCATTGCCGTTATTTTCAAGCAGCGCGATGCGCGGTATTTTCCTGTACATACTGTTCGAGCTTGAGGGTGTCCAACGTGAAATTGCGGATGCCTTCTGCCAGTTTTTCCGTGGCCATTGCATCTTCATTCATTAACCAACGAAAACTTGCTTCACTGGCATCAATTTTATGAATATCCATGGCTTTTGATGTTTCGGGGTTCAGTTCGCGGCATACTTCCTCATCACTGCCTTGTAATTCTTCCATTAATGCAGGCGCTATGGTCAGTAAATCACAGCCTGCTAATGCGAGGATTTCATCGACGTTACGGAAGCTGGCACCCATTACGGTTGTGTTGTGGTTAAATTTTTTGAAATAGTTATAAATGGCTTTCACTGATACCACGCCAGGGTCTTGGTATGCTGGGTATGTCTCTACGCCATCGGCCTTTTTATGCCAATCAAAAATTCGTCCTACGAAAGGTGAAATTAATGTCACTCCAGCTTCTGCCGCCGCAACGGCCTGTGCAATATTGAATATTAGGGTCAAATTACAATGAATACCTTTTTTCTCTAACTGCTGAGCGGCTTTTATGCCTTCCCAGGTGGCGGCAATTTTTATTAGAATACGTTGTTGGTTTATACCTTCATTGTTATACATGCTGATAAGGTGCTCAGCTTTTTTAATCGTGGCCTCAGTGTTAAAGGACAGGCGGGCATCTACCTCTGTGGAAACACGGCCAGGAATGATATTTAAAATTTCTTTGCCGATATTTACAGCGAGTTTATCCAATGTTAAATCGGCTTGTGTTTCTACTGTTTGGCCTTTGGCTTTTCCATATGCTACTGCGGAGTATACGAGTTCTTTGTACTGCGGTAACTGGGCTGCTTTGTAGATTAGTGAAGGATTGGTGGTTGCGTCGGTGGGCATGTATTGTTTTATTGCATCAATATCACCCGTATCCGCTACGACGGTGGTCATTTTCTGAAGTTGTTGCAATTTGTTCATTATTTGAGTCTCCTGTGTTTTTTCAGTATTTCGCCATTGGTCGTTATATAAAGACTGAGACGGTTAGTAATCGTTACGTGTTTTTCACACTGTTTATCTGGGTTTCTCACAGCCTAAGCTACGATTGTTTGCCTAATTACCACTTGTGCCGTGATGCTGGGATTTTCGTTATAAGATGCTGAGATCTACCCATAACGGTTGATATTTAGGTATAACTGTACGCCCTGTTTATTCCATCGCGTTGTTAAAACGCCTTGCAATAGAGCAATTATTACGCGTCGTTTTGTCGAGCGATTGAATGCTTTTGTGCCGACTCAGTATAGGAAATTGCATTGGCTCTAGTGATTGATCGGGATGCCAAACCAAAATGTTGCACCTTTGTTAGGGTTGTTGCGGGCGCCAATGCGGCCCTTGTGTAATTCTATAAATTGTTTGGACATGGAAAGGCCAATCCCGGTGCTGGACTCATTGCCAGTTGGGTGATTACTTAATTTAGCATAGCGCGTAAATAATTTATCCATATCCTCTTCGGTGAGTCCGGGACCACCGTCACTGATTTCAGCGTAAACATACTCATTGTCAACCCTGGTGCGTATTGTGGTTGTGGTTTCTCTAGGGCTGAATTTCATCGCATTACCAATTAGATTTTCAATGACTTGTGACAACCTGAACTCATCGGCCTCTATGGCCGGTAAGTTTTGAGATAACTCTTTTTGTATTTTTATTCCTTTTTGCTTGGCATAACTTTCGTTTGTATGGAGTGATTTGGCAATAATGTCATTTAGCTTAATTGATTTGTAATTAGGCTCTGGCGTGGTATTTGCTGTGGACTCCAGGTTTAAGAAACCGTCGATTACTGCATGCATGTTTTCGCCAGTACGTTGGATAAGTTCGATGAGTTCTGGTGTGTCCTTGTTTGTCGGTAGACCTGGGTGACATTGTGTTTTCAATTCCGATGCAATATCCAGCATAACGATAAGCGGTTTTTTAAGATCATGACTTGCAAATCGCACGAATTCATCTTTTAGTGCTGCTAGGTTTTTCAATGCTAATTGGGTTTTTATGCGAGCCATTGCAATGGCAATATTCAGTGGTTTCGTGAGGTAATCATTGGCGCCTAACTTCAGGGCCGTGATTATGCTTTGTTCAAGATCGTCGGCGGTGACCATGATAATTGGCAGACTAATTAATGAGTGTTTTACGCGCACTTGTTGCAGTACTTCGAGTCCACTTATGCCGGGCATCATAATATCCAGTAATACCAGATCAAAAGGGTGGTTTTCAATGAACTCCAGTGCTTCATAGCCGCCTTCGGCTAATGTGACATTATAGCCAGCACGTTTAAATTGGATGGACATTAACTGGCGATTCATTTCATTGTCGTCAACGACAAGTAGTGAGTAGTCTGTATTGGTAGAGTTTTCGACGCCCTGTAGTGGATTCATAGGAGCTAAGCTATTTGTTCTTTAAATACTGTTGCAATGCCTGATGTTCAGCATGTTGTATGATGATTATTATCGCCAATATAAATGATGCGAATAAAAAAATTATCAATAACGCTGTGCCGAATTACAATGCAATTAATGTGACAAATAATGTGACAAAATCAGTTTCCGGTAATTCTGCTGGCAGCCAATTAGTTAACGGCACCTATCCGGAAAATCTTTAAGTATTTGCGCCTCAAGGTTACTGTGTTGAGGTAAGGTGCTGGAAAAACGTGAATAACCTAATTGTTAAATGCTGTGGTGTACGTACTCTATTTCGACAGTTATTTTGATAATTTTTGCAATGGCGGCGGTTATTATTGAGGTATTTTGAAGCAATATGCGATAAGTCTCAGTGCCATACGAAAGCCTTGGAGGAGAGAAAATATTATGCAGTTAACGCTTTGGGTATATTACGCAAATTATTAAAATTGCAGATGATATTCTACAAAATGCGGAGAATTTTTTAACAAAATGGACCTGAATATGGCTCAGGGCTGGCAAATGAACCGCATTTGGGTGGGTTGCCCTAATCTGGTGCAACGCTTGCCGGGTCGCAGCAAAATGCTATTGATGATGAAAATGAACCCCTTATGATAATGGTTGCTGGTGGGGGATATTCTAGCGCGATTGTCATATGTATTCGCGGTTCGTATTAATACAGCGGGTGACATAATGGCATCGGAATTACTTGCTAACGAGGCGTCATAGATGTTGGGCCTTATTGATCATCGTCCTTTATATACATATTTTGTCTAGCAAATGCATGGTCAGGGCAGGGAGTTAGCCAGCCCAGCCTGCCAGTGTCATTAGCGCAAGGGCCGTGACCCATACAATAATACTGCGCCAGCAAAGTGCCAGCACATTGTTGACTGTTGATAATTCAAAGGAGTGAGTTTCGCTGTTTATTTGTAGCGCACTTAAGCCACTGGCAACGAGTGTTTCATTGGATTCTGCTGGGTTGAGGTAATCATTGGCAATGTGCTCTTTCCACTGTTGGAATGCGTCGATGAAACTTCCGGTCACAGCAAAGCACAACATTGTTAGTTGATTGGGAATCCACACTAAAATTGCAAATAACAAACGGCTTGAGTTATGAAACTCACCATATTCTGACTCATTTGAGTTATTTTCAGCGTGTTCATAGAGCGTGCTCGCGATACGATAAAGTAGTGCACCCATGGGACCTAATAATACAAACCAAAAAAAGACGCCTAATATATTGTCATTGGTGGCTATGATTAATTTTTCGCATATTCTCTTATTGATTGTGTCGTTGTCATCTGGCAACTCATTGCCAAGTGTTTCAATTGCATAGGTTTTTGCGCTATGTTGGTCATCGAATTCGCTGGCGTCGATATATAAACGGACCCGTTGGTGGATACGTTGCGGACCTAGGCTATATACCAGTGTAAATACAGCAAAGGCAAATCCCAGTAGGCTCAGGGCGTCGTAGAGCAAGCTATAAATGATTGCACAGCTAAATACGGGTATTAATATGATGACAATTAAACCCAGGGTGTCGTTCCATAGCCCGGTATTGGAAAATTTATGCCGTACCCAGTTGGAAAAATTCACACTCCAGTCGAAATTCCGTTTATTTTCAATATTATCAAAAAAACGTTCTATGGCGAGTCCGAATAGTATGGCGAGTAGGCTCATTGTGGCGGCTATTCCCTGGCTGTTTGATGGTGATGGTTTGTAGCAGCGGTTAATAACGGTATGCTCCGCTTTTATTTAGTGGAGCCCCGTTGGAGGCTGGTTCCTGCTGGAGGCCTAATTAACGGGTTTTTGTTGATCGACTTTTGCTACACGTAAATTCTACACCGTAACGGTTATCAATTTTAATTAATTTGATCGTGAACGATGCATTATACCTGATTGTAGCCAAGTGACAGCAAGTTCCAAACAACTTGCTGTTGTTTTTTGCGGCTATCGTGAATTTATGGGGTTTTGCTGAGCAATTTGTACAGACGGGCCCAGTCGAATGCCGGTCCGGGGTCGGTTTTTCTACCCTGTGCAATATCACAATGCCCGGCTAAGCGCTGGGTTGACAGCTTTGGGTAAGCGGTACATAAAATTGTGATTAATTGAGCTAGTTGGGTATATTGGGGGGATTCATAATCTTGCTCATCGCTGCCCTCCAGTTCAATGCCGATCGAAAAATCATTACATCGTTCCCTATTTTTGTACTGCGATTTTCCGGCATGCCATGCTCGCTTGTGAAATGGTACATATTGCACAATTTCACCATCACGTCGGATTAAAGTATGTGCTGACACCTGTAATTGATGAATTTCTGCAAAATAAGGGTGTGTGAGTGGGTCTAGTGAGTTAGTAAATAAAGCGTCAATCCAAGGTCCGCCGAACTGCCCTGGCGGTAAGCTGATATTGTGTACAACGATTAAATCTATGTCGGATGGATCGGGGCGGTCGTCATAGTTCGGTGAGGCCACTTGAGTGGCATTATACAGTCGTCCTGTATCAGTATTTATTTTCATGGGTGTAGCTGACAATATGGCATTATCGCTATGGATAGCGGCGGCGTCCAGTTCAATAATATAATAATAGGGTGGTTTGTCTCTTCAGGCGAGTTTCCGGGGAAATCAGCCGCTAAGGTTTGTCTATCTTTATTTTGTATCTGTGTGCGCTCTGGGGTTGATCATATAAGCGATCCCCTCCCCCCTTAGTTAGTTCTTAGTTAGTCCTCAGTTAGCTGAATTCATTTGCATTAAATCGGAAAAGTCGTTAAAAATTATTCTAATTCGTCGCACTTTCTTTTGCACGTTCTTCTAGCAAGTATTTACGTAATTTTCTTTCACTCCGCATGAGATAAATAATGTATACGGTTTTCTTTTCAATACGATAAAAAATACGGCATGGAGCAACTACTATTTCAAGGTATCTAGATTTGCTTAACTCGGGAGGTTTGCGGCCGAGTTTGGGGAATTTTTCAAGACTATCGGTGTTAGAAAAAACACTCTTAACCAACTTAGTCGCAGCACTAACTTCATCAAGCGCTATGTATTCTGCAATTTCGTGTAGGTCAGATAATGTTGGCTCTGACCAAACTACTTGAGCCATTTATTCATTTTCTTTTTTGCCTCAGTCTGGGTATAAGTTCGTTTTTCCAACATTGCCATTTCACCTCGGGCTAACCCTTCAAGGAGCTGTAGCCGATTTTGTGTTAGCTCATAATCGTTAACATCAACAAGATACGCCGACGGTTTTCCGTGCTCCGTAATCAGCACTGGTTCCTTCGAGGAATGTAATTCCGCTAGGATTTTAGTTGCTTCGCGTTTTAAAGTAGTCACTAATTCGATTTTCATAATGTGATAGTATAGTGTCACTTTGTGAATGTGCAAGTTTTTTCATGCCTATCGCAAATGAGTGTAATATCATACAACGCTCACAAATAATAAAAATATCTTATTTGTATTCGACCTGATATATGTGGTCTCGAAACCCAAGTTCAAAATTTGTAAATTTTTTTCTTAGGGCGTGCATTAAGCTTAGGAAGTTAATTATTTCAGCTAACAGTTGAATCTCCTGCGAATGCCTATAACATAGACTCTAAAAAGATTTTTTGGGGTTTTCTGAACTCACCGTATAGGGGATACGCTGTCATCCAAAAAATCCCAAAAAGTCTTTTACTTTCAGCGCTCTCGCGACGATTCAACTGATATGTTAGGATAATTGATTATTGCTTGACAAGCGTGTACGGGAATTTTTTTGGCCTGGCTATTCACAAATTGCGCTCTTTAGGCTTTACTGTTTTTTTAAACTAAAAAACCAGTTGAGCACGGGTGCGGAGTGTAATGGATTGATTTTATTTGTATAATAAGGTGTCTCGTGTGGTGGTGTGACGTTTTTTGGTAGCGCCAGGGGCAAGCGCTTGTGCTATACCGGTACATCGTGATTCAACTGATTTTTCCAGATTTAAAGAACGTTCTCGTTCCAGAAGTGAACCTAAACGAATCTAAATCAAGGTAAAGGTTTCCCTGAAATCATTATCGCGCTGGGCGCATACAGCTAGCGCTATCGGAAAACAATATTTCGGCGCAACATCAATGAGAGAGTTTTGTTTCAACTTAAAAATTTCCGCGCATGAGTATGTCAAATACTACCAAGGTATTGCGCGTGCAGTTTATGTGAAAGATAAAAATGGGAAATCCATACAATTTCCTGCTGATGTGTTGAAACCGTTTATAACAAAGGATGGTATTTATGGCTATTTTATCATTCGCATTGACGACCGAAATAAATTAATCGATATAAAAAAAGTAGCTGAGTAGTAAGATGTTATTGCAAAACTGGATGCCTGTGTTCAATGGTTACTGGTGCAAAAATATTCTGAAAAAATGCCTCTGTTTTAATGATGATTAACTGTGCCGAGCCAGTTTGTTTACAGGGCAAATAAACGATGATGAATTAACTAACAACAATCTTAATAACACGAAATTATAGGTATCTCAATAGTGGCAGTTCTTCTCTTTAATCTAAAAAATGTGCCTGACGATGAGGCGGCGGATGTGCGCGAGTTACTGTCTCAGCACAACATCGTTTTTTATGAAACCCCAGCGGGTAAGTGGGGTATTTCCGTAGGCGCTATTTGGTTGAATGATGATGTTCAATTGGACGATGCTACTCACTTGATTGAAAAATATCAAAGAGACAGGAGTCATCATGCGAGGAGTGAATATAAACGGTTGCAACAAGAGGGCGGTGTTGAGCGAATAATGGATCGGCTAAAGCAGAGCCCGGTACTGTTTGTTCTTTATTTGGTGATTATTTCGCTGATTGTTTATTTTTCTGTTGCACCATTTCTGTATCTTGGTGATTGATTAAAACCCGGGGATTGAACTTGATGTTCCGATGTCCCATTGATTCGCGAAATGGTATTGCTGCATTGTTATGCTTACCGGAATTATTTTTTCTTTAGGAAGATGCCCCTAATTTTCCTGCCTTTACCCAACGTTAAAAAATATTGACATTACCGGTGTCGAGGCCGGAGGTGCGGCTTTCTACAGCATGATAATTTTTTATGCTGCTTTCGAGGTCGCGGAGTGTGCTGGATTGCATGCCGGAGTAAAAATAGCGTTCGGCGCTACGACAGACTTTTTGTAAATGTTTTTTTAAATAGTTAAAGTTTAGAATTGCTTTTGCGATATGGTCAGGGTCGTCATCATGCTCCCGCATTTTAGCCGCGATACTTAATGCGCATTCCAGTTCATTTTCAGTAATAGAGGGTGCGCTGTCTAACGTACGGCAAGCGTTAATAGCGCTAATGATTTTGCGGTGATCAGTGACGGATTGTCCGGACCTGAGGTAGGACTCACAAGTGCTGAGCACGTTTTCCAGTCCGTTGATCTGGGTGCTTAGGGCGTATAAAGACTTGGCAAGATGGCCTCTGTCGATGCGATGTTTTTTGAGGCTATCGGCTTGCTCAAAAGCGCTTGCTAATTCGATTTTGGTTGGTCTGCCCATTTTGTTTGCTCACTATTTAAGGGTGACGATTCTAGTAAATAAAGGCAGTAACATTAAGTTGTTATAGGTCATCAATGTAGCTATGATTGCTCAATAAAATATTAATGCCGTTATTATATTTTTTTAGTGTTGTTTTCATAACAATAATACATGATTTTTATATGGTTAATACACCAAAATATGCCGCGTTGCAATCGTTTTTTCCTTTATTTTTTATGAGGTATTAATATGGTTAAACAAACGTTTTTCTAACATAAACGTTTTCAAATGCCATGTCTTTGCCAAGCATCTACGATCATGTGTTTTACAAGCTGTAAGTCCACGCTGTTCGAGGTTTAGGTGTGCGCAATGACACTGGAATTGTAATTGCTATGAATATATCTGTGTTAGTTGTAATGTCGGTGAATATTATACGATTTTTTTGTTGTTCGTTACGGCAACATTACAGAGATGGTTGTGGTGACTGAGTCAATCACCTTGTTGTGTTCATGCTACCGAAGGAGCGTGCACGTTCCTACGGTGTTGTTTGGTCTGCGTTCAATATGGCACTCAAAAGCGTGTCACCATTGATGGCGGTTTGGGTGTTGATGGGTATTACGCTACAGCGTTCTTCCGCAGAAATGGTTTCTTGAGTGCTTAGCTGGTGCTCAAGGGTGTTGAGCGTTGCCTCAGATACTGTATTTGCATGTTGTGATCTTGCTTGGATACGGTTTCGCAGCGTACTGGTTTTTGCATAACAGTTTAGTATGGCAAACTTAGTATTGTTTTTTTGTGCCAGTTGGCGGAAGGCTTGTCGGTTAGCTTTTCGTAAAAAAGTGGCATCTATTAATACGTTATAGCCTGCTTGTATTACGGTTTCTGCTAATGTATAAAGTCGTTGATATGTCTGTTTTGAGGCATGTCGAGAATAAATGCCTTGGTAGGTTTCCGATTGTGAATTTTCGTCAAAACCGAGGTGAAAAAGTCGTTTACGTTCCACGTCAGAACGAATTTGTATTAGAAACAATTTTTCCTGAAGTTGCTTAGCGATTGTCGATTTTCCGGAGCCGGATAAACCGTGCATAATTATTAAGTGGGGTTGCTTAAGCTTGCACAGCTTTATGGCTAAGTTTATATACCGATGAAAATGCTTGATGGCGTTTTGCTTGTTAATGTCATTTACGTCTGGCTGATCTGAGCGGATTATTTCCACCTTGGCTCGCACCATAGCACGGTAAACCAGATAGTATCGCAAGCCTGTTAGTCCTGCATAATCTCCCGTTTTTTCAAGATAAGCGTTGAGGACGAGCGTGGCATAGTCCTGGCGTTGGTGAGACAGCAGGTCCATTGCAAGAAAAGCAATTTCGTTGATGACATCAATCCAACGAAAAGTCGGATTAAATTCAATGCAGTCAAACACGGTTACTTTATGGTTATGCAGCGCAATATTGCCAAGATGTACGTCGCCATGGCACTCTCGTATAAATCCGTTTTGCTGTCTTGAGGATAAAAATCCTTGAATGCGTAGCAACTCCGTATTGCTCCATTGGGCCAGATGATTAATTTTTTCGACATCGGTCGGGTTTGTTGACAAGATCAAGCATTGCTGGTGGTTTTCGTTTGTTGTGCGGTGTATTGTTTCGGGGTTTCCGTATGTAGGGGGAGGAGTGCAAGATGGCGGTGTTATGTTTTTATGAAAATTGGCGAGTATTTTGGCAACTGTTTCTATATGCGTTGCTGTCAGCTGATTATCGTTGATGAGTTGATCGAATTGAGTTCCTTTGTCGAATTGTTGTAGGCGGACAGCATAGTCCACCACTGTGCCAGTGCCGTTAATGTGAAAACGACGGTGATCCTTGGTGATAGTGACAACATTAAGGTATAGGTCAGGTGCTAACCGCTTGTTTAAACGCAGTTCTTCAAGGCAAAACCAGCGCCGTTTGCCTTGCGTGGAAAAATCGACAAAGCCTAAGTTTATCGGCTTTTTAATTTTGTAAGCCAAGCGTCCTGTTAAAAACACCCAGGATATATGGGTCTCAATTAACTCAATATACGGCACAGCGTGAAGCTGACTTAACATGTCCCTTATTTCAGAAATGTAAACATTGGCACTGTACGTTGTCATTATTATATTAACTGATCGGTATGTTAACAGCTAATGATGGCATTATTGTCAATGAAATACATTGATGCGAGTCAATAATTAAAGTGGACATGACCGCTTGCAAGCAGGCAATATAAGCATATGCGTATTATCAATGTATTACTTGGGTTTTGTTGGGTTTTTTGCAGTCAAGGTGTTACGGCCGCTCGATATGTGATACCGGAGAATGGCGATACCGTGGTTGGGTATTTGCAACTGGGCGAGATGAGGCGTTCGGATACGTTGCCGGATATCGCGCGACGTTATAATTTGGGGTTTAACGAAATCAATATCGCGAATCCTGGTATGGATGCTTGGGTGCCCGACCATAAAAGGGCAGTGTTAATACCCAGTGCCTTTATACTTCCACCCAAGCCATGGAAGGGAATTATTATTAATCTTGCGGAGATGCGTTTATATTATTTTCCACCGACAAAAAAAAACCAAAGTGCGGTCGTTCAAACCTACCCTTTGGCAATTGGTCAGGCTAGCTGGCGTACACCTTTGGGCATCTTTCAAATCACCGAGAAAATAGAAAAGCCATCGTGGACTGTTCCGGCGTCGATTATTGCTGAGGATGCTAGCTTATCACGTTATGGTAATCGCCGGATTATCCCCGGAGGTGATGAGGAAAACCCCTTGGGTGAGTATGCCTTAATGCTGAATGCGTCGGGTTATCTCATTCATGGTACCAATAAGCCCTATAGTATTGGGCGTAGAGTGAGTCGTGGTTGTTTGCGTATGTATCCAGAAGACATTGATGCGTTGTTTGATGAAGTGACGCGTGGTACTACGGTTAGAATTATCAGTCAGAGTTTTAAAGTGGGTAAGCGGCAAGGGGTTGTTTATGTTGAGTCGCATCATTCTAATTACGTGGATAATGAGCACGAAAGCGAAAATTTCACGTCATTGGTGTCGGGGGTTATCACCCTGGCGCCGCAACAGAAAATTACGACGCGGGAGTGGCGGCGTTTGAATCAAATTGCAGCAGAATACAGCGGCATACCTGTGCCGTTTGTTAACCTCATGACGTCGTCAGGTAATAAACAGCAATGGCAGGTAAAATTACGCGAATTCTCTGGTGATGGGCAATTACAGCCAGTGGAGCAGTTATTGAAACGCTTGTTTTTGCCGTATGTGAAAGATAATTGTAGCAACAATCAGCAATCCTGTGTAACGATTGGCCCGCTGGATAATCGCAGCTTTGCTGAAGCGACGGTTGATTTGCTTGGGGCTAAATTAATCGCGAATCCGGCAATAAAATCTATCTCTCCCGGGCCGTGAGGCATTTTATATGCGCGCTGCCAGCAGGGAGTATTTGGCCGTCCATAAACAACAAATATTTTGTATCTTGCAAAAACGGCCAATTTCAGGTGCAAACTTCAGTCTCAAACAAAACCTGCGGGCAAGCCCGGGTTGGGAGGCTGTCCGCAGTGAATTTGCTATTCACGGACAGCCTCCCCGCCCTCCCTGGGGAGGGTGATGGAAACTGTGGCATTCCACAATGTCCGTCATTACTAGTGTGGTTGCTGAGGTGCGCCATTGCGTTTCAAGTGTAAGTAGACTGGCTAACGAAAAAAATCAGCTTTTATTTGCTGATGGCACGCTCAAACATGCGTTCTGCGCGATTTGATGAATCCTGAGCCATGTTTTTTGCCTCGTTGGCTATGTTTAATGCGCGTTCCGCTGTTGTGTTGGCTCGTTCCGATGTGCTCATTGCATTGTTTGCCGTTGCAATGGCTTCATCGGCTTTACGTTCCGCACGCGTTGCAATTGTTTTTGCCTCGTCGGCGGTTTGCTGCGCATTATTTATTTTGGTTTCTAGGTCGACCGTGTTTGCTGTTGTTGTGCAACCGATTAATGAGAAAGCAAGTAGTGTACTCGCGATACTTAGTCCAGCAATTTTCATGTTTTCTCTCTCCATTATTCTTCGTAAGCTCTTCGTAAGCATGTGACATAAAACTCCTTACTTAGAGCATATTATTATATTCTGCTCAGTGCAATCAAAATAATATGAAATTGCATTTCTCCCCACATTCCCCGGCAACTGCTGCTGTGTTGTCCTATACCGTGCATCCGTACACTTGGCCGGTAACGCGTTCATGTCTTTGTATTTTTACTGGGGCTACGAGAGTCGATTCACCTGTTTTTGCATTGTCTGGCGAGCTGTAAGAATGGAAGGTTACGTGAGTATTATTGTGATATTTTATAATGAAGCATTGTTTTCAAAAAAAGCGATATATACCCGTGGCGTTTGGGATTTAGGTTATAAGTGTGCGTCATATTTTCTTCATGGCCAGGCGAAATGACGCGTATATAGTCATTCTATTGCAAGGAGTTTCAATGCAGCCATGGCGTCAATAGGGTGTGCAATTAGATCTAAATCTCAATCGCGACGGGTATATAACTGAGTTTATTGATGCATGTCAATCGTGTTTTTGGGGTTGTGATACAAACTTTAAAGGTAGGGTTACGCTTTTTATTGATTTACTGACAAAAAAGGTATTCATGTAATGGTTGATAAGTCTGAACGCTACGTCAGTTTATTAACAAGGAAAACATTGGCGCTGATATTGGCTGGAGGCAGAGGGTCGCGGTTGGGACCACTCACGGCGTGGGAGTCAAAACCCGCTGTTCCGTTTGGGGGTAAATTTCGTATTATCGACTTTCCTTTATCGAATTGTATCAATTCGGGTATTCGCCGTATTGGTGTGCTGACTCAGTATAAAGCGCATTCTCTGATTCAACATTTGCATCGTGGTTGGGGGTTTTTGCGCGGCGAATTTGATGAATTTATTGAAATTTTGCCAGCACAGCAGCGGCTTGAAACGTCTTGGTATGCGGGGACGGCTGATGCTATCTATCAAAATATAGATATTATGGGCGCTCATCGGCCCGATTACGTGTTAATTTTGGCGGGTGATCATATTTATAAAATGGATTACGGCCCAATGATTGCCTATCATGTAGAGCACAACGCCGATCTTACGGTAGGTTGTTTGCCTGTGTCATTGGAGGATGCCCGCTCATTCGGGGTTATGTCAGTCGAGGATAGCGGTGCAGTCATTGAGTTTAATGAGAAGCCAGATGATCCCCAGTCAATGCCTGGTAACAACGATGTTTCGTTGGCCTCAATGGGTATTTATGTGTTTAATGCAAGGTTTCTCAAGGACAGACTCATTGCGGATGCGAAGGATGACAGCAGTAGTCATGATTTTGGTAAAGACATCATTCCATCATTAATTAAGGCCCATAAGGTGATGTGCTATCCTTTTCGTGATGTCCAGAAAGGAACGGATGCCTATTGGCGCGATGTGGGTACCGTTGATGCGTTTTGGCAGGCAAATTTGGAGTTAATTGGTATTACGCCTGAACTGAACCTTTACGATGAAAATTGGCCTATTTGGACTTATCAGGAGCAGTTGCCACCCGCTAAATTTGTGTTTGATGATGAAAACCGCAGAGGTATGGCCGTGGATTCCATGGTGTCTGGAGGGTGTATTATTTCCGGTGCCCTAGTGCGGCATTCGTTATTGTTTTCCAATGTGTTAGTGGATTGTTATTCGGTCGTTTGTGATTCTGTTATTCTGCCCGGGGTGCGAATCGGTCGTGAGTGTATCATTAAAAATGCAGTGATTGATCGAAGTTGCGAAATTCCCGGTGGAATGATCATTGGGGAAAACCCTCAGCATGACAAGGAGCGGTTTTATGTCAGTGAAAAAGGGGTAGTGTTGGTGACGCCTGATATGTTGGGTCAAAACTGGCGCTAATGCTAGGAGCCTGCCCGAGAATAGCCGCCGTCGCGAGGGAACACCATTTTGGTCCATTTTTTGCGATTGCATCTGGTACTTACTTTTGGCTTTTGAGGCGAATATTGCGCCTATTTAACGTAGGGATGGTAATAAGGGGCTAAAATGGCGTTTTCGCGGTTGGTTTTCTATTCTCGGACAGGCTCCCTCCTAGTATTGTGCGATACTCAAAGCCATCAGGATTTAGGCGTCATTGTGCATCCTAATCGATTCTTTCAGTGACAATTCGTTGCTAACAAACTCCCCACGGTTGCACCTGCTGTATTCCAAACCATATCCCGATAACTGTATTGGGTTTTTTTGCTTCGTTTATCGTAAGACTCTTTCCCCGCACCAATTGCTAGACTGAATGAAAAGGCAAAGAGCGCAGCATCACAATTGTGTTGATTTTTATCTTTTGCAGCAACTGCCAGCCCTGCTGCTAAGGTGGCAGATGTCGCAAAATGAGCCGCCTTGTCTTTAGCAAACCAAGCTCCGCCTGACTGAAGTGGTTTTGCTGTGCAACTGATTAAATTCATTGCACAAAGTGATAAAATAACGGCCAATAACTGTGGGCGATTTGGCATTGATGAATTCACTTAATGGTCATGTGGGCTATTTTTTGAGGAAATCCATTCGCGATTGTCATGTTAAACATACAGAGTTTTTTCGGGTACTTTATTATTAGCGCGTAGACGACATGGTATCACCCATGCAGTGCTAACAGTAGAATTGGATAAAACAACAGTGCTAAAACTTATTTTAGGACGAATTTGGGATATTGCGAGTTTTTAATGCGGCGAAATGTGTGTTAATGAACTGCTCGTAATTAGCCTCTCGTTTTCAAGTTTTGATTTTACCGACTGTTAGTTGGTTGCTCGGAGAGGTGTCGAGCGCGAGATACCGCGCTATAGGTTTGCCGCCACCTTACGTTGATTAAGCTGTTTCACATTATGATCGATAATAGGATGGTCATCATCATCAAAATGCAGGTAAGTTTCCTTATTGCTGCGCAAACAGTCGACAGACTCTGGGGTAAGCTTCGTTGATTCACAGACTTGTTTCGTTGTTACCACAGGCGCTTTGCTGTTACGACGGTTTCGGCGGCCATATCGTCTGCTGTTCCAAATAATCCACGCGGCAGTCAGTAGCCACATGGTAACGATAACTGAGCCGTAATTCAATGCAGTGGTAAATGTTTCAACGCTGCCAGGGGATAACATTTCTTTTTTAAATAAATACCCGCCCGCAAACCAAAGACCTAAACTGATTAAAGGCGTTATTAAATATACCCATAAACTCCAGGAAATAAAGGTCACCATCAGTTCGGCATATTTTTTGGTATTCGGCACTAGGCGCCAAAAAAATTGGCGGTGTTCAGATTGATGGCGGGTTTCCCGTATGCGCAAGGGGGCGTATAGCAATTTTCTCCCGGGACTGATCCAGACTGCATGTCGGGTTTTGCCCATTTTAATGAGGCCTTTTGGCACGGCAATAACAGTAGTGGCTGCACTTAACAGCCAATAGAACGCCGGATACCATATGGCCCAGAATAGGTAACGAAGTAAGCCGCGACGCTCATAAAGGCCGTCGAGTAACAGTCCAATGGAAAATTGCGCCAGACAAACGACGGCCAAGGCAACCCCGGTCCATTTGGGTATTAATGTTGCTACTATTAAGGCGTCGGGCCAGTACGCTTCTGGCACAGTATGGGTGGCCACCCAGCAGATAATTGTGAAGGTGATTGCGTAACACCACAATACACTCACCCAATATTCCAGATTCACCACCCACATGCGGCGATTTTTCCACTGAAAAATTTCTTTACCAAATTTTATCGATGCCTCAAAGCCGCCTTGTGCCCAGCGTAAACGTTGTTTCCATAATGATTGCAGTGTTTCTGGTACCAGTATCCAGGTCAGTGCCTTGGGTTCATAACGGATATCCCAATAACGTAATTGCAGCTTCCAACTAATGTCGATGTCTTCTGTGACAGTTTCCGCAGACCAGTAGCCCACGTCGTGTAAGGCGGATTTTCGAAAGCAAGCAGTGACGCCGGAAATGGTGAATAATCGGCCAATATTTCGTTGTGTACGTTTAACCATGCCCACAATTGCCGAAAACTCGCCGATTTGAATGCGTGATAATAAGCTGGTTTTATTGATGACACGAGGATTGCCCGTAACAGCCGCAACACGTGGGCTGTCAATGAAGTGTTTAATCATCCAAAATAAGGCGTCTTTGTCCAGCAACGCATCAGCATCAATACACATAATATAGTCGGCTTTGCTGGCAAGTACCCCTGCGTTTAGAGCCATCGCTTTACCATAATTTTTGGTGAGCGTTACCACTTTGAGTTGTTCAAATTCTTCGCTGAGCGATTTTAGAATTTTACCGGTATTATCAGTGCTGCCATCGTTAATAGCAATGATGTCAAAGGAGGGATAGCGGTTGGCTGCCAGTTGCCGAATAGCATCATGTATGCAGTTTTGCTCATTATGGCAAGGAACCAATATCGAAACATGAGGATAATGATCAAGTTTAGGTGGTTTAGAACGGTTTCGTTCACGACGATTGAAAAAGATTAATGCCCCCGTCATCCAATACACAGCCATAAACAGTGGGTAAAAGAAAATAAATACAAAAAAAATAACATTCATAACTAACCTCCAAGTACGGCTAGCGTTCCGTCTGCCAATTCGTATGTGTTGTTGATAGCATTTAGGTTGAAGCTGTACAGGTCTTTGCGAGAGGCAATGCCATAATGTTGCACGCCCAGCGAGCGTAAAGTTTCAACGATAGCGGGTAGTGATTTAGCGTTGTAATTGTCGTCTTCAACATAAAATAATAACTTCATGGGTAAGCCTTTTGCTTCAAGTATTTTTTTGCGAAAGGCTTCGGGACTGAGTGATGCTTTAATCGGAATGATTGCAAAGTCATATTCCGATGGTTTGTCTGTTTTTCCGTAATGACCAAATTTAGCGTTGGGTTGATAATAGCGAGTGATTTTTTTTATTTGCTCGATTTGCTGAGGTGTATGCTGGTTGAATATAATGCCATTAAACGGGTTTAGTCGTGATAGGTCGCTGTATAGGTCATGCGAATTTTTTACGGACAGTTCGTTGGGTAAATGTTTGGGTAAGCTTAAGTAAACATGACGGATGTTTAGCCGTGTTTGAATTTGATGAGTGACGTGGTTAAGTATATTCGTTGCTATTTTTATCTGATGATTAAAAAAGAAGGCTTGTCGAGTATCTCGGCTAAAGGGATGCACCACGATGGTATTTATCTTGAGCTGCTGTAAGTTATCTATTAAAGCCGACAGTAGCGCTTCCTGTGAGGTGCTTGGCTGGCCGATAAAGTTATCGAGATAAATGTCGGCAAACCGTTGTTGTTCTCTGTTAAGATAAGTGTAATTTAATTCATTAATAAAGCTTTGCAGGTTATTGTTATTCATCACCATGATACGACTCAGGTTGGGGAATTGGCTTACCGTGGTTGGTCCGTCATTTAGGTTGAGCTGGTAGCGCAGTCCGAGCAGCTTAGCTTCTTCAGCCAGGACATTATCGTAACGGCCATAGGGCCAGGTGATACCAATGGGGGTGATGCCAAGTTCTTGCTTCAAGCGGTTGATAGAGTGTTTTAAATCCAGCTTAATGCGTTGGCGGAATTGATTTTCTGTTTCATATTGGTGTGTGCTGGCTGAGTACAACCGGGTAACGCCAGCCGCAGCTTCATTACCTTGGGGGTTGGCTTGCACGCTATGATGCAGGTCGTGGCTGTGGGAAATTATCTCGACCAAGGGCGACTGGTTTAACTCGCGCAGTTGTGGCCATTGAATTAGCTTGCCGTTATACTCTAGCGGAATGTTTTTACCATCCACCCAGCCGGTAACCACGCTGAGCACCGAAGGGTAGTTATAAATTTTTAACAACGGTGCAACAAATTGATAATAACTTTCAAGGCCATCGTCGAAGCTTAGTAAAACGGCTTTGTTAGGCAACAATGCTTGCTTTTTTGCCACATTATCTAATAGTGAGAGCGTCACTGGTTGATAGCCTTGGCGTTGTAAGTAATCCATTTGGGCAACAAAGGTCGAACGGCTAACGGCATGTCTATCATCGCCGGGATCAGCCACGATGTCATGGTAAGTTAGCACTGTGAGTTCAGGTGTTTGTCCACGGCCTTGTGGGCTAAACCCTTGGCTACCATATACCAGGCAGCTGGATAGCAGTGAAATCAGCAGAAACAGTGGGTGTTTGTGTGGTGTCATATTAATTTATTACTTATCGATAAAACAAAAGATGTTTGCGATTCCCGGCCACCGTCATAGACGCGACTGGCCAGCTCAAGGCCCCAGCTTAATGAGGTAAAGGCATTAAAGTCATATTCCTGCGCATAACGGGCACCGAAAGTGGGTTTTGATCCAAAGCCCTCTTGTTTGTAATTGCCTAAAAACAAAGAAAGATGATCCACATGACGGTCATAGCGGGTATCCAGTACAAAGTCTGTTCGGTGCACCAGGGTTAAGCCGAGATCTTTTGATGGGTTGTAATAAACGGTATTATTTTTGGTGTTACGAGAACGAAATAATTCCAGTATTATGCGCCGTTCGCGTTTTTCCTCTAATTGATAGGCATAACTGCCAGTGGTAAAGAGGGTGGTCCTGTCATTGGAATCGGAAAAATTATACCGTGAAGTTATTCCCGACCATTGCCAACGATAGTCATTGCTATGAAAATACGCGTTAAGGGTGAAACGATCCGCATCAATGTCCAATGCTTTTGCCCGCAACGGTATATCTTCCGCAAACGAGGCATATTCGGCGCTGACTTCCCACAGGCTGGTGGGGTAATGGGTGAGGCGGGTGCGGCTTCCTGTATCGCCAGCATTGCGAATTTCTTTCGAAAAGGCCTGGTCTAGCAACCATTTGTGATTGAACCAGTGCAATACCCCTACACCCAAGCGATTAAGGTCACCGGTTTCAAATGCTTTATCGGCTGATCGGGTATTAAAAAATCGCGCGTACCAGCGAGTGTGTGAGGTTAGTTGTCGGCTGTAGCGTGTTGCTATAAAATGACTTCGGTTTCCCTTCTCAGATTCACTTGTGCCGACAGTAACATCCAGCCGGGGTTTGGCGTTAAGGCTGATATTGTTAATGATCGATTGATATTGGAAGGCTAATTCATTGTTGTCTGGTTCGGTTTTGAGGCCTTGGCGCAATAGCATACGGGCTTGGTCTGCGTCACGGATCTGTACCAGGCATTCGCTGACTGCGCTAATGAGATAAGATTCGGGGTTAGGTCTGTTACGAATCAATTGAAAACTTTCCAATGCGGCATCACACTTACCGGCCCAGGTCAGTATAATGACGTAGTCGCGGTGCATCGGGTAGTGACCAGGATGCTTGTCTAGCATTTTTCTCAGGATGGCCAATCCATTGTCATGCTGTCCTTCTCTCGCTAGATTGACCGCATGTCTGTGTTGTTTGTCAATATAGGTTGCATTCTCTTGGGCGACTGCAACCATGAAAGGGGATGATATGAAGGCTATCATCAGTATTAAAAATAACCGCACAACCCTTACTCCTCATTTCTAGGGATGTATATTCTTAAATAGAGTGAAGTCTAGAAGAGGGCGAATTCGCGCACAAAATAGACTGCTCTTTTTGTTTTTTGCCGCTGTATGCCCTTACTGTGGCTAGTGTCTTTTTTGTCTGGAAAAGACCTGCAAGATTGGCTCTTGCTTTATTCATGGGATTGGTGTCATTTCGAGTGCAAAATCGTTAGGGTGATTTTTATAAAACACTTACGTACTCCATGTTGCTTCATCGTAGCACAATAATAACGAAAAGATTAAGCAGTAAATCGTGTTTTACGACATGTTAGGTTTGTTGATGGTGTTAGGAGGAGATAAGGGCAATCCTTATTTGTGTGTTTGTTGTGTTTAAAAACCAGCCATGCAAGGTGAAAGCGGCTTGCTTGGCGGTGTCAAGTTGAACGATGAATAAAGCTTGTCTGGCACATGTTTAGACCTTAACCCGCAGGGGCTTGGCAGCAGCCGTATTCATTGAGAACGCTAGTGTCTTGATATAAAAGAAAAATATTATTTCGCCTTAAGGTGGTGCCTGTAATAAAAATGTCATAGAGTTTTGATGTAATACCGGTATTTTAGCGAACTCTCTAGGTTGTTTCGTTATGTAAATTGGGGGTAGCAACAGGTTATCGTGAGGTTTGTGGTATTGAATAGGGCAATGGGTGTATATAAATCATTCAGATTAAAGTTGGTTTTTTTATGATGTCTAGCTATTTGCTTGTTGTAGAAGACGAAACTGCAATTCGGGATATGGTCGGTTTTACCTTGGAGCGGGCTGGTTTTACCTGGTCAGGCGCTGTGGACACCGCTGAGGCCTATGCTCAGATAGCCAGACATTTACCTGATTTAATCATACTGGATTGGATGTTGCCGGGGATCAGCGGTATTGATTTTGCCAAGCGTATACGTCGCAACGACACCACTAAGGAAATTCCTATCATCATGCTGACGGCTCGTGGCGAAGAAATCGACCGAATCAAAGGGTTTGATGCTGGTGCGGATGATTATATCTGCAAACCGTTTTCACCAAAAGAGCTTATCGCCAGGGTGAAAGCGGTATTACGTCGCGCTTCGCCAGTAGAACCTGACAAAGTGCATCAAGTTAAGGGGTTGCGCCTCGACGCATCAAGTCACCGCGTGTCCATTGAAGGTCAGTCCCTTGACATTGGTCCCACGGAGTTTCGTTTATTGTATTTTTTTATGACGCACCCTGAGCGAGTGTATAATCGGGGACAACTGTTGGATAATGTATGGGGAAGCAATGTTTATATTGAGGATCGCACTGTCGACGTACACATACGGCGGTTGCGTAAAGCATTAGCGAATCATCGCTACGATAAATTAATTCAAACCGTACGCGGAGCAGGTTACCGATTTTCCGTGCAGGAATAATTCTGGAAAAATAGTGTCGCATCACCCCTGGCTAAATGAATTATGGCGGTTTATAGCGCTGAATGTTTTGGCATTAATGATCGGTTTGGTGATCGGTGAGATCGTTTTGGCCCTATTTTTTGCATTTGTGTTTTATTTTTTTTGGCATCTGTATCACCTTTATCAATTGGAGCGATGGATTGTCAGTCGTGATACTTCTTCGCCACCCAATGCCAGCGGAATATGGGGTGATGTGTTTCATCATTTCTACAAATTGCAGCGCCGCAACCGCAAACGTAAAAAAAAGCTAGCAAATATGTTGGCGCGTTTTCAGGCATCTACAGCGGCAATGCCTGACGCTACTATTGTACTAAATGCTGAAAATGAAATTGAATGGTTTAATAAAGCGGCTATACCGTTGCTGGGATTGAAGGTGAAACAAGATGTTAATCAGCGGATAGATAACCTAGTGCGTGTGCCTGTATTCATTCGTTACTTAGTGCGAAGTAACTACAAATATCCACTGGAAATGATTTCACCCGTTGATCACGACATACGCTTGTCTATTCGGATTGTAGGTTACGGTAAAAATCTTAAATTAATGATTGTAAGAGATGTGACCCGTCTGCATCAGTTAGAAATCGTACGCAGGGACTTTGTCGCAAATGTGTCTCATGAGCTGAAAACCCCTTTAACGGTCATCAATGGTTATTTGGAAAACTTAATTGACGCAGAAATGGAGCAATCCAGCCAATGGTTATCAATCCTGACACTTATGCATCAGCAAAGTGGGCGTATGCAGCAAATTGTCGACGATTTGTTATTGTTGTCACGCTTGGAAACGGATGAAGAGAGTCCTTCCAGTGATCCGGTACCGGTACCGGCTCTGGTTGCCGCGATTTGTAAAGATACTCAATTGCTGGCGAATGATAAGCAACAACGTGTTGAAGTGGAAAACAACCACGAACTGTGGTTGCAAGGAAACAAAAAAGAACTTTATAGCGCTTTTTTGAATCTTGCGATTAATGCCGTAAAATATACATCGCAAGGTGGAAAAATTGTCATACGCTGGTATTTAAAAGGCGAGGTGGCTTGTTTCGAAGTGCGGGATAGCGGAATCGGTATTGCTCACGAACATATTCCACGCTTAACCGAGCGCTTCTATCGGGTGGATGCAGGTCGTTCGCGGGAGCAGGGAGGGACAGGGCTAGGATTGGCAATCGTCAAGCATGTACTGATACGTCATCACGCCAAATTTTCTATTACCAGTGAAATCGATAAAGGTAGTATCTTTTGTTGTACTTTTCCGTTTGACCGAATTATTTTAAGAGAAAATATTAAAGAGAAAAATGCGTAACACACCGTTAGGTTTGTCATAAAAAGATAATAATGCATTCATTGTTCTGACATGTTTTTTTTACATAATTCTCATTATTAAATATAAAGCGAATCCTAATGGAGATGTTTATGAAGTTCATTCATATTAAATTAAAGCAAAATAAATTAAAACAAAAGGCACTGGTCATTATCACCGCTGCATCCGTACTCATTTCCACAACCCTGTTAGCTAGTACTGCTGTTGACTCCAGCTTGCCTGATTATGACAAAGCCAGTGGAGTTTCAGGCAACTTGTCCAGTGTTGGTTCTGATACTTTGGCCAATCTCATGACTCTATGGGCGGAAGAATTTAAACGTTTATATCCAAGTGTAAATATTCAGATACAAGCAGCCGGTTCATCAACCGCACCGCCGGGGTTAACGGAAGGCACTTCAAACCTTGGTCCCATGAGTCGTAAAATGAAAAACAAAGAAATTGAAGCTTTTGAAAAGCGGCATGGTTATAAACCCACTGCCATTCCAGTCGCGATTGATGCGCTGGCAGTTTATGTCAACAAAGACAATCCAATCAAAGGTATGAGCATTGCTCAGCTTGATGCGATATACTCAAGTACGCGCAAATGCGGTGAAGATAAAAACATCAAAAGCTGGGGCGATTTAGGCTTAAGCGGTAGTTGGTCATCACGTGATATTCAACTGTTTGGTCGCAACTCTGTTTCCGGAACCTATGGCTATTTTAAGAAAAAAGCACTTTGCAAAGGTGACTATAAAAATACGGTTAATGAACAGCCTGGTTCTGCTTCTGTGGTGCAGTCTGTATCAACCTCCATCAACGGTATCGGCTATTCCGGTATCGGCTACAAAACGTCGGGTGTTAAAGCCATACCCATTAAGAAAAAAGAGGGCAAGCCTTATGTGGAAGCTTCTGCGGAATCTGCTATTAATGGCGACTACCCACTGTCCCGCTTCCTGTACGTCTACGTCAACAAGCACCCGAACCGCCCGTTGTCACCTTTGTTAAAAGAGTTTGTGAAAATGGTGCTTTCCAAATCCGGTCAACAGGTGGTCATTAAAGATGGCTACATTCCGTTGCCGACTAAAGTAGTAAAAAAATATCTTGATAAAATTTAATTCGAACGTAATGCCAAGTGACTAACATATAAATATTATTGGTAACGACCCAGCCTACCTTTGATTTGCCTGATTGTTGCGTCAAAAGTTGCTCATATACATCGCATCGGTAAATGCCGCACTTTTTCCTTGTCCCGAACAAATCAAAGGTAGGCTGGGTCGTTATGTTTGTCTTTAAGCTGTTTTTTTTACCAATAGTGCGTGATTTTTTTCGGTGCTAGCTGTACTGTGGTAAACGCAATCTGCGCTATTGATTGGTCGTTTTCTATACCCGTGGCGCGATGAAATAAATATGATGCACATTTAGACCTAAATCTCAAACGCCATGGAGATAAAATATAGAGGTTGGTAATGTTTATTAGTGTTCTTGATCTTTTTAAAATAGGGATAGGCCCGTCCAGTTCTCATACCATGGGGCCGATGATTGCTGCTTCTGATTTTCGAAATCGAATTGAGGTGTTTATTGCAGAGCATGAAAGGGATTCCGGTATTCACGTTCGATGCATTCTCAGGGGAGCTCTCGCTTTTACGGGTAAGGGGCATGCAACTGATCGGGCCGTGACCTTAGGACTGTATGGTTATTTACCTGGGGATTTGGTCGCTCAGGACGTTAACGTGTTAATAACGAGCCTTTGGCGTCGTCGGGTTATCGCGTTGAGTGAAGCGCATTCCGTGAAGTTTTGCCCAGAAGAGGATATCGTATTTGACCGGGGTAAGCCACTTCCAGAGCATCCCAATGGAATGATTTTCGAGTTGACGGACCAAGGTGGACAAATAAAACTAACAGAAACTTATTTTTCGATTGGGGGTGGTTTTGTTAGTACACTTTCTGACATTAATACACTTAATGCGCCACTTAAAATGGAGTCTGTCGTGTCGTATCCTTATGCCTTTGATTCGGCAGACTCAATGGTGCAGATGGCTGTTCAAAATAGGTTGTCAATCGCGGCGATGAAGCGATTAAACGAGCAGGTCAGAACGTCGGCTGAAACATTGAACGATGGCCTGGATGGCATTTGGGAGGCGATGCAAAGCTGTATTGGCAAAGGTTTGTCCGACGAGGGTGTTTTACCGGGAGGGCTTAGTCTGTCTCGTCGTGCAAAGGCGCTAATTGAGCAGTTGCAAGCTAATCCCAAAGATGCCACGGTAAATGACTGGTTATGTGCCTATGCTATGGCTGTGAATGAGGAAAATGCTGCCGGCCATATGGTGGTTACTGCACCGACCAATGGTGCTGCAGGTGTAATACCAGCGGTTTTGTATTACCTTGTTCAGCATGAGAGTGCTTCAGCGAAGCAAGTCAGGGATTTTTTGCTGACTGCTAGTGCAATTGGTGGCATTATCAAACATCGGAGTTCAATATCGGGTGCAGAGGTGGGGTGTCAGGGTGAAGTTGGTTCTGCTGCTGCTATGGCGGCAGCGGGTTTATGTGCTGCTCGAGAGGCGACACCCCAACAAATAGAAAATGCGGCAGAAATAGCGCTTGAACATCATCTGGGGATGACGTGCGATCCGGTCGCTGGGCTAGTACAGGTACCTTGTATTGAGCGTAATGGTTTTGGTGCCATTAAAGCGTTTACCGCCGCTTCACTTGCAATGCGAGGGACTGGGCAGCATTTTATGTCGTTAGACCGTTGCATAGCCGCGATGAAGCAAACAGGTTTGGAAATGTCAGAAAAATATAAAGAAACGTCTTTAGGTGGGTTGGCCGTCAGTATTACTGAATGTTAGTGTTTTTTGGTGGAGGGAGTAAAGCCTCTTAAATGGTGTTTAGGAGAGGTTTGCTTGAATGTCATCTACTTCCCTATCTTGATGATGAGAATTTAGCCAGCTTAGTTTTTATAGCCAACAACGACTGGCTTTGTTTTTTTACATTAATTTCAAGCCCTTCGTTTTGCAGTAACGCAGCACGTCCTTTAACGCCCTTTGGAAATGTGGCTAGCAGTTCCCCATCGTTTTGGGTATTGATTCAATTGTATCTTCTTCCTTGTCGCTAAATTTATCCGTTGAGTGCTCGCTTATTAAGTTGCGCTAAGTTTTTTAACCTAGCGCATCAGTTGAGTCTTCTGCGAACGGTTGTAACACAGAATCTAAAAGACTTTTTATGATTTTCTGAACGCACCATTATGGTGATACGCTGTCGTCCAAAAAAACCCAAAAAATCTTTTATCTTCAGCGCTCTAGTCGCTCTCGCGATGATATGTAAAGCATGTTCTGTTTGCGTCTGGCGTTGTTGCGAATTGTTGTAATATACCTAAATCCCAAACGCCACGGGTATAGTTCGTTATGATGCCTCAGCAGTCACTGAGTTTCAGGCCATGACCAAACTTAATACACCACCAATCATCATTGCAATGCCCATAGCGAGTATCATCCAGTCACCTTGTGCGCTGGGCTCAAGGGTTGCTATTTCATGTTGTTCGGGGTTGTAAAATACCTCTACTGTAGCACCAGCGGGATATTTGTCGTTATAGGCTTTGGTAAATTCTGGTAGTGGATGTGTGCCTTCGGGGAATTCAAATTGCTTTTGGTATTTCTTGCCATCAAGGTGGTAGCTGAAAACAATTTCCGGCAGCAGGTCATTGTTGGCCGATGTAGGACTGGACGTTTCGATGATGCCGGTGGTGCGTGGCCATTGTTTGATTTTGCGTGTTTTTTGTAGAACTAGCCAGCCCCAAACGCTGATGCCGATGCCGCCAAGAGTGGTGAATGTGAGAATGATAGAATAGAAATTCATGGCGCTATTATGTCTCAAAGGCGTGCAAAATTGTACTGAAGTCATTATGTTTTTTCAGATTGATCGTAAGCTGTGGGGTGCGTTTAGTCGATATGTATTAATTCGATCAATTGGGTTTGGCCGATATTGTACCTATGTTCTTCTACGTCTGGGTATATAAACCTCACACATCAATTGATGTCTCCTGCGAACGGTTATCGCACAGAATCTAAAAGATTTTTTGTGAATTTTGAACTCACTGTAGGGGGGATACGCTGTCGTCCAAAAAACCTCAACAGTCTTTTACCTTCAGCATTCTAGTCGCTCTCGTGACGATTCAACTGATACCGAGTGGTCGCTGGATAATTGCAAAGAATTTCAATAATGTCGCCACGAAATAAATTGGCTATGCAATGATGCCGAAACCTGAGGGATAAATGATGCATGTTAACGATTAAATAAGGTGGCTAAAGTGGGGGCTTTGTCCTTATTGTGAGCGAAAGAATGAGCATGTAATAACGTCGCTGCTTGACATCTCGGTCTCTGCTTCAGGTTCGGTCCTGTCTCCCTCCGTGTGTTTTGTGTTATTTATGTTGGATGGATGCTTTTTGTCGACCATTAGTTTTTGTTTTTTCTTGAAATTTTTGTAATGGCCGTTGTTTCTTAACATGGCTTTTCGCGGCAAGTCAAGTGGTTTCCGCCATTCGGTAAGGGGCATCAAAAATGGTAGGTTACGGAAAATAACTTGTTTTACAGCCGGATTGTTATAAAATCGCCGCAACGTTTTGTTTGCATGCAAGCATATTTAAGTTGTGCTATTGATTCTTGTGGTGGTGCGTTTTGAGAATGGTTGGTGCGATGTCGTTGTAAGCAAAACAGGTGTGTTCATTCAGGTATGGCCGCTGGAGCGCTTGGGAGGGGATGTCCGAGAACTAAGGCGTCTCTATTTGAAGACGTTATTTTTACCCATTTTTCTGCTTATTTTTATTAAACAGAAATAACTATTCGCCTCCAATGATTGAAAAAAGGGCTCAACATTGCTTTTCCTCACGATAATGCCTGCGCGTGGTACAGCTTCCTGGTAACTATGTGCATTATCAATGCTGTAACATCAATACTCTAAATTCAGTTTATTGCGAAAATGCCAACATGGGAATTGTGGAAACTTTGTGAAGACTAGATCGCTTATTAGGGTATTTCAAATTTATGTGAGTTACAATTTTTAACCGCGCAGGGGCGGTTGTGAGAGCGTCGCCGCTGTTTTCTTGATTGGCTTCAAACAAAAAGTGCTGTAACCATTGACGGTAAATTTTTTAACTGTGTTAAGTCAACAAACAAAAAAGAGGAAATATTTGATGAAAAATGTCTTATTAGTTGTGGCGGGAGCGATGGTATTTACGGCCAGCGCAAAAGCAGCCGGGTTACAAGATGTCCAAGTGGACGGGTTTGTGGATATTGTCTGGACGTTGTCCGATGGAACGGACATCGGTATCAACGGCGACGAAGGGCAATTTAGTACCACTGGTGAACTGGATTTCAAAACCAAGTTAAGTGATCAAGCAAGCCTGCGTTTGGATGCTGATTTAAATTCGACCGGTGGTGGTGATTCCGGTCGTTTGGAGCAGGCGTTTGTCAGTTGGAATATTGATAACAACCTGGCGCTTAAAGCTGGCATATTCAATAACAATCTTAGTTGGGAAAAAGAAGACGCCCCTGATTTGTATCAAATTACCCATGGTCAGTTATATAACATTTGGAATACACAAACGGATTTGGATGGTAATAATTTAGCGGGACTGGAACTCTCTTATAATGCAGGAAATTTTACGGCCTTTGTAGGGTATCTTAATGATCTGGGTGGTATTCAAGAAGAAAACTCTGTTAAGTTTGCGGCTGAAATACGTGCGTCGCAGGATCTTGAAGTGGTTGTCGGGCTGATTACACAAGATGCCGGTGTAGAGAATATTATTGATGTAAACGCCACTTTTAAAGTCAATAATCAATTAATGTTGGGTGGCGAGCTGCTTTTCCCTGATGAACTGATAGAAAGTGGTTTGATGATAATGGCTAATTTTCAAATGAACCCGAAGTTTAGTGCTACTGTGCGTTATGATCGGGTGAGCTATGATGTCGATGCGGATGATACTTCATCAGTTACACTGGCGGGGCTTTATACTTTGGCGAATAATCTGTTTGCTAACGCGGAAATTCGAATGAATGATGACGATAATATCCCAACGGCAGCTCAAGCGTCTGGTTTTCTCATCGGCGAAGGTGATGGTAATACCGTTCATTTGGAATTGATTGCAACGTTCTAACAATCGAAAACGGTTTTGTTATGCCGGAGGTCGGAATGGGAGGCAAGGATAGCTTCCCATGCTTCGATATACTTGTGGCGTTTGAGATTTAGGTTATAAGTGTGCGTCATATTCATTTTTATAATACCACCAAAAGTAGGCGCTTTGTTCACATGGATGTTAAGTTTACAAGATTTTTAATATTGATAGAAAGCTGCCAGTAGTGATGAACATGAAACGTTACCAGACTCTAATGTTTTTTATTCCGACTTGGCAATGGAATGTCCACTTGCAATATGCGTTGGGTGCTTGATTTTTCAGCGATTGGTTGTTGCCATGGCTTGCCCCATAACATATGCATAATATTAAAAGGAAATTTTTATGATACATATGATTTGTGGTCCTGTAGGCTCAGGAAAAACAACCATAGCGCATCGCCTTGCTGATGAGCATGGTGCCATTTGTTTCTCGGAAGACGAATGGTTAAACACGTTATTTTTTGCTGATGTGCGGCCAGGCCTTATGGATGAACCAAGTGAGCAAATTGCTCAATGGGCTGTCGAAAGGTATCTTCGGTGCCGGGTCCAAATTTGGTTGCTTTGCGAGCAGTTACTGACGCAAGGGGGGCAGGTCATTCTTGATGGAGGGTTATCCACCAAAGAGCAACGGGACATGCTTAAAGCAAAGGCGGTTACCAGGGGCTTTCCATACCAACTGTATTATGTTGATTCCGATCATCATATTAGAAAAAATCGAGTTATTAAACGGAACTTGGAAAAACCGAAAACCTTTTCGATAGAAGTAACATCCGAGTTGTTTGATCTTCTTGAAGAGTGTTTCGAGCCACCCGTGGATGAAGAGTTGATCAATGCGATTGTTATTAAAACCTAACGTTTGCGGCGTTAGGTTTTGCGGCTTAGTTGTTGTGCACTTGAGCGAGTGGGTAATGAAATAATACGGCTATTTAGCGTTCAGCCGTGTTTTTTACGTCGAGTGCTTCCAGTTGAAGCAGGGTATGGGCAGCAACTGTTTCTTTTGGCATTTATGTTACAGTAACTACAGCAACTATAGTGAGTGGCTGTTTAGTGCCATTACATCACCTTGTCCTTAATAGCATTTCGTGTTTCTTCAATAATGTTCATTTTTTGAAATACGACAGCAACTAGTATACCGTAAATTGCGAGTGCGATTGCGCCATTGGTCAGTTGAAGTAGAATCAGCTGTGATGGATATATAATTAGGGTCCATTGATTAAATGCCTCAGGTATATGAGTGAGTGCGCCAATTAATAAACCAAAATATAAGCCTTTTTTCCAGCCTTTGCCTGGCATGATTTTATAAAAAAACAAGTATAAGTAAATAAAGGATGACAGGAAAACAATGTGAAAAATAGTCCTAAGCATCACCCAGTTATCCAGGCCGCCAACGAATTCATAGGGTTTTATTGATGGGTGATGGATAAATTGGGCACTTATTTCCTTTACAATGGGGTTCGCCCAGAGTAAATAAAATACAAACATCTGGAATATAATGACCAGCGTGCTCCATAACACGGCTTTTTTGTAATTCACTATAATTTGTTTCATTTGGTAACTAAATCCTTTTGACTAAATATACATCCCGGCAATTCCCAGCCTCAGCGTGGTAAACAGCTCACTGCGGCTGGATTGTATTGAATGGTACCCGATTTGTCTAAGGCTATTGTTGCATACCCATTGCTGGCGGCTATTCTCGGACAGGCTCCTCGTCGATTTCACAACGATTCAACTGATTAAGATAGAATAATTCGGTATGTTTGGGACTGTCGACGTTAGAAAAATTAATTGGATCATGAGGTCTGGAGCAAGCGCTTGAATCGACTCGTGATACGAAACAGCGTTTTGTCGTCAATATTCTTGTCGTTAATTAAGGTGGGGACGAATTTTTTTGTTGCGTTATAGATACTAATACATTGATGTTGCGCTCTGTATTCGTGCTTAACTGAGGATGTTAGGTTTAACCGCCTGTCATGGACATAAAACGGACCACTTGTTCCGGTTTTTCACTAAATTCGTGTTTTTCAGGTTTTAAGGCAATGGCTTTAATGAGGGTGTCTTTAAGTGCTTGGTCACTAATACCTTGTCTTAATAATGGTCGTAGCACCAGTTTGTCGGATTGTCCAAGACAGAGATACAGTGTGCCATCCACAGAGAGCCGCACACGGTTGCAGGTATCGCAAAAGTGTTGCGATATGGGGGTGATAAAACCAATGTTTAAATCAGTTCCAGCGATTTTTAGGTATTGTGCTGGTCCGCCGCCGTGCATTACGCTGGGGGTTAGAGTATATTTTCGGCTCAGCTGGGTTTTGATTTTTTCGAGATCAATGAAGTGATTGCTAGCGTTACGCCCTGTGTCACCGATGGGCATGGTCTCGATAAAGCGCAATGTAAAACCGTGTTTGATGCAAAATTCCACCATACTTTCGACTTCGTCGTCATTAACGTCTTTCATTAAAACCATGTTAATTTTGACGGGATGGAACCCTGCCTGCTTAGCGGCCATTAGTCCAGCAATGACTTTATCCAGTTTGCCACCATTAGTTATACGATTAAAGCGCTTTGCGTCCAGGCTGTCCAGGCTAACATTAAGGCGCGAGATATTGGCGGCCTTTAAATCCTGGGCGTGGCGTGCCAGTTGTACTGCATTGGTGCTGAGAGACAAGTCTTCGATACGAGGTAGCTGTGAGATTTTTTTAGCCAGCGTTGCAATATTTTTTCTCACCAGAGGTTCACCGCCAGTGATCCGAATCCGGTGTACGCCGAGTTCACTGAAAGCTCTAATTACGCGTGTAATTTCGGCAAAACTAAGCCAGTGATCCGGTTCTTCAAAATCTTTGTAACCTTTGGGCAGGCAATAAAAGCAACGTAAATCACATCGATCCGTGACGGATAACCGTATATATTCTATTGCTCGGCCAAAGGGGTCAATAAGCGCCATAGTTAACAATGCCAATGGGTATGAGGTAACGACAACTTTAATGTATTCGCTAATTGACTGACTCGGGTTTCTCGGGGTGCGCTACTAACTCAGCAAACTCCATCCTTGTTAGTTCTTGTGTGTGCATGCTTATATGGTTTGGTAATATAGGTTTTGCGGATGTTTGGCTTGTGCAAAGAAAAACCAGCGTTCGGCGATTAAGCCTAGGTATTGCAGCACAAAAGCCAGTACAAATAATATTAACATGTGCTGGTTGGTTAAACCCAGACTTAAAAGTGCAATCGGTACGGGAAACACCAATACAAGAAAAATCCATTTAACTGATTTAAAAAACATCGCGGTTTTGCCGTGAAAAAATTCCCGGGTATTGAAGGAGCCTCCCATTGCACCCTGTGCTTTTTGCTGAATTTGATTATGCCGCACGCCGATGGCTGTGGTTAAATTGGATTTGTGCTTAAGTCGATAGTTCCGTATCAGGGATGCGCCTCGTGTGAAAAAAGCGAATACGGTGAAAATAATGGCCCACAGAGTCATAAAACCCAATAGTGGCGATTGTTGTACATGGGTATAAACTGCTGCGAGGCTAAACCCAGATGCGATGCCAAACAAAGTGTAATTGATCGGGGTTAATGGCGTGTGCCATTCCTGTAAAAATTTAAGGCAAGCGTAAATCATTCCTGTGCAAATAAATAAGGCAAAACAGGTAATTATACCGATGACACCGACGATAATGGTTAAGCCACCTTTTGGAATTGCCACCGTGGCGTGTATCGGGGGGTTGATGCCGAAAAAATGTAATGTGCCGTAAATGAATACCATTAACATAAACAGGGGCAGTACAATCACTTCACGGGATAACCATGATGTGCGCCATTGCGTGGCGGAACGCCAAGCACGCTCAGGATGCCCTAAGTGGAAGAAAGAAGCAATTAAGCCGCCCGTCAGCAAGGTGAGCGCTAAAATACTGCCGTAGGCGTAAAATGCCCCCGTTTGTTGCGGAATGTTTTCCAGCCGTGTGTAACATTGCGCAGCGAACAGCGCTAAAAATAAGCCCTGGCCTGCGCCAATAAGCGTTGTTAAAAAAATCACTGAAAAAGGGGGATGCATTGCTGGTTAAACTCCTGCGACTCTCTGAATTTCTACTGAACATGTATGCTCGCCACGAATAGGGCTTCTCACTGTACGATAATTTACAGTTTTACATGCTGTTCAATTGATGATGTTAGGTTGAAATAAAAAACCGCCCCGGGATTATTGCCGAGCCGTTTCGACAATGAGCTACCACGTTGTGACATCCTCCAGGAAGGGACCATCCTCGTCAGTGGATAAGCGGCCTTCTTTCTTGAGCGGATTATCGACACGCGTAAGTTTATCGTCGTGAATATGCAGTTTGGTTTTTTGCCGTGGTAAGTAGTGGTTTGCTGGAAGGGTGCCCCATTCAGGCATTAGTGCATAGCCCCCTTTTTCGCGAATCGCGACGGACACCTCTGAGTCCGGGTCATGCACGTCGCCAAACAATCGTGCGCTGGTGGGGCACGACATGACGCAGGCAGGTTTGCGTTCTTGCTCGGGCAAGTCTTTATCATAAATACGATCAACACAAAGGGTGCATTTTTTCATCACCTTTTCGTGTTCATCCAATTCGCGTGCGCCATAAGGGCAGGCCCATGAACAATAACCACAGCCGATGCATTTGTCGTAATCCACTAAAACAATGCCATCTTCTTTACGTTTATAACTCGCACCAGTGGGGCATACGGGCACACAGGGTGGGTCTTCACAATGCAAACAGCTTTTAGGGAAGTGAACCGTTTCAGTGTCAGGAAAAGTGCCGACTTCAAATGTTTGCACGCGATTAAAAAAGGTCCCCGTTGGTTCTGCTGCATAGGGGTTATCGTCACACATAGTGCCGGCAGACCCAGACGTATTCCACTGCTTGCAACTGGTGACGCAAGCGTGACAGCCGACACAGACATTAAGATCAATGACCAATGCTAATTGTGTCATGGCGTACTCCTTTTCTTGCCATTTGAATGCTTGTTTAGCGATTTTTTGGTAAATGTTCCGGCAAAATACCGTAACCATTTTTTGCGTTTTTCCTGGCCTGGAATGGCTTGTGTGGGGGCAAACTGTGGCGAGGTTATTGGCTCTTCATCCTCACCGGCTTTGTATACCCGTACTTGCACATCATACCAGGCGGCTTGTCCCGTTACCGGGTCTGAATTGGAGAGATGTTCGCCGTCTTTGTTAGAGGGAAGCTCTTCAGAGATCACATGGTTGAGCAAAAACCCTTTTTGTGACTCGTTAGCGTCAGTCGTTAGGTTCCAGGCACCGGATGCTTTGCCGATGGCATTCCAGGTCCATACGGTACCGGGCTCCACGGCTTCTGAAAAACGGCACATACAACGGACTTTGCCATGCATGGATTCAACCCATACCCAGTCGCCATCGTTAAACCCGGCTGACTTGCCCAGTTGCGGATTAACGTGTAAATAATTATGTGCGTGTATTTGCCGTAACCAGGCATTTTGTGAATCCCAAGAGTGATACATGGCCATGGGACGTTGGGTGATGGCATTTAACGGGTATTTTTGTTTATCCGATAATTGACTTTCCAAAGGTTCATAATAAAAAGGCAGGGGATCAAAATACGTTTCAATGCGTGATTTAAGCCGTTCTGGAGGCTGTTTACCGGCATATTTACCTTGCGCGGACAATCGAAATTTTTGCAAGACTTCGGAATAAAGATGGATGTTGATTGGGTCGGCATATCTTGCGAGATGAAAATGCTTGGCCCAGTCTAAATAACCACGGTTCCAGTTACGCATGTACTGGTATGACTTTGGTAGTTTGTAGTGGTACACGCAATTGTTTTTTTCATACATTTCCCATTGTTTAGGGTTAGGTTCTCCGCGCATGAATTTCTCACCGTCTTTACCGCGCCAACCGGCCAGAAAACCAATGCCGGAGTCTTTTTCGGTTTCATGGTTTACCACAAAATCGGGATAATCGCGATATTTTCGTGAGCCATCCGGGTGAGAAAATGCGGGTAAACCTAAACGACTACCCAGTTCGATGAGCACATCCTGAAAGGGTTTGCACTCACCTGTGGGAGGCAGGACTGGAATGCGCACCGAATCTACCGGCCCATCGAACTCGGAAATAGGGCGATCCAGCATCGACATCACATCGTGGCGCTCCAGGTACGTTGTGTCCGGTAACACCAGGTCGGCATAGGTCACCATTTCTGACTGAAAGGCATCGCAGACAATTAAAAACGGTATTTTGTATTCACCATTTTCATCTTTGTCATTGAGCATTTTGCGAACTTCAACAGTGTTCATGGTGGAGTTCCAGGCCATATTTGCCATGAAAATGAATAAGGTATCGATGTGGTAGGGGTCGCCTCGCCACATGTTGGTGATGGCGTTGTGCATCATGCCATGCACAGCGAGCGGATATTCCCATGAAAATGCTTTATCAATGCGGATCGCCTCGCCTTTTTCATCCACAAACAAATCATTGGGGTCGGCTGGCCAGCCCAAAGGCATACCGCCTAAGGGTGTGTTGGGTTTCACGCCCTGTGGGCCATTGGGGGTTTTGGCGCAGGGCGGTATCGGACGTGGGAACGGCGCTTTGTGACGAAAGCCGCCTGGCCGGTCGATTGTTCCAAGCAGACTCATTAATATCGACAAGGCCCGAATGGTGTGGAAACCATTTGAGTGGGCCGCCAAACCCCGCATGGCATGAAATGCCACGGGGTTACCGGTAATGGCTTCGTGCTCTTTTCCCCAGGCGTCAGTCCAGGCGATGGGCAGCTCGATTTTCTCATCCCGTGCGGTAATCCCCATTTCGTGTGATAGACGTCGTATCGTCTCTGTGGGAATGCCCGTAATCTCTGCGGCCCATTCCGGAGTGTAGTCAGCAACACGTTCGACGAGTAACTGGAACGCAGTTTTCACCGAGGTACCGTCATCCAGTTTAAACTCGCCCAACAAATAAGGGTCTGCGCCGTCAGTATGGGTACGCACGGCTTTATTGGTGTTGCGGTCCCACCACATTTCATTTTGCGGATGAACTTTACCAACATCTTCCTCGATGTCCTGGCGTATAAATAAACCGTATTCATCGTGGTCTTCATCCAGGTTGATCAATTGCGGGGCATTACTGTATTGAATGATGAATTCCCTGTCATAAAGTCCGGTTTTGATGATTTCATGAATCATTGCAAGGATTAATGCGCCATCCGTACCGGGTTTGATCGGGACCCATTCGTCAGCAATGGCGGAATACCCGGTGCGCACGGGGTTGATGGAAACAAACCGGCCACCGTCACGTTTGAATTTGGAAATCGCAATTTTTAATGGGTTGGAATGATGGTCTTCAGCGGTGCCAAACATCAGAAACATACGGGCTCGATCAAGGTCGGGGCCACCAAATTCCCAAAATGAACCACCAATGGTGTAAATCATGCCAGCTGCCATATTCACGGAACAAAAACCGCCATGAGCGGCATAGTTCGGTGTGCCAAATTGTTTGGCGAACATCCCGGTCAGGGCCTGCATTTGGTCGCGACCAGTAAATAAGGCGAATTTCTTGGGGTCGGTGGCGCGCAAGTGTTTTAGGCGTTCTGCCATCAGGGAAAATGCTTCCTCCCAGCTAATGACTTCGAAGTCATTATCGCCACGATTGGCGCCTTTCCTGCGTCGCAAGGGCTGAGTGAGTCGTGCTGGTGAGTATTGCTTCATGATACCGGAAGAACCTTTGGCGCAAAGTACCCCTTTGTTAAGTGGGTGATCCGGGTTGCCTTCGATATAGCGTACTTCGCCATCGCGTAATGTCACGCGGATACCACAGCGACATGCACACATATAACACGTTGTGTTTTTTACTTCGATGTTTTTATCGGCATTGGCATTACCGTTATTAGTTTTGCCGGTCAACACTGAATTATTTTTAACGGCCATTCGATGGTCCTGCTCATTGCGAATCGGGCATTATATATCAGTGTATTTTAATATTGCTAATCAACTAAATTCAGGGCGAGATAGAAAAATTGTATTCAGCTCAAACGCTATGGGTATAGCTGTGGTATTTTGCCTTTCTTAAACCTAATACATCAGTCGATTTAACTGATGTATTAGGATTATGGTAATAAGTCACATTCACGCCGGTATTATGTCATTTGTCGGTGAAAATAACCTCGCTACACTTTGGCCTACCTTTCGATACTGCTGATCAAACTGATCAATAACAAGGACCGCCATGTTTATACGCCTGCGTAGCCAAGCCGGCCTGTTTGACCTGATTCCCCAGGCGTTTAGCGTCACCGACACCCGCCTCACCTTTGCCGATACCGACAGCGCCGCCCGGTTTCTAGCGCAATTTCGCGATGACGCCCTTGCCATGGCGCGATTGAAAGACCTCCATGACCACATCGGCACCATTGCTCGTGTTAACGACCGGCTTGACGATGATGCACTGATACAACAACTGGCAGCGGCAATATCGGGCTTGTCCGGCGGGGCTGTCGCCGTGATTCAACGTGACGTGACGCCGCAGGAAGCGCATTCTCATCGTGGCCAATCCATCGTCAGCGCCGGTGAATTCATTCGCCCGCAAGAACTGCCATCACGGGCCATCACGCCCGCTGAGCGTCAACGCTGGGCAGAGACCGCTGAAACCAACCCCGTCGAGACACAACAATATAAAATCGTCATCGAAGTTGCGGGCAAAGACCTTAAGCCACTGAATGGCCATCTCACACTCAGGCCCACCCCCGAAAAGGATGATTATCGGCGCGATCTCTATCCTCACCAAGATACGGGCCAGGATGCCCACCGGGTTGAGTTACGTTTTGACAACGTGCCCAACAAACCCCGCCAACTGTATTACACCATTGGCACCCTGCATCTGCCCCTGTGTCGCAACATCACCCCCGTCGAACGAGAAGCCCAGGCCTCGCAATGGCCCAATGTACTGATCCCCATTATCCCCATTTGCCGCTACCCCATCCCGGACGACTCTGAGCCATCCGCCGACCTGATTACCGCACTGCCACCCGGCTGGTTATATGTCTACCTCAATGGTTACCTGTGGCGGGAAGTGCAGGTCGAGCGCCACGCTGGCGTGCTGCGCGATGTGGACCTTGCCGCTCATCCCGGTAAACACCCACGTCCCGCCACCGGCCCATGGTTCGAGCTATTATTAGTGCCCCACAAA
>JAADGF010000075.1 GCA_013152545.1 Gammaproteobacteria bacterium
GAGCCTTTTATATATGGTGGTATTTTGCTTGTGTTGATGGGGTTTCGTGCTTGGAAAGATGCTGTTAATCGTAGAAAAAAATGTGATAAAGGAACAAATAAGCCTGCTTCTACGGTAATCTCAGCTTAATTCCCCGCAGCTTGCTGCGTAATATTAGAAGTAAAGGTGTTAAATACCCCGTCCGCTTGCGGTGGGGTAGTTTATTTTCGTTAGCTGTGTTGGAAAAGAGCTGCTAATGGCTGCACCCGATTTACCCGTCTTACCGAATGTGAATTTTTCACATTTTCTACAAAAAGGTTATGTTACTATTCGCTGCTATGCTCAGATTTTTTGGTAAAAGGAATTAGGGAATCACCGTGATTTAAGGACTTAACGAAATTGGAAAAGCAATTATTCCATTAGCTTGTCTTAAGTCATTAAGTTCTCGGCGTTCCACCTTCCACCTTCCACCTTTCCCCTTTTGGGTGACCATACTATACGTCTCGGTGTATCGCTCTGAATACTAGAGCATTGAATAAATTGCCCATAAATGGAATACAGCCTGGTGAAGATATTCAGCCTAAAATTTTCAAACAGATATTATCTGGTAAGAAAGGAATAGTTTTGTTTAAGGATTATTGGCAGCGACAAGGAGAAAACAACCCCAGTGGTGATCATATTGATCTATGGAATGGTTCACGTCTTACTGATTGGCGAACATGGTTAAGAATACAAATGGACATAGTTATTCCTGGTATATGGGAAGATCTTTCTAAATCAAAGAAAATTAGATTTTGGAGAGTTCATTAGGTGATAAGGCTTCTGTTTATTTTTGTGTGCGCGGTATTTGGTCTGCTCATTACCTATGGGCGTCCACAGGATTATTTCATTGTCATGCTTACTTTTGGCATACACAAGCATCGTTAAGTCAATAACGTATCGGTGTCCCTCGGTCCGCTCTCTCTGATCCCCTTAACTTACTGGCATTGGGTCTGATACCCGCTACACTAAGTACACTTCATTACATTCTAGGCATTCAAAATAACACTCTAAGAGGGTAAAGTAATGCAGCGTGAGACAAACACAAAAATAAAAGCCTATCTATCTTATCGACGAGAGGAAAATGGGCTGTCAAAATTTGCTCAGTCTTTATTGGATTGGGTACCCGACGATATCAAGCTCAATGTTGATTGTAAGGATGCTGAACTTAGTCGGCCTATTGATGCATTTATAGGCGAATTAACAAGCTCTAGCAGTGTGATTTTTTTGCTTAATGAGGGGTTTTTTAAATCCCCCTGGTGTATGGGTGAACTATACGCTTTTCTGTCGAGACGGCATCCAAGTTTTCACGGTTTTTTTATTGCTTGCGATGACTGGTTGAACAAGACCGATGTCCGAGATAATTTTTACGTTTTTAAGAATAAGCTAACTGAGTTTTGGCGGGATAGAGCAGATACCACTAATGACAATAAAACAAGCGAAGAAGCGCAAAAATTTGGTGATGCGATAGAAGAGATTGTCGACGTAGTGGGGCGGCTCAACTTGCCTGATGAGAAGGTGATTATAGAAAACAAAGCAGAAGATGTTTGGAAGCAAATTCGCGCACAATGCGAAAGACTTCAAACAGACTATGTACCCACTGGTTCGGGTGATTTTGATGATGCATGCCGGAAGCAAATCATTGAGAGATTGGAATATTCGAATCTATTACGTAGAAAACTGGAAAATAATTTAGAACTTCATGGAGAGCCATGTTCATCACTGGTAAAATTGATTTGGCAGAAAAATGTCAAGGCGCGCTTGACGTTGTTTTATAACTGTTCAAAAGGTGCGTTGAGTGATTGTGAACCGGCATACAAAAAAAATTTGCAAGGTCGTATTCTTGAAATATTGGCTGTGTTGTTACTCGGCTTTATTAACCAGAAGAGCAGGGATCAAATAATAAATTCTTCGCCAGGAATGTTTGATGTTGAGGGCTTTGATTTGCAAGAAGATGGGCCGGAGGTCGCAGAGTTATACTTTGCATCAATGGAGTCCACTATGGTTGCCAATTTTTCATACAACGACAAGATGGAACGTTTTGATGTTAACAAAGACCGATGCTACCATGGTGACAAAGCGCAACGCGCTGTGAATTTTTCCTGTAGTTCGATTATTGATGCAGAATTAAGAGTGATATGGAATCTTACCTTTCCGAATGATAACAAAGAGCCCAATGAGTATTTTAATGATAATGAAATGACACGACTCAGCGAGGCCTTAGAACGTAATTTCGAAAGAGGCAAGGCACGTTATTTTTTTGTGCCAGCAAATAAAGTGGAGCATCCACTGCTACAACCGGGTGTAATGGAGGCGCTTAAATTCAAACTTCCATTTCTCTTTATTATGCGTGTGGGGGTCAGTAATTGCCCTGCTTTCGTTTCGGTTGATTTCAAAGAAACATCTATTGTAGATGAGCTGGCGAGTTTTGTTGATCTTTTTTTGAATAGGGAGCACTAAATATGAGGATCACAGACTTTCCCTGCGGAAAGTGTGAAAAACTTGCGTCTCTCGGCAGTTGGCCTGCGTCGGGTCATTATTATGCCCCGGAACACATCAAAGCTGTTGTCGCTGCTTGGCATGCAAGGCGTCCATTGTTAGTGAGGGGTGAGCCTGGTGTAGGCAAGAGCCAACTTGCGAGTGCTGTCGCACAGACACTCGGTTGGCAATTTATCAGTATAACGATTCAGCCACGTACCGAGTATCAAGATTTACTGTGGGAGTTTGATGCTGTCGCACGTCTAGCGCAGGCTCAGATGTTAGGCGCATTGGGAAACAATGATCGCGGTGAACCAGGTCGGCTTCCAGAATCGTTAGAGCGGGCGAAATTTATTGTGCCTGGTCCGCTTTGGTGGGCGATTCGTCCGGGTTCAGCCGAAAAGCAAAGTCATTTAGCGAGTCGCATTGAATCGCCTAACTTGGTTAAGCAGCCCAAAAATGAAGATCTCGTTCTGCTCATTGATGAGATTGACAAAGCAGATTCTAACTTACCCAATGGCTTGCTTGAATTGCTGGGCAACGGTGACATTGGCTTGCCCATCAGAACGACGGATGATGAAAAACTGCGCCGTCCTCTAACAATTATTACTTCCAACGATGAAAGACAGCTGCCGCCCGCTTTTCTTCGGCGCTGTCTTGTGTTGACCATAAAACTACCCAAGCCAGGGGAAGAACTTGTCTCTCATTTGACCAAATTTGCTAATGCACATATTCACTCCAAAGTTGATGAGATTAATAAAGTTCCAGAAATTATTGTTACAAAAGCCGCTCAACTTATAAGTAAACTACGCGAAAAAACACCGGAAGGAGAGCGTCCACCCGGTGCGGCGGAGTATCTTGACCTATTGCGTGTTGTGGGTGGTCTTGGTGGATCAGATAAAGATATGGAGGAGAATATTAACGATTTACACCAAATAGTGCTGCTTAAGGACTCTCACGGGTCGAATTAATTCATGAATCGACAATCGCGTTGCGCGCTTGGGCCAGCAGATCTGGTTTTTTTATTAAACACTGACAACGGACTCACTCGCAAAGACATACTTGCTTTGTTAAATTATGGCGAGCTTGAGTTACCACCGCAGGGCAGTAAAAGAGATCAAAACAATGGACCTGTTACCGGTTCAGAGTCCACCAATGATGCGAAAACTGAGGAAAAGCCTGTATCAAGCACTGTTGGTGGTTTTCGTCCTAAATTCTGGCAGGTACTTTCATTTACTGACAAACAGAGCAGCACGGTTGCCCCACCTCCGCCCGATAATTTAAAACTTGTAGATCAGTCTGTGGCTGGCAGTAATTTTGCCTTTGAATTGCCTGCGCCTAAGTTGCTTTCTGAAAAACTGCTTTGGTCCCGTGCGACGCAAGCGGCAAATTGTGAAATTAATCTTGCTCAACAGCAGATCAATCAATGGCTAAGTGCGCTTTCACGTGCCGAAACCCCTAAAGAGAAACTACCCGAGCAGGCATTAGAGGAGAGCGGAGAAATTTGGCTGGTGCTAGATTATCATCCGCGACTCATGTTGTTATGGTGTGAGCTAGATCGGGTGAGCACGTTTCTGCAGCGTCGCTTTGGGCGCAGCCGTACACGGTTGATACCGCTGTTAAAGGAAGATCTTGCCGAGCTACAAGCGAATAGCGCGCTACCCTGGCCAAATAAACATACCCGTATCCTGGTTTTTTCTGATATGGGGATATATTCAAGTTCAAATTTGCGCAACCAGTGGTTGCATATATTACAAAAATGGAACGAAGCTGGCGCACGCGCGACGCTATTTCTGCCCCATTCGAAACCTAACCTCGAGTTGCGCAAGTTCGTCTCTAATCGAATTGAAATGTGGGATCGGCCTGCTAGTAGGGATGGTGGTGATGTCGTGAAGAGCTTGCTCGCCTGCCTGGCGACAGTGCAGTGGTGCTCACCTGCATTATTGCGAGTTTGGCGGAGGCTGTTGCACGGTTGTGTGGAACATGAAATTCAACTTTGGCGCCATGAAAAAGTCTGGTCTCAGCCTGGTGCTTGCGGATTAGAAGGTGACTTTGTGGATGAGTATCGTCGCCGATTTAAACAGTTTGATACTGAAATGCAACAACGTCTTAGTAAAGCAGTACAATTACATCGTCAGTTTGTAGTTAAAGAGGTAGAGATGGAAGAAGTGCTTATTCATCATTCCCTTGGACTTCCATTGAACTCAGCAGCGATGGCGGCGGCGCAACGGCTCACTTTGAAACTGCAAACCAAAAGCAATTTGTCTGATGCCACTACCCGCTGGTTGTGGGAGCTTTCCAGTCGACAGTGCAAGCAGTTCTGGGAGGCTAACCCGGAGTTTGAGCAGTTATGTGTCAAAAGTCGTAGTCAATTGGCGAGAGGCTCGCCTGTTGTACCTCTGGGGCCGGGTATGAGTGTGGTGCGTCAACAAAATGAGTCTGGTGTAAGTTGGTTGTCTGTGCGGGTGCAAGGGCATTCATTACAGCTTGCTTCCAGCGGGACGTCAATCCAGTCGGGTTTGGAACTGCGACAAGTTAAATCAGGTATCGATAGCTTGCAGGTTGCTCTGATCGATCCTTCAAACGAAGTGACAGGCCCTTATGGTAAATGGAACACGGACAGTTCTCTCACTTTTCGAAAATCCAGATTCGAGAAAATTAGGCTGGAGTCTGAGTATCAATCGCTCCTAATGCGGCAGATCGAAAAACCACCCTGGGTAACAGCCATCGAGCAAGGCCCCGATGGTTTGATTTGCACGTTAACTGACGGTCGTCGTCTACGATGGTGTTATCCGGGTGAGCCATTCACGGGTGTACTGCATCCTCTATCTGCCCATGATAATACGGTGGATGCGGCATGGGTTGATGAAGAACAATGGAAAACCCTTCAATTTGGACAACTGCCCGGGTTACCAAAAGGAACTTCGGTGGGTGAAGATCAATATGGTCGTTTTGCTGATCTTGCGATCGGCAACGAGAGTTTCAGAATGCGCTGGATACCGCCTGGTGAATTTTTGATGGGTTCGCCAGAGGGGGAACCAGAACGCGAAGATAATGAGTTTCGACACCGAGTGTTAATAACCCGGGGTTACTGGTTGGCAGAGACGGCGTGTAACCAAGCCCTGTGGCAAGCGGTGATGGGTAAGAATCTTAGTAAATTTAAAGGTGGTGATTTGCCGGTGGAGAACGTTAGTTGGGACGATGTTAAGCTTTTTTGTAAAAAGCTCAACCAAGAGCTCCCCGGTTTCCAGGCCCGATTACCCAGTGAGGTGGAGTGGGAGTACGCGTGTCGAGCCGGTACGCAGGCGCCTTTTTGGTGGGGTAACGAGTTAACGCCCGAGCTGGCCAATTATGATGGCAACTCTCCTTATAATAACGGCGCAAAAGGGGAGTATCGGAAAAGGACAATGCCGGTAAACAGTTTTGAGTCGAATCCGTGGGGCCTGTATCAAGTCCACGGAAATGTCTGGGAGTGGTGTGAGGATAGGTATGAAAGCGACTACCGAGCAGCAGAACCGAGTGTAGATCCTACGGGTGCTGATCGGGGCCCCTACCGCGTGGTGCGTGGTGGCGGCTGGTTCGGCGGCGGCGGGGCGCTGCGCGCTGCCTTCCGCGCCCACTTCGAGCCCGACTGGCGCTACGACTTCCTGGGCTTCCGCCTTGCCGCAGGTCCCCTGCCAGGCGGAGCAGAGGAGATAGAAAAAACGGCTGGGGCATCGGCGCGATGAGGGAGCGGAGCGGACGAAGGCGACGAGGCCGCAGCCGTTTTGGGCGGAGGTCAGTCTATGCAGTATAAATTTTTTTATATCCCGGCGCATTGGCCTGCTGATGCAGAAGCTGAGGTAAACAGTTTTCTTACTGGGCACGCCATTCAGACGGTGGATCGACAGTTTATTTCTGCCGGTAAGCAGAGTGGCTGGAGCCTTTGTGTGGTCTATGAGCTTTCTTCAAAACAGAACCCAAGTCTTCGCAAAAAAGGCAGCATTGATTACCGTGAGGTGCTTGATGCGGCAGATTTCGACGTGTATGCCGAGCTACGGCGGTTGAGAAAACGGCTTGCCGAAGAGCAAGCAGTACCGGCCTATACAGTATTCAGTAATGAACAATTGGCCTCAATGGTCACGCGTAAAGTACGTACGCTGGAACCACAACGAGTCCGACAGGCGCAACAACAACCTGGGCTTCCGCCTTGCCGCAGCTCGTCGTGGAGCATTCCATGGGGACCAGCGCAGCATCCAGTCTCTTTAGCTATAGGTTTAAAGGGCAAAACCAAGAGGCCTGGTACGTGAGTAGTTCATTGTCGAAAGCGTATCAGTACCTCGCTTCACTAATGCGAAAAGATGCGAGCGTCAGGCTAGTAACAGAACAGACTCTGCAAAATCTACCTGATCCCGGTAGCCCATGGCCACACAATCCACCTCCACAGTTTCCTATGCCCTGGGCAAGGCATTGGGGGCAGGATGCATTTGGTTTGTGGGTTGCGTTTACCGTTAATAACGTCACGCAAAAGATGCGCTGGATACCGCCTGGTGAGTTTTGGATGGGTTCGCCAGAGGGGGAGCCAGAACGCGAAGGTGATGAGTTTCGACACCGAGTGTTAATAACCCGGGGTTACTGGTTGGCAGAGACGGCGTGTAACCAGGCCTTGTGGCAAGCGGTGATGGGTAAGAATCCCAGTAAATTTAAAGGTGATGATTTGCCGGTGGAGAACGTCAGTTGGGACGATGTTAAGCTTTTTTGTGAAAAGCTCGACCAAGAGTTCCCTGGTTTGCAGGCCCGCTTGCCCAGTGAGGCGCAGTGGGAGTACGCGTGTCGAGCCGGTACGCAGACGCCTTTTTGGTGGGGTAACGAGTTAACGCCCGAGCTGGCCAATTATGATGGCAACTCTCCTTATAATAACGGTGAAAAAGGGGAGTATCGGAAAAAGACAATGCCGGTAAAAAGTTTTGAGTCGAATCCGTGGGGCCTGTATCAAGTCCACGGAAATGTCTGGGAGTGGTGTGAGGATTGGTATGAAAGCGACTACCGAGCAGCAGAACCGAGTGTAGATCCCACGGGTGCTGATCGGGGTCCCTACCGCGTGGTGGTGCGTGGTGGTGGCTGGATCGACAGCGGCAGGTGGCTGCGCGCTGCCTACTGCTACCACTACGAGTCCGGCAGGCGCTACGACATCCTGGGCTTCCGCCTTGCCGCAGGTCCCCCGCCAGGTGGAGCAGAGGAGGTAGAAAAAACGGCTGCGGCCTCGGTGCGATGAGGGAGCGGAGCGGATGAAGGCGACGGGGCTGCAGCCGTTTCGGGAATTTGTCACATTGATTTGTCCAATCTTACCTAGTTATTTTTAACTCGATAGTTAAAATATTTTTGGTATTGACTAAAAACACATTTCACATTTCAAAATAAATAAAGAAAAAAATAAAACCTTGTAGGGTATAGGGTGTTTATTCTTTCTATACTCGCGAATGGATGGAGGGAACGATGAAAACAAGAATGACCTGGATGGGAATGCTGCTGCTGCTGAGCGCATGCGCTCCACCGATACACGATGACCCGGACGCCACAGATCAGGTGGCCAATGCCAATGCATTGTGGGCGGGTAGCAAGGATGGCCACTTTGAGGGCAAACACAACGATTTCATTGATGACTTGATGCTCAATGGAAATACTGCAACCGGTGGCAGTCTTGACGGACTTGTTTATTCTCAGGCTCCAGGATGCGCTGTAGGAGTGCTAAAGAATGGTCAAATCACCTACCTGCAATCCTATGGCTACGCCAATGAATCGACGGATTGGACGCTCGATACAATGGCGCCTGTGGCGTCCATATCAAAAACTTTCACTGCAATTGGTGCCATGAGAATGGTTGAGGAAGGATTGGTTGAGCTTGACGAACCCATTCAGACTTACCTTGGTAGCACAGGTGAGTTTGCCGGACTGACACTGGATGACTTGCTGAGTCTGGACGCAGGAATTCCCGAAGGAGCTCCAGACTGGACAGTTGAACCATCCTGTCCAGCCTCAATGCCTGCCTCAGCAAGCACTGACTGGTGTCTGAGCCACCCGCGTGTGGCTTTTGATGCCGTCAAGGATGACATTACACTCGGCCCACAAGCCGGTAAATATGCCAATATCAGCTTCATGGCAGCTGGCGCGGTCATAGACCAGGTCAGTTACGATTCGCCCGATATACAGAGCGATCATCAGGGCTATGAACCATGGTTATGGCATCAGCTCGGTCACTGGGCCGACGATTACAACGTTGATGGTGAGTTAACCACATTGGCCTTGGTGCACTCCTGGCGAGATGGTGATATATCCCCCTACGCTCGAGGCTATGATTGCAATGGAAGCTGCGGTAATGTGCCCCCCAAAGCATTTGCATGGGATACAGCGGGTAGTCATGAGGGTTGGTGGGGACCAGCAGGAGGATGGGCGATGACAATTGGCGATTTGGCTCGATTTGTGGCCTTGATAGATAACGAATCTGTGTTGTCGAATGCGTCCTGGAACACCATGTTCACCAAGCGCACAAATGTATTCGACGCAGTAACTGGACTGGACTATGGACTCGGTACAATCGTCGAGAACTGGGGCATTGTAAGTCAGAATGAAGACATCGTCTGGCACGGTGGCGACCTGCTGGGACATTCTAGTGTGTGGTTTTACTCCAAGTTTGGCGGTACAAGTTATGGCGTAGCAATCCAGTGCAACAGTAATGGTGGCGAGGCCAAAGGTTTCGGCCTTAGAGCCTATGCAGGTGCGATTGTTGATTATGCGCGTGCAGGTGGAGATATATACCCTGAGATAGATGTTGTCATCGGTTTTGCCACATCTGGCCAGGTACAAGGTGAGTACGTGGTGGATTCAGGCATGACAAACCTGATCAGCCCATCCAGTCTGCACCTACCCTGGGCCATGGACGAAGATCTGATTTTGGGAGTTTACGAGGTGGATCAGGATGTCATTCAATTGACGCTTGAACAGCGTGATGTATCGGCTCCACCGCGCGGTAATGGTGATGGTAACATTCAGAAACTGGGAAGTGACAATTATACGCCAATGCGATTTTTCCGAACCCAGCCTACCGACATTAACCTCAACAGCAAAACGGGTCAACTCAAACTGATTGATGCCAGCCTTGATATTGGGTTTGCTAAAAATGCATCTCACCTGGCAGAGAATCGCATCAGTGCCTTGATTGATCTTGCCGATCTGCAACGTAACGGTGCTATCAAAAGCTGGTCTCGGCTGTGTCGCATTGCAGAGCAGGAAGATGACGTCTCCTGTGTTCCTTGCACAAGCTCCAAAGCAACCTGCCTGCCCGTTGAATACGAATTTCAGGCAACACGTCTGCGAGACACAAGGGGAGATTAATTAACGAATTTGAGCAGGACATCTGGTTAACATGAACGGTGTCCTGCTCAATGAAAAATCAGGGTCAGCCATTAGCAGTTTCTTGTCAACCAGGCAAACGAAAATAATTCATTGCTAACGCAACAAATAAAATATTTGTTGCGTTATTTGTAAAAACAAGTGTTGCATCCGTATTTTCAAGCTCAAGATGTCGAAACAAGTCCGCACCCGTCACCGTTTTTTGCTCCTACAAAAACGGCATACACGACATCCATGTCGCTAAGCAATCAGGATCTAGGCAAAACCAAATAACCGTTTTACCCTTAACCCCATTTCAGGGTCTCAGAAAATCATAGCAGTGCAGAGGGTCAGGCCTCCCATTTCCCAAAATTAGACATAACAAAATTACGAATCGAAATTACGAAGTGCTCTACTGACAGTTGATTTGCTGGCAGAAAAAAATCCACCGATCGCGTTAAGTGTGTAATGGCCGCTTTTATACTGGCATTGGTACCAGAGCACAATTGTTTCTAATATAAGCGAGTTGAAATATTAGAGTTAATTGTGCTCTGGAACCTATTCTCTGGAAAAAAGGAAACCATTATCACCTTTGAAGCCAACAAACCCTCAATACAAACGTGTAAAGACAGGGGCTTGCCCACCAAACCGATTAGG
>JAADGF010000090.1 GCA_013152545.1 Gammaproteobacteria bacterium
GACCCGCAAACTCGTCCACTTGCGCGTCGGAAGGCGTATCCTTGAAAATCACGAATATTCGATCAGTGATCAGAAACTCCGAACCACTTTCTGCCTCGTAATAGGCATGATGAGTCGGCGCAACGCCTCGGCTGCGGTCCATTAGCGAGTCTAAATCCGCTGCGCTAGTTTTGATACGTGTTGACGCGGATGAAACTTGCTCGGATGTTACAATCGCTACATCATCCAGGCTATCTGGCAATGACCGGATGACCATTTTATCCGGGCTCTTTTCAAGTTCTACCTTTTGGCCGCAACGGTAGGTGTAGGTAGTATTTGTTAAATTCATAACTTATCCTTACTTTATTTATTTTCCTTCACCATATATTTCAATCGTGTCTGACCCCATTGATTACTTTGACCCCATTGATTACGCTTATGGTCCCGGAGGAATGCAGGGATTGGTAGTAGGTGGCAACACAATGGGAAATATCTGTGCAACAAACTCTGCATAACATTCTGCATGCCTAAAGTTACCACCTGGCCCTTGTGCTCCATGGTCAATGCGAGCCCAATTGACGTGAGCTGCTTCATGAATCAAGATCCCAGCTTGTTGATGTGTGCCATACCCCCAAAAACCAGGACAAAGGAAGATAGCACCCACTCCTGGGCATGCACCTGCATCGTCCCCAGCGCAATCAGCAGCTGTTTGGGTACAACCGCCGAAGGTTTCTGGAATACCGCAACGGTAGGGAACAAATTGGCTAAAAAACCTGCCCAGTAGTCCATATCTAAGCGATAACAATCTCATTTCTTCGCTGAGGGCTTCATCAAGAGTTGATCTGACCACCCCAGTAAGCCTGTTTAAAAATCCGCCTGGCCTGGCAGGTGGTAGACCAAAAGTATTCTGATAGGCTTGATCCACAGCTGATGCAGGATTACGAAACCCTACTCTAGTTAAAGCTGAGGTAATAGAAAGCAAAATGGCTGTACCGCTAACCAGCGCTGCGGCTATCGCATCAATCGCGCTCAGTTCTCCAACAGGGTCTGCTGGAGCATTATTTGTACCTGCAGGACAATTTGTAAGGCGTGTTGCAACACGACGGTAAACCACAGAATGCTTACCGTATTTTTCATTGCTTTGACTCGCACGAACTCTCTCTGCACCTGACTGCTGCACTACATGCGTCAGTTCATGAGCAATTAACCGCCGTCCCTCATGAGTTCTCGGCGCAAGCTGACCAGCACCAAATACAATGTTGTTTCCTGCGGTATACGCATCGGCACTGACATCACGCGCCGATTGCTCAGCAGCCACACCAGAATGCACCCGCACCTGCGAAAAATCACGGCCAAAGCGCTGTTCCATATCTTGGAGAAGCGTTGATTCAAGCGGTCTTCCAGAACTTGCAAGAACATTGTCTACACTCGCAGGCGCAGTGTCAGCACTCTCGGTTGCTTGTTTTGCGTAACGCTGGATGCGCAGTGGTGTATCGCTAACAGCAGAGTGTACTGGTGCAGCCATCACTTGATCAGCAACCCGATCCGCTTCCCGTTCCAACGGATCATTACTTGCGCCAATAGTAAGCTTGCGTTGTAAACCACGTTTTTTCTTCCCACATTCTGCACACTCTCCGCCCCCAAGCGTTTGATTACCGCAAGCACACTTGCGCTGAAGTACGCGCTGGGCAGACGGTAAAAAGTTTGATGTTTCTACTTGCTGAGCAATGGTTGTTTTACTCATGATCCATACCTCCATACACCGATTGCGCAATTTTCTGCCCGAATTGCATCGGGTTGTTACCCGTTAATTGAATGTCGCCCGTAGACATACGTGATATTGCTGCCCCTTGAGCAAGATTGGAAGAAAGCCCACCTTCCGCAAACAACCGGGCGAGTTCGGTTGTTACGCTGGCTTGCAGTGAATCACGCTGGTCGGTGGTGATATTCACCCCATCCAAAACCACCTTCTCAATACGCAAATTAATATTCACACCACCTCCTCCGTAGTCCCAAGCCACCGAAAGTCCGATTCCTTCGCAGGCCGTTCCAATTTCTTAAACTCTGTCCGCGTCGCATTCAACAATAACGGCATCGAAACCACCCCATCCTCTTGCGCCGCCAGAAAAGCCGCATTCAACGCGACGTTATGAATATTGCCACCGGTAAGATTAAACTTCGCCAAACGCGACAAATCCAAACCCTCATCAACTGGTGTATTAGCAGTAAAAACTTTTGACCAAATCTCTTTACGCTGTTCCACACCCGGAAAAGGAAAATCAACAATAAAACGTAGACGCCGCATAAAAGCTTTGTCCAATGCACTTTTCATATTGGTCGCCAAAATCGCCAGACCTCGATAAGATTCCATTCGTTGCAACAGGTAATTGATTTCAATATTGGCAAAACGATCATGACTGTCTTTGACTTCGCTGCGTTTACCAAACAGCGCATCGGCTTCATCAAAAAACAAAATGGCGCCGCTGTCTTCTGCGGTATCAAATAACTTGCGCAGGTTCTTTTCTGTCTCACCAATGTATTTGCTGACCACGGCTGACAGGTCAATGCGGTAAAGATCCAGTTCGAGTGCGTTGGCAATGACCTCTGCGGCCATGGTTTTACCGGTGCCGCTTTCACCCGCAAACAGGGCATTGATGCCCAACCCCCGGTTCATTCGTTCGCGAAATCCCCAGTCTTCATAAACCCGATTGCGTTGGGCTACCTGATCGGTAATTTGATGTAGCAAGGCGGTTTCTCTGGCGGCAGTACCAGTTGCTCCCAATCTGCTTTAATGTCGATACGCCGTGCCAACTGTTCCATTCCCGCACGAGCGGCGATACGGCAGGCTTGCCAGAGGTCTTTGTCTATTGCCGGATTTAACGCTGGCTCGTTTTCTGACGTTTTCTCGTTTTCTGACAAGGGCTCAAGGGCGATGTTGGCCAACCGTTTGATGTCATTCTGATTGAAAGAAAATTGCTCGGCCAGATGCTGCGGCTGATCACTGGCCTGACCTTGTAACGCTGCGGTCCAAAGCTGTTCCTGTTCTTCAGGTGTCGGTTTGTTGATTTCAACCGAGAACCGGTTACGCACTGTTTCAGTTTTGGCATCTTCCAGATCAACAAAAACAACGCCGTTGCTACGTTCAAGAAAGCGCCTGAGTTGCGTTTTTTCAGCATCCGTGGCACCGTCAACCTGGATATACAAAGCCAATGGCATTAGCAAGGATTCACGCTGCCAAAGCCGGGTGAAGGTTTCAAAATCTCCTGTCTGACCGGGCAACATTTTGATGCTCATGCTTTGCAGACTTAAACCCAGGACCGATGCCACCCGACCCGCAACCAGTCGCTTGCTGGCGGTATCATGTCCCAACAATTCAATGACGGGCACTTTGATCGCAGCATTGGCATGTTTTAACTGTTCAAGTATATTGTCGAGCATCTGTTGTTGCGAGCGTGGCAGGGTTTCATCGCGATCATCATCTGGCTGAATAGGCGACGATTCATACTGGACAGGATCAAGCAAGGGCATAAGCCGGTCATCCAGATAATTAAGCCCTTTAAGATAATTAACGATGCGTTCATCGGCACCCAGTGCGGCACTGGTTAACGGTTGCACGCCGGGTTGATTGATTTCCAATAACCGCCAGTGTCTTAAGGGGGCATGGGGTGACAAGGCATTCCAGTCCGGGTCATCGAACAAGGCAAATGCCAGTGCGAAGGTGGGATAGGCTTTGTTCAAATCATCCTGGGCTTGCGCGCAAAGACCGGCCATTCGGGTGTCCAGTGCCATTGCGGTACACAAGGCCAATACGTTGCAATCAAACGTTGATAGCCCCAGATGGTTTGCCAACAGGTTCAGCGCAGGCGGTGGGGTGGTTTGTTCCAGTTTGATCATTTCCTGATAAGCCAGTGCCAGTGCGTCATCGTTTGTATTGGTGGCAGGTGCTGGCAGTAATTTATTGTCTTCCATTTTGCTGCGTTTGAACCAGCCGCCCGGCGGGGTTTCGGGTTCCTTTGATTCAGGCGACATGACAGGCGGAGCAAGTTGTTGCAGTCGAAGGCGAATCCATGTCATCAGTGCCGTCAGGTAGTGGTCATTATTTGCCATCCATTGCGCTTGATCGCTCATGTGATGGTGACCTTCTGATTATCGGCGAATTGGGGGATGTCACCTGAAAAATCTACTGGGATACTGTCTACACCATCCACTCTCAGGCGCAACACATAGGGTTCTGTTCTAGCCAGCGCGTTTTCAATCGTAAAAATCAATATACTTCGAGCGGTGGGATCAGCGGGTGTGGTGACCGAGTCCGGTTTAATTGTTCGGTCACTAAACAGTAACGTTACACCTTGTCCTTCTTTTATTTGTGGCAGACATTCGACGGTGATCACCACATCACCTGCCGGAGCATTTGCTGGGTCGATGGATTCTATTTTCGGTGAAAACGGCATGGATACCGAATTGCTGGTCCAGGTGGGCGTGCCCGGCCGTTGCATCACCAGAGACAAAGCATAAAATCCGGCTGGCCATTTGAAACCCAGTTCCGCATCGTCTGCCAACTCGGGGAGTTGTACCACCATTTCAGTTTCACTTTGACCGGCTTCCACCGGAATATTAATCGGCTCATCCAGCAAGGGATGTTGCAACCGAAGGGTTATGTCTTCGCTGTTTAATTGTTCACCCAGCAAGGTGAAGGTATCGCCAAATTCTGCGCCCGGTTTCTGGTTCGGAAAACGCAAACCGGACAGGGAGGGTGAAGGGGCTGCAACCACATCGGCACCCTGATTATCTTCACCTCTTCTTAATACCGGCAAAGGCGCTCTGCCACTTCGCGTACTTTTTATCAGCACCACAGAGACTTCGTATCCGGTTGAAAGCCGGTAATCCACCGAGTGAAAAGTGCCCCAAAGCCTGGACATGTCATCCAGAGACAAGGGGTCTGGCGTGATACGAATGCGCTCGATTTGTTGCTGGAGGTTGGAGTCTGGTGTGATGCCTGCGATATCCGACTGGCCCAGCAGGGGACGATCGTGTAACAGACTCATGGCCAATCCCATGAGTTGTTGACCGGATATATCATCATCATTAGCGCCATAGGCGGTAATTAAATATTTCAATATTAATGGCAATGGTGGGTAGGCCTGCTCTCCACTTCGAGATTCACCCGGCATCGGCGCATTGCTGAATGCTGTGTTGACCTGGGTGCTGTAGAGAAAAATATTAATCTGCTCACCGTCACCACCATTACGCGCCACACTGGGCGGCTGTGTTGTCACCGTTGCACCCGCCACCACACTGGACACCAGGTTTTGCAGTGTCGCAGTCACGGTGGCTAATGCAGCGGGCGTGCTCATGTTTGTTTTCCATGTTTACGTTGCCGCAAATAATCATCCAGACTCATCACGCCGACCGGTTTTTTCTGACGCTTCACCGGTTGCGGTATCTCTGACTGAACGGCCCGCACTTCAACCCGGCCAATAGTGACATTGATGACCGGTTCAGTTTTAATTTCTGCTGGCTGTAACTGGCTGAGCCGGGCCTCTATTTCAGGTAGCCAGGCGGGGGCATCCAGTTGGCTGTTTCGGCGGAGATTATCGTTGTCACTGGAATGTTTTTTTTCTTCGCGGGGTGTTTGCCGGTTTACATTCGGCGTCGCCTCCCCGGGTATGGCGGTGAGTGTGGCGGCAACATCCAGCAGGGAGGCTTTCTCTTCGGACACGGCTGGTATCGGGCTTTCATTATGACTCTGATCACCCGGGGCGGGTTCTGTCATTGATGGCGCAGGGGCATCCATCAGACGTTGAAGCATTGCATGAATGCGATGATTCAGTTCATTTTCAGGATGTTGCTCACCCGCAAGCGAAGTCGGTGGTGAAGGATGATCACGCATGACGCCATATGAGTCATTCCGGTTTATTGGCACATGCTTGTCGTTAAAAGTCTTTTGTTTATCGTCGACAAGATTCGTTTTATCCGCTTGCGTGTGTTGCTGTTGTTGGCTGACCGGACGGGAATATCGGTCAATGTTCAGACCTTGAGTGTCATTTGATTTTCCAGGGGCAGGGAAAATTGCTTGCTGTTCAGGCAAACCCGATTGAATCGAAACATTATTTTCTTTCTGAAACGATGACGTTGAAAAATCTTTGTTTATTGTTACATCAGATTCATCGGGCGTTATTGTTGGTGTATCAACAACGAACGTGCTTCGCGGCTCACCGGAATGATGACCGTTGTTTACCATCGACTCCTGAAAGTTAATATCAGAAGCCGTTTTTTTTTGTCCCGGGTAAAATACGTCACGGGATGGTTGTGATGGCCGCAAGGTTTGCTCGCTTTCTGACTCGACCGGGTTTATGCCCTCATCAGGGGAAGCTGCCGCCAGTTGAGCGCTATCCATCTCAAAGCGTCCCGGTATACGTGGCTGTATGATGTCACCGATACCGAGGTGCCGATCTATCAGGTTAGTGAAAAAATCAGTCATCGATTCACCATCCCGAGATAGAGTTGTCGACGCACCGGACCAAGATTCAGTATCTCGCTTTCCGTCCAGCCATAGGCACTCGCAAGCCGGTGTATCGTTCGCAGCATGCATTCTGCCCAGTTGTTGATTTCAACCCACAGAAAGCAGGTAATATCAAACAGCACGTCCCATTGATGTGAGCACTCGGGGCAGGTCAAACCGGTACGGATTTCTGCCAGTGGATCCAGGTCTTCGATCTTCTGGCTCAACGCATCAAGTGCATGTTCTGGCAATTTCGCCAAGTCGCAGGTTTTACCCTTATAATCCGCAGAAATGACACATCGTTTGATCAATACTGTAGCGTCGGCATTGCCTTCGCTTTGATCCGATGCCATAACGGCTGCAATATCCGTACTGTCCGGCAAACGAAAGTGCAGTTGATAACCATCCACTTCCAGGCGTGATTTTTCTGCGAAGTCGACATCATCAATCGCTTGTCTACGTAAGTCTGTCGTTCTGCCTTCCCACTCAACCCGCTCCCCGCATTGCGGGCATTGCGCCGTATTGAGCAACAGTGACCCGAACATCCACTCACGCAGTTGCAGCAAGCGGGCGTCTCGCACACCAATGCTCAACTTTGTGACGGCACCTGGGTCCAGCTCCGGACAGGCTGCCGCGATGAGAATAAGCGCCTGTTGCAGCGGCGGCTGATTTAGCCCGTGCTCCCAGACATGCAGTAGTTCGGTCGCATCAAGGGGTCTCATTGTCGGCTACCCTTCCGGTTCGGTAAATTCAGGCTCACTGGGCTCGGCAACTTCATCGTCACGCTCCCAGCCTTCGTTTTCCAGTTTAAGCGTTTGAATGGCCACCGCATTAGCACTCGCGTCCAACTCCGGCAATGCCTGATATTCCGATACCCAACAGCGAAAGACTTTATAAGCAATGGCTAATTGACCCGCCTCGTTATACATCTCGATAATCACGTCCTTGCGGAAGTCTTTCAGCGAGACTTCGGCACCAAGACCGGAACCGAAATTCCAGACCTTGTTCGCCCATTTTTCAAACTCCGGATCATGGGTAACACCACGCTCTAGCATAACCGCTTCATATTTACTTTGTCCGGGCGATTTTCGTACCGTACTGGGGTCCCCTCCTTCACGATGCTCAACCAGTTCGGTAGTACGCTTGAGTGCACCAATTTTACTGATGCCAGCAACAAACCTGCCGTCCCATTTGATGCGAAACTTGAAGTTTTTATAAGGATCAAACCGTTGCGGATTAACACTGAACTGAGCCATGATTTTCTCCTTTTAAACTTCAAGTTCGCCAGCAATTTGCTGGAGTTTGACGATGACAAATTCAGCCGGCTTCAGTGGTGCAAAACCAACAACGATATTCACAATGCCTCGGTCAATGTCATTTTGTGTGGTGGTCTCTTTGTCGCACTTGACGAAATAAGCCTGGCGAGGTGTTGTTCCCTGAAATGCGCCCTGACGGAACAGGTTATTCATGAAAGCTCCAACATTGAGCCGGATTTGTGCCCACAAAGGTTCATCATTGGGTTCGAAGACAACCCATTGAGTGCCTCTGTAAAGGCTTTCTTCTATAAAAAGCGCTGTTCGTCTCACAGGAATGTATTTCCATTCCGAGGCCATTTGGTCTGCACCCCGCAATGTGCGTGCCCCCCAAGCAATTCGTCCAATGACGGGGAAACTGCGAAGACAGTTAACACCCAGTGGGTTCAACTCACCATTTTCGTCATCAGTCAATATTACCGATAAACTCTGCACACCCCTTAGGGTTGCCTCTATACCGGCTGGCGCTTTCCAAACACCACGTTGCGAATCGGTACGGGAAAACAGCCCCGCTATTGTGCCGCTGGGTGCAAACGCTTCGATCTGCCCATCCCTTAGCGGGTTTGGTTTTTCTATTCGAGGAAAAAAAAGTGCAGCGTTCTTGCTACGAGTACCGATATACTCTGTGCTGGGATGAGTGAATTCGTCAACAGCCGTTGTTTTGCTATCCCAATTGCTGGGAGAATCAACCAACAACATGGCTCGGCGCCTTTCGCAATAAACGGCAGCGTCAGCAACCAAACTCACATCAATGTCAAGATTGGGTTCACCACCAGTCGATTTATAAGGAGGAATACAGAGAATATTAAATAGCTCAGTCTGCTCCAGCGCATACAAACCCTTTTTATCCCGTTCAGCATTAATAGGCGTAAAATCATTGGTTTTTGTAAGAGCAATACCGTTTGAGGCAGACATTGAATCTACAGCTGCTTGCAGCGCGGCCTCGGCTGCAGCAATAGCGGCCGCATCAGGAGGATCAGCCTCTTTTGCCGCTTTGAGTTCCAATTCAGCTTCAGTCACTGGGTCCTTTCCTGCAACGGGAGGACCGGCAGGTGCCACATACAAACCATCCCATCGCACCAGTTTGGATTGTGCTGCTAAGACTCTATCCACACGGCGCGCACTATCTTTAAATGAAAGATTTAAAAAATTTTCGATAACGCCACCTGAGCCGATATCTCTTACCGTCAAATTAAACAGGTCAGATTTCACCAACCCCAGGCCAGTCGCAACTTCTTCAGACACATTGAGATCCACCTCTGCCCGTAAATAGGCACCCCACGAACCTTCATGAGCAGCTGTCAGCATAACAGCACCTACGACAAACGTACTGCTGGATGTTCTTGATGGGTCTGCATGGTACAGCCTTACAACAACAGCCTGAGCCCCCCCGTTCAGAAAAAAATCCCTCACCGAAAAACTCATTGAGCTATTAATATCCAGCCCACCGAAGTTGCGCTCATAGTCTGCGAAATTATTAATGATCGTCGCATCATTAACCGGCCCGCGTTTAGCGCGTCCAATAAAAGCGGTTATCGACGTGGCAACGCCAGTAATAGTGCGTACGCCGCTGGGGATTTCTTCTATATATACACCTGGGTATGAGATTGGAACTGGCATATTATTCACTCCTGTTTCAATAGCTGGAAAGTCTTGCTTATTGTGTGACATAAAAAAGATCATTCTCTCGCTAGTTATGCGCTACCAGTTAAGGCCAGAGACAGGTGCATAAATACTTCAGCGGGTTACATAGATTCTCTTAATAGACTTTTTATTTGATACGGCTCATCGTTGTTAGCCCCTCCAAAACAGCGTTCTAAAAAGATCTGAATACATTAGCCTTTTTTCTAAGCATAGCTCTATAACCCCTATTACCTCTACTGTCTACAAGTCCAGATTGAGTGACTATGCATGCTTACCAGTTACCATATTGTGTATGTTTTTAGTCCGCTGACAATTAAGATTTCAGAGCTGATTGCAGTCACCAGATTGTTCAATAACAACAACCAGTTCCTGTTAATTTCTCTTAAAAAAATACTGATGATCAAGTACATCATGTATGACGCTACAGAGAGTATACAATCTGGCTTTATTTCTTATTTTCATTTATCTCAACGTAACAACTCAGTATCATTCTCTTAAACCTACTATTAATAAACAGATAACGATCTCACGGATAGAGAAATAGAGGTAGGGCGCTGAAATAATGATGAGGAAAATATTATATAGCCTTCTAAACATACAGTAGCGACTAAGTCGGGTTGCATTTAATTTAATCAGGAACAAAGAAAAAACATCAGCAGATGACGTCGTTTATAATTCGAAATTAATTAATCAATACAGGAATGTAGAAGTAGAATCGGCAAATTATTTATCTACTCACATTCGGCGGTTTATCAGTACCAGAGTGACGATCAACTTAACAGTAGTATCTATACCTATACCTATACCTATACCTATACCTATACCTATACCGATTGAGATTTAGGTATAACTTGCACACCCTATTCATTCCATCGCATTGTTAAAATGCCTTGCAATGAGAGAGACTATTGCGCGTCGTTTTGCCTCGTCATGAAATAAATAGGGTGTGCAGTTACACCTAGGCCTCAAACGCTATGGGTATATAAAAAAGATGATTAAACCTAGAGAATTCAGTTAGGAAAGACCACTTGCAGTTCCAGCAATAATAAAATGAAACGTCAACAGCCCTCAATAAACGTCGGTTTATTTTTATCCGGATCGGTAATTTCATCGAATGTATATTTAATTCGATCAGCATATTCCACCGGAATGTCTGCCGCGTAATGCTGACAAATAAAATCACCCCGTATTGTTATAAAACGTTCTACAGGATCAAACGATGGCACTCGTCCCTGAGGAAAAGGATTACTCACCTCCATGAAATCACCGCTAAAACCGGCATCTCGAATAGCCTCTTTAATGTCAGCGCCACAGCGGATATGCAACGTCTTATGACGATGATCCAGCGTTAAGTGCGGACGCTGGATATGCTCACAGGCCTGTTGCATCAGGGCAAAAGCTGTTTAAGCTTGGCCCAACTGACAAGGCCATTTTTACGGGCAATAGTACACTGGGCATCCGCAAGCTTTACTGAACGTAGCTCACACTGTGTCTCTTTAGGATGATGTTGCAGCAGGCGGCTAACCGCTTCTGATCGCTTAAGCTTAAGAAACTTAAGCAGTATTTTCGCCTCTTTTTTAAGCTTCTCTAGTGAAAGCCTCTTAATACGTACACCACTGCCTGCAATTAACAGCAGCCGAGCATCCTGAAGCATGGGCATAAAACCAGGCTGCTTGCCTCCAAACACCCCCGACCGGCTTGTGCGTCGAAATCATGCTGCCAAAGCATTATACCCAGCGCGATTAAGATTTCAGCTTTATTACACACCCTTCTGATAGCAACGCTTCACGTCATACCTCACCATCAATAGGCACGGAATGATGAACAGTACATAAAGGGTCGAACTCAGCATACCACCAACGATGGGGGCGGCAATAGGCTGGGTGATCTCCATACCGGAACCGCTGATCAAAATTATCGGCAGCAAACCCAACACAGTAGTAACCACCGTCATCAGCTTAGGACGCAAACGCGCAACGCCTCCCTCAATCACTGCCTCGATATAAGTTGCCGTTGTCATGTTATTTTGCTTGATTACTCTCTCCGCCAGGGCCTCACGGATAAACTCCACCATGAGAATACCCGTTTGGATTGCAATGGCGAGCACTGCAAGATAACCGATAATCACGGCAGTGGTAATGGCATAACCTAACCACCATTGCATCAATACTCCCCCCACTAACGCAAACGGCGCAGCAAGCAGAATGATCAAGCTTAGAGCCACGGAACGAAAAGCCACGATAAGCAATGCAAACATGATAAATAAGCTTATGGGAATGATCCAGCGAAGTTTCGCCTGTGCCTGTTCAGCGTAGCGGTAGGTACCGGTCCACTCTAAAGAATAACCTGGCGGTAACTCAAGATGATGCGCCAGATGAGCCTTGGCGCGTGCCACATAATCGGTTGCCGTAACACCGTCCAGATCAATATAAAGATAGGTAGCACGTTCGCCGTTGTCGTTGCGAACCATCTCCGCCCGGTGGCGCACCGCAACATCAGCAATGCTCCCCAACGAGACCGCAGCGCCAACAGCAGAGACCACGGCAATTTTCGACACCTTTTCCAGTGTATCAATATATTCCGGTGAATAGCGCACGCTTAGGGGTACCATGATGCCATCAGGCTGCTGGATATTGGTAACACGTTCGCCCCCCAAGGCATGGCGTACGGTCAACATGGCCTCATCAACCTTGATACCATGTTCAGCCAGGCGCCTAAAATCGAGCTGAACATCGATGTAATCACCCCCCGCGATGCGCTCAGCCAGCACCGAGGCGGTACCTGGCAAGGCTACCAATAATCCCTCGATGTTTTTGCCCAGGGTATCAACCAGCTTTAGATCATCCCCCTTGACTTTAAGGCCGACGACGCTTTGAATGCCCGTGTCCTGCATCATCACCCGGGCAGCAATAGGCTGAGTCCAACTGTTAACATAACCGATGACGTCCATACTGGCATCCATCTCCGCCACCAGCTTTTCCCGCGTCATTGTCGGCCGCCATTGATCCTGCGGCTTAAGCAGAATGGTTGTTTCTATCATGCTCACGGGAGCAGGATCAGTCGCGCTATCGGCTCGCCCCAATTTACCAAATACTCGCGCCACCTCGGGAAAGGTTTTAAGTTTTTTATCCATTTCCTGAAGTATCCAAGCCGCCTCACGCATCGGCAGGCCCGGTAGGGTGGTGGGCATATAAAGAATAGCGCCCTCTTCTAACGCCGGCATATACGCCACCTCAAATCGATTCATTATTGACGCAGCCAACCCTATCAGCAGCACACTGAACACAACAAACACATAACGATGCGCCAGAGTGTACGTCAATGCCCGGCGATAGTACTGCACCCACACCCCATCATGAAAAGCGCTGGGAGTCCCATTCGGCTTGAATGCCCAAACAACGAGAATGGGCAGCAAGCAGAGTGTCAACAGCGTGGAAAACCCCATCGCAAAGGTCTTACTGAAGGCCAACGGGTCAAACAACCGCCCTTCGCGCTCACCAAGAAAAAAAATCGGCAAAAACGAGACCAAAATAATCAACAGTGAAAACAACAACGGCCGCATCATTCGAACAATGGCTACAATCACCAGTTGTTGTCGTTTGGTGCTGTCGATATGGGGCTGACGCGCCAATACTGTCGCACAGTTTTCCACAATAACGATGGTAGCATCTGCCATCACCCCAATCGCAATCGCCAACCCGGCCAAAGAAAGTAAATTGATAGTCTCTCCCATTACAGCCAATCCCAGTAACGCGTAGAGTAAACCAAGCAGGATGATCACAACCGGGGCAATGGCTGCACGGCGGTTACGCAGCACTAATACAATTACCACGATGACGACCACCAGTTCCCAGGCCAGGGCACTGACAAAATTTTTCAGTGTCTGCCAAATTAAATCAGAGCGATCATAAGTAGTGACAATGTCGATCCCTGGAGGTAACGTGGTACGCAACGTATCAAGTACCTCATTCAATACCGCCGTTATGGCCAGCACGTTGCGGTCTTGCTCCATCACCACAATAGCCCCCACCACTTCACCTTCGCCATCAAGATCCGCAATACCCCGACGCAAATCGTAATCAACCTGGAGGTAGCCGATATCCTTCAATAGAATGGGGTGACCATCCGGCTGGTGCCCTAGCACCAACCATTCCAGTTGATCGAGATCAGCGCCATTGACGGTGGCACGCAACAGGTAATCGCGGTTCGTCAATTCAATACTGCGGCCACCAACCTGTTCAAAAGCCTGTCGCAAGGTATCAAGCAACTGGCCCAACGTTATGCCAGTCTTCGCCAGCAGGGGCGGGAAAATTTTCAGCTCAATTTGCTTCTCTAACCCACCCACCGTTGCGACCTCAGCAATGCCTGAGACACGCTCCAACGTGGGCTTAAGCTGCCCTTCGTTGAGCTGCCGTAACTGGCGCAAGTCCCGCGTACCACTACGATCCACCAGGGCGTATTGATAAATCCAACCCATACTGCCCGCATCCGGCCCTAGCTCAAGACGGGCATCGGCTGGCAGACGAGTACGTAGCATGTTGATCTTTGATTGCACCTGGTGACGCACCGACTGGCGTTGATTCGCATGTTCCAAAATGACGTAAATAAAAGAATAACCAAGATGGGAGGTAGCACGTACCGCCTGAATGCCGGGCAGCCCTAACAACGAACCAATCAGCGGTGAAGTGATTGCCAAATCGATCACCTCAGGGCTGCGTGGCCACTGCGCCTGAATAATAATTTGTGGATCGGAAATATCGGGAATAGCATCCAGCGGTGCACTACGAATGGCATGCACGCTGTAAAGCACTGCTGACAACAAAAACACCACTATCAGCAGGCGGTAACGTAATACCGTATTAATGAACGTGATGAGCATGGCTTGATTGATGCGATTGGGTATCGTGCAATTTATGCTGCGCATGGATAAAAAAACTCCCTAGCGTAACCACTCGTTCTCCGGCCATCAGGCCATCCAGCACCTGAGTATAGCGTTCGCCCTTAACACCTGTGTGTATAACACGGCGCAGGTAATGCCCCACTTGGTTTTCGGTATAGACCAGCGAGCGTCCTTCTTCCTCGATAATCGCCTCGTTGGGAACAGCCAGAAAACGACCACGTGGCACGATGATTTCCATCACATAAAAACCACCTGGGTCACGCCCGGTGACGGCCAGCGTTGCTTCGAGGCGAACACATGCCTGGGTAGCATCTAACCGATCAGCACCTCGCCACCCAGAATCAACCCGACTCACTCGCGCCTGACTGATCGATGCTTTGGCTTCAGGGAGAAAAGTAATCACCCGTTGCCCCACTTGCACCAAGGCAGCATCCGCAAAACAAGCCATGGCTAGCAATGTTTTACCGGTAGCATCAATTTGCCCAGCCACTCGTAACCACGTCTGTAACTGATAGGTGTCCGCAACAGCCAGTGTCAGCGTTAATACCTGCGCCTGAGATTCACTCACCATCGTCTCTCTGCTGTAGGTAGGTCGGGTGTGATCACGAACCCCCCCCGCTTGAGCCACGATCCCGAGCAAGGCTAGCAACGAGCAAAGAATGAAAAAACGAATCTCACGCCGTATTCTTAACTTGAACAGTTTATGAATAGTCATAATTTTAAATTCATCAATTAAACCTAGAATCCTCAGTTGGACAGGGTGAAGTGTGCGTTTGCGGCGGTGTAGGACAAGGCGTAACGACGCGGAATAGTGATTCTATTCCAAGGAGTTACAATGCCGTCATGCAGCGCCGCAAGCGTGCAATTCGCCTTGTCGCGTGGTTCACCCAGCAGGTGATGCAATAAATTGATTTCAATGCTAATCACATCAATAACTTAGTATCAGAATGGAGCGATCAACTGAGGATTCTAGGTTAAATGCTTATAAATTACATTAACCCTTTGATGAAATTGAAATTGTAAATAATGCATAACGTCATTCGACACCCAGGTTAATGACAATAATTATCTTTACTATCCAGAATATGCGTTCCCCACGGGTAAAGCCCAACATTCGCAACACGAGTCACTGCTTCGGTGACGGCATCAATAACGTAAACCGAATGATCGGTCGAACTGGCGAGATAAAGCTTCTGTGCCGAGGTATCCGTTGTAGCGGTTTCGATCTGCAAGTTGACGCCAATCTTGATACGACCAGCGGGCTTTAAAGTCACCATGTCATAAACATACAAAAAGCCGCTGCTGGAGCTGATCACAAACGCTTTATTGGCGGCGAAGTTAATCCCCATCATATCCGGCCCTGACGCTAGAGTCGCTACCACCTCATTTTGACGGGTATCGATAAACGAAACTGTTTCATCGCCATTATTAGCCACCACCGCATAACGACCACCGTGACTCATATAGGCACGCCAGGGATCAGCACCGACGCGAATCACTTTGACAACTTTGTCTTCACGCGAGTCGATGACACTGACAATACCCAGATCACCATCAGCAGCGTAGAGATAACGTCCATCATTAGCCATACTGACGTTGGAGATACCCTTAATTTCCTCCAGATAGCGTTCCGGATCAAGAACGGCGATTTCGGGAACGATCCCGACATGAATTTTTTTCAACAGTTCGTGGCGTGTTACATCAATCACGCCAACCCAATGCGCACCATAGTTGCCCACATAAGCCTTGGTGCCATCCGGTGTGAAGGTAATGTTTAGTGGTTCAGCAAAACCCTGAATCCGTTTGATTTCAGTCAAGGAGGCCATATCGATGACGGAAACGGAATCACCATCGGGATTACCCTGGTAGTAGTAACGCCCGTCAGGTGAAAAGGCAAGGTGCTCCGGTGCAAAATCAACCGGAATTTCTTTAACCAGGGTCAAGGTCGCCACATCAATGATATAGACTTTATTGGCGCGGGTACCACCAGTGACTACCCAACGCCCATCGCGTGACATCATCGCCATGTGAGGGTTAACGTTTTTACCCAAAAACACGCTACCGATAATTTTGTTGCTATCAATATCCATAAACGCAATATCATTGGAGTCACGATTAACAATCACCACCACTTTGGCAGGGTCGCTGATCTTGATCTGCTTTTCAGTTTGCTCAGCCAGCACCAAACCACTGAATACCAGCGCCACACAGTGGCATGCAAAGAATAGGGTTGTTACAAAGTTATTGATGATTTTCATTTTGATTGAATCCTGTTGGTTAGCAGTCTGTTAAAAACTCGCCTGTAAACGGGTGCCCGGCACGATATAACTGATCGTCTCGGACTCGGCGGTTTTTTCTGTCAAATAGGCGAGATGGAAGGAGAACTGCAATTTTTCGGTAATACGTAGATTGTAGTATGCCTCCAACAGGTGTTCCTTATCGTCGCTTGTAAAATCAGAACTGGCATAAGCAATACCCCAGGCATCCTCAGGATTAAAACCCAGGCCATTATTGAAACGCACCCCTAAACTATAATGAATATCGTCGTCGCTATCCCCCTCCACTTCATTGGCACCGTAACGACTAAAGACGGTGGTGCTGGCCGTGAGTTTTTGGTCGAAGCTGATGCCGTAAGCACTCAAGCCACTGCCGGTGTTGTCCTGCCGGTACCAGCCGCGGTAGTTTCCCTCACCGAGGCGAAAAGGGTTGGCGCGGTAACCAAGCTCCACCAGTCGATACAGGGAATCGGATAGGTTAGTCGCGGCATCGGTGCTCTGTTGATAACCGAGCTTGATAACAAACACGCCTTTGGGATCATACACCAACGCCATACCCGCGCCGTTTTCTGACAAGCCCAGAGCGGGGTTGTTAACCAATGCATCACTGAGAAACTGGGTGGTTTCATCGTTGGCGGCGGCATTGGCATCAAAGTAGTTGGTCAAGTCAACCCGACCGATGATCAGCGAGAGTTGCTGGCTCCAAAGTTCAGTCATCAACCAAGCCTCACGCAGACTCAGATCATTCTGTTTCACCAGCCGTGCACCATAGCCGTTAGTCTGAGCCAGTTCCTCGACATCCGCATCCTGGGGAGTGCCACTAAGACCAACAATATCGGCAAAAAACAGAGTGTTCTGCGCCAAGCCAGCCGTGAAATAAAGATCCGTAGACGCCAGTTGATAAGTACTGCCGGCAGCCGGAGTATTCGCCCCCCGGCTCTGCTGCACGCTCTGCAACACAATGGCAGCATCTACATTCACCTGCACGCTGCGACGTTCTGCATCAGTCAGCGCCTCTTCGATTTTCTCGTTGATGGTCTGACGCCGGAAAACCCGTTCGCGTTGGTAAGTCACAACCCGCTGACTGTTAGGCACCTGGCGATCATGTTCGATGCCGTTCTCATCGACAAAGACCTCAATGCGTTTGACGCTGGTCTCAGGGTCTGACAGTACAGTGGTTGTCTCCAACTCAATAACGCGCTGCTCAAGTGCTTTAAGTCGCTTGAGCAGCACTTCATGCCCCTGAGGCTGAGCTGATACAGGCACGAAAACCGACAACGTCAGCAATGCCAACAGCACACAGACACTCAACCGATGTCTAATCCGGCTTCTGGTTTCATTGGTGTAAATCATTTTTTCTCTTCTCCGGAATGAATGATAAAGTTCAAATCAGCGGTGAAGATAGATGAAGGGATGGAAAAGCAAAGACGCAGAAAAACGTGGCCACCTTGCTTTGATAAACAGGCGCCCATACTACGGATGCAGCACAGACGCAGTTCAAATAGAATGGCCTGACACATCTACTCATCGACTTTCAATAGCCCCACGCTATCTCACAGTAAACGTTTTCAGGCCGGTATACGGACTAATGATGCGAACGAATACGTTCTGCTGTGTCGCCTTCCCGTGCGAGGAGACTGACCAGGGAATAGAAGTCGTGACTAAGCAAGTTCATTTTAATGCAGATTTTTCGATCAATTAAGGTTAATCGCTGTCGCTATTAACCAAAAAAAAATCGGAAAATCCGCGCAAAATGGGATTGCCGCAGTAAACTTTCCATTTCCGGACAGGCACCTGTGAAGCACAGTGGCTGGAATCACCCAAACACAGCTTGACATCAATCACCGTTGCGGGGGCAGTATTGGAATTGCATCGATATGCGCACCAATTTCCCGTTTAACTTAAGGGATTGCACCTGGAAACTGGCTGGCATAATAAATCATCAAAAGAACAGATGTCAAACACGATACCGGGGTTGCTGCATGTCAGAACCCGCGCACATCCTCCTCCTCTCGTGCTCCGGCACATCGATACCCTGCTTCGCAGGGGCAAAAAAAAGCCCGCTCTTTCAAGCGGGCCATTATCAGTTATCAGTCCAAGCAAATCAGACGAGACGATTACACGATCTATGATTTCAGTTTTTTCCGTCCGAGTCCGAGCATACCAAGAAGCCCCAATCCCATCAACAAAAGACTGGTTGGCTCTGGAACCACCGTTGGAGGAGTAACAGCATCAAATGTGTAGCGCACTCTAAGATCAGCGCCAGCATCAGTTGCAAATTGCGTGATCAAGTTGCCCGCTCCGCTTCCAGAGGATGCACCATTGGCAACAGCATCAAAGGAAATCGTTCCCAACCCCGTAAACAAAGCGAGGTCAGCCGCATTCATGGTAGAACGACTGCCACTGTCTGTACCAAAAAGCGAAATAGGCCCAACACCCGACGTGCCACCAAAATCAATGGTCCCATCGAAACTGGCAAGATTTTGCATACTTGAATCACCAACGTCGGTTAGAATAACATCCGCCACTGACAAGTTATTCAGATCAAGGGATATATCAGCAAAGATATTGAGCGTAACCGTTGCAGGCCCTGTATTCAAACTCTCAGCAGATGCCTGACCACCCACGCTGGTATCGAAAAACAGCTCCACCTGACTCAATGTCCCCAGGCTGGAATCAAATTGACTCACGGTAAGCGCAGTAGGCCCCCAGTCCGTGGTGGTTGTCGCAATAGAATCAGTAAACTCAACAAACGCAGCCTGGGCACTCGCCCCGGCCAATAACAGAACCCCTCCGGATAAAGCGGCAGTGATTTTGTTCAATGTCATTATAGTTGTCTCCATTAAATTATTGTTAGTCGCAAGTCTATTGGTATAAACCCCTGCTGCAAACGCCACATCACTTGCTGGATCAACGCATGCGCAGCAAGGTCGTGGATCACAAAAGCAAATTTCGGACCAGTAAATAAACTTCATTGATTTCATATGGATACAGACGTTTTATGACAACACAATAAATTTTATGATGAAAAGGAGCATTAATGCCTAAAAGTGTAAAAAAAACTGACACTTTTTTATTTCGATTTCACACCTTAAAAATATAAATTACTTTATTTTTTAATTAGTTACAAATGTCAATAGCAATTACTTATGTAAGGCTTTCTTTACATAAGGCTAAAAACAAGCCACAGCAACATCCAATTAAGCGATTGATATTTCTAAAAATAAGCCGCTCGGGCATATCACCATTTTTGAAGACCGCCGGTTCTATCTCCAGTGAGTCTGAGCAAAAACCAGATGTTATCGCGAGATTAAAACAAGTCAATACATCCGCCGCCGAAATAACCACCCAGCCATCACCAGGGAACCTACGCCAATAATCACCATTGGCCAATATTGATGCATCAGCAGTGCATAACTATCGCCTTCCAGCATTACGCCACGCACCACAACGAGGAAATAACGCAAAGGATCAAGGTAGGTAAGCCATTGCACTGGCTCTGGCATATTGGCAATAGGGGTGGAAAAACCGGATAAAATCACCGCTGGTACCAAAAACAAAAAGGCACCGAGGATGGCCTGTTGCTGGGTAACTGCGATTGCCGATATCATCAACCCCATACCAACGGCGGAGAGCAGGAAAAGCACAATGCCGAGGTAAAGCGCACCAAGATCACCGCGCAAGGGAATATCAAACAGCACCACCATGAGCACCAAAATCAGGGTCGCCTCCAACCCACCAATGATAATACCAGGAATGGCCTTACCAATGAGAATTTCCGCTGGCCGTAGCGGCGTTACCAGCAGTTGATCAAAGGTGCCTGCCTCACGCTCACGGGCCACTGACAATGCCGTGACCAGCAATGCCACTACCAATATCAGTAACCCCATAATGCCGGGCACAATGAACCAGCGCGATTGCAGGTTTTCATTATACCAAGCCCGTGTCTGGAGGCTTACTTTGGGACTGTTTTGGCCCTGAGCCGACAGCCAACTGCGGTTATAGTCCAGCAAAACAGTGTGCAGATAATTCATGGCAACCATCGCTGTATTGGAATTACGACCGTCCAGAATCACCTGCAACGGCGCACGCTCACCGCGTTGCAGTTCAGTGCTAAAATTCTGACCAATATGTAACACCATCAACACTTCGCGATTGTCGATCAATGCTGCAATTTCATCTTGATGGCTAATTTTCACAACGATCTCAAAGGTGGGGGAACCCTCAAGGCGTGCAATCAACGCTCGCGCTTCACCACCGCGATCCTCGTCATAGATGGCCACTGGCACATGATTGAGATCATAAGTCGCAGCAAAGCTAAACACCAATAACTGCACGACGGGAGGTGCAATGAGCACGAAACGGCTACGTTTATCCCGCAGCACGGCGAGAAATTCTTTCAGCATCAGGGCAACGATATAGTTCAGATGCATTACTATTACTCCAATCCTTTACCTGTTTTATGCCACACCAGCACCGCAAAAAACACGAGCATTAATAGTAATGCCCCCATATTACTCAACACCACTGGCCATACATCCCCCGCTAAAAACAACGTCTGAAGAATGGCGACAAAGTAGCGCGCCGGAATCAGATGGGTCAGCCACTGGATCACCTCCGGCATGGAATTAATATCAAACAAAAAACCCGACAAGATAAAGGCGGGAAGAAAGGTGGCAATAATCGCCACCTGCCCCGCGACAAATTGATTCTTGGAAACCACCGAGATCAACAAACCGATGGCCAGCGCCACCAACATGAACAGCGCTGAACTAACCATCAGCAACCAGAAGGACCCCCGCAGTGGCACATCGAACTGCCACACAGCCAACGCAACACTCAAGAGCATCCCACCCATACCCAGCACAAAATAAGGAATTAATTTTCCCGCCAGCATCTCCGTCATACGCAGAGGGGTGGCCATCAACGCCTCCATGGTACCCCGCTCCCACTCCCGCGCGACCACCATGGCGGTGAGCAGGGAACCGATCAACGTCATGATAATGGCGATCAGACCCGGCACCAGAAACAGGCGACTGGAGAGCGCCGCATTGAACCAGACCCGCGACTCCAGTTCCACCGGCATAAGGATCGATTGCCCCCGAATCCCAGCATAGTGGTCCAACCAGGCAAGCCAGGCTCCTTCGATATAGCGCTTAGTAATGTTGGCTTGATTGGAATCGACGCCATTAACAATCACACCAATGGGCGCTTCATTGCCCGAAAATAAGCGAGTTGAAAAATCACTGCGCAGCCACACAACCCCATCAATACGATGCTCATCCAGCGCTTGCCGGGCCATCTGAATTGACTCAAAACGTTGCGGACGAAAAAATGCCGAACGCTCAAATGCCCCGGCCAGGGCATCGCTGGCCGTGTCGGGTTGCTCGATAACAATGCCCACAGCAATATCCTTGGCATCCAAGGACACGCCGTAGCCAAACAAAAACAGCAACACCACTGGCATAACAAAAGCAATCGAAATACTGGAAGGATCGCGTAAAATCTGCAAACTCTCCTTGCGAATCATGCCCCACACACGCATTCGAGCACTGGCGTTCATGCTGTGTTCGCTTTATTTTGGTGCTGCTCAATCAAACGGATAAAAGCATCCTCCATGGAGGGGTCGGGCTGCGCATCGGTGCGTGCCAGCGCTTTCATATCTTGCGGCGTTCCCTCGGCCAGCACTTCACCCTGCGCCATAATAACCAACCGGTCACAGTAGTTAGCCTCCTCCATAAAATGCGTGGTAACTAGCACCGTCACCCCCGCCTCAGCCAGGGCGTTGGTGCGCGCCCAGAACTCTCGCCGGGCCAAAGGATCAACACCGGAGGTTGGTTCATCGAGAAACAATATTTCCGGCTCATGCATCAGTGCCACCGCAAAAGCAAGACGCTGTTTATAACCCAGAGGCAAGTCGGCGGCGTTAGCACTACGATAGGGACTCAACTCAAACGTCGCCAGTGCCCAAGCCAACCGCTGCTTCTGTTGCATGCCTCGCAAGCCATAAACACTGGAGAAAAAACGCAGATTCTGCATCACCGACAAATCACCATAGAGAGAAAATTTCTGTGCCATGTAACCAATATGGCGGCGCGCATCAGGCCCCGCCCGGCTCAGGTCATGACCCGCCACCGCAACCTCACCGCTGGAGGCAGGCAACAGACCGCAAAGCATGCGGAAGGTGGTAGACTTGCCCGCCCCATTAGCCCCCAGAAGGCCAAAAATCTCTCCCCGGCGAACACTGAAACTAACCTGATTGACTGCAACAAAATCCCCGAAACGGCGTACTAGTTCATGCACTCGGATTACTTCGTGTTCCTGACCTACAGAAACATTCAGACCCATCGTCAGTGCCGCCTGATGACCCTCGGGAGCACGTTTCAATCGGGCGACGAAGGCATCTTCAAATCGTGGTTCTACAGGCGAAATCGATACCCCCGCCTGACCTGGCAACAGCGTTGCAGCACTCGGTAACTGCGCCGATGCCATCACCAAACGCACCGCGTCCCCCTCCACCAGAGCATCCAACACTTCGGGAGCATAACCCAATTTCGTCTGTAAACGACGGCACGACAGCCCCGCCGTACTGACTGTAAAGGTGCGGCCCTGCATGGTGCGACTGAACTCACCCGGCTCACCCTGCCCCAGCAACTTACCCTCGTGAAGCAAAATCACTTTATCGCAACGCTCCGCCTCATTCAGATAGGCTGTGCTAAGCAACACACTCATACCCTGATCCTCGACTTGGCGATAGACAATCTGCCATAGTTCACGACGTGAGACAGGGTCGACACCCACCGTTGGCTCGTCCAACAACAATAATGCTGGCGAACGCAACAAAGCACAGGCCAGCCCCAGCTTCTGCTTCATGCCACCGGAAAGTTTACCCGCCAACCGATCCGTAAACGGCGCCAGCCCCGTCATCTGCATCAATTCGTTATAACGTACCAGACGCGTATCCAGTGCCAGCCCCTGAAGATCCGCATAGAGGTCGAGGTTTTCCCATACACTCAAGTCTTCATAGAGACCAAAACGCTGCGGCATGTAACCGACACTCGACTGCACCGCCAACGACTGGGCATCACTATCCAACCCCATCACCCGAATCACGCCGCTATCGGGTCGCAACAACGAGGCAGCCAGACGCATCAACGTGGTTTTGCCCGCCCCATCAGGACCGATCAGACCTGTTACCTGTCCCGATTGTATGGAAAAAGTCACTCCATCCAATGCTATTATGGTATGACTGTCACCGCGAAAGCGCTTGCTGACGGTGGCAAAGGTAAGCGCATTCGCCATCACTACGAGTCGCAGCGGTTGGTGTGATTGGCAGGCACCGTCTGATCGAGCGTTAGGGTCACTGTTACCGGCATCCCCAGGCGCAGCTCACCTTGTGAATTACAAGCGAACACTCGGACCGAATAAACCAGCCGCGTACGCAGTTCCGGGGTCTGCACCGTTTTGGGTGTAAACTCAGCAGTGGGAGAAATATAACCCACCCAGCCCTCGTAACGCTTACCCGGATAGCTGTCGCTGTGAATGGTTGCCTTGAGGCCCGGTTTGACTCGCCCTAACATTGGCTCCGGCAGATAAGCCCGCACCCATACCGGATCGGAGAGGGCGAGGGTCAATACTGGCACCTGAGGAAATGCCATCTCGCCCGGTTCAAGAATACGGTTACGGATCACACCATTAGCCGGAGCATAGAGGCGGGTGTCCACCAGACGCTGCCGGGCCGCTGACAGCACCGCCTCGTGCAATACGAGTTGCGCACGGGCGGCTGCAATATCCTCTGTGCGAGGACCAAGCTTGAGCAGGGCCAACCCCTGTACCGCCACATCAACCTGAGCCTGAGCCGCTTCAGCCAAAGCACGGGCATTCTCCACATCGTCGCGCGAAGCAAGCTTCTTATCCAATAACTGCGCTATACGCTGGTAACTATCTTGCGCTGATTTGGCCCGAGCATGAGCGGCGGTCAACTCGGCCTCTCCCTTGTGAATCTCCTCCGGTCGGCTACCCGCCTCCAACTTACGCAGCAACTGCTGTTGCACCACTAAAGCAGCCTGCGCCTCGGCTAATTGGGCATCAAGCACCTCAGTGTGCAGGTGGGCCAATAACTGCCCTTGGCTGACACTGTCCCCCTCTTCCACCAGCACCGCTTTAATATGTTCACTGGCATTGAAGGCCAACTGAGCTTCACGGATTTCAACATTGCCATAGAGCGACAATACGGTGCCATCGGCTGCCCTGTCTTCCCCCCGCCACAACAATGCAAGCATTATCAACGATAACAGCGGTACAATCACCAAGAGGGCCTTTTTTTTCTGCATTCCGAACACTCCTCATTTTAATACCACTGTTTCGAATAACCGAAACCCATCCCATCCAAAAAAAATGTAGATTAAACATATCGATAAAAAACGCGCAGGCATTTCAACCTGAAAACAGCCATCAACCTCAATGCAGATAAACAGATTAACATTCCCGGCATGACAACATATGTAACCCAGGTTGCACTCGCCTTATCAAATCCTCTCACGCAATAAATGACAACATGGTCCCAGCGTTACAGATCTACCTTATTTAGGCTGATTAGCCACTACCGCCTAGCCCTTGAATTCGGCGACAAGTTAGTAAACCAAGTTGACATTATAGTCAACTTGGTTTACTTTTGTGTCATGGACACTCAAAAGAATCAAACTTATATACCAACTGCACGATTATTACTCGATACCTTTCGTGCGTTTGAAAACGAACTGGCTCAAATTCTTGATTCAAAAGGCTTCACGGATGTAACAACCGGTAATTTCAACGTCTTGCGGCATGTAAACCCTGAAGGGATACATTTATCGAAACTAGCCAAAGATGCACAAATTAGTAAACAAGCGATGGGAAAGATGGTTGGAGATTTGGAACTCAAAGGCTATGTTAAATTAATTCCTGACGAAGCCGATGCTCGCGCCAAGTATGTCCGTTTTACAGTCAAGGGCCAAAAACTCATTGACCTAGCCATTGTTGTTATTTTTGAAATGGAAACCAATTACCAGGCCATATTAGGCCAAAAAGATTACAACAAACTTCGTCAGTCTGTCAGTCAAATTTGTAAGTGGCATCAAAACAAAGAGGAAAAATAATATGCTGCGACAACTTGACGCATCATTATGGGTAGATGAAGTCTCTTTTAAGCTATTTGGCATCGACTTTGGAAACCGAATGACGTGCATCCAATTAGCCGATAACTCTTTCTGGTTGCATTCACCGACTAAATTTGATCGAACAACACACGCAAAAATAAAAGCAAAGGGGAAAAATTAAATACTTGGTCGCCCCTAGCTTAATGCATAACCTCTTCGTAATGGACTGGAAAGAACAAGACTTGGCTTCTCAAGTTTTAGCGCCTGCCCAGGCAAAGAAACTCCAAGCAGACCTTAAACTTGACCAAACACCGCAAGAGAAAATAAGCCAACGCTTTAACGGCGAAATTAGCTGTATTCCAATAAACGGGATGCCTATTTTGCAGGAATACGCTTTTATTCATCATGCAAGTAAAACGCTGATTCTTACCGATCTTGCCTTTAATTTTGGAAAAAACACCTCAGGTTGGACAACGTTTTTCTTGAAGCTTTACGGTGCCTATAATAAATTTGGACCTACACTTACCATTCGCGTCCTCATAAAAGATAAAAAGGCTTTTGGCGAATCTTTAAAAAAAATTGCATTACAAGACTTTAATCGCATCATCGTGTCACATGGTCGCATTGTTGAGAGCAACGGAAATAAAATTTTTAAGGAAGCGTTTAACCTAAATTAATCAGTACCTTGAAAAAGGCTAAACACAAGCATTTCGACAACATATAACGCCAACTTAAGGGGCTGTGAAAAAATGAGTTAAGTGTGCGTCATATTCATTGCATAACACCAAAAACAGGCGCTTTTAGGCGGAGCAAAATGACGCGTAATGGTCGGGCCTATTGCAAGGAATTTTAACGCCGCTACGGAATAAACAGGGCGTGCAATAAATACCTAAATCTCAAACGCTTTGGGTATAACACGCCATTAAAAAAATACGCTGACGCACTCAAAACAATAACCCCTGCCATTTGTTCAGGGCAAAAAAAACCCGCTCACCAGGAGCGGGTTTAAAATTGCTTATAGTTATTATTATAAACCTATCTATTTTTATTTTAACAAACAACTTCAACTAACACACGTCGTAATAAAATCTGTCTTCATTCTAACGAACAAGTCTGCCTAAAACAACCCTTAACCTTAAAAAATATACTAATATTGAGTTCAGCAACACACGATCAACGGCTCAATTATTTAATATTGCTTCCAGCAGCTGAGCAAATAAACTAGCTATAACTTTAGGCTCTAAAAACGCCGCAACCGATCAAGGACAAACTACCAGCCACTCATAAGCGGGCATCAATCCAAATTATGCCGCAACCCACCGCACTTCCAACACTCAGAAAATTGCAAAATTAACACCTCACCACAGCCTTCACAAACCCATGTCGGGCCATCCGCATTAAACTCAACCATCGCCAGAGTAATAATTTTACTCGCCCGCTCATAGTCATCAGCATCAACAACCCACAAACTAGGCCAAACTTCGGTAGGCGGCAACTCACCAACAGCCCCTGACAAAAATGTATTTCTAATGACGCATACTATATCGTTAGACTCTACAATATTTTTATAATGATTGACCAGGAACAGATGAGGCGAACTGAATATCGCTTTCATCTCTCACCCCTACTAACGAACCAAATCGGTCACAGAATACTCTCCTCCTCCCGCAACGACAAACTATTTTCACCATTGAAAGCCCAGCAAAAATAACGGGATTCTTTACCTATGTCCACGCAAATAACACAAGCAGCGGTATCGCTAAAGCAGCATAAATCAAAAACTTCATTCTAAAAAAACGTCCAAACTTTATTAAATTAACTAAACTCGCATCGACCCATTATGTAAGGATGACACAACGGTATCAACCCAGCCTCTAATTTTGCCTTGTTTATAACCTGCGCTTTTTTATTATCAATCCAACCCTATTACATCAGATTTAACTACGGCACAATACTGGGATAGCAAGATTGGGGCCAAACGTCTTAAGCTATTGTTTTAACAAAGATTGAAAATTAGAAGGGAATTAAAAAATATAAAACTGTAAAATTTTACGACACTAAAGTGGAATAAAAACAACCAGTTATGGACAAGAAACAATCATAGTAGCAGCACACCTTTAGCAACTGGTCGACGGAGCCATCATACCCCCGTCACACGGCTGGCTTGTAACGCAATTTTGCGTGAGCGTTGCATAAAGGTACGATACAAAAGCGGTACCACAAACAATGTTAACACCGTGGAAAAAGCCAGCCCCCATACAATGGCAGAGGCAACCGGTCCCCACAGCAATGACTTACCGCCCAAACCTGCAGCCAGAGAAAACAGCCCGGCAATGGTTGTCAGCGAGGTAATTACAATAGGCACTACACGACGTCGAGCAGCGTAAACCGTCGCGTGTAGCACTGTCATACCAGCATCTAGACGCTGGTTTGACGCATGTATCATTACAATTGCAGAATTGACAGCAATACCAATCAAAGCAACCACGCCATATATCGTGAATAAACTTAACGGATTTTGGGTTACTACCAGCCCCAGCGTAACACCAGTAAATGCCAATGGAACAGTAGAGAGAATCATAAAGGGTTGCCAATAACTTTTAAACTGCGAGCCAAGAATAAGATAAATCAATCCCAAGCCAAAAAGTGCCAGCACCAACATGGAATCTAAACTTTCCTGTATATCATCCATCTCACCGGAAAAGTCCAGATTAATGCTCGAATGTGCCGCAGCGACCTTAAGCCAGGCTGTATTAACAAGTTCATTAGCGGCAATGGTGTCAATTATATCCTTGTCCAGATCTGCTTCCACGGTAACCGTGCGTTTAAAATTATAATGCCGTATATTGCCCTTACCCAATACCGTATTAACCTGCACTAACTGACGCAACGCAATAACCCCGCCAGAAGGTAGCGCAATAGCCTGTTCGAGCACGCTATCAATATTTTGATATTCCCTGGGATCGGCACGGACCCGCACATCCAGTTGCCTCCCCTGATGCTGCATACTGGCAACAATTTCCCCGTCAAATAACAAACGAATAGTACGAGCCATATCGGCAGGGTTAAGTTGCGCATCACGAATAGCATCGGTGTCAAATTTCAGCAGCAATTCCAACTTGCCTTGACTATCATCATCGCTAATATTTGACACACCATTAATTGCCGTTAAAATATCACGTAATGCGCTAACCGCCGAACCAATGCTTTCAAAATCATCGCCACGTACTTTTATACTGATAGGCTTCCCCTTGGGGGGGCCGCCTTCTAAAATTAAAAATGATATTTTATTAGGGCCCAGCGTATCCAGTACCTCTGCGCGCATACTGTCAATGATTTCAGCAACGCCACGCATATCCGAGGATCTCGAATTCAAACTCACTGTTAACTGACCATATTGATCACCAAAAAAAGGCGTCATTTCGGTAAACATTTGCCCGGCTGCAGCAGCAATTCCCCGAGCCTCCCCCTGCAACAGATGCTTGCGTACTTTTTTCTCAACAATTTCCACCTGCCGTAATGTATCCTGCAACGTAGTGCCAGGCGGCATTTCAATATTAACGTAAAATAAACGGATAGGGTCAAAGGCAAAGAACTGCACTTTCACCATCTCCATTGCAAACGCGCTGACAGCAAAGAACAATAAAAATAGCACACCCAATAAAGACATTCTTGGACGTCGTAACACCTTTATTAATGCCCTGCAATACACGATACGCAACCAATGTGTGCAGCTTACGCGCAACGCCTGTATCCTGGACATTTGAGTCAGGTTCAATTTCACCATAGTCACATGCACTGGCAGCACCCAATAGGCCTCTAACAAACTTAGCGCCAAAGCAACAGTCACCACAAAGGGAATAACAAACATAAAATCCCCCAGAATCCCCGGCAACAACATCAGTGGCAGAAAGGCAGCCATCGTTGTCATCACCGAGGAGGTCACTGGGCTAAACACCTCACGCAACGCGGCAAGCGCCGCTTGCATCGCATCAACACCGCGTTGTATACGGTAATAGATCGCTTCCACCACCACCACAGCATCATCAACTAACATACCCAATACAATGACAACACCGAGTAGCACGCTTTGGTTAATGGTTTGATCAAACACACTAAGCAACCAAAATGTTCCTGCCAAGGTAAAGGGAATACCCAAACCAAGGAAAAAAGCAATGTGTGCGCCTAAAAATAACCAAGTAACAAACATCACCAGTAACAATCCCAGCAGTGCGTTACTTTGCATCACACCAATAGCGGTGCGCGTCGCCACGCTTTGATCATCCAGCAATGACACGGTCACACCAAATTGTTCAATTACTTTGTTTTTTTGATGAATATAGTGATCAACATCCTCGAGCAGATCCAGGGTATTAACAAAGGCTTGTTTGGTGATAGACAACATCACAGCCGGTCTCCCCTCAACGCTGACAGCTTGATTGGCATTTTCACGCCCACGGCTAACACGAGCAAGGGTATTAACGCTCACCTCTCCTTTTGCGCTAATAATAGGCAATTGAGCCAAATACCCTGGGTCGGCGTCAGTACCGATTAAGCGCACCAACCATTGTTGATTGCCTACCTTTAAATTGCCTGCGGCTGTATCTCGAAAAAAAGCCTGGATGGTATCCGCCAATTGCGTTGGTGTAATGCCATTCGCCCGTAATTGTTCGGTAAAAAATTCTACTTGTAATTCCGGCTCCACCAACGCTGCGGTATTCACATCATCCACACCACGAATGCGCTCAATATCCTGCTTAACGTTTAACGCTACCTGTCTGAGCATTTCATCTTCAGCATTGCCACTTACTACTAATGTTGCAGAGGGAAATGAGTTTGCAGAAGTAATTTCCAGAATGCGGGGATCTTCCGCTGCATCAGGTAATTCTGCATTGGCTTTATTTTGTATTTCGCGCCGCAAATCATTAAGTCGCTTATCGAATGTGCGATCACTGATATCGTTAAAACGAACCAATATATTGGAAACACTTTCCCGGCTAGTACTGGAAACAAACTTAATGTCGGTAACTTGCTGAATAGCCTCTTCGAGAGGATCTGTAATTAGTTTCTCAACGTCGGAGGCGGACACACCTGGCATTATCGTTACGACACTAATCCAGTTAAAATTGATTTCGGGATCCTGGGAGCGCGGCATTTGCAGATAGGTCAATGCACCAACAACCAACACCACAACAAACGTTGCATTGGCCAACACATGGTTCTGCAAAAAATTTTGAACGATACTCATGAATGAATTCGTCAATAAAAGATTGTATCTTAACGCATCTTGACTCGGTCTCCGTGCCCCAGGCGATAACGGCCAGTGGTCACAATGAGATCGTCTTTGGCAAGACTTACATTGGCAGGCCGACCCTCAACGGCATCGGAAAGTAACATAAATTCAGCGATATTATTGTTAACAACAAAAATACCCAATCCCGTCTTACGCCGCACTATAAATTCGGCAGGCACATGAGGAGCATTATCTTGCCACACCAATTCCCCTGCCGTACCAGGTAAGGCCTGCTTTGCCTTAAAAACTAAACGCACATCCTGTGTCCTTTCTATTGAATCGACAACTGGTGTGACAGCACGAAGCGAGAGTGAATACTGTTTATCGCGCACCATGAATTCAAGGTTTTTCGCTGCTTGCGCTATTTCGATTTGGTAATTTTGCAGCTTGGCGGAAACTTCACTTTGTTGCGCATCGACAATACGAATCAATGGCGTCCCCGGACTCGCCAACTCTCCGACATAAGCCAGCTTTTCAACAACTACGGCATCAAAAGGAGCGCGAATAATGCATCGATCCACATTTTGCTGTGCCTGTGAAATAGCGGCTTTTTGGCTACTAGTATCGGCCAATAGTACAGCAAGATCGGTTTCCCGCTGCTTAAGTAAATCTTCAGCCAGCACTTGTTGCTTTTGCAGTTTCTGGGCACGCTGTAACTGATACTGCGCCAGCGCTACCTTTGCCTCAAGACTCTGCGCCCGCGCCTGCTCGCGCTGCAAAGCCAATTGGTATTCGGCCTTGTTTAACATAACCAGGACACTGCCTTTTTCAACAATAGCACCCACATCCACCGGAACTGCAATAATGTTAGCACGAACCTCAGCACTCAACTTGGATACATTGCGCGGCACCACCACCGCAGAGGCTTTATGGCGGGGAAATACGGCCAAATCAGCAAACGACACAGCTTCGACCGATATTGCTAACGATGCTACATTACGGCCAGGAGGAGGCTCGTCAGCAAACCCATAGGGCAACACAAACATACCGAGCAGCCCCACCCAGATCAAACAACCAAACTTGGTGGGGTATGCCACCCACATAAAAAAACGCGTTCGCCGCAAATTTGCGCTATGGCACACTGTTAATCAAAAACCGTCGTTAGTGGGTAGTGGATAGGGACTTAAATACATGTTCGGCAGCATCAAGCGTTGCGGACAATTCAGCATCACCATGGGCCGCTGAAACAAAACCGGTCTCATATGCTGACGGCGCCAAGTAGACTCCTGCTTTCAACATACCATGATAAAATGCCTGGAACTGTTCAACATTACATTGTGTTACTTGTGCAAAAGATGTGATTTTTTCGTCTGCCGTAAAAAACACGCCAAACATACCACCAACTTGATTCGTACTGAGCGGGATACCCACCGCCTGAGCGCGCACCTTAAGCCCTTCACATAACCGGTCGGCCTTTTTTGCCAAGGTATCATGAAAATCGGGTTGATTGATTAGCTTGAGCGTCGCTATACCGGCTGCCATGGAAACCGGATTACCCGATAGCGTGCCAGCCTGATAAACCGGCCCCAAGGGCGAAATTTTTTCCATAATGATTTTTTTACCCCCAAAAGCACCTACCGGTAAACCGCCGCCAATCACTTTACCGAGGGTGGTCAAATCGGGGCTAACACCGTAGTACTGCTGTGCACCACCCAGCGCCACACGAAATCCGGTCATCACTTCATCAAAGATCAGCACGGCCTGGTACTCGTCGCATACTTCGCGTAAACCCTGCAAAAACCCAGGAACTGGCGGTATACAATTCATATTACCCGCCACAGGCTCAACTATAATACACGCTATTTGATCACCAATTTCGCTGAAGACCTGCCGCACTTGTTCAATATCATTATAATTAAGTGTAATCGTATGCTCGGCCAGCGAAGCGGGCACACCCGGCGAGGTCGGCACTCCAAATGTTAAGGCGCCCGAACCTGCTTTAACCAAGAGTGAATCAGAATGCCCGTGGTAGCAGCCTTCAAACTTAACAAGCTTGTCGCGCCCAGTGTAACCACGCGCCAGCCGGATAGCACTCATGGTCGCCTCGGTACCAGAGTTAACCATACGTACCAATTCCACGGATGGCACCAATTGGCAAACTAATTCCGCCATTTCAGTTTCAATCACCGTGGGTGCACCATAACCAATCCCTTGAGACACCACTGCTTGCACCGCCTTTATAACATCGGGATGCTGATGACCGACGATCATTGGCCCCCACGATGCTACATAGTCAATATAACGATGATCATCTTCATCAACTAAGTAAGCGCCTTCGCTGTGTTTAAAAAACACAGGATCACCGCCAACACCTTTAAATGCCCGCACGGGCGAGTTAACACCACCTGGAATCACTTTTTGTGCCCGTTCAAATAAATCGTGAGATTTCGTCATTGCTATTCCCTTACTTAATTTTGTCTTTTCAACGTAAGTCTACTATCTAGGTGTCAACAAGCGACTTCGTACCAAAACACCGCGCTAACGTATAAGCTGCTTGCGTAACAGACTCATGGCTAAAGACACTATGGACAACGGCCAACATATCCGCACCAGCACAAATGAGTTGTTTTGCATTCGCTGCCGTAATCCCCCCAATTGCCGCAATGGGGATACACAGTTGAGCCTTGGCTTCACGCAACAAAGCGGGAACTGCCTGTACCGCATCGGGTTTTGTCTGGGATGGAAAAAAACGCCCAAAGGCCACATAATTGGCACCTTGCGCTTGCGCTGTTAACGCCAAGTCCAGCCGATTGTAGCACGATATGCCAATAATCGCCTCGTCACCCAAGAGTTGACGAGCGATACCCAATGTGCTGTCATCTTTGCCTAAATGAACTCCGTCAGCCTCAGTCGCCAATGCTAGCTCAAGGTCATCGTTGATGATAAAACACACATCATGGGCACGACAAATTGTTTTAATCGCTTTAGCTTGTGCTAATTTCAGCGAAAAATGGCAGGATTTATTACGGTATTGAAGCAATTGCACACCGCCTGCAATAGCTCTCACCACCTGATCAAGCAGTGCCGGTGTGTCTGCATAATACCAAGCGTCATCAGGGGTAATTGCATACAAACCATGCAACCGTTTAGCCTCGCTCCGCTTTGTCTTCTTCACCTTCTGATTCGTCGTCGTTACCATGCGCCCAGAATAAACGATTGGGGATGCATTGTCCCATACCGATTTGGTATCCACTACTTAAGGTTTCCCAGGTATATTCCTGCGCCTCGTATATCGCATTAACCGGGTCCAGACCGTGTGACAACAAACCTGCAATCGCCACTGCTAGCGTACAACCCGAGCCATGATAGCTTTTAGGCAATCGCTCCCAATTAAACGATTCCACCAATTGTTGCTCAGAATAGAGGTTATTAACAACGGTGGGGGTATTTTCATGCGTACCCGTGATTAAAACATACTCACACCCATGCTCTAATATCTCCTGAGCGCAAGCATCCAGGGTATCCGCTTCGGGCGCAAACGCCCTCGCTTCATGGCTATTGGGTGTAAGTATCGTGACGGCTGGAAACAATAAATTCACCATTGCATCCAGAATTTCCTCGTCTGCCAATGCTCCACCGCCACCAGCAATAATGACAGGATCCAACACCACGGGTATATCCGGGTAATCCAACACCAGCGTGTGAATAACCTCAACAATTTCCACACTCCCTACAATACCAATCTTAAAGGCCGTAACTGGAATATCTTCAAGTACAGCACGTGCCTGCTCCACAACCAATGCTGCATCCATGGGTTCAACGCGCTTAACATCCACTGTATCCTGCACTGTAACCGCAGTAATCACTGGCGTAGCATGACACCCCATACTGCCAAGTGTTTCTATATCAGCTTGCACACCAGCACCACCACTAGGGTCGGTTCCGGCGAATACCATCACTACAGGTATGGAGGAATTACCACTCATACACTCTCCTATTTTGCGACAACCTTAAATGTGCGCGCTTTATTTTATGAAACCCATTACTAAACCCACATCGTGCCTACAACCTATATCGAGAGGTAAAGACACGCTAGCAGCGTCCAATACTTGGCTCGTCAAAGCAATATCGGGGGCACAGCCACCAAACTACGTCGATCCACTGGCGATGTCACAACAACACCATAGTTGCGACACCCCCTTCGAGCGAGATAGAACCGCCTTGACAGAGTACTAGTTTAGCACTGTAAGTAGTTGAATAGCGTAATATCTATTTCCTTGAAGTCATTATATATCAGTGAAATGCGATTCGGATGAAAAATAACAACGAATTTCTGAATATAAAAAATAAAAAATCGTCCTTGGATACACACTTTCAATATAAACATACTACATCCCCGGGAAAAATAAAGCCGTAAACACACACGGTCATACCACAATGTTTACAACAACGCTTCACAACAATTGTTCTTCCAGAAAGTATTACCCGCGAACGGCACGAATGTCGACTACACTTTAAAGTATGGATTTTCTGAAGGATGTACCGATGAATAACAGGCCAACGTCGACTCTAAAAGGGATGGCATACATTGCTCGGGAATACTGCGCTCTTATTGAAAACCTAGAGACTAATAGTATTGGTGATCAATGGATTCGAAGTATGGGCAGGATATTACCGAAACTACATACCGCTATTGTATTGTTGGAAACCCCTGAACACTACAGCTATTCTCATCAGGCGGAAAGTGACGACGTACACTGTGAATTATTTATGAAATTAAACGATTTTTTTCTAAGCGACCATAATATCTGGCCAGACTTTGATAAAGATGATGTAAAATGCCGTATGTGTGAAAGTCTCGCCTACGATTTCACTGACATGTATTTTGACCTAAAACATGGCCTGGAACTGCTGGACTTATACCCAAACCAACCCAGTCAGGCTGCCTGTAACTGGCGCGCCAGCTTTTATTACCATTGGGGTCGACAACTGGTGGATGCCGAAGGCTGGCTTTATGCCGTGGGAGTGCGCGGGAATCATGCCAACACCACCGGGTTAGCAGCGCAAACGACCTCACTCAGAATGGCCTAACTGACCATAGAAAGAACACTCTCGCTCTTAAAACGGCTTGACTACAACACAAATGATAATAACAACTAAGGGTAATACCGGAATCTCATTGACTAAGCGGTAAAATTTATGGCTGCGAATATTGCGTTCTTCCCGAAAATCCTTAACTAGCTTACCGCAGTAAAAATTGAATGCAATTAATATAATCACCATCACCATCTTGGTCCAAAACCATCCCGTCATCGCATAGGCGCTCCAAGCATAAGCAAAGACTAGAATTAAGCCAAACACAACGGTGCCTATAAAACCAATATTGGTCATCACATATAACTTGCGCTCCATGACCTTAAAGCGCTCGTTACCTGGTGCATCCTTACAGTCAGCATGGTATACGAATAATCGCGGCAAATAAAACAAACCAGCGAACCATGTCACCATAAAAATAACATGAAATGAAACAATCCATGGCATACCGCTCCCCCTCTTTTTGGTGTAACCCTTGATTAACGCTTACTTATTGGTATCGACTTTATATCGACTATTTATATCGACTATTTATATCGACTATTTATATCGACTATCTATATCGACTATCTATATCGATAATGTGTCTCAATCATCGCCCGGGTCACAATACCATGTATCAAGGCATTTTTTGCACTATCCATTTTACCGACCACCACCATATTAATTTGCCGTTCATCCATCACCTCCAATACCCGCTGCAAGGTATCCCTTATATCAACCAGTTCACTGTCCGTACGTTGACCTGGAATCGCTATTAAATCAATAACATCCTGTTGATTCACACCAAGAAATTGCGCCAAATCCACGGACGGCATCACAACCATTGGCAAATTTTCATTTTCGACGACGATCCAGTCCGGCTCCGATTGCAATAAAGTTTGCGCTTGCGTCCGACGAATCAACTGATTTGAACGCACGAAAGAACGCGTCATAACACTGGCAACACCAATACGGCGCAAAGACTGAGCAACTGGGCTGTGCTGATAATCCAACCCTTTCACTTTTAACAACATTACAAAAACACTCTCCTGCCTGAAAAGGTGACTACTGGCAATACCTGCCACGACTACAACTAACATCCCAGGCAATATTACGTTGGTATTCAGCGTTAACTCAAGCAAAGCCATCAGCGCTGCCAATGGTGCTTGTAAAGTTGCCCCCATCATTGCAGCCATACCAATCATGGCATAAAAACCGACAGAGGCCACCTGATTAGGTAAAACCGTTTCAGCAACAATGCCGACAATACCACCCGCTGCGGCCCCAATAACCAGTGTTGGGCCGATTAAGCCACCGGGAAGCCCTAAACCTAAACCCACTGCCGTAGCCACCAGCTTCACAATCACAATCAGCAACAACAACGCCAAACCTATTTCACCCAGCATTGCCTGATTAACTGTATCATAACCGATACTCATTATTTGAGGCACAAAAACAGCACAAATACCCGTCACCACACCTGCCAACGTTAATCGTTGCCAGACATCAATCTGATTCGTTTTTACAATCGTAAACTTGAGCATCGCAATGAAGGCAGCAGACAATGCTCCAATCATCACCCCCATTAGCAACAAAACGGGTAACTCGACATAAGTGGCTAACTGCAATGCGGGAACAGAAAAAACCGACTGGCTCCCAAATACCGTTTGTGAGAGAAACGTCGCACTAACCGCCGCTAAGACAATAGGTGTAAACCCTATGATAGTGTACTCCCACATTATAACTTCCATTGCAAATATAACACCAGCGAAAGGGGTATTAAATGAAGCAGCGATAGAAGCCGATACACCGCATGCTACCAAAATACGTAAGGTATTATGTGGCAACTTAAACCACTGGCCGATCAAACTGGCACTGGCCGCACCAAGATGCACACCGGGGCCTTCCCGCCCCACAGAATGCCCACTGGTAATACTGATCACAGCACCAATGAACTGCATAATAAAGTTTTTAACGGGTAAATTAGCTTGATGATAAGCTAGCCGTTCCTGCACATGTACGATACCAACAACAATTGCATCTTTACCTGCCAATTGAAACAACAAACCAATAACAAGTCCACCAAACACAGGAAGCGCAAAGCGTACCGCCATGGACAACGCTTCATAGTTTTCAATATCCCCATCAGGAAGAAATCCATGCTGAATACTTTCAACAAGAAGACGCAACAGGATAATCACACCACCCGCCACCAAGCCACTGAGCAAACCTAATAGCGCCAATAACGGTAGCGCATCAGCACCGGCTAAATGCAATCGTAGTTTTTCAAGCACCCGCAATCTTCCAAAAAAAATCAAATAACATGAGGTAAACTGCATTTAGCCTGCTAAAGCCACCCACCAACAGGCGGGCATTAATAAACCACCAGAATCCACTCACATTAATTAACAAACAAATTAAGCAAACGCCGCACCACACCTGACACAGCGGTTTTACTCATCTTGTTATGCACAAGCTATGCACACTAAAACCCAAGACGCGTTACTAATAACACAGCTAATAACGCTTAAGAATTAAAATACGAATGAAAACAATAACGAAAGCAAGCACAAAACGATCATTACGTTATTATTAATACCTAACGTTAATAGGATACATTAACACTAAAACCCTGAGCACTTTAAAATTTAATTTATTTATTATTTTAGATCAAACAGATACATGCGCTCTATAGGACATCTTATTACTGCACAGGAAGCCTCTACCGATTCATCACTCATTCGTTAAACGCTTACAAAATTATCACGTTAAATTCGCCCCGAATTCAACAACGATAGAGTAACCATATTTTTTTACATTAATTGAGCCAATGCTATTGACTCACTGAGGGTCTACCTGTAAATTGCCTGCATTCGGTGGAGGAAATCACTGATGCTACAACAATAAAAACAATCAAAATTTAAAAAGCGACTTAGGTCGCTTTTTTTTTATTCTATTTGGTAACGTCTTGATAACGTCAACACCTAACATTGCATGGTTTTACCGCAGTGGCTGGTATCGTCTAGAAGGGTATGTACTCCCATTGACAGAGTTGACGACTGACAGCACCACTACCGCAATACATAACAAGAGCAATACCCATTAAGAACATAGACCTTTGGTGGCTTTTTGGGTCATCATTCATTTCAGCTACCTTATTTCCCGGTGGATCAGAAGCCATACTTGCGTATTTGTCCACAACACAACAATATTCAGTATTAACGCTGATTTTAGTTGCATCCGTGGGCAATACCTTGGGTGGAATGAGTTCCTATGCAATAGGCCGCATCATTATCTGGCGCTTCCCCTCCAAAACCATAAAAACCAACAGGCAACGCGCCATTCAACATCTTCGTAAATTTGGCTACCCAGCGCTATTACTTTCATGGCTACCAATCATCGGTGACCCGCTATGCGTTGCCGCTGGTTATCTGAAAACCAACGTTTATTTAACAGTTTTATTAATTGCGATCGGTAAAACCGCTCGTTACGCGACCCTGGCTTGGCTAATCAATACAGCTGTTCCCGCTTAATAAAGCGGATCAGTCATAACGATTCATTGAACCGGATAGTTGCCAACATTACCGTAACGTAAAAACACCGAAGTATTGCCACTGCGGTATTAGCTAATGACACAGAATACGGTAAAATAGTATATTACAAACAAATCGCAGCTAAACCTTAAGCCAGCAAATAATTAAATAACAATGATATTGAGCAATGTGCCTTAAAGGACTTAAAACTCACAATATACCTATAACGATTGAGATTTAGGTATAGGCAGCTTGTATCCTTAATCGTCAACAAAGACACGACATTTACATGACTCTTGAACAAACCAAACGCATACGTGAAATCCCGTACAACTATACTTCATTCACTGATCGAGAAATCGTAATACGGTTTCTCGGAAAAAAACAATGGCAAATCATTAATCAATTACGCGCCTCCCGGCGCACAGGACGCTCAGCCCGCATGATATTCGAAGTACTGGGCGACATGTGGGTTATTACCCGTAACCCTTATATCCAGGATGATCTTCTAGCTAACACCAAGCGTCATGCAAGCTTAACCCATGCCTTGCATCATCGCTTGGACCAGGTTGTGGCTCGGGCTGAGGGTAATAGCGATGCGCTGGCATTAGTAGAGGCCTGTAGAAGTGCGGTTAAAAAATTCGAAGCCTGGTTTCCTTTTCAACGTGAGCTGCGACAACAGCTAACACGCCGATTGTCTAAGTTTACCCGTAAAGACAATATTCATTTTGACGGCCACGCCCGTGCTTCCCACGTCACAGACGCTTCAGACTGGCGCGTGGAATTTCCCTTTGCAGTGATTACACCGAACTCAGAAACAGAGATGACAGGCGTTGTTCAAGCCTGTATCGACACAGAATTAGCCATTATTCCTCGCGGCGGCGGTACAGGCTACACTGGCGGTGCTGTGCCCTTACACGACCAGTGCGCGGTAATCAATACAGAAAAACTCGATCATCTTGGCGAGGTATCCTTGCGCATCCTTGAAGGCGTCAGCGATGAAGTCACAACCATCGAAGTTGGCGCTGGCGTCGTAACGCGCCGTGTCGCAGAACGCGCAGAGGCGCATGGCTATGTTTTTGCAGTCGACCCCACCTCACAAGACGCCTCTTGCATCGGTGGCAACATTGCCATGAATGCGGGTGGAAAAAAGGCCGTATTGTGGGGCACGACACTCGACAACCTGGTTTCCTGGCGCATGATTACACCGGATGCCACTTGGTTGGAAGTGGAACGCCTTAATCACAATTTAGGTAAAATTCATGAGCAAGCAATTGTTGAGTTTCGTATTTCACATTATCAAAAAAACGGCAAAACCCCTATAGGAAAACCGGAAACACTTAAAATTCCTGGCCCAGAACTGAGAAAAAGAGGTCTTGGAAAAGATGTCACCAACAAGTTTTTGGGTGGTTTACCTGGGGTACAGAAAGAAGGTTGCGATGGCTTAATCACCTCCGCTGTATTTATCTTACACCGCAAGCAAACACATATTCGCACCGTCTGTTTAGAATTTTTTGGCGCCGACATGCACTTGGCTGTTCCCGCTATCGTGGAAACTAAAAATTATATCGATAATTTGAGTGATGTTCAACTGGCCGGTATGGAGCACCTGGATGAACGTTATATACGGGCCGTAAAATATAGCACTAAGGCAGCGCGGCGCGATACACCCAAAATGATTCTACTATTGGATATCGCCGGAAACATAGACGATAAAGTGGCTAATGCTGCATCACAGGTCGTACGTATGGCTAACGCCCGAAACGCTGAAGGATTTATTGCTGTTAGCACAGAGGCCCGACACCGCTTTTGGCTGGACCGTTCTCGCACCGCAGCGATAGCGGCCCACACAAATGCATTCAAAATTAATGAGGATGTCGTTATTCCACTGGAGCAGCTAGCTAATTATAGCGAATTCATTGAACGCATCAACATTGAATTATCCACCCACAATAAACTCCGCATGATTGATGCCGTTTTGGCATTTTTGTCTGACAACTTAGCGGATGCCCCCCATTTACCTCAATATGAAGCCAGTAAAGAGGCTGACACCATATTGAATAATAAAATAGCAGCCGCCAAACAGCATTTACAAAAAATCAAACATCAGTGGTCCTTATTATTAACCTACCTCGACGATATGACGCAACAACATCGTTCATTGCTGGATTCGGAGCTAATCAATGATACCCTAATAAGCTCTGCTGCCACCCCAAACAGTACCGACAGTATATTTCGGTTATTACAACGCCGGGAATTACGGATTTCCTACCGACGCAGCGTAGAACAAGTACTAAAGGAAATTTTCTCGGGACAAGAGTTTGAAGGCGTACGAGAGAAACTTGACGCCATACATGCAGAAATACGCAACAGTCGTTTATTTGTCGCTACCCACATGCATGCCGGTGATGGCAATGTACACACCAACATCCCCGTTCATTCCAATGACTATAGCATGTTACTTGAGGCTGAAACCGTGGTTGACCGCATCATGGCAATCACCGAATCATTGGGGGGCGTAATATCAGGGGAACACGGTATCGGAATCACAAAAATACAATACCTAGACAACAAAACCATTGAGGCTTTCGACACCTACAAAAAACGAGTCGACCCAAAACAGCGGTTTAATCCTGGAAAATTACTGAATAAAACCACTTTAGATCTCGCTTATACACCCTCACTACGGTTATTACAGCAAGAGGCGTTAATACTGGAAGCCAGCGATCTAGGCGAACTTAACAATAGTATCAAGGATTGCCTGCGTTGCGGCAAATGTAAGCCTGTATGCAATACACATATCCCCAGGGCTAACCTCTTATATTCACCACGCGATAAAATATTATCAACCGGCCTGATCATTGAAGCCTTTTTATACGAAGAGCAAACCCGACGCGGCATTTCCATTCGCCATTTTGATGAAATGAACGACGTGGCCGACCATTGCACCGTTTGCCATAAATGCCTGGCACCCTGCCCCGTTAACATCGACTTCGGCGATGTTTCCATCAGTATGCGTAACTTACTAAAAACGCACGGTAAAAAACACCTTAACCTAGGCACGCGCGTTTCCATGGCATTTCTCAACATCACCGACCCAACCAGTATTAAATTGCTGCAAAAATACATGATCCAGTGGGGCTATAAAGCACAACGCTTTGCATACCAGTGGTTTAACAAATGGGTGACACCACAAAGGCAAAAAACGCCAGCTGCAACAACTGGCAAAATCCGCACCGCAACTCAAATTGTGAATTTTATAAAAAAACCGATGCCAGCCAATATACCCAAACAAACAACACGGGCCATGCTGGCATTGGAGGACAACAAAATAATCCCCATCATCCGCGATCCAGCCAAAATCACGGACGATAGTGATGCCGTATTTTATTTTCCAGGCTGTGGTTCCGAACGGCTTTTCAGCCAAGTCAGCTTAGCAACACTGGCTATGCTCTATGAAGCAGGCACACAAACTGTACTGCCACCCGGCTATCTCTGCTGTGGATACCCACAAACCTCCGGCGGTGATGAAAAAAAAGGAAAGCAAATATCCACAAACAATCAAGTACTGTTTCACCGTATCGCAAACACATTGAACTACATGGATATAAAAACAGTCATTGTTTCCTGTGGCACCTGTATCGATCAGCTACTTAAATACCAATTTGAAAAAATATTTCCAGGCAGTCGTTTGTTGGATATTCATGAATACCTCATGGAAAAAGGTATTAAAATAAAAAACAATGCATCTATCAGCTATATTTACCACGACCCATGCCACAGCCCCTTTAAAACCTACCAAGCTAACCAGGTAACTGCAACGTTGATGGGGCAGTCGGTTTTGCAATCCGATCGTTGCTGCGGCGAGGCAGGCACCTTAGCCATATCACGCCCGGATATCGCGACCCAAATACGGTATCGCAAACAGGAAGAATTACACAATGGCGTTAAACAGCTAACCACTAACCCTGTAGTGTCCGATGGTAAGGTAAAATTACTGACATCATGCCCTTCTTGCCAGCAAGGTCTGTCGCGTTATGAAAATGACACCGGCCTAAAAACAGACTACATTGTCGTCGAATTGGCTAACCAGCTTTTGGGCGACAACTGGCAAGAACATTTTGTTGCCAAAACTAAACATGGCGGCATTGAAAAAGTACTACTATAAGCCAACACACCCAATAACAGACAAGCAACGCAATTAATCATGAGTAACGACGAACAGCACGACGACTACATCAGTAAGTCACAAAAAAAGCGTGAGATGACCGCCCTACAACAATTGGGTAAATCATTGGTTGCACTTTCACCGGCGCAATTAAAAAAAATGCTCCTCCCCGCTATGCTGGAAGAAGCCATTATCAATGCAAAAACCATTCAGCAACATGGCGCCAAACGCCGCCAGCTACAATATCTCGGCCGGTTAATGCGAGAGGTTGACGCAGACGCCATTAAATCCCAATTTGACTTAATCACACAACATTCCAAACAAGCAACCACGCAACTGCATAAAATTGAACGCTGGCGGGAACGACTTATTAACGAAGGCGATTCCGCACTGAATGAATTTATACAACTTCACGATACCGCAGACAGACAGCATTTACGACAATTGATCCGACGCACCCAAGCAGAGATCAACACAAAAAAATCGCGCCAGGCTTATCGGAAGCTGTTTCAACAGCTGAAAGAATGCCTTGAATAGTCGTTTTACCAAACCGACGAAACCAGCCCTCGTGTCGAATCCAGACAACAACCGCTTAAAATGGAGACGTTATTACAAGCGCACTGCAACGTAAACAGTCTATTCAAGCTCATGAAATAACTGAGTAATAAAAACCCCATTTTCATTTTTTTCTACCCTAATTTTCAACCTCCCTTTGTGGATTTCCTCCTGGGCAGACTTGTTGGGTAATACTAGAACATAAAATTGACTCTCACCTTCGCTAAAGTGTCCTTTTGTTTCCCATTGCATGTTTTCCACAAACATCTGGCGACGGCTGGTGGAATTAAACAAACCTTTATAGTCTTTGCGAATACCAGCAATCGTATTTTGACCATTCGTTTCCGCATTATCAGAAAACAGCTTAATCAAACGCACCAAATCGCCTTTTTCATAATAACTGACAAACCGGGAAACCAAGTTTTTTAGATCAACTTTCGTCAAGGCAAGCGAAAGCGTTACGTTTGCATCCGCAAGTAAATTAGCGGGTATCGATATGATATCTTTATTAACCACCTCAAACGAAACAATACTCAGCACACTGTCGTTTTCGTTAACCTTACCAGCGCCTTTATTAGTCCCCTCCTTAGCAAGCAGCAATTTGATACGTAAATCAGCAGCAACGATCTGGTATTCCTCAGCATCCACTTTACGCGACTCAAAGCGATACCTCCCTCGACCAGACATAAGATTTTTATCACGTTTCCATTGATTAATTTGAAGCTCCAAATTACGGCTGTCAGTCGTTGATATCATTTTGTCTAATGTACGCTTAATATAAGGCTTGCTCTTCACTTTCAGAAAAATGCCCTCGTCTGCAAACATACCAACCAACGTATTGACGTCACCCTTTTGTACTGCCTTACTAAATTGTTGCAATACTGCGTTGCTTTTATCGATCCACACATTATCCTGAACACTTGCCGAGTTGCCTGACTCGCCTTGCGTTTTGGTTATGGTTTTTGTTATGACGTTTTTAGGGGAAAATGGCGCCTGATCCTGCAGACCCGGTTCCGGTTCAGCTGGCATTTCCCCAGCCTGCTCAACAGAGGCCAGCGTATGCTCTGGTAAGGTTAGTTGATTTTCTGTTATTAACGGGGTTACCTCAGCAAGGTTCGCGTTGGCAAGTGTCATGTCAACACCATCAGTAGAGCCTTGTTCGGTGAATTGAAAAGCATGTTCTGCGGCTAATGTCAGAATTGAAATATTCGCCGCATTTGTAATAGCGTATAACTGCTCTGTTTGCTCCACAGCCCGTGCATCACCTCTCTTGGCCAACGCTTGTTGCTTGAAAAAACGGCTTGTAACCTCCCGTTCAAAGCGTTGCCATACGCTTGACAGCTGCAACTCCTGCTTTGCCTCATCGCTCAATTGTTGCCATTGTTCATGCCACTGACTTAATAATGCAGCATCCCAAACACGAGACCTATCCAATCGATGTAGCAGGGATTCAAATGTTTCATTATCAGCTTGTGCAAGGTCCGAGGTTTTTCGTATTTCGTCCACATCAACATTTGTTATTTCAACAACAAGTAAAGCGACAATCAACACCACGACAATACTGAATGCCGTAAAAAATACAGGTTGTTGTCGAAACAACGATGACAATACACCCAGTGCCATTTCAGACCTGGCTTCCGGCGCCGTATTGTTTGGCCCCTTACTCGATAAAACAAGCCGTTGATCAGTACCGGCAGCACGATCGATCAATTCCCTGCGTTGAACCAAATAGAGTTCCCGGGCTATCTGGCCATCACTATACGCCTTGACTAATTGTTGTAATTGGGGGTCACTCATTGCTTAAACTCATTATTCCCTTGTTGCAGGCTAAATATACCCGTGGCGGTTAGGGTTCAGGTATATAAGCGTGCTTCCTGTTTGTTTCATGGCTTGTTCTATTGCTTGTTCCATGACATCAAATTGTCTCATGGCACCAAAAACAAATTTTTCAAGAAAGGCGAAATGATGCGTAATAGCGGGATTATTGCAAGAAGTTTCAACGTAGCAAAATAAATAGAGTGTGAAATGATGCCAAAATCCTAAACGCCACGAGTATACATGCATACTTCATTCACTTCAGAACAGATAATAGCAATTTTTAATAATATTTTACCAGTATAAATCTCATAATTTTACACGCATTCAGTGCACTCTAGCGTAAAGTGATGCAAACACATTATTCCCGAAACCATATCCGAACAAAAAACACACTAAGAAGTGGAGACACGCTGGGCCACCCGTAGGACAGTTAGCTATAAACGCGGAACAAAACCTGAATAACCAGTAAGAATCTATTCGCAACAGATATCAAGGTCTATTCGACGGTTTAGTCAAAATAAATAAGGCGCCGCATAACATGAACAGCGCAATAATGATTATTACTGGAATAGACGTTGTTGAAAAAAACAGTAAATATCCAAGACTGATCATCATCATGGTAATGGCTATTACCTTCGCCATTACCGGTATGACACGATATTCCCTCCATTGTTGCAACGGTGGTCCAAAAAACGCGTGAAAATACAACCAATCATGCAACCTGTTAGAACTTTTTGAAAATGCCCACAATGCAAGCAGCATAAATGGCGTGGTTGGCAACACCGGTATCACAACACCTATCGCGCCTAGCCCGAAAAACAAACAACCCAATGAAAAATATAACGGTTTCATAAAGTATAATTATCGACCAAAAATTCCTTGGTATTCATTCAACGTAAATTCCATGTTTATAGGTCATTGTCGATAACAACCGTATTCCTTACACCCAGATTCCCAAAACACAGCGTAAAGAACGTCAACACAATAAGGCAACACTTTTTGCTTGTGCATACACTTGTTTGCCGGGCTTTAAACCCAGTATCGAGACCGATTTTCGCGTGATCCGGGCAAGCAAGCAGACACCATCGCCCAGCAACAATCGCACCACAACTTGGGCTGGCCCCACATTTTTTATTTCGTCGACAGTTGTCGGGAAGATATTCAGAATACTGGTATTCGTTTGGTATACCAAGGTCAAACTAACATCACGAGCGGCAACACGTAATCGTACCTTACTACCCAACGCCAATTGCTGACGTGTCACCGTAAAACGACCACCCGAAAAATCCAAATATGTCAGCGCATATTCATCATCGTGTGCCGCCACCGTCGCCTCAATAATGGCCGCAGCATCGGCACCCTGTGTAAAAGGTAAATCAAGCCGACTAAAGATACCGTGGATATTGCCCGTCGCGATAACACGGCCTGCTTCCAGCAATACTAAATGATCAGCCAAGCGCGCCACCTCGTCAGGGGAATGGCTGACATAAATAACAGGAATATCCAGCTTGCGATGCAGTGACTCAAGATAAGGTAAAATTTCTTGTTTACGATTCAAGTCCAACGCAGCCAATGGTTCGTCCATTAACAAAAGCTGAGGACTAACAGACAATGCCCGAGCGATAGCGACCCGTTGTCGTTCACCCCCCGATAAAGTATCCGGTTTACGTTCCAGCAAATGCCCAATCCCTAATAACTCAATAGCGTTAATCAACGAGACTTTACGCTCCATTTTCGGCACACGCTTCATTCCGTATTCAAGATTACGCCGTACATTGAGATGTGCAAACAAACTCGCTTCCTGGAAGATATAACCCAGGGGTCGCTGATGAGGAGGAATAAAATGATTGGCCTCTTGCCAAATCATGTCAGCCACTTTCAAAAAACCATTTGGATACTGATCAAGTCCGGCTATGGCCCGCAGTAGCGTGGTTTTACCACAACCCGAAGCGCCTAAAACGGCAGTAACACCACGGCAAGGTATCTTAATATCCACATCCAGTGAAAAACTGCCTCTCCGCAAACAAAATCGCGCCTCTATCGTCACAGCTATATAACAGTGAAACGACGATTGAAAGCGTAGACTGCAATCAACATAAGAAAAGACATCAACAATAGTCCGCCTGATAACCAATGGGCATGAATATACTCCAAACTCTCCACATGATCATAAATCGCAATGGACACAACCTGAGTCTCACCGGGAATGTTGCCGCCTATCATCAGCACCACACCAAACTCACCAATCGTATGGGCAAACCCTAATACCGCAGCGGTAAAAAAACCGGGGCGGGCCAGTGGTAATGTTACTGTAAAAAAGCGGTCAATGGGTGAGGCTCGCAAAGTCGCCGCCACTTCTAACGGACGACGACCAATCGCCGCAAACGCATTCTGAAGCGGCTGCACCACAAAGGGTAAAGAATAAATGACCGACCCAATCACCAAACCAGTAAAGGTAAAGGCCAAAGGCGGGCCACCCAACGACGCCATCACTCCGCCTACCGGACCATGAGGACCAAGTGCCACCAACATATAAAACCCAAGCACCGTTGGCGGCAACACTAGTGGCAAAGCAACCACCGCCTCCAATAAAAACTTAAACCGCCAACGAGTACGAGCCATCCACAATGCCAGTGGTGTCCCCAGCAATAGCAGGATCAATGTGGTAATTATTGCCAGTTTCAAGGTAATGACAAGAGCAGTAAGGTCGGCTTCACTAAACATTAAGGGGTATCATATCCACCATTATGGATAATTTGCAAAGCATCATCACTTTGCAAATACGACAAAAAAAGGCGAGCCGTCTTATTATCTTTTAGCAAAATAGCCTGTTGTTCAATAGGCGTATAAAGCACCTGAGGCACCTCCCAGTATGAACCTTCTACGGCTTGGCTGGGACGCTTGATTTGTGAAAAAGCGACAAAACCCAACTCAGCATTACCACTTTTGATAAACTGAAAGGTCTGAGCAATGTTCTCGCCACGCACGATATGCCCATGCATATTGCCCCATAGTTTACGTGCTTGCAAAATTTCCTGCGCGGCTTTGCCATAGGGCGCAAGTTTCGGATTAGCTATCGCAAGGTAACGGTATTGCCGCTGCTGCAACACATTACCGAGCGAATCAATATAATTGGCTTTAGGACTCCACAAAACCACTTTACCTATCGCATAAGTAAAACGGCTATTTGGCAAACCTACACGCTCTTTTTCAAGACGTTTAGGCCGAACAGCGTCAGCAGCCAAAAAAACATCAAACGGCGCGCCATTTTTAATTTGTGCGTAATGTTTTCCGGTGGAACCGAAAGTTAATGTAACACGATAACCTGTTGCTATTTCAAATTTTTTTGAAATACTTGTAATCGCATGCGCAAAGTTACTCGCTACCGCCACACGAATCTCATTGGCAATGGATTGCGTGCAAGAAAACATTATTGTAACGATAAACAGTCGTTTTATAATCAATATCTTCATCTTGTTTTTTAGCAATCCAGTTGAACGCTATCAAGATTTCATGTAAACCCTGCCATATGAAAAACACTGTGGTTAAAGCACTTAATAAATTTCATCGCAATCGTGAAACCTTATCGTCCTCCGATCCGCCCAATCATTGAAAATAAAAATGACACTCGTCTTGGTTTATACCCAATTAAACCTGCAATTTTTTATACCGAATACCCACGTTCAACAGATGGCCGAAAATGACGTATAACACGACTCTTGGTCATTCTGATTAAAGGGATTCGAGTTCACACTCTTCAAAGTGTTATAACCTGATCTGGCATATTTGCAGCCAATGCTTTATATAAGTTAGGAAAACAACCGATAGTGGCACCTGCCACCAGTTTTTCATCAATCTCCCTTTCGTAGCAGCATTTATCACAACCCATTAACAATATCCCTTTTTGTTTTGCTACCTTAGCAAGGCGCTCGCCAATTGGGTCGCCTTTTACTAATACATAATTATTATCTTCAAAGAAGAACATGCCGACAACATCAACGCCATGCCCATCATTTTCTAATTGAGGCAGAATCATTTGACCCAGTTTATATGATACCGTATGCCCTTGTGACGAAAAAATATAGGCGACTTTCATTTCTTACCTTCCTTTGTTTATTAGCAACTAACACTCCGCCTGATTTTTAAAATATTCAGTAACGGCTCAAATTACCTTTGATTTATTCGGGAACAAAGAAAAAGCGCGGCATTTACCGCTGTAAATAAGCACTTTTAGCGATTTTCCCATCGGGCATTGCCCAAATTTGGGCAACGTTGAATCTGCATTCTAGTGAATACACTCGCATCAAAAAATAAACACATCATACTGGAGATGCTGATTTTTTAACATTTCCATATATTACAACATTAAAGATGTCTTATTGTGACAAATATTTCACTTAAAATACAATTGATTAGGGGGTGTTCTCAATCATTCTTGTACGCCTGCCGAGGCTCTTTTTTTTATCCAGCAAGGCGGAGTAAGTGTCATGTGTGGTTATTCCACATAAACGAGCGACAACGCCGCTGGGTGAAAAAATGAGCTCGGCTCTTCGGGTTACCCCTATCGCTTTCAAATTCCGTTATGCTAATCGATGTATTCGTCAAGGCACAAAAAGCGATGATTGCCCCAGCGATATATCAATATATCGAATTTAATTCATCAACTACCGAGACATCATTCGTAAATAACGATATCTAATTAATTTAGGTTAATCGTCATGAGTGTGACACAACGATGCTGTGTTGATCTCACCCCTGTTACATTCACATTAAGGTAGCATCATGTTAATTTTGTGTTATGAATCCTCTTATTGATAATGACGGACAACTTTACTTATATGATGACTTCATCAATAAAAAGCAGTCTGATACCCTCTTTGGAAAACTCATTGAGGAACTCCAGTGGAGCAGTGAAACCATTAAAATCTATGGCAAAATCATTACTGTACCCCGCCTAGTTTGCTGGTATGGTAATGAAGGTGCGGTTTATTCCTATTCCGGCATAAAACACTTACCATTGGCTTGGACATCAACATTACAACATCTCAAGCATTCAATCGAACAGCACACCCAGCAGAAATTTAACAGTGTATTGGCTAACCTTTACCGTAATGAAACGGATTCAATGGGGTGGCATGCCGATAAAGAAAAAGAACTGGGGAAAAACCCCTATATTGCTTCACTCAGCCTCGGGGAACAACGTCGTTTTAACATTCGGCATAACAAAACCCAAAAAGTCCATAACATTTTATTACGCCACGGTAGTCTGTTGGTCATGGCCGGCAGCTTTCAGCATCACTGGCAACATTGCATCCCTAAATCCCGCAAACCAAAAAAAACTCGCATTAACTTAACATTTCGTCAAATCATTATTCCTGGCGGCTAGAATCAGGAGCAAGGAATTGCTATCAATTAATGGAGCCGGCGGAAAACTTACTATATCCTATTGTTTTTATTGAATATAAATAATTTGTACCACACAATAGCAGAAACGGCTACTGAACATTGGTTGATGCAAAAAGCACTTTTTTTGTTGAAATTTTGCCTAAATGTTCTTACTGTACAGCTATTGTGCGTTTGGCTCACACAACGCCGCAACCAAGTAAGCCAGGAACCCGCAAATGCAGAATTTAAGCAATTCCCTATTATGCCGATATCAACTAACGGCGGGATTTGTGGTGAACAAAATGAATTTGGTGAAACAGAAAGACGTTGTGCTGCGAATGAGAAATTCAAATTTTCAATTCGCTCATAGAGCAAATATGATGCATCTAACCTGGAAAGAGATTTTACGATGAAATTATTTAACAAAGTAAAAAACATTACACGGCCCACCAAACAACAATCACCCGGTGTTAAGTTACACCTTCTAGCGATATTTACACTGTTCGTTGCATTCAGTAGTACTGCGTATACAGCGGATTCCGACAAACAAACCCGCGAACGTCTACTGGAATTAAAAGAACAACTGGAATTACAGACGGAGAATATGAAACAGCAAAGAACCTCCATTAAATCCATGGAGCAAAAGCTGGAATGCACCTACAGTCTTTTGCAAAGTTACAACTTATGTGAAGAAAACTATGAAAAAAACTCTGAAGGCTATGTATCCTGTATGAACAAATCAAAATCCGACAATTCAACGTGCATTGGGCAAAATACTTAATCGATACTCTTCCCGGTAGTGGGTCGAACCTGAGATTTCAGCTATAATTCAGGTATGACATGTTATGAAAAAGTGAGTTGCCCCAAGAGCAAGAGCAGCCAGATTTTTAAGGCCGGAAAAAGCACGAACAACACTCAACGTTGCTGGTGTGGTAATATGCTTGACTACCGTTATAAAGCCGATGGTAACCGACCCTCGCACAAACCACAAAAAACACTTTAAACTATTGTTTTTTTTAAATTTTGATCATGCCGAAAATTGCAAAAACCCAGGCTTGGTTGTGCTACTATTGGAGTTCTTGATTGTGCGGAACTTCGCACAATCAGCAAGAATTTGCAGAGAAATATGCGAGGGAAAACTGCACATTTATACCTAAATCTCAATCGTTATGAGTATATACTACATTGAAACATACACTTGATGGATTATGAACGAAACTCCAGCATTAAAAAAAATACATTTTATAGGGTTAAGATTTAAGGGCTTGGTAATGAAAGGACTAGAATTTGTAGGGCTGTTATTTGCAAGGCAACCGCTTGTGAGGCTACTGTCGATACTGCTAGCGACACTAATAATGCCCTTGACCGCCTGTTCCGTTCACAAGCTTGATATCCAACAAGGTAATATAGTAACACAGGAAATGGTCGATAAATTAAAAGTAGGCATGGAAGACGTGAAAGTGCGGCGCATTGCAGGAACACCTCTCATTAACGACCCCTTTCGCAACAATCGATGGGATTACGTTTATCGTTTTTTGCAAGGTAGCAGCGGCAAATTGCAATACAGCTATGTCACCCTGTTTTTCGAAAATCACAGACTCAAAGAAATTAAAGTGCATTCCCAACTTCTTAAACGCGAGGAAATACACACTCTACATAAGCAAGCCAAAGGCAATCGCACCTAAACAAATGAGCTTAACTTATGGGTAAGAACTCAAGGACACCTCAAGGCTATGTTGATGGTGTCCTCGCTGCGTGACTCAACAACACAGATGGCTTTATGTATAAGTATCACTTCATCACATGAATGTGATGCTCGAAACCAACAACATCCCATCCGGAGAAATTAATGAAAATTTGGGTTGACGCAGACGCGTGCCCTAACGTGATCAAAGAAATCCTATTTCGAGCAGCAGAAAGAAAAAAGGTCTTGTTAACACTCGTGGCAAACCAGCCAATACGAACACCTGCTGCACGTAACATCAACACCCTACAAGTATCTGCTGGCTTTGATGAGGCAGACAAGCAAATTGTTAAATGTGTAGAAACAGGAGACTTGGTTATCACTGCGGACATTCCGCTTGCGGCGGAGGTAATCAAAAAAGGTGCCTATGCACTTAATCCACGAGGCGAACTTTACACCAAAGACACGATTAAAGAGCGCCTGGCGATGCGCGATTTAATGGACAGTCTGCGCGGCAGCGGCGTCGATACCGGCGGACCCTCTGCCTTTAGCCTACGCAATCGACAATCCTTTGCCAATAAACTAGACCATTTCTTGACGAAGCATACAAACGGTAACAAATAAGTGTAGACATTATAACATCCTAAACGCTACGAGTATATTTCACACAACTCATATTGCTTGACAAAATAACTTGCCTTAACGCCTCAATCGCTTTAGGTCGCGGATAACTACTACGCCAAGCAAGCGCTACACACCGTTGCGGCTCGGGGTTTTCTAGCCGTTTGATTTGCAGCAATCGTCGGGCATATTTATCGGCACCTGCTGCGGTGCATGGCAATACAGTAATCCCCATACCGGATACCACCATATGGCGAATCGTCTCAATAGAACTGCCTTCAATGGTTTGCCGTACTGGACTATCAGTTAATGCGGAATCCTTACATTCCGGGCAGGCTTGCAGCACTTGATCCCGAAAACAATGCCCTTCACCTAACAATAACAGATGCTCTTTGGCTAATTCGCCGGTCTGCACCGCATTTCTGCCAGACCAGGCATGCGATGTGGGCACTACCGCAACAAACGGTTCTTCATAAAGCGGTAAAGTTACTATGCCGGGTTCATCAAATGGAAGTGCGATAATAATCGCATCCAGTAATCCGTTTTTAAGTTTTTCTCTCAACCGAACTGTAAAATTTTCTTCGATCACCAACGGCATATCAGGTGCGCTTTTACGCAAACTTGGGATGATATGCGGAAAAAGATAGGGACCAATGGTATAAATTGCCCCCAGGCTGAAGGCACCCGCTAACTGATTTTTCCCCTCACCTGAGATCTGTTTCAATTTATCAGCCTCTTCCAGCACCCGCTGTGCTTGCTCGGCCACTCGTTGACCGACCGGCGTGATAGCGATCTCGTTTTTATTCCGCTCGAAAATACTGACACCCAATTCGTCTTCTAATTTTTTTACAGCCATGCTCAAAGTTGGCTGACTCACAAAACAGGATTCTGCTGCACGACCAAAATGGCGTTCCCGTGCAACAGCAATAATGTAGCGCAATTCAGTTAATGTCATTTGTTAGTAGCTTCTGGATCAGCATTTTTGTCGGAAGGAGGCGATGCCCTGTTATATCCAGGTGCATTTATTCAATTTTAGCTGGGTCTGCTGACGTATCAGCGCCGTCTTTGCCGAAGCACTTGAATACAATCGCTCATTACAATAGGCAATTACAGCAACAGTTGCCGCAACATGCAACGCAACAGAAGGATAAAGCTCAGACACCAACAACCCTTTAAAACACTATAGGTTTATTTTTTTGGTCGCCGCTCAGCTTATCATGTAACGATAATAATGTTAGCGTCAAATTATCAATACGCACATGACAATGCTCGAAGCCCTTCATCTTAACCATCAAATGAGCAAACAAACGGCAAAATCAAAAATATTTAATCAGTAATTTCAATATCATACAAGCTATATCTCATTTAATTTAACTTATTTACTGTTATCAGTATGATGACTTAACAGCATACACAATACGCACCAAACATCGCTTCAATAAATACTGCAAGTCATCAGTACCGTTGTCTCTGTGCGTTTTTCACCCAGCTATTTCATATATCTTTGTTAATCCTCACACTAGTTTCCAACTAGCAACCATGTAATAATTCTCGATTAAGTAAATAGCCTATAGCAAAGATTAATATTGCCCTGATTCTTTGATACGCTTAATAAAATTAACACGAACCATCATTTACACGATCTGCCCACAAGGAGAATTTTAGGTGACATTTATTCGATCATTGAACATAAGAAAAAATAGCGCTGTAATCGGGAGAGCGATCAGCAATGCCCGCTTCATTTTCTTAGTGGTTTTAATCGCTATGACTGTTGCTGGCTGCGCATCTGTGAAGGATTTTCTTGGTTTTGTCACTAAAATCAACATTTCTTTTGAAGCATCTGAAGATTTAAACCCCAATGCGGAAGGTCGTCCCTCACCGTTAGTGGTACGGATGTACGAATTTGAGGACGTTAAGGCCTTTAAAGAAGCCGATTTCTTTTCCCTGTACGATAGCGAAAACGAGACTATCGGCAAATTCATTCTCGCCAAAGATGAAGTGGAAATTAAGCCCGACAGTACACACTATATAAAGCGTCGCACCAAACCCAAGGCAAAATACATTGGTATTCTGGCCGCTTACCGTGACCTGGATAATGCCCAATGGCGCGCTATTATAGAATTACATGAAGACAAAACAGCCGAGGTGGACGTTTATTTAGGGAGCGCGGGTGTCTCGGTATCGAAAAAATAATCGAAACCACAATTCAAGCAACAAAACACATAATTTCATTGGAAAGCTTGCCTGTCCCGTATCAATAAATGTCCGTGAAAAAGTAAGGCATGCAATATCGGCAAAATAGACAGCATTAAGCTATACGTGAGCTTACTGCAGGCAGCGATGACAAAACTCAAATTTACGATTGGTAACAAATCATGTCATGGAATAATAAAATTATCTGGACAGAGGGCATGTTTTTGCGTCCTCAGCATTTTCAACAATTTGGTCGCTATGTCGAAGCCGCAATCAGCGGAAGTAACTCAGGTATACGTAGCCATAACTGGGGAATTCAGGAATTGAGTCTGGACGACTCATTGCTGACCTTGGGAAAAATCGCCATTACCAAACTCATTGCACGATTACCCGATGGTACGTATATCAATATTCCAGAAGATGACGATCTACCACTAACACTGGATGTACCCGACAACACCAAAGAGAGTACCGTCTATTTGTCGATCCCACTAAAACGTCGCGAAGCCACTGAAATTGATATTACCGACAACAAAGATAGTCTGGCGCGATATTTACCTCATGATTACGAGGTCAATAACTGCATCGCCAATAGCGGTGACAAGGTTAGAATATCAGTTGGTAAATTACGCTTACGTCTGCTATTGGAAAAAGACGAACGTAGTGCCTTTGCCTGTCTCGGTATAGCACGTATAACAGAAATTCGATCAGACAAACATGTCCAACTAGACGATAACTACATCCCTCCCGCATTAGACTGTAACGCAACACCAAAGCTAAAAGGCTACATTAAAGAACTTCTAGGACTGTTACACCACCGAGGGGATGCACTGGCAGGCCGTGTCACGGAATCCGGCCGGGGAGGAACAGCGGAAATCGCAGATTTTATGCTACTACAAGCCGTAAACCGATATGAACCGTTATTAACTCACTTCTCGCAATCCGCTCATGTACATCCTGAATCCCTTTACCAAGTAACCCTCAGTCTGTCGGGAGAATTATCCACGTTTAGCGGTAAACAACGGCGCCCTGCTGAATTTAACGCCTACCAACATGACAACCTTGAAGAAACCTTCAAACCGGTAATGCTGGATTTAAGGCAAGCCCTGGGCAAAGTATTAGAACAAACGGCGGTGGATCTGCCCCTGAAAGCCCATCAATACGGAATACATGTATCGACAATTACGGATCGCAATTTAATTGGTAAGGCTCTTTTCGTTCTGGCAGTGCGCGCTCAAATGCCCGCAGAACAGTTAGCGTCACGCTTTCCGGCACAGTCTAAAATCGGACCCGCTGAAAAAATACGGGAACTGGTCAATATGGGGCTGCCAGGCGTGACATTACGCACCCTACCTGTCGCCCCTCGGCAAATCCCATATCACGCTGGCTATACTTACTTTGAATTAGACCGTAGCAGCGAATTCTGGGAACAGCTTGCCAGTTCCAGTGCATTTGCGTTTCACATTGGCGGGGAATTCCCTGGATTAGAAATGGAATTTTGGGCCATTAAAGAATAATTCACGAGTAACACATTATGAGTTCTGACAATCCTTTTGACGGAAAAAATACTGACGGTACGCCTTTTGGTGGTAGTCATTCGGGATTTGATAATGCAGGCATTGATGACGCTGACCGTACTGTTATTCGCCCTACGCCGGGCGGGCAACAATTTCACACCCCGCCAGCACCCACACCAGTAGCACCTGCCCCCGCTGCCCCACAACAACCGGCCTATCAACCACCACCAGCGTATGCGCAAACACCAGTACCCGACACGAGTAACAATACACTGGTCGATGCGGCTGCCAAAATACTAGCCCTTATTGGTCGTTTGAAAACCACCGCACAACACAATGATGTGAATGGATTACACCGTCAGGTAATACAGGAAATCCAGCTGTTTGATGCCAATGCCCGAGCCAATGGCGCCACGCCTGAAGCGATTCTGGCAGGCCGATACAGCTTATGCGCCGCCATTGATGAAGCCGTATTAAATACCCCCTGGGGTAGCAATAGCACATGGAGCAACCAAGGTATGCTCAGTACGTTTCATCAAGAAGCCTGGGGGGGGGAAAAAGTATTCCAAATCCTGGATCGTATTCGCCAACAGCCTGCTGGTAATATAGATTTACTGGAATTAATTGACACCTGCATTTCCCTGGGATTTGAGGGAAAGTTTCGCGTGCAACAAAATGGCCATGTGCAACTGGATGCATTACGTGATGAACTGTTGAATATCATCCGAATGCAAAAAGGGGATTATGAACGGGAGTTATCACCCCATTGGCGCGGTTTAACAACGCGAAAAAATACCCTGACGCGATATGTACCCTATTGGGTCGTTGCCGCACTGGCAGGCGCCCTGGTGCTAAGCATTTACATTGGTTTTAACTTTGCCCTACACTCTTCCGCTAAACCATTGATAGAAGATCTTAATGAAATCGCCCCGGACCCAGACATCGCCATCATAAGGGGTAACACATGATTCGCACCATCATATCCGTATTAGGGCTAATCGCCATTTGCTTTTTAATTTGGTTTGGCGGACCAATGCTTGCTATTAATGACGCCAAGCCCTTTGAAAGTCCCACCATTCGTCTGCTGATCATTCTCATCATTGTCATATTATGGGGGCTTAACACCCTGCGCAAGATGATTCAGAGCAACAAAATCACCAAAGAACTGTTGGCAGGTTTATCCCCCTCCAAGAACAAAAAAGAAGCAGCACCATTGCCGGATGATGGCAGTTCAGACGAAGTTATCTCGTTGAATAAAAACTTTCAAGAAGCACTGCAAATTCTCAATAAAACCAAGCTGGGTGGTGCTCATGGCGAGCACAAACTGTATGAATTGCCCTGGTATATCATCATCGGACCGCCCGGTGCAGGTAAAACAACCGCATTAATCAACTCCGGGCTACAATTCCCCCTGGCCAGCCGCTTTGGCCAGCAAGCCCTGCGCGGCGTGGGTGGGACACGGGATTGCGACTGGTGGTTTACGGATGAGGCCGTCCTGATTGACACCGCTGGGCGGTACACCACTCAAGACAGCGACATCAACGTAGACAGTGCTGGCTGGGGCGGCTTTCTAGAACTACTCAAAAAACACCGCCAACGACGCCCGATTAACGGGGTGTTGGTAGCAATCAGCCTACCAGAGTTAATCTCGCAAAACGAAGCAGAGCAACAGGCCCACGCCACCGCCATAAAAAACCGTATTCAAGAACTCAACACAAAACTGGGCATCAGCTTTCCGATTTATGTCTTATTTACCAAACTAGACCTGGTCGCCGGTTTTGTAGAGTTTTTTGATGATTTAGGGCGGCAAGAGCGTGACCAAGTATGGGGGTTCACTCAAGCATTCGATGGGGGTGTCAACTATGAGGCCAACTTACAGCAGTTTTCACAAGAATTCGACAGCTTGATCAATCGCTTGAAAGCCCGCGCGATCCCACGCCTGCATCAGGAACGGGATCAACAGCGCCGCTCGCTGATTCACGGTTTTCCCCACCAACTATCAAGCCTTAAAAACGTCGCCGACCGATTTTTACAAGATGTGTTCCGCCCTAACCGATTTGAAGATGCCTTCTTGTTGCGTGGAGTTTATTTCACCAGTGGCACACAGGAAGGTACACCCATCGACCGTGTCATGGGTGCGTTAGCCGCAACTTTTGGTTTAGACCGCCAATTCGCACCCAGCTTTAGCGGCCAGGGCAGAAGCTATTTCCTGACACGCTTGTTCCGTGATGTCATTTTTCAGGAAGCAGGCATTGCTGGTAGCGATAAACGCATCGAAAAACGGCGTATCTGGTTTCAATATGGGGTGTACGCTACAGCAATCATTACCACCCTCAGTGTGGTCTTGATATGGTCAGGTAGTTATGCCAAAAATACCGACCACATTGACAACATGAAAAATAACCTGGCCGACTACCAAACACACAGCAAGGAGTTGGACAAGAACAGTGACGTATTTGAAGCCTTACCTGCGCTACACGCCTTACAAAATGTGGTTAACCAATACCAGGATGAATCCTGGGCTTGGTTGACCGGTCTAGCGCTCAGCAAACAAGGTGCTATTGAACCTGTCGCTATCGACGCCTACAAACGGGTTGTTAAAACAGATTTTCTACCGCGCTTGGCTCAACGTCTGGAAGATCAAATGCAATCCGATTCGGATGACATGGAATTATTAAGCAATACACTAAAGGCTTATCTCATGCTGGGGGAACCTCAACATCGGGACCCCGAATTTATTAAATTATGGCTGGGACTGGATTGGGAAAATCAATTTCCAAACCAGGAAGACAAACAATTACAGTTGAAAAACCACTTGCAAGTATTACTAGCGAATGAATTTGAACCTTATTCCCTTAATGAAAACTTGGTTGCAGGCACGCGCCGAATATTAAACCGGGTACCGATCGAAAAACGACTCTACGGACGCCTCAAGCAAGAAGCGTTAACCGAAACCGCACTGACTTATCGCCTGGATGAAACAGTAGGCGACGAAGGTCGCAAGACGTTCAGAAGCCTCTCGAACAAAGGCCTGCGTCAGCAAATCTCAGCACTCTACACCAATACAGGTTTTAAAGATCTGTTTCTAAAAGAAACACCCCGTATTATCAAAGAATCAACCGAAGAAAACTGGGTGCTGGGTACACCACAAAAAAATGACGCCAACATTTCGCAAAAAGACCTCAAACGAAAAGTCGAAAAACTGTACGTCAGTGATTACATTGATAACTGGCAAGATTTAATGGCAGATTTGGAAATCGTACGCTTTGACAGTATTCGTCACGGTGTCGAGGTAGTGGAAACCATGGCAGGTGCAACCTCGCCGTTGCGGGGTTTTCTGGAATCAGTGGATAAAAATACCGCCCTGAGCCGTAAATCAGGGACCGCAGAGGCTGCAATCAATGCTGTGGCAAATAAAGCCAAACGTGTAGGACGAGCAGCCAATAGTGCAAGAAAGAGCGGTATTGGCTCCTCCAAAGCAAGCCCAGCTCAAAAAATACACAGCAGTTTTCAACCCATTGGCAAATTAGTAACACCCGCAACCGAAAATGCTCCAGTACCCATTGATGATTTATTAGCATTGCTGGCGGAGCTACACACATATTTAGATGAATTAGCTTCAGACTCCTCCGGGTCCGCCGCATTTGAAGCGGCCAAGCAACGTATGTCCAGCGGCAGCAAAGACCCCATTGGTAAATTACGCTCAAAAGCCACCCGTTTACCCCAACCAGTAAAACGCTGGATGTTAACAACTGCCAGTGAAAGCTGGGCAGTGGTATTAGCCAATGCCCGCCGCTATATTAATACCGCTTGGCGCTCTGAGGTATTGCCGGAATATGACCGACGTCTAAAAGACCGCTACCCATTACTCAAATCCACCGACAAGGAAATTACGCTTTCCGATTTTTCCAGATTCTTTGGACCTGATGGTACCATTGATACTTTTTATGACAACTACCTGGCAGCCTTTATCAAGAAAAACCAGCGCGGTTCAATTGCACAAAAGAAATTTGAAGGACAGACATTGCGCTTAAAATCCCGTTCCATACAAGCATTACAACGGGCAAACAATATTAAGCAGATTTATTTCACCAGCGGCGAACCGCAGCCCCTGGTGCCGTTTAAGCTAAAACCGGTGTTTCTCGACGCATCAATCATCAAATTTGCCTTGGAAATTGATGGTCAGCGTTTATCTTACCGGCACGGACCAATGCGCTCATCAAAAGTCCAATGGCCTGGACCGGATGGACCTGGGCGCGCCCGATTGATATTTGAAGCCAGTTCAGGTAGCCGTGTAACGCGCACCAAAGAAGGTCCATGGGGGTTATTTCGAATGCTGGACCAAGCAGACATGCGCTCCACTTCGGTTGGCGATAAAATGAAAATAACGTTTAAAATTAATGGCCATACCGCAAAATATGAACTCCATGCCAATAGCGTGGAAAATCCGTTCCGCTTAAAGTCTTTGGAAAAATTTCGTGCACCGGAATCGTTATAAATTATATGATCCGAAGTGATTCATGCATAAGTGACTCATTGAATGGTATCGACACCTACCGGGAAACAAGCGCGAACCAGGCGCCACCCGAAGTAGCGCTCAAAATAACGTAGAAACAAGATCTTATTCTCAATAGCTGATGATTGCAGTCTATACCCAAAGCGATTAAGATTTAAATTAAGCGCATCCGTTCAGTTTGTTTCATTGCTAGGCAGAGTGAGGCGTAATAGCCAGGCAATTGCAAAGAACTTTAACACCGCCATGGAATATAACCGGGTGTGCAATAACACCAAAACCCTACATCACTTTGGGTATACAACAGCTTTGGGTATAGACAACAAGACTCGCAAAACGTGGATGTAAACAGACGTGGACAACGATAATTGTGCAGGATTTTTTGGAAAAATCCCCAGTCATGGTGATTTTATTAATCGCCGTGTACCCCGCTCCTTTTTGGACCCCTGGGATTCATGGTTGCAGCAAGCCATTTCCTACAGCAAGGAAAACTTGGCGGCCGCTTGGCTGGATATTTATCTAACCAGTCCAATCTGGCATTTTTACTTGGCGCCCGGGGTATGTGGAGAACAACCGATAGTGGGCATTTTAATGCCATCTGTCGACAAGGTGGGCCGCTATTTTCCTCTCACGATAGTTAACACGATTAACGATCAAATTGTCTGCTGCGATTCCGCCTTTTCTAATCAAGAATGGTTCCATAAAGCTGAGCGGCTCGCACTCACCGCATTAAGTGACACCTTTGATTTTAAAGAATTTGACGAAAAAGTAAGCAAATTACAGCTGGAGCCCAATAGTTCCACCACCTTGAATCAAACTGACTTACACCCCTACGGTGCCATGCATCTAACGCTTGGGCCGATTAGCACTAACACTTCCAACGCCTCCAATTTGGCAAACCATTTCTTAACATCCACTTACACAGCGCAACACAGTGTCTGGTGGAGCAACGGCTCACAACGCATGCAAGCCTGCGTTATTGCTTGCACAGGACTGCCGCCGATCGATGGCTTTACGGCCTTTTTAGACGGCCAATGGTCCAATTGGGGTTGGCACAATAGCACCAATCTGTCATCTTCAAATAAAAATTCAATTGACGGGATGTGGAATTTATAAAATGTCGAAGCAACAACCCTTTCGCTGGATATCAGCCGCTGCAACACATGTGGGAAATGTACGCCAAGTTAATGAAGACGCCCTGCTCGAACGCAGTGATATCGGTTTATGGGCCGTTGCCGATGGCATGGGTGGCCATCATGCAGGAGATGTTGCCAGCTCCAGCATCGTCAACATTCTGGATGACATGCACCCTAGCAATCGCCTCAGTGCTTATGTTGACGAAGTGGAAGACCGCATTCTGGCGATTAATGACCGACTGCGTCGAATGGCGGCAGAACATGAGGACAACCGCACTATAGGCAGCACCATCGTTGCAATGATTGCTCTGGCCTCGCATTGCGCCTTTTTATGGGCTGGTGATAGCCGTGTTTATCGCTCCAGGAACAATGAATGTGTACAAATAACACGAGACCATAGTCAAGTCGAAGAAATGGTCCAACAGGGACTCATTCTTCGCGAGGATGCCGAACAACACCCTGCCGCCAACATCATTACCCGAGCGGTGGGCGCTTCAGATAATTTATACATTGACGTCGACATTGAAGAACTTCAGAAGCATGACACATTTTTATTATGCAGCGATGGCCTATACAAACACATAAGTGACGAAGAAATTGCAGAATTACTGAAAATCAATAATATTAATGATATTCCACATCAATTAATAAACACCACACTTGAACGCGGCGCAATTGATAATGTCACCGTTATTGCCATTCGCGCATTACCATCACAAATTACACGTTCAGAAAACAATAACTAAACCAGTATTATGTCGACCTATAGTAACCTCATTAAGGCATCGTTAGATAACACGCTCGCCGATGAGGAATTACTACAAGGCCTCATCGATTTAGTCTCCGCCAACCCCAGCAGTAAAAACGAAATACTCGGTGCTATCGAAGCCCCCTACCGCACCGGTCGGCTATCGGAAAATTTATACAAAAAAATCACCGCAGCCATCACTGACTATCATTTACGGGATCAAACAGAGGCAACACACATCGCCAGCACAGCGCAATCAAGTCAAAGCAGCGATGAAACCCTTATACAACCACTTGCACAACCACGTCGAGAATCAAAAAACCCGGCAAAAACACCTAACGACAACGCGCAGAACACTCGGTATCACCAGGATATTGATGCCCCGCTTGCCACACTAGACACAACACCCACCACCGTCATCGGCAAACAACCCGTTAAGGGACACAAAGCGAAACACCAAGATCTGCCACCCAACACAGACGAAACCCTTGCAACCCCAGGCAGACAGCCGCCTGTCACCCAGATGCCTTTCAAATCTGACGAAACCTCTGTAACCAATAAAACCGGCACAACGGGTCTTAATCATACGCAATCCAAGCCTCGCCTCTCCTCGCCTCCCACCTCAACCGACACAACGTCGCTCAGCCATACATTTAAGGCCACCGCACAAGCCAAAGATATTACAGCGACACAAAACACGACAAACGAACTAAAACCGGGGAGCATCATAAAGGGTCGTTTTGTCTTAGAAGAAATACTTGGGCAGGGAGGTATGGGCATCGTCTACAAAGCACGGGATCTGCGTAAAGAAGAAGCACAAGACCGAAACCCGTATGTGGCTATTAAAGTGTTGGGCACCTCGTTTAAAGACCACCCGCACTCACTGATTGCATTGCAACGCGAGGCGCGTAAAGCACAAACATTAGCGCACCCTAACATCGTTACTGTCTACGACTTTGATCGCGACGGTGAGACGGTTTACATGACGATGGAATATCTTGAAGGTGACGCACTGGATAAAATGCTCAAACGCCTCAAACCCAAGCCGATGGAAAAACCCCAGGCATTGCGGATAATAGAAGGCATTTGTAGTGGCCTTGCTTATGCGCATAAACACAACATTATTCATTCTGATTTAAAACCAGGCAATATATTTGTCACCAAACACGGTGACGTCAAAGTGTTTGACTTTGGTATCGCACGGGCCATAAAACCTAAAGCAGGCACTGCGGGAGATGGGGATACCACCGTATTTGACGCGGGCAGCTTAGGCGGACTAACTCCCGCTTACGCTAGCGTGGAAATGCTGCAAGGTAAAGACCCTGATGTACGCGATGACATCTACGCCCTTGCCTGCATCGCTTTTGAGTTATTAGGCGGCCAGCACCCGTACAATAAACAACCCGCTGACCAAGCAAAAGAAGGTACCATAAACCCTCCGTTGCTCAAAAACCTATCTCGATCACAATACAAAGCACTACTAAAAGGCCTCGCTTTTGAACGCGACGCACGGACTGAATCCGTTAAGCAGTTTAGCGCCGAAATAAGTGGTCAACGAAAACTCAACAGATTAACCATCGTCGCATTAGTTGCCGCCGTTGTTATTGTTGCACTTGTCGTTGGACCATTACAACAATACCTGAATAAACAAAAAGTATGGGATTTAGCGGATGCCTTAAAAAGCGGCAATCAATCCACCATTAATGCCACACTCGCACAATTAGCCTCAACGGATGCCAGTTTACGCGAAAACGTGCTTTCAGAAGCTAAAGACGATCTGATTTTTTATTACAAACAACTGGCGGAACAGGAAATTAATGCTCAACAAAATAAATTTGACTTCAAACAGGCACGTACCATATTATCCAAGGCAGAAAGCATCTTCCCGGACTCCGCTCAGCTTGCTGGTATTATTAAAACCATCGAAGACCGTAAAAACCGCCTACTTAACAATCTTACGCGCACATTTAATTCACAACTGGCAACCGGGAAATTTCTGCCCGAAGCAACCCCTTCCGCCCAACAAACACAACCATTACCGGCGGGCGAACCAAGCACCATACTTGACACACTGAAAATCGTTGCAGCGATTGATGCCGAGCACCCATTATTGTCGGACCCCCGACTCATTGTAGAATTCAGTGCTAAAACCAAACAAGCGGCGAACGCGCGTCAATTCAATACCGCAAAAACATTACTTACCGCCGCAATTGACGTATTCCCCAACGAACCACAATTAATTGACTTACAAGACCAAATAAGAATTCAGGAGCAAAACTACCTATTAGGAAAATTAACAACAATACCCGAACAAACCACCGCTAATAGTAGCAACACAAAACTAAGCATTGCCGACCGTCAAAAGGAAGTGGAACGATTACTGAACACCCCATTTAGCAATTCTGACTGGAGCAATACGCTTGCCCGTCAATTAAACTACTTAATTGACAATCTACCGACATCAGACCCCTGGTTACAAAAAAAGCGTCAATATATCGCCGAACTTTATTTCAAACATGCCTTAGCAAGGCGCGATGCAAAACGCTATACCGAAGCCAATACCTTCATACAACATGCACATCAGTGGGATGCAACGATACCCGGAATCAAAAAAGAGTTAGCGTCAATTACCAATGCAAAAAAAATGTTTGAACAACAAAAGCAACAGCAAGCACGCAAAGCAAAAATAGAAGGATTAAAACAAACCTTATTAACACAAGCCAAGGCAAACGATGTTAAGGGTGCAAAAATTAGTTATGACGCCCTAAAAAAACGACTTGCAGCCAATAGCCATTACATTCGGGAAACAGCGCCGAATGAAATTGGTAACGCTTATTTACGTCTCGCAAATGACTTAGCCAAACGTGATCAATATAAATCAGCCATTAAATTGGCTGATGCAGGTTTACTGGTAGCGCCTGACTTAGCGCCTTTGATTGATGCGAAAAAGAAATATTCAATCATCGACTCGCAACAAAACGCACTCAAAATTGCGACTGAAAATGACCCCTGCAAACCCAGTTTTGCAGGCTATGGAAAACGCAAAAAAGCCACCTGTTCAGATAATATCGGCGCTCAACAAAGCGGTCCCAAATTGGTGGTGATTCCAGCCGGAGAGTCTTTTCCAAAGCCTTTTGCAATCGGCAAATACGAAGTATCTGTAAAGGAATTTAATTTATACTGCCAACTCAGCAAGTCATGCCAACAAATAAACGCGCCAAATCTAGCAGCACCCATTACCAATATTAGCGCAAAACAGGCAGATGCATTTATCAACTGGCTGTCGCAAACAACCGGTTACAAATATCGCCTGCCAACCTTAAAGGAATGGAAATATGCGGCAAACGCCAACGGAAAACAACCCCGAAAAGATTTTAACTGCCGTGTAGTGCTAGGCGGACGGGTGGTAAAAGGCAACGCACTGGTTGATGTAAACGCCGGGAAAAAGAACGGATGGGGGCTTGTCAACTATATTGGCAATGCGCAAGAATGGGTTGCCTTATCCCTCGATAACGCACCATTGAAATTAATCGCCATTGGCGGAGCTTATAAAGACCCACTTGCTAACTGTGATATTACATTTTCCCGAAATCACGGCGGTAAAGCTGACATTATCACTGGTTTCCGTGTATTAAGAGAATTGATTTAACCTTACAGCCAAACAGACAAAAGCGAACAATCTGAAACAATGTATTTTCCAGGCACCTCATTGCTAACGCTATTTAGCACTAAATACTTTGTAAATACAGTTTCCGGTAGAACATATTAGAAGATTAATTCTAAGCGATAAAACATAGCAGCGCATCGGCAAACACCCTACAACCGTAACTGAAACGTTAGGATTATTAACTCTACCGACTCCACATGGGAAATTTTTCAGGCTATACTGTAAACTGGGGATGGCACATGCGGTACGGTAAAGTATTCGCTGTTTTACCTAATAAATATTGACACGATGTCATGCAGCAATCTGAAACATTAAGGTCTGTCGATGTTTGAGGTATTATCCCGTTACTGTCGCAAAAACGCTTCAGGCAAAGCAGGGATAATACAAACACCAACAGTCCCAAACCCACACACGACACAATCTAACATGCATTTAGTAGATTCGAAGGATTAAGCATGGGCAACTCCGGCTTAAAAAAATTGGCAAAAGCCTATGCAATTGGAGAAATCACCAAATACGATTATCGCCAACAACGCTCCGATATAATCGACGAGATAACCGATTATAGCGGTCCAATAGAAGAGGCATCTCCCCGCACACTACCCTTTAAAACATCAGCTAACCAGGAAGAAAACGCGGCTAAAGACAATTACGATACTGCCTTCAACAATAATGCCAACCACCCTGGCAACGTTGGAAAACACAAGCCATCAAGTGGATTTAGACTGATATTTGTATTCTCTGCCCTGACGCTAGCTGTTTTCATTTTTTTCAAGACAAACACAGAATTTTTCCCTGAAAATCCTGCAACAGAAATAAGCCCAACGTTTGAACCTGACCCACAACAACTCGTTGAAAACTTTGTCAATAAAAACGAATGGAACCAAAATGATATTGCTGAGTTTTTAATTAACTGGGCACGATTAAGCGACGTACAAAAACAGCGCGCGCAACAGGCAGTTTGGTTTCAAAACTTAGTCGACAGCCTGCGAAAACGACAAATGGAACAAAAAGCACTAGCGGATATCGGCGCCAATGATGCACAACAAAAAGAAATACAAATAAGGCTACTGGCAGAAAGTCTGGATATTTATCTCTAATCACAATGGAGAAAATTACACAATGGGCAACGGTGAAATCAGATTTTCATTTAACGGCAAAAACAAGGCAAAACACGCAAAAATTCCGTTCCGAATTTTGGTGGTAGGTGACTTCGCCGCTCAATCTGTTGCGCATTCTATTACACATCGCGATGCCATTGACAAAAATGAGCCACAGCACCCGGCACAAATACCGCAGTCAATCGATAAGTATACGCTGGACACGTTTTTCAGCACATTAAATGTCAATCTATCCATTGAAGCACCACATTATTTTGCGCCTGACAGCAACAAGCAATTTTTCCACTTTTCGCCTAAATCTTTAAATGACTTTACCCCAAAGGGTTTGCTTGATGCCATTCCTGATCTCAAACGGCTAAGCACCTTAAAAACTCAAATTGATAACTTTCCACCCGGCGCGCTCAGTGAAGAACAATTGTCTGGGTTAATACAAACCTATCGTGATATTAAGCCATTACAAGCGGTATTCTCACTCTTTAACAATACTGAACAGACAGTAGTAACCTCTTCCCCCAACTCAAAAACCACCGCAACCGCAATACCCGCCCCCGCATCTTCTGCTTCCAAAACCAGTGATGACGCCATCACCCGTCTCCTTGACATGGTGGCAACACCGAATCGCAATGTCGCGACAGATACCAGAGATGCGGTTTCTGATACGCTGAAACAAACACGGCAAAACACCTTCATCAGCAATATCGTAAGCACAATAAGCCATTCCGGCGCAAAATCAAAACATAACAATGCACTGCAAAAAACAGCCTTACAGTATATTGATAACATCCTACAAACGCAGATTAATGACCTACTGCACAACAAAAAAGTGCAAGCGGTTGAGTCATTATGGCGCGGACTTAAATTTCTGGTTGATCGGAGTAATTTCAGAGAGGCAATCGAAATCCACTGCTTAACCACATCACACGCTGAACTGGCGATAAACCTGAAACGTTTGGATGTACGCGCCTCGAAGGTGACCTACACCGTCATCTTATCTACGTTCTATGTCGCTAATACAGCCAGTGAATTAACAGCGCTGCAAACCTTAACAGAATATGCCGAATTCTCACAAACACCGTTCTTATTTGCACTTGACAATGGGTTTTTAGACACGATAACCGATACAGTTGTACAGTTAAATACCAACCCGGTGATGTGGATGAATCAGCCGCAATATCAGCAATGGAATGCATTACGCCATAAATCATGCGCTCGCTGGGGTGTCGCATTATATAATCGTTTTTTATTACGCAATGAATACGAACCAGGCGCGCGTCAGTCAGCGGGCATTTCGGAACAGCTAATATCGATTGATGATGCATTATGGGGGCATCCGGGTTTTATCCTGTTAACGCTGATGACTCGAAGTTTTGAGAAAACAGGCTGGCCTACCGAAATACAGGGTGCTGCAAATGGCGAAGTAGAGGACCTTTGTCTACGTCAGATTGCATCAGCCTCTGGCGAGGTATTTTCCGTGCCGCTTGAAGCGCTTCTCAATATTGAACAAATTCAGGATTTATCAACTAGCGGTATAACCGCACTGGCTGGCTCAACGAACAGCGATCGTGCTTATATTTATGATGTGCCTTGCTTATGGAAAAGCGCCAAATATTCAGAAGAACGCCATACTGCGTTAAGTGATGCCATGAATAACCTAACTTATCAGCTCGTTGTCTCGCTACTGGCGCGTACTGTTGCCAATCAAACAATTCAATTACAGCAAATAACAAATGAATCAACACTTATCGACGAAATTACTCAATTGCTCAGTGAAACACTATCAACATCCGGCGATGGCGTAAAAGTGGTTGTTACCGTGGAAAACAACGATGACAAAATGCAGCAGCGCGTGGTATTCATACAGGCCAAAACGGGCAAATACCTGCTGAACGGCGCCGATATAGAATTCGGATTAACAATTTAGTAAAAACGGCCCAAGTTAGCAAAAAACCAATTAAATCGAAACAGCCCTCAGAATCAATTGACATCAGTAAAAAAAAACCTTCTCAATCAGTATGGGCATATTAAGTAGGTGAGCATAATTATTTTAACATTTTCTTGTCTATTTTCCAGCCTTCTGCGTTGCTGCTACGCTCACATAGCTCACTATGCTCATCTTCGCAGCGTCTTGAAGGCCATAAAATATCCTGTGAAAATTTTGTTAAAATAATTATGCTCACCTACTTAACAAACTATTCATCTTTTACATCAGCAACTGCCGCCATAAATGGGTCGTCCAGGTTATCCATGCCATCCAGGTCAATAAGTTCTTCAAACATGGGCAAACCTGATAATTGTGTCACTGTTTGAATAATATCGTCTTGAGGGCGAAATGCTGATAACGGAGAATTCAATACCACGTAAGGCAATTCACCTGATACCTGCGATTTTTCAATCGTTATTGAGAAACGCAGGTCTTCGAACAAATTTTTAATGCCTGGAAATTTATTCAATAACGTAACCAAGACCAAACTATTAAGCAATAATTCTTTAACATCATCACCCCGCAATGTTTCCCCTTCGATTTTGGCTTTTAATAAGCGTGATAAATTCAACCCACTGGCATAACACAACACCCATCGAGTAGGCGAAGATACTGTGATTGTTTGTTCCGCATTACCGCCGATTGGATATAGGTATTGCCAGGAATAAATCTCCAAGGTATTTTTTATACCAGCCACTGGTGTGCTAAGCTTCATCGGCATCTTAAAACCATTGCGAGAAATATCTTTGAATTGCTCGTCAATATTTTTGAAATTTGCTTCGGCACCCAGTATTTTGTCCTTAAACGCGCTTTCCATGAATTCCCCTAGAATTTTTCGGGGTGTAAATAACGGCGTTAAGGTTACTAAATGCCCATTAAGCTTTTTCTCTAATAACTGTGATTTTTTCTGTGAGGCATTACGCAATGGTCCCATCTGTTGCAGATCGATTTCCTTTACCCTACTCATAGGTGCTCCTAAGCTCATAGACTTCTCAGCTGATGAAAATGTCGTATTATCCTAAATGAATCAGTTGAATCGTCTCAAGGGCGATGATTCAACTGATTCATTTAGAATGATGGTCACATATGACCAGTGCAATATAGCGTTCAACCTTCTATACGTATCAAAGGGTTATTGGCGATTGTTTATACTATAAGTAAAAATCGAATGCAAAGACAGTACCCTTTTGACCTAAATGGCGAGTAAACAACAATTAAACAACGATAAAGAAACACAAAACGAATTGATTGATATTTAATCATGCGTTGGGTATTAACACAATTCAAAAAGGATAGAGTACGATGCGAGACCACGTAGACCAGCACTTACAGCACGACAATTTACAGGGCAGCAATTTACCAAACCATATACAACAGCGCTATCAACGTCGCATAGACTTAATTCACGCAGAACTGAATATCCATCCAGATTACGCCAACTCAAGAAACCTGCCACTTCAAATAGAGGCAGCAACCACCATTATTGTGGCAACCGATAATACCGGCAAAACACTCAGACTTTCCCCAGTTACTCAGTCTGCCTGGTGTAAAATGCAAGCATCCGCTGAGCGCGAGAACATTAAACTCATCATGGTATCCGGTTATCGAAGTGTTGAATACCAACGAGAACTCATTGTAAACAAACGAACGAAAGGCCAACCCTTGGAAAAAATACTGCAGGTACTGGCGGCACCAGGATACAGCGAACACCACACAGGCAGGGCCATCGATTTAACAACCACTGACTGTCCACCCTGTGTTGAGTATTTTGAAAAAACCAATGCATATACTTGGCTACAGAACAATGCCGCCAACTTTGGTTTCTCATTATCGTATCCCCGAGACAACCCTTACGGCTTCATCTATGAACCCTGGCATTGGTCGTTGCGGGAAGACAAATGAATTGGGCTATATCCGTGGTGACCAATATACCCCGCCAAATTTTTTCACTATGCCCAACCTTAAAGGAGAAAAATGCAATTATCGCCTTTTGAATTGCACCCAACACCGCTGACGACATCACTAGCAGACACTAAGACCGCTTATCAGGACGCATATGCGGAAATAACAACACATCCCTAATCGACGGCGCATTGGCAAACAGCATCACCAAGCGATCAATACCAATACCCTCTCCTGCCGTTGGTGGCATACCATGTTCCAACGCAACAATATAATCGCTGTCATAGTGCATGGCCTCATCATCACCGGCATCTTTTTCTTCAACCTGTTTTCTGAATCGTTCTGCCTGATCTTCCGGGTCATTGAGCTCAGAAAAACCGTTAGCGATTTCGCGCCCCCCGACGAAAAATTCAAACCGGTCGGTTACGAAAGCATCTGTGTCGCTACGCCGTGCCAGCGGTGATACTTCGGTTGGATAAGCGGTAATAAAAGTGGGATTTGTTAAACGATGCTCCACCGTTTTCTCAAAAATTTCAATTTGCACTTTACCAAGACCGTAGCTTGATTTTAACACAATACCAAGATTTTCTGCGATCCGCCTGGCGGCATTCAAGTCATTCAATGCTTCCGGCGTAATATCCGCATTAAAGTGCAATAGGGAGTCAAACACACTCATGCGCGTAAAGGGTTTACCAAAATCATACACCTCGTTTTGATATTCAATACGAGTGCTATTGTGAATATGCTGCGCCATGCCGCGTATCATTTTCTCGGTTAAGTCCATTAGATCATGGTAGTCCGCATAAGCCTGATAAAACTCGACCATGGTAAACTCCGGATTATGCCGCGTTGATAAACCTTCATTACGGAAATTACGGTTTATCTCGAACACACGTTCAAATCCGCCCACAACCAATCGTTTCAGATAAAGCTCCGGCGCAACCCGCAAATACAGATCCATATCCAGGGTGTTATGAAACGTTTTGAACGGCCGGGCAGTAGCCCCTCCAGGGATAACATGCATCATGGGTGTTTCCACTTCCATAAAACCGTGCTCCAACAAGGTTCTCCTCACATAATCAATCACGGCCGAACGGATTTTAAAGGTGTTGCGTGTCACCTCACTCATAATAAGATCAACATATCGCTGCCGGTACTTGGTTTCCTGGTCAGACAAACCATGGTATTTTTCTGGCAATGGACGCAACGCCTTGGTCAATAACTGAATATTATCAACGCGCACGGACAATTCGCCTTTATTGGTTCTAAACACAATGCCTTCAACACCAATAATATCGCCGATATCCCATTTTTTGAATTGCTCGTTGTAATACCCTTCAGGCAAGCCGTCACGTGCGACAAACAATTGAATTTGTCCAGACATATCTTGAATATGCACAAAGGTATTTTTGCCCATATTACGCCGAGTCATCATTCGCCCCGCCACTTTCACTCGCACCGGAGTCGCCTCTAATTGTGCATTATCTTTATCAGCATACTTTGCCAGTATTTCACTCGCCAATGTATCGCGGCGAAACTCATTTGGAAAAGCATTGCCCTTCTCACGCAAAACCACCAGCTTTTCTTTTCGTTGCGCAATGAGCTTATTGTTATCTGTGCTTTGCTGTTTTTTTTCTTCATTTTCGGTCATGTTAGCTTACTTTTTCCAATACGATTTTTGTACAATAAGTTTTTATACAATAAATTTTTGTACAACGTCACTCAATTAAGTATGGCTGCTTAGGAACGTGCACGTTCCTTTATTCAAGCAATTAAAATTATGGATTCCTTACATTGCAGGAAACTAAGTGGCTACAAGCCGCTTTTTAAACTGGCTTCAATAAATTGATCCAACTCACCATCAAGAACCGCTTGAGTATTACCAGTTTCCACGCCAGTTCGTAAATCCTTAATACGCGATTGATCCAACACATAGGAGCGAATTTGACTCCCCCAGCCAATATCCGCTTTTGTTGCTTCCAATGCCTGGCTATCTTCGTTACGTTTTTGAATTTCCAATTCATACAATTTGGCTTTCAGCTGTTTCATCGCGGTTGCTTTGTTTTTGTGTTGCGAGCGATCATTTTGGCATTGTACAACCGTATTGGTGGGTAAATGCGTGATACGCACCGCTGACTCAGTACGGTTGACATGTTGCCCCCCAGCACCAGAGGCCCGGTAAACATCAACACGTAAATCGGCCGGATTGATATCAATATCAATGTCATCATCAATTTCAGGCGACACAAACACAGACGCAAACGACGTATGCCGCCGGTTACCGGAATCAAACGGGGATTTTCGCACTAAACGGTGAACACCTGTTTCGGTCCTTAACCATCCAAATACGTAGTCTCCTTCAAACCGAATAGTGGCACTCTTAATGCCCGCCACATCCCCTGCCGACACCTCAATAAGTTCAGTCGTGAATTGATGTTGTTCACCCCAACGCAAATACATTCTGAGCAGCATTTCTGCCCAATCCTGAGCCTCAGTACCCCCAGAACCCGCTTGTATATCCACAAAGGCATTGCTGGCATCCATCTCGCTCGCAAACATGCGGCGAAATTCCAACTGCCCGAGACGTTGCTCCAAGCTATCCAAATCCGCAATTACCGCATCGACACTGTCCTGGTCTTGCTCTTCTGCCGCCATTTGCAGTAACTCGGCAGCATCAGCAACACCACGGCTCAATTGCGTTAAAACATCAACAACCTGCGCCAATTGCACCCTTTCCCGTCCAAGCGCTTGCGCCCGCTCAGGATTATTCCAAATATCGGGCGCTTCAAGCTCCCGTGAGACTTCAATCAATTGTTCTTGCTTATTTTCAAAGTCAAAGATACCCCCTCAAGGCCTTCGCACGGCCTTTGAGATCTTTGACACGCGTCATAATGTGGGCAATTTCGAGCATGCGATGTATTAAATCCTGTAATAAAATATTTATTATTAAATTTCAATTAGTTATAGGTAACCAACCATAATTGCAATCGCTCCCTAATCATTACTTTCGATACAAACCATCATTTAAAACTAATATCCTTTCAGCCAAATTAATCAGTTGAAGCTACTCCGAATGCCTAATGCACTCGTTACGATTCAACTAACTTAAGTTTATTAAAACTAAAAGCCGAGATGATACAACAAGGAGCAGGCCTGTATCCAGTCAATCACGCCCGCATTGCCTTTCGCCTATCAGCAGAACACGTTTGATCTTGACCGGCCAGGCCGGGAATTCGATGGGTATATACGCCCCCAATATTGATTAGACTGAAAAAATCAATAAAACGCAGCAATAGCTAAGGAACGTGTGCGCAATAACGCCCCAATGTTGCAGCTCGGCCTGTGTTCCAGACTCAGCCCGAACGGCAACATTGGGGCGTTATTACTATTCCTTAGCCATTTACAGTAGTGCGGGTTTTAAGTTGGTAGACCACTCCAGAGCGCCATCGTACAAGATCAAATTCATCCGAATAACCGGAAATGGTTTCTGAACCACCAAGAATTAAATAACCCTTAGGTTTTAATGCTTGTGACATTCGAAACATAATGTCTTTCTTTAGCTCTGGTGAAAAATAAATAAGCACATTGCGACAGTAAATAATATCAAACTTGCCTAATGCAGTATAACTTGCTTTTAAATTCATTTCCCGAAAGACAATGCGTTTACGGATATCATTGATGATCTCCCACTGGGAACCTTTTTCTTTGAAAAATCGCTTCTGTCGCTCTAACGATAACCCCCGACCTAACGCGATATTATCATAAACACCTGCTTTGGCTTGTTGTAACACATCGCTGGAAATATCGGTCCCAATGATTTGTATGTCACCTGACGATAAGCTGCCTGGCCTTCCCATCAGATATTCCGAAATAATCATACTGATAGAATAAGGCTCCTGTCCCGTTGAACAAGCCGCAGACCAAATTTTAAACGGTTTATTTTTTTTAACGGACAGCTCAGGCAACAGTTTCTCTTTGAGCACGTCGTAAGGATAGCTATCCCGAAACCACGATGTTTCATTCGTCGTCATTGCATCCATAATCAGTTGACGCAACGCTCTGTCGGCTTTTAAGCGTGTCATCAAATCCGCCAAGCTAGCAATGGAAAATTTCGCCATGATTCGAGTCAATCGGCTGGTAACTAAATAATGCTTATTGTCGCCCAGCACAATGCCGGAAGCATTTTCCAGAAACTCCCGAAATGCCTGGTATTCTTTTGGTGTTATAGTGTTTGAAGTCACGTCTTTATCTTTCTTGCCCTAACCCATTAAGCACAACACGCTTGTGAGTGTGTGAATGAAAAACAGTTTACGTTTCATCTTTATCAATCGCTTTTATCACGGCATGCGCAAGATCATCCGCACTAAATTTTGGTATAAACTCATTAGCCCCCACCTTCTTCACCATGGCACGATTAAACACACCACTTAACGAGGTATGAAGTATCACGTATAAATTTTGCAGTTTGGGGTCCTTTCTGATCATAGTAGTTAATGTATACCCATCCATATTTGGCATTTCTACATCGGATATAACCAACTCCACTTGGTCAGTTATATCGTCACATTGAGAAGTCAGTCCCTCCAGATAGTCCAATGCTTCTTTACCATCTTTGGCCAATACACACTCTATGCCCAATTGGTCGAGCGTTTTTTTAATTTGATTACGTGCAACAGTAGAATCATCAGCCACTAGCACCGTTTTGATATTTCCATTCTTCACTCCAACGTCGGTAACTTCCTTAGAGACTACCGTACGGATACCACCAATTTCATGTAATACTTTCTCAACATCAATTATTTCAACCAACTTATCATCTACACGGGTAACCGCTGTTAAATAGTGTCCGGCACCAGAACCTTTAGGCGGGGCAAGAATATCCTCCCAATTCATGTTAACAATACGCTCCACTCCACTGACCATAAAGCCTTGTATGCTGCGATTATAATCCGCAATAATAACAAATGATGACTCCACATTTTGTATTGCCGACGTTCCCAGCGCAAACCCCAGGTCAATAACAGGTATGGTTTTACCGCGCATATTGGCAATACCGTAAACCACTTGTTTTGCCCTTGGAACCTGTGTCAACTTCGGACAGCGAATAACCTCCTGCACCTTGAATACATTAATGCCATAAAGCTGAGTACCATTCAGTCTGAATAGCAACAACTCCAGTCGATTTTCACCAACTAACTGCGTGCGACGATCAACATCATCTAAAACGCCTGCCATAACATGCTCCCAAGGAATTAATATGCTGTAGCAAGCACTATCGTCACTCTGTTACAATTCCTTAAAAATATGCGATGGCACACATATTGCTCGACACCTTTAGGTATTGATATCCTCCTGACACAATTTGCATCAAACGTTATCGGTTTCTATTGGTAAAACATGGCGGGGAGATTGGTATTACCGGGTTAGTGAGATTAGATTCAGGCAATTTTCAGATGCATGACTAAGTTACATGACAAGTTACCATGAAAGTCAAATTTTTGTCATCACGAAAACGCTATCACCACTATGACCAAACTCAAAACATGATCGACTCAAAATTAGCACATAACAGACAGCAAACCTATTTTCGCTTTTATAATCAATACGGCGATATGGCTGGAAAACTATTGATGTTTTGCATTCACACGAAATGGCTGTTATCAAAAAATAACCGACTCTATCACTCCATGGTTAGCGTACCGTGCTTACAGGTCATGCTCATTCTGCTTGCATCAGCACCAGTTACGTCGGTAACTGCAATGGAACGTCAGTCGTTACTCGACATAAAATCATCCATAATGCAATTTCTGGACAACAATATTACAATTGACACCAATACAGAAATGGATATCAGGGTCGGAAAAATCGATCCACGCCTTCAGTTAAGGCAGTGCAGCAAACCGCTGCAACCGTTCAGCAAACATTCAGGAAACCTGTCAGGCAACATCACAATCGGTGTACGTTGCAGTTCGCCAAAACCCTGGACAGTCTATGTACCCACCGAGATTAATATATTCGAGCACGTTATCGTATCCGCTCAACCCTTGGCAAGGGGACAGTTAATTAGTCAGGGAGATATAAAAATTATGAAACTACGCACCAGCCACAATAATTTAGCTTATTACAGAAAACCAGACAACGTCATCGGCATGGTGCTTTCTCGAAACATAAGCGCCGGAAAAGTGATTACGCCGCGGTTGATTCAGATGCCGAAATTAATTAAACGTGGCGAAAGTGTGACTTTATTAGCGAAAACCCCCTATTTAGCCGTACGCATGAAAGGTAAAGCCATGGAAGACGGCACGATGGGGCAACTTATCAAAGTTCGCAACATAAGCTCGAACCGCGTGGTTGAAGGCATCGTGGCAAAAGCCAGTATTGTTGAAGTTCCCATGTAAAGTATTTATTGTTGACCCGTCTGTGTTCGCAGAATACAGAGTTGAAAACAGATACTTGGGAAAAACCCGTAGCGATTGAGGTTTAGGAGTTCAGTCTGCGTCATATTCATTTCATGGCGCCACCAAAAGCAGGCGCTTTTAGGCGAAAGTAGGTTCTTTAAGAAAGGTGAAATAACGAATAATAGCCGGTCTATTGTGAGAAACGTTAATACACAACAATATATAACCATATAATCAGGAGTTCACTATGGCGAATGAAATCAATAAGGTATCTACCCCGCTACTGCAACATGGCAACCAAAATCATACGATAAAATCGGCGACTATTAACACTGGAAAAAGTCAGACCGCCCACGATAGCAACCTTGTTACCAACGCAGACAAAGTCACCGTAACTGATTCTGCCGCAAAACTCCAAGCCTTGGAGCAACACATCGCCAATATGCCCGTGGTTGATGAACAACGTGTTGCCAGCATTCGCGCCGCCATACAAAACGGGAGCTATCAAATGGACCCAGAACGTACCGCGACAAAACTTCTCGGTTTGGAAACCGCGCTACATCGTCCATAACACAGGCCCTTAATCATGTTTAAGGCAACAAGTAGAGAGAGCATCACGGCAATTCTAAAAGCAGAATTGGAGCTATCGAACCAGTTACTTGGCATTTTGCAAAAAGAATACATGGCATTAAGCCAAAACAATAATGCCCAGTTCCTTGAGCTTGTTGAGAACAAACAAACCTGCACCGAACAACTACAGCAAGTGGAAAAACAGTTAACTTTGTTCCTGGATCAATACGGTTACACCATCAATAAAACAGACATTGAAAAATGCATCAACGCATTACCACCAAAAAACCAAAGCGCTGCCCGACTAACATGGCAGTCTTTGGTGAATACAGCACAACAGTGTAAACAGCAGAATCAAGTCAACGGCCGTACCATTAATCTTGCACGCATCAAAACCAAACAAGCTTTGGCGATATTAAGCGGCCGAGAGACTGGCGCCAACATATATGATCAAACAGGCAAAACAGATGACGGCGATAACGCACCCTCTATTGCTATTGTCTAATGGATGTAACGCTATACTCATAACGATTGCGATTTAAAGCATGGATACCTAAGGGTCTGTAAAGAAATAAGTTGCACAGATTGCGCCGGATATCGTTTCGTCTTCAAGACACGGAAATGGGCCCATACTCGTGGTATGTAAGCGTTTACACAACGCCGAAGACGCAAGGATAGACAAGCAAAATGCCGATTGATTTTGCTCCGACCGGATTATAACCGCTGTAAAAACGCGTTCAACTCACTACCCAATCGATGCTTCTCGGTAGTATCCGCGAGCACCATCAAATCCTGTTGTGTATCAATATCGGATAACGCAGTAAATTCTTGCCACGCCCAATTTAACGACTGAAGTCGGGTTCGGGTAGTACGCAACACATATTCTGTGCCCCAAGGGACACCCTCAAACAGTTGACGATCAAGTTGGCGTAAGCCCAACAACACGTACCCGCCATCAAGAGCTGGAACGAGCGAAGCGGTATTATTGCCTTGATTCAACGCAGCAAACGCGTCACGAAAATGCCGAGGGGTAATGCTAGGACAATCACTACCGACGATAATTGCAGCGTTGTTAGTAATAGCGTTGGCAGTATCGTTATCGATGCTATTATCAACATTACTGTGATGATTGCCAACAAGTGCCGCAGAAAATGCATTGTACATTCGCTCACCCAAATCACACCCTATTTGCGTACGCAATGATAGCGGATACTGTTCCGCCAAGCGCTGAAATAGCGCATGCTCGGGCGAGGGGGAACACCACAGCTCAACAGGACAGGTGTTGCTGGCGCACGCAATGGCAACGATTTGGCGCGTCATTAGCGCATGCAACTGCGTCGCCTGTTGTGCACCAATCGCTGGAATTAACCGTGTTTTAACCTCCCCCGCATTGGGCTGTTTGGCAAAAATAATGATTCGATCCTTCGAATCGGACGCCCGGCATTCACCTTTTCTACTTTTCATCACGTTACCAACAGCACTAAACCGTCATAGAATCAAGCAGTAAAAAGTGCCTCAAAACCAGTATGAATATCGGCCCACCAAGAGAAAACACAGTATTACCGGATAAAATCAACAACAACTACTTGATGCAGTGCCAGCATCGTAATTAGCACCCTTGGTTTCACTCGCAAGACGCTTCGTTCCAGCAGGAGCACAAAAGGGAACGGCTTCCTTAAGTTGCACGGGCGTAATACCAATAAAGTCATCTTTATAAGGCCCGTTGATTAAAAAATCAAATGTCCGTTGGCAAACCGCCATACGCTCACCGCGCGGAAACCGATGGCCCTCATCATCGCTCACCGATTGATAAGGGCCTTTATAAATAACAGCATGTCCTCGGTCTATGCATTCTGTGCCATGTGGTTTGGTAGCAACCAAAGTGACGGAGCGAAACTCTATTCCCTCAACAACCTGCCAAGCCTGCATATCCCATTTATCATACCCCACTGCTACAAATCCAGCGGCTAAAAATGCATCCAAAAACCCTTTTTCATGAAATGCCCCCGAGATGCAACCACTCCATAATTGCGGATCATTCTGAAGATGTGCAGGAATGTCCTCATCACTCACAATATCGGCAATCGCAACACGTCCTCCCGGCTTTAATACCCGAAAAATTTCATTGACTAATTGCATTTTTTCTTGCTCTGCCACAAGATTTAAGACACAGTTTGAAATAACCAAATCAATGCTGTCATCGGCAATCATGGGCGTTTCCTGGCATTGCCGATACTTCCAGGCTTCGAGTGCTTCCATGTCGTGAATGGTATTGATGGGGTTTTGGTTAAGATACTCACCTAATGCATCCAGACTCAGCGCTAGGTCCTGAATATGCCCCCGATAGAATGTCACTGGCGATCCGCCGATCTTCTCGGCCATTTCATCTTGGTATTTACGTGCCAAAGCTAACATATCATCGGTCATGTCCACACCGATAACGCGCCCGTCATTACCCACCAACTGAGCTGCCATGTAGCAAATTTTCCCCCCGCCGCTGCCTAAGTCCAACACCACATCACCTTTTTTCACATAACGTGATGGATCGCCACAACCATAATCTTTTTCAATAATTTCCTGTGGCAGTATTTTCAGTAAGTTTTTATCATAGTCAACGGGACAACATAGCTCCGCCTGAACCACTTTTGCGCCCTCAGCGTAGCGTTCCTTAACATTTATTTGTACCGACATATTTCCTCCCACCCCTCTTCTAAGGATCTATAAAGAAATAAGTTGGACAGATTGCCAGATATTCGTCTTCAAGGTTTCCGCCATCCATGGCTCACGCCCCTTACCTACGTCCATATAGGCAAAGCGCGGAACGCACCCCATCCAGAGCGCATACTCATTGTAGGTAAGCTTTTGCGCAACGCTGAAGACGCAAGGATAGACAAGCAAAATGTTCACGTTATTTCTTTACAGACCCTAAGCTAAATTAGTCCGTCAATGCACCACCGCAACTACTCCCCTGCCCTGCGGTACAACCATAACAGTGATCCCGCACCACAACAGGATTATTTTCCACATCAACGTTCAGCAAATCACTAATATGAATGCGCGATTTGACATCCACTACCATCGGCAACGCCAGCATTTGGTTAAAATCGCAATCATAGACGTAACCCTGCCAATCGACACTGATAAGAGAGCGGCACATAACGTTTTCCAGATTACTATCCTGGTGTGCATCTCTCAATAGCATCATGTAGTTATTAAATTCGCCTTTCGAGACCAAGGTACTACCAAATCGCTGTATGGGCATATTGGCTAACGTAAATAACTGACTGAATTTGATACCGTATTTTTCACCCAAGTGCTGTTTGTAATCGGCTTCCAGCGTCTCTTGTGGTGGGGGCAAAATAGGACCGATGGGATTATAAACCAAATTAAGCTTCAGTGGCGTACCCTCTACACCATAGCCTAAAGCATTTAATTGCTGTAATCCCCGTATGCTAGCATTGAAAACCCCCTTGCCTCGTTGCTGATCAACGTTATCTTCCATATAGCACGGCAAGGATGCGGTGATTTCCACTTGGTTCTGCACTAAAAACTGTGCCAAATCTTCTTGCCCTGGTTCTTCTAATATCGTCAGATTGCACCGATCAATAACAACAACCCCCAAGGCTCTCGCCTGGGTCACAAAATAGCGAAAATACGGATTTAATTCCGGCGCACCGCCGGTTAAATCCAGATAACCTGCGCCACTAACCTTAAGATAATCCAATAAGGTGTTAATAGTTTCCAGCGCCATCATTTCCTTGCGTTTAGGACCGGCATTCACATGACAATGCAGACATTGCTGATTACAGCGATACCCAAGGTTGACCTGAAGCGTTGTTAAACGCGCCCGACGAATGGGAGGAAAATTTGTTTTTTCAAGTAATGGTAATGTATCGTGCATATTTTGCCTTATGATGAGCAATCACAACTCTCGGTTGATCGTATAGATTAGTTAGAATATTGTAATAATTGCGGTCGGTTTTTATAGGGTTCGAATAACTGTTAATACGTGGCACATCTAATACTATAAAATAATACTATAAAACCGCGATAGCCTAACTTGACTACATTTTAGATGCAAATGGAACCATTAAGACACCTAAATGAACAATTTATCGGTGTAAATTTCTGACCAATTATTTCCTAGCAGCTTATTTTAAATAAGCTTGGTAAAAAACCCCTTAAACATGATAATGGCAGCCAATTTAACTTAACATCGCTATCTTAACAGTCACTTACGTTATCGGTTACGTGCTCTGAAACGGGTTAATGTAGCTAGAGTCATAAAGGAACGGATTATTACATGAAGTCACAATCATAAATTTGTAAGGAATGTAACTTTGGCGAATTATAACCCACCGAGCGACGATGAATTAATCCCGCAACTGCTAAAAAACGATGAAATTGCATATCGACAGGCTGTGCGTGCCTATCACGGTATGATGATACACCTCGCTCGCAGCATCGTAGGAGACGCTATTGCCGACGAAGTGGCCCAGGAAGCATGGGTGGCCGTGTTAAGAGCACTGCCCAAATTTGAGCGTCGTTCCAGCCTAAAAACGTGGATAATGCGAATCGTCAGCAATTGCGCCAAAAGCCGCTTACGTCATGAATCCCGTACTGTCAATTATGGCACTGCTATCGAAGAAGCAACAGCCATGCTAAGCTCAAATCACTTCGACGAACATGGCCATTGGGCAACCCCACCATCAGTGTGGCATGCCGACACCCCAGAAGCCTTGGTGTCCAGTACCGAATTGCAACATTGCATCAACAACACGCTCGATTCGCTCCCCCCATTGCAAAAGTCAGTAATCACTCTGCGTGATATTCAAGGCCTGGACATGGAATCAATTTGTAAGGTTTTAGATGTTTCTGAGTCTAATGGCCGTGTGCTGCTACATCGGGCACGTAGCCAGGTCCGAGAAGCCATTGATCAACACCAAAGAGTACAATGAAAATGATAAGTTGTAAGGATATCACCGAAAAAGCCAACGATTACATTGACCGGGAACTTCCTTTGCTGACACGGATGAAAATGAAAATCCACTTGTTTGCTTGTATTCATTGCCAACGCTACGTATCGCAGCTACAAATCACAATACTCGCCTTGCGAAAAATGAAAAAAGAACATTCCGTGGATGAAAACACGGTGGATAATATCGTGAACAACTTGAAAAATTACAAACAAAATGAACCCGAAATCAAATAATTTGCCATTGGTTACACCAAAAAGACAGATAAACTGAGGAAGCATAATGAAGTGGTCAGAATGGTTGGCAGAATGGGGCATGAGCAGCCTCAAGATCAACACGGGTTTCGCACAAATGGAATTCAAACCCCAGGACGCAGACCGTGATGCGGCTTGGGAGATGTACATTGAGTTGCTTACCCGAATAACAACCCAGGCCTTACCGACGGGCCATGGCGATGAAGAGACGGCACTTAAAAGTGTCTACTCGCTGTTTGCCACGACCCGAGAGATTATCAAGCGCCACAAACGTCATGCGTTGGAATTTACCAAAATCGCTATCATCATTTTAAACCAGATTGTGCGCCCCTTTACCGCCAAATGGCATCAACAGGCGATAGAAAATGCCTTCGCCGATCCAGATCAATGTAAGATGTTTCGCGAAGAACTGGCTGTCCTGCAACAAAATCTCGCAAAATACGCCGCTATGCTCGGTAAAATGGCCGGCGTAGAAGATGATCTTCTCTTATTGGAACAAGTGAGTGATCAAAGCAGATGAGCACGCCCATCTCAATGGTTAATCGCCGTATCAAAACACTGCCTGATATCGATTGGGTGGTTTAGAGACCTTCTACATTAGTCGATATCCCATTACCAACATCCAGTACCAAACCTTTATCGATGACGGCGGTTACAAAAATGAGCGCTGGTGGCAAGATCTCAAGAAACGCGAGGCAGAGGAGTCCCAATGGCGCCATTCCAACCGGCCGAAGACGAATGTAGCTTGGTATGAAGCGGTGGCCTTTTGTCGCTGGTTGTCGGTACAACTTGGTGATGAGATCCAACTGCTTACTGAGCAACAATGGGAAAAAGCAGCACGCGGTAGTGACGGCCGTCACTACCCTTGGGGTGAGGTCTATCAGACGGGCTATGCCAATGTCGACGAGAAAGAAAATAAAGACGGACCCTGGTATTTAAAAGAAACCACCGCTGTTGGGCTTTACCCTCACGGCAACTCGCCTCGCGGGATTGCCGACATGGCTGGAAACGTCTGGGAGTGGTGTCTGAATAAACATGACACGCCCGAAGTGGCCACAGCCGATACGAGTAGGGACTTTCGTGTGTTGCGCGGCGGCTCGTGGCTCCTCGGTCCGGAGCATGCGCGCGCTTCCTGTCGCCGCAGAAACTATCCAGACGCTCGCTACTATCACTGGGGTTTTCGTGTGTGTTGTGTTCTCCCATCCTCTGGCCACTGATTTTCTGAACGCTGACTTGCGCGTTAGCGCTAGCTCGATCAGTTGAATTCCGTAGCGTCGCTGGACGAATTGAAGATTCCACCAGGTAATCGGCTGAAACTCTTACTCGGGAAATAGGAAAAGACAATCTATACCCGAATTAACGAGCAATTTCGGTATCTGCTTTTAATGGGGTAAATCTGACCCTGATGAAGCAGCGATAACCAATATAAGCCAACGTTCAGAAAATCAGCGGCCAGAGGATGGGAGAACACAACACACACGAAACCCCCGACTACCATCACGACCGTCGGGATAGTCCCCGTTGCGCGCAAAGGCGCGCGCATTTTCCGAACCGAAAAACCACGAGCCGCCGCGCAACACACGAGGCCTACCGCTTATATCAGCTGTGCTTACTTCGGGCGTGTCATGTTTATTCAGACACCACTCCCAGACGTTTCCAGCCATGTCGGCAATACCCAGGGGTGAATTACCCTGGGGATAAACACCAACAGCGGTGGTCTCTTTTAAGCACCAAGAGCCGTCATTTTTCGCTTTTTCATTAACATTGGCATAACCTATTTGATATGCTTGACCCCATGGGTAATGACGGCCGTCACTACCGCGTGCTGCTTTTTCCCATTGTTGTTCGGTGGGCAGTTGTATCTCATCACCAAGTTGTACCGACAACCAGCGACAAAAGGCCACCGCTTCATACCAAGCTACATTCGTCTTCGGCCGGTTGGGGTGGCTCCAGCCGGACTCTTCTGCCTCGGGGTTCTTGAGGTCTCGCCACCAGCGCTCATTTTTGTAACCGCCGTCATCGATAAAGGTTTGGTATTGGATATTGGTAATCGTGAAACGACTTATATAAAACGTATCCAACGCCAGGTGTTGTTCTGATTTCCCTTCCCCATAAACAAACGCGCCCGCCGGAATCTGCACCCAATCGATATCGGGTAGCCTGTTTTCATCCAGGCCCACACCTGGGCGTGGGTCACCCCGCTCGGCCAGCTGATCGCCAATTGTCAAGCGTCGCGGTGGTTCTGTGCGGATATCACTCAACTCATCAAGCCAATTCTGAATCTCAGGTGGATACACCACCACCTCGAACTCCGCCACGCCGACACCCGGGCGAGGATCTCCCCTCTCGGCGAGCAAATCACCGATTTCAAGACGACGCGGAGGGGTGGTTTCAGGGTTGTTTAGTTCTCGTAACAGCGATTGAGTATCCGCTGTAAATCCGGTTGATTCAATGGATTCGTGGGATAACCACGTAGTGATTCGCGCTACAAATTGCCGGGCAACTTCATGATCACGGTTACGCTGCCAGTCAATCATATCAAGCAGCTGACTAGCGGTGTTCACACCTTCGGGTAGCGGGATATCCTCGGTGCGTAGCAATAGACTTTGTGTTGAGAAGCGCTGTTGTTCCGACTCAATATCAGCCCAAAGACGTTGTGCAGCGCTTGTCCAGAGGCGCATTAGCCTGGCTTTTTTATTGATGTCTGAAGAGACAAACTCGCCCGGCCGTTCAAGCAACAACTTAACGACGATGCTGTGCTTTGTGAGCCATTGTTGCAGTTCCTGAGCCTGTTGGGTGTCGGCCTCTACGTAGCTCAAGTAGAGGGGAAGGTCATCACCAAGACCAGAGATATCGACATCTTCAGGCTTGATTTCTACCTTTAGTTTATAGCGCTGCCCTTCTAACGTGGTGAGGTGTATCGTTTCACAGACCATCGGCAGTAGCATGCGGCTACCGATATTTACCGTGTACCATGAACCAACGGTTCCATCACATTGGACAAAGAGCCTGCCAGGCAAAGGTGAGCTTAGGCGAAGTATTTCAACCTCGTCTGATGGTTCAAGACACGTCAGCACTTGCTGCTGTTTCTCCTTATCGAAACGCAATTGCAGGCCAATGCGGGTTTCGCTTAGGGGCGGTGGCAGTTTTTCCGACAACCATGCTGGTAAGGGTTCAGGTTGACTCAATTCGGTCCACTTGGCGGTATCACTCAGCGTGGTGGCGGCATACTGCGCCAGCCACTGAGTCTCCTCAAGTTTGGCCATAGGACTCTGCATAAACGCGGGTAGATTACGTTTCGCCCAACGGGCCAGGTCAATGCGTTTATCTTCGTCTTTCTCATCGTGGATACGGCGTAGCATTTCCCGCAGGCAAGCTGCTATTTCACCTCGATCCTCGCGGAATAAGGCATGGCGCAGGTCTCTCTCCAGATGCTCCAGTGGTGCCCAATGGTGGGTATGGGTCTGGCAAAATGTCCAAAGTGCAGTAAACTGCTCGGGGTCTTCGTTATGTAACTCCTGGGCCAACACCATCGCAATGCCCCGGTGGAGTATAAAGTTCTGTGTGCTGCGAACACTGACTAAGGGGCTGAACCAAAGACGAGACTCGGTTTCAGCATGCGCCGACGGCACAAAGCGCAAACGCACATTGCGCAACAGTAATGGCTCTACTCGGGGCAGTAAAACAAGGTGCTTAGCCAACGCTACCACATTGGCATCGTTTGCCCGAGCTTGGTCTAGCAACCATCGTTCATGTTCCGTTGTTTGATATTCGCTCATGATATTGTTGCATGACCCTTGCCTATTCGGCGCCGCACCATCGCCGCGGTGGTGTGCGGACTCCAATGAATTAAATAAGGATAGGGACCAAGCTGTTGTTCAGGCCAGTATTTTCTTCGCCATGGAATAAGCAGTATCAATGGACTCACAGCGACCTCACATCGCTGAATAAATGGACGCCAACTGTTTTTAATCTGCGCTGTGCTGCTACCTCCACCCATTCCAAGATCAGTCGCCACCACAATCGGCAGGCCTTTTTTAGGTTGCCACGGACAATAATTATCGGCTGGGCTCCAACGCCTGGCGTCAAGAGGTTTATCGGTAAATTCATAGAGATCAGTCCGCATAACGCCGATGACCTGCTGGACTTGTTGTACCAACGCATTCATATCCTCCCAGTAGGGCACACTGTCATCACTGTAGTGCAACAGCAGTTGGCAACCGCGTTCGAGCGTGCCGGCCGGTAGTCGCGGCAGCCTTGAAGGAATATGACCAGCGACGATACGGTCGATCAATCCATGGATATCAACGGCATCCCCTTCTCGTTGGGTAGCGAGTGCAGCGCTTAAAATGCCACGACTGGTGCTATCGGGAATGAGTGGT
>JAADGF010000058.1 GCA_013152545.1 Gammaproteobacteria bacterium
TCAAAGATTGAAAATACTTTTTCTTCGTGCGGTATCACTTCACCTTTCAGTACACGACGATCCACCTGATTAATTTGTCGTTCTGCATGCTGTATATAGTGATGTATTTTCTCAATGGTTTGCAAATTATTGTACTTGGATATATCTTTGAGCGTTTGTTGGCATTTTTTAATTAATGCTTCTGATTTCAACAAATACTCACGGTAAGTTGGTTGATGTTTTGCTCCAGCTTGCAGCGAATGTGAATTTGTCCAAGTTCAAGAAATTGAGTCGAGGTCCAAAGAAACCACTTGGCAAGCGCAATAAATATTCAAAGCATCCACAAGTTTCTACAACAAAATTGCTTCGTGGGGAAAAACCAAATGAATCGTCACCTTGAAAGGACTGGTTTGATCTACCCACATGAAATAGTGAGGACCCAAACATTGCTGGAATAAATACTTACTGGAGATGCCTCCAAAACCCAAGATATCGATTACACTAAAATTTAATGGAACACTGGATGATATACGCAGTAGCGATTTAGATGTTATGATGCACGCCTGTAGTGAAGCGAAAACAGGGTGTGTCAGCATGGTAATATCAAGAAACGGTCATTCCATACGTTTATTAATGTTTATATTCGTATTGGCAGGATTAACCGCCTGTATAGACACAGACACCTCTGATGACGGTGACGACCAGAGCATCCCGGTAACGGGGGTTTCGATCATAGACGAAAACGATATTCTTCTGAGTGATGACCAGACACTACTCATTGTTCTCAATGATCAGCGTAAGCTGAATGCCAGGGTTTTTCCGCTGAACGCGGACAAAGAGCGTGTTCGTTGGCACTCGGCGGACCCTGATATTGCCAGAGTTGATGCCACTGGTCGTGTGACCGCAGTTGGTGTTATCGATGACCGGAACAACACAACAATTACCGTGACGACAGTCGATGGTGATTTTACCGCCAGTATTGTGGTTGCCGTCAAGATACCTGTCGAGAGCATCACCATTGATGGTGACAGCATACGCAATGTATCTGTCGATCAGGACAATCAAAGCATCTCCCTTACCGCGACAGTGATGCCTGAAATCGCGAGCGATAAAGCAATTGAGTGGACGTCGAGCAATGAAACGATTGCCAGTGTTGATGCGGCTGGAGTGATAACCGTTCATGCCGATGCTGTGAGTGGCGAACATGAGATTATCATTAGCGCAACCAGTACCAGCACAGCTGAGGTTGCCGCGCAGCTCACCTTGAACATAAGCCTTGTTGTCGGGTCACTTGTTGATATCAAACCTACAGTGACAGTAAGTCATATCAAGCAACTGCGATTCGAGTGGCCTGCGGTAGACAATGCCACTTTTTATCGTTTGCTGATCAATGCGGACGGTATCTCTGGTTTTACCACTACCGCTGATAACATCGTCGATCCATTTTATCTGCTACCGGTCGCTGTTCATTTGACTGATTGGACAAATGCGACTTATATGGTTGAAGCCTATAAGGGCGATAATATCAAAATAGGTCAATCAACCGCTTATCGGTTGACGCCATCGCAAGACGCCAATCAACCGACACCCCTGGATATCATCGGTTATATGAAACCACTTGCGATTAATGCAAATACCCCGGATGGGAAATTTGGTGACCGTTTTGGTGGACGTGTGGTGTTGAGTGCGGATGGCAACACCTTGGTGGTGGGTATGGCTGATGAAGATAGTTTGGCAACAGGTGTGCATAATAATACCCATGAGGACGCTTTTGCAGAGATTGTCAAACAAGCAGGTAGATATACAACAGTTGGAAACACGCATACGAGTCGGGGTGCCGCCTATGTTTATGCCCGCAACAGTGATGGTGCTTGGGCTTTGCAAGCGTATTTAAAATCCACACCTGCTGCTGATCAGCTAACAAACAGAGAGCAGTTCGGTAAAGACTTAGCCTTAAGTGCGGATGGTAATACCCTCGTCGTTGGTGCGCCTAAGTCACATAGACCGGTGCAGAATGAAGGTGGAACTACTTGGATCCAGACAACCGGTGCAGTCTATGTTTTTGTGCGGGATGACAATGGCTTGTGGGCGGAAGATAGAGTGCTCTACTCGAAGAGCCCATCCAAAGTAGATGATCAGTTTGGCCACGCCGTGGCATTGAGCGCAAACGGGGAAATATTTGCCGTCAGCGCCATAGGGGTAGATGGAAGGGACGATAACGGCAAATTTGTGTACAGTATAGGCAAAGTGGAGATCTACGAGCGTTGGGAATTGAAGGGCAGCCTGTTGGGGCAGTCGGCTGGCGGGTTTGGTGGTGACATGGCACTGAGTGGTGACGGCAAAACATTAGTGGTTGGCGCGCCAAGCGATGACAGTTACGCGAACAATGCCGGCAGAGCCTTTGTCTTTGTGGATACAGAGGCGGGCTGGAATTTGCAGCATTCGATCACTGCCTCAAATGCTGCATCTGCCGCTGCAAACAGTTTTTTTGGCTGGGCAGTGGGGGTTGATGACACCGGTAAAACCATTGCGATTTCCGCATTTAAGGAACACAGTGATGCTAAAGGGGTTAACCCGCAAAAAGAGGGGGAGAATAATAGCGGGTCGAATCTGGATGATGATAATAGTAACGCCACACAATCGGGGGCCGTTTATGTTTTTACCCGAAATGCAGAGGCTGTCACCCAGCAAGCCTATATCAAGTCGCCCAATGCGCGTGCCTACCATTGGTTTGGGCGCTCATTAGCGTTAAGCACAGATGGTAAGCACCTGGCTACAGGCGCCATCGTGGAGGGCAGTAACGCGAGGGGAATTAATGGCGATCAAAGCAATACCTCGGCAGACAGAGCCGGTGCAGCATATGTTTATACATACAGGGGTGAAAGCGGCGGTTGGCAGCATACAGCCTATGTGAAAGCATCTAATACAACCCCTCTGAAAACAGTGAATGTTGGGCAAAATGGTAGCTCTGGCGACCGTTTTGGCAGCGCTATTGCGTTGAATAACGATGGCACAAGCCTGGCTGTGGGCGCGTATTGGGAGCAAAGCAATGCTATTGGTGTTGTTGGTTATAGCGCGGAAGATGAGGCGAATGGTGTAGGTCAAGGTAATGATGACGTCCTAAAGGGGGGCGGCGCTGTCTATCTTTATTAGGTGTTACTAATAAATATTAGTATAGATAGTTGATTATTCCATTTGGCCATCAGGAGCCTGACCGGGTATTCCAAGCTTTTTTGACACTTGCCGTCGTACTTGGACTTGCGCCGCAGCCGCGCAAGAAAATGTCTAAATAGGTTGTTTATAGCCCTCGATCGTCTTTCGATTGAATATGTTGCCGTTTGGGAATAAATTCTTCGTACGGTGTCCTGTAATCCGTCATGACGGTGCCGCTGGCCAAACACCCGACTGATTCCCTGCGCTTGCTTCCTGTGATAGTTCCCCGTGAACCCAATACCCAATCGATGAATTTTTTCTCATCTCGATCAACAGCAATCCATATCCAACAATAGTTTTTTTGAACCGATATAGGAAGTCCATCACCTGTACAGGCGTTTCTCATTTAATGTCAGGCAATGCTTCGCCAAACGCCCGGATCCAGTTTAGTATGGAGACATTACTAAATGTTAATACGGCCATCGACCTGAAGCCTAGCCCTTCCAGGTAGAGCTCCAGTGCCGCCCACACCCGCGCGTCCCTTTACCGTAAACGGTATCGGCAAATTTTGCATAAATAACACTGCCGATCTTGAACGATACCGTCTTTACAGTACGCCTTACCACCATATTTCGGGCAATCCATCGCGCAACTTCCTCCCGCAGTTGAAGAATAGTCCGGCTATTATAGCAAAAATCTATACTAGGTTAGCAATGCCGTATTTTACTTTAATCGTGGACGCCCTGGTTCTCCGTCTGTTATTTTTTAGCGGCTGTTTGGGGTTTGTATTTTTTAATATAGTGTTGCGATAATTTCTGCGCTTGTTTTAATTGTTTAGGATTGAGTTGTGCGGTTGTTGTATCGAGTCCCCACAGTCGGTTGCCAATGCGTTTGTCTTTATTTGTTTTGGCGGCGAGGCTGTACCAGGCGTAGCTTTCGATCATATCCTGCTTGGTTCCGGTGCCTTTGGCGTACATTACACCGAGATTGACCTGTGCAGCTGCATGGCCTTGCTGGGCTGCTTTTTTATACCAGTAGAACGCTTTTTGGTAATTCTGTTTTACCCCTTGACCTGCGTGGTATAACACCGCCACTGTGGCTTGAACATTGGGGTCGCCATTTTTTGCTAATTTTTCCCAGTTGGAAAATGCTGTTTTATAGTCATCTTTTTGAGCGGCTGCCAAACCTTCATCATAATTTGCCCATACGGGTAAAAATAGCACTGAGCATAGTAGTGCTGTAAGCAGTTTTATTACGTATTTATTCATTATCTACACCATCAATTTATTTTTTAATTCCATTCTTGGGGAAAATATAACATAGGGTGGCGGTAAAATTAACGCAAAAAAAAGGCCGCAACAGGGCGGCGTTGCGGCCGGACAAACATATTTGGGGGCATGGGTTATGTTTGTCTGAAACGAACCATACTAAACGGGCTAAGTCATTGGAAATAATTTATAGCTATATGTTTATTCTCTTGAGTGATAATCAAGGGCGTGCCTGTCATTGTATTATTTTGGTTGGCGTAAGTATTTCGTGTGGTGATGCGGCAGGTATACTTAAGTAGGTGGGTGATGGGTGTGGATTGTGCGGTTAAAGAAGTGCGTCTATTTCTAATGGCTGGATGTTGCTTCGAGATGATCAACGGATGAGTTTAGGTGTGTGGTGCCGGAAAGAGGATTCGAACCTCCGACCTACGCATTACGAATGCGTTGCTCTACCGACTGAGCTATTCCGGCATATAATGTTAACAGGGCGATACCCGAAGCCGATTCCACTTAGCGCGGTCATTCCGAGTGATTCTATCTCAATTTGCTAATTTGAAATTACTCAAGCTCGCAATGGCTTAATTTAAGATTAACGGTATTAATCGAATATCAAAAGACGATGCTACACTGATTAGTGTTGCAGTTAGCCAGTTCATTCATGGCGCAGATGTGATCTGCGCTAAGTTTTTTGAGTCACTCTAATGATGACGTTGATATCCTGAATTTTTAGTGCGTCGGGTGGCTCGGGGAAGCTTTCGACTTTTAATGCCTCGCATTCGATGTCATGCAGCGTGCCGGAATCCACGTTGTAAAAATGGTGATGAGGGGCGGTGTTGGAGTCATAGAATACTTTGCTTGAGTCGACGATGACTTCTTTAATGAGTCCTTTTTCGGAGAATAGGCCAAGGGTGTTGTAGACCGTAGCCTTGGATACTGTGTTGGTTTGATTGTTGACACGGTGCAGTACTTGATCGGCAGACAGGTGCTGTGGTTTGCTGAGTAATTCCTGAGCAATAAGAATTCGCTGCTGCGTGGGTGTAATGCCGCGCTCGGCTAACAGGTTAACCACGTCTCGTCGTAACGCATTTTCCGGCTGTGCTGTTGTGTTTATCATGGCGGCGATTATAATACTATTTAATACATGTATCAATTGAGGTGCATAATAAATTGTTTATTTCAATACGTATTTTACACGAAATGTTTAGGTCGTGTACGGTTTTCTGTTGACTGGGGGTATTTTGCCTAAAATTTGAGCAGCCAAGAGCTGAGCGGAGGCGGGGGCGGTGACAACGCCGTTTCTAAAGTGTCCGGTGTTGATGTAGAGGCCATTAACATTTGGGTGCTGGCTGATGAAGGGGGTTTGGGCTTCAGATCCGGGGCGCAAGCCAGCCCAGTGATGCTCAACCGGATATTTGGCTAATTTTGGGAAAATTCGGGTAGCGAACTGGTATAGCTGTGTTTTAGCTTCCGGCGTTTTGTTTTTATCAAATCCAACATATTCCAGTGTGCTGCCCACTAGGATACGGCCGTCAAGACGGGGTATCAGGTAATGTGAGTCCAATAGTAGTATGGTGTTTAGCAGTTGGGGCACAGTTTTGAATACGATCATTTGCCCTCGTACTGGTTTTATCGTTTTCGGTAGTGGGTGGTCTTTTAGTAACTGGCTGCTCCAGGCGCCGCAGGCGATGGTTACCGAATTGGCATGCATTTTTTGGCCATCTGCAATTATCCCGTTAAGTTGTCCATCGCGCACCAGTATTTTACTTACCGGTGTGTTTTCAAGAATCGTCACTCCTTTTTGAATTAAACTTTTTGTTAGTGCCTTGATCAATCGTGGATTGCGAATTTGTGCTATGTCGGGTAACCACAATGTTTTTTCAGGAATAATGCTGGGGTTTATGTTTGGCGTAATTTTCTTTAGTCTTGCGGGGGGGATGATCTCTAACGCGCACTCGTATTGTTCTGCCCATTGTACCGCAGTGTTTATTTCGTTACTGTCTAATATTAACAAGCCGCAACGATTCCATTGGGCATCGATTTTCGTTTCGTCAAATAGTTGTTGAATCAGTCCAGGGTAGATGTTTTGGCTTAGTGAGGCGAGTTGTGTTATTGCATCGGTGTAGCGCCAGGGATATAAGGGTGAAAGAATACCGCCGCCAGCCCATGATGATTCGCGCCCAACAATGCCTCGTTCCAATACGCTGATTTTTTGGCCTGCTTGGCGCAGATAATGCGCAGTGAGTAGTCCAATTAAGCCACCGCCAATAATAATATGTTGTTGCACAGTGTTCGTCGTTGTGTTTATGAAGTGAAATTAATGTTGTAAAATGTTATGAAGTCCAAGCATGCCGCACTTTTTCCCTGCTATCTGGCTGGCGATGTTGAGAGCGTGTTGTGTATCCTGGTTAGCAAGATAAGTATGGATAAATCCTGCGTTAAACGTATCGCCGGCACCAATGGTATCAACAATTTGCGCGGGCTGATAAGCTTTGGTGTAATAGAGCTGACCGTTTTGCATGGCATAAGCTCCATGTCGCCCCCATGTGCAGATTAATAGGTTGTCAGGCAAATGCTGTTGATACTGATTTAATAAGGCTTGCGGTGAATCGATGTTATTTTGTCGGGCAAAATGACTCGAAAAAAAATAAACCGTGTGTTTGTTAATTGTGTCTGCAAACAATGATTCAATTTCGTTGCGGTTTTTCTCAATTTCAATTGAAATAGGGGTGTTAGGGAAATTGGCGCGACTGAATTCAAGCATTTTGCGGGTTTCCGGTATATTGCGAGCCTCAAAATGAAGCCATTGATAGTCACTTAAATTCATGAGAGTAAATGGTGCCGACTCCAACTCAGGGAGATTCCGGTAATGTACAATGGTGCGGCTGCCATTATTTTTATTCAACGTGATATACGAAATAGGCGTGCTCTTGCCGGAAAATAGCTGGCAGTGTTGTGTGTTGATGCTGTGCCGGATGAAATCTTGTTGCACAATGTTGTGATTATGGTCGTTGCTTATTGCTCCCATCCAACTGCACTGGTGTCCCAACTGACTTAACACGGCCAGCGTATTGGCTGCGTTGCCACCGCGCCGTGTGTGTTGTGAAATGGCGCGCACTTCAGTATCTTCTACTGGATAACCATCGGTGATATTAACGATATCGACGGTGGCGATTCCCACTCCCAGGATCCTAGCCATTGTATCTTGCCACTGTAATGTTACCTATGTTGTTGTCTTGGTATTTTAGGTGGTTAATAATTTGAGGTAATGTGATGCACGTTTTTCCACATTAATTTTGCTGCGGTGGTTTTTTCGTTTTAATAGCGCTTAAGGGTAAATAAACGCTATAGAGGTCGAGGATTACCCAGATGACGACGAGCGTTAACAAATACCATAAATTACCCGTAACGTAAGTCAGGTAGCCAAATAACATCACATTCCATACATAGAGCATGGTGTAAAACACGAGAAGGTAGGGTAGTGAGCAAGCGTGGCCTTTGCATTGTTTGCAGTGTATTAATGCCCATTTGGCGGCTTTATATTTTTGCCACCAAGAGATAGAGGTTTTATTGCAGTGGGGGCAGGACGGCAATGACATAGATTAAATCCATAAATTACAACGCGTTATATAGTCTGTGTGGTGCAATGCTATTTTGCATTATCACCAATGCGTAAATAGTACAGTATGGACGGGGAAATGCCTATGATACCAAGCAAGGATTCGTTAAAATTTGCATTTCGATGTGAAGAGCAATAAAAAGGGGCATTCGCAATGAATACGGCTGCACTGCGGTATTCATTGCGAATACGCCCCTGGTCAGTGAGGTAAAAAGGCAAAATCAATGAACGTACCAACAGGGTTTTTAATCGCAAGCATAATAATAGTGCTTAGTGGGTGTGACGGTAATACTGAGCTAATGAAGGCTGCCATGTCAGGTGAAGTGACTCAGGTTCGTTCTTTACTTGAAAGCGGCCGGGATGTTAATGCGGAAAATAACTACGGTTGGACTGCTTTAATTCATGCCGCTCGTAAAGGTCAGGCGGATGTTGTTACCATATTGTTGCAAAATGGTGCTGATGTGAATATGCAGGATGATCGTGGCTGGACAGCGCTCATGCAGGCGTCCAGCAAGGGGTATATGCAGTGCGTTAACTTGTTGTTACAAAATGGGGCCGATTTGGAGAAACGGGACCAAGAGGGTTGGAGTGCTCTGATGTGGTCAGTTAATCAGCAGCAGTTTGAGGTGGTCCAATTGCTTGTCGCGCAAGGCGCCAATGTAAATGCCAAGGCAAAGAGTGGCCGCAATGTCTTGCAAGTGGCGGTCAGAGAGGGTGATAATCGGAGTATTGAGCTGCTGCAAAAAGCAGGCGCAAAATTCTAAAGGGGGCGCTATGCATCATTGTCTGTTAGCCGTTGTGATATTGCTGGTGGGGGCGAGCGGCATTACTGCTTGTAATAATACGCTCTTGAGTGCATCACGTAGCGCAGATTATGTGGTTGATGGTGGTGCAGGGCAGCGGGGGCTTTGGCGCGATAATCGTCAATATGAAGCCAATGTTCAGATAGAAACCTTATATGAAGACGGTCTCCATGATCCCGGTAATGAATCTCTTGAGGTGTTACAGGATCCGCGTGAGGCATTAAGTGCGTTTCCTTATGATCGAAGGGGCGAAATCGATTGGGTGCGGGCGTTGGATTTGGGTATTATCGAACCACGGTCAAATTTGGTCGGCACGAATGAAATTATGACCATGGATATGGACATTCTCTTTAAGGATACTGGTGATATGCCGTGGGTGAAGTTTCCACATATTACACATACCAAATGGCTTGATTGTTCAAATTGTCATCCAAAAATCTTTATCCCGCAAAAAGGTGCAAACAATCCTTCCATGGATGGCATACTGGCTGGTGAGCACTGCGGGCGTTGTCACGATAAAGTGGCATTTTCGTTATGGGTTTGTGAGCGTTGTCATAATGTTCCCCACGAAAACTCTCCGGACCAATGGTGGGGCGAGGAGAAAAACAAACGATTCAACTGATGTGTTAGGTTAAAGGTACCGTCGTTTGCAGAACACATGGTTGGGCTGTTATGGAAGAAGTAAGGAATAATAGTAAGGTGTAAGGGATGTTGATAATTTGTGTGAGAAAGGGCTGGTGTCTGAATTAAGGAATGTAGCCTGTGGCTTAAGCGTTATCGTTATGCTGACTATAATGATAACGAGCTGTGTTTCCAGTGTATTTGGTGATGAGCTTGGTCGGGTATTAGAATCGCTAACGGCACAACGAACGCTAGTGTCGCCTAATAAACTATTCTTGGGTGAGCGTAAGCGTCACGATCCAGTGCTCGCCGTTGGTAGGCCATTTGGTAACGTCGAGAACACCACTGTCGAGAATGCTAAGGTAGCAGAGGTTGCAAGCACTGTGACTGGCTCATCAAGTCAGATGGTGGTTGGCGAAAAAATGGCATCGGGTGCGAGTCGGTTAAGCCCCTCCCTTACCCCTAATGTGACTGCCAGTGAAGCGCCTCACGAGGATGGTTTGCATGATGGCAGTAATGACGCTATCACAATATTACAAAATCCTGTTGAAGCAATGAAAGATTTTCCCCGAGATAGGCGACTGGAAGTGGACTGGGTTAAGACGCTGGATCAGGGGCAAATTGAACCGAGAGCTGATGTAAATGGTAAGGATGAAATGGAAACGTTAGATATGGATATCCTTATGAAAAACACTCAATACATGCCGTGGGTGAAGTTTCCGCATAGTGCACACACTAAATGGCTGGCCTGCTCCAATTGTCATCCTGCTATTTTTTCTCCCCAGGTGGGAGAGAATCCTATCACCATGGATAAAGTGTTGCGCGGCGAGTATTGCGGTGTGTGTCACGGTAGAGTGGCATTTTCGTTGTTTGTTTGTGAGCGCTGTCACAGCATTCCTCACGAAGGGTCGGGACCAAAATGGTGGTGATCAACGCGGTTGATTTTGCTCGAACGATCGTGTTGCCTGTAATAATGTGGTGATTTCGTTGTTTCCCTTCTTGATGGCTACCTGTAGCGCGGTGGTGCCGTTGCTGTCTTTAGCGTGAATGTCGGCATGGTGTTGCAGTAGTAATTTTACCATTTTAATCTTATTAAAAGCTGCCGCCGCCATAAGGGCGCTACGTTGTTTGATGCCTGTCGCGTTGACGCTGGTGCCTTTTGCCAATAAGGATTTAGCAATGTCAATATGTCCAAGGCCAGCAGCAAGTAACAATAATTCTTCACCATGCTGTTTGGGTAATTGTTTTATGTTTTCCAATATAATTGAGACGGTTTCAGTCCGCCCAAAAAAAGTGGCATTGCTTAGCGCCGAACCACCGCTGGAGTCTTTCATAAAGGGGTCTGCACCGTAATCTAACAGTAATTTTGCAGTATCTGTATGTCCTCCTGTGGCGGCTACAATGAGTGCAGATGTGTGATATTTGTCTTTAGCTGTAATGTCGGCGCCACGGTTGATGAGTAGCTTGACGGTATCTGTGTGCCCCTCTGAGGCTGCAAGCATCAGCGCCGTTTTGCCTTTTGAGGTTTGCTGGTTGATTTCAGTGCCTAGGTCCAGCATGCGCCCGACTGCATCGTTGTCACCATTTCGGGCGGCGTTCATCAGGGCTGTATAACGTTCACCGCTACAGGATATGATGCTCGTGCAGACAGTGAGCAAGACAAAAACGGCAAAGACAGGTTGGTGTAATGTTTTTCTTAGAGCCAGACGCATTTGATTTTATAACGTATTTGAGCGGGGTGCTTCAGTCACTGTTGATGAAAACGCCAGTTGCATTAATGTTCCCACTTACACTAATTGGTTGCAGTATGTTGGTTGCAGCATGGTTTATTGGTCGATTGTTTGTTTACTGTAAAATTACTCCGCCTAAAATACCGTAAGCTATAATTATAGATGACCTTACTATAGTTAGGCATTGAAGGGCTTTGATGTCTATTTTTGCATCGTTTTGGCTTCAAGTGTGTGCGTCACTTGTTTGTCGCGTATCACTGACTGATATTGCTTGTCAATAAGCGAGTGTCAGCGTTTCATCGAAAGAAAAAATTCATCATTGGTTTTTGTTTGTTTGAGTCTGTCTAATAAAAACTCGATCGCGGTGATTTCATCCATAGGGTGTAATAATTTGCGCAAAATCCACATTTTTTGCAGCTCCTCTGCGGAGGTGATTAATTCCTCCCGACGTGTGCCGGATCGATTAATATTAATACCTGGATAAATTCGTTTTTCGGTGATTTTGCGATCCAAATGTACTTCCATATTACCGGTGCCTTTAAATTCCTCGTATATGACATCGTCCATGCGGGAGCCAGTGTCGACTAGTGCGGTTGCGAGTATGGTCAGGCTGCCACCTTCTTCAATATTGCGGGCGGCGCCAAAAAAACGCTTTGGCCGTTGCAAGGCATTGGCGTCTACGCCACCAGTAAGTACCTTGCCCGACGAGGGGACTACTGTATTGTAGGCGCGGGCCAAGCGTGTGATGGAGTCCAGCAAGATAACCACATCTTTTTTATGTTCCACTAGTCGTTTTGCTTTTTCGATAACCATTTCAGCAACCTGTACATGACGGCTGGCGGGTTCATCAAATGTGCTGGAAACCACTTCGCCACGGACGGAGCGGGACATCTCGGTGACTTCTTCCGGGCGCTCATCAATGAGTAACACGATTAGAATGCATTCTGGGTGGTTGGCTGCAATGGATTGGGCAATATTTTGCAGCATCATTGTTTTACCGGATTTTGGTGGTGAGACAATGAGCCCGCGCTGGCCTTTGCCAATCGGGGAGGCCAGGTCAATAACCCGTACAGTTAAATCTTCGGTGCTGCCGTTACCCAGTTCCATTTTAAGGCGTTCGTTGGGAAATAATGGGGTTAAGCTTTCGAAGGGTACCTTGGAGCGGGCGTTCTCAGGCGGCTCAAAGTTGATTTCATTAACTTTTAATAAAGCAAAATAGCGTTCACCTTCTTTCGGCGGGCGGATTTTTCCACCCACGATATCCCCTGTGCGTAGGCTAAAGCGTCTGATTTGACTGGGGGAAACATAGATATCGTCTGGCCCGGCGAGATAAGAGCAATCCGCTGAGCGTAAAAAGCCAAAGCCATCTTGCAGGATTTCCAGAACCCCGCCACCGTAAATGTCTTCGCCGTTGCGGGCTTGAGATTTAAGTATTGCAAACACAACGTCTTGTTTGCGTGACCGTGCCATACCCTCGATGCCCAGGCTGATTGCAAGTTCATTGAGTTCTGTGGCAGGTTTTTGTTTTAATTCGCTAAGGTTCATGGTTTTCGCTTTTTAGGTAGGTTTTGATAGTTGACGTATTTTTGGTTGAGCTATAGATAAACTGTGGCTAAGCAAAGAGTTATTCTTTAGGAGGGTATTGTTGCTATCCTCGTTAATGATTAAATTAGAGTGTTCAAATCTGTTGTTGGATGGATAGAACTACATTGTAAAATGGAGTATGGTTGTTATCCCTAACGGTGATGACCCAATAAATTACGGCTCACCAAGAAATCGCAGGGCATGTAGGCCATACGAACTGTACTGATCGTTCATGAATAAATACTTTTGTTGTCGCTGTAGTAAGTTGTCGCTAAATTGTATGTTGCTTTTAAATGCGTTGTATTTTTGGGTAATTGAGTTAAAACAAGAAATGCATCGCCCAATTCTCAGGCTGTATATCTATGTTTTGATCTAAAATAGGAGGATTATCAGAGCAACGTCATTCATTTACTAATGGTTGCTCTTTATTTTCCTGGTACGCTATCACTTTTGAGCGATGTCGTAAAGCCCTAATTTTCAGGCTTTACGCGCCTCGATTTAATAACTGATGTTACGCGCTCTTAATTATGAATCAATAAGTTATGACTTTTCGTAAACGCTATAGTAGCCTGCATTCCTATTGAGGCACTGGTAAGGGTAACATCAGTTAATAATTTTGCTTGCATTAAACACGGGATTTTAGTTTTACTGAATGTATCAAATGTTGCTGTCAATAAAGGCGGTCAATTGTGATTTCGAGACAGCCCCTACTTTGGTTGCCTCTACATTACCACCTTTGAAAAGCATCAGCGTTGGGATGCCCCGGATACCATATTTAGGCGGCGTCGCCGGGTTTTCGTCAATGTTAAGCTTGGCAATTTTAATTTTATCTTTATATTCGCCTGCAATTTCATCGAGTATGGGGGCAATCATTTTGCAAGGTCCGCACCAGTCTGCCCAATAGTCGACCAGTACTGGACCCTCGGTGTTTACCACCTCTTCTTCAAAACTATCGTCAGAGAGGTGAACAATATTTTCACTCACGCGCCATACCTCCAATATGAAAAAATTAGGAATAACTTGAGAACTTCTATAATTTGAGAACGTTTGTCAATTGGCCGGCGTTTTAAGCAGCAGCTGCGCCGATATTTTATACCTCGTTATACACATTTCAGTCTAATAGGGCAACGATTTCAAGTTAAAACCATTATTTTTTATTGTATTGGACCGGAATCCGTCACTGCTATCTACTTTTAATGAGCCGTTCATATCTTGTCAAGGGCTATTTGCCGACAAGAGTGGCGCTAGGTTAAGTCTGCGATCCTCCCCGAGGGGAATGCAAAAACCGATTTGTGACGACGCTAACAATAACTCATCACCCCATTGTTTTTAAACTCGCTATGTACATTCAGTGCGTTACATATTTTTTCTGCGTTTAATTGAGTTATTAAGCGGTCAGTCAAAAAAAATGTGTTGCGGGTCGTATGCTGACAGGCAAGCACAACCATTTTTAATGGCTTGTATGTCAGTTCGAAGCGTTCAACGGATGAGTTTAGGTTAATATTACCGTTCTCATGCTGTGGACATCTGGTTTACTGTCGTAATTATAAGCAAATTTCTGGCCAAAGTAAGCTTGGTTTGCCGTTGATTTGTCTGTTTTTGGGGTGTTTTTTTCGGACAGGCTCTCCTAGGGGAGTGTTAATAATCCTTTTGACAGTCCTGCCGATGCTCATTTTTCATCCATCAAGGCGGCGCGAGTGTGGTGTGGTTGCTCCAAAAATAACATAATAATGAGCGATTTTCTAACAAGGTATTCAATGCGGCTATTTGTTTTCGGAACATCCATCCATTTGAAATGTATAATATTTAAGTTGGTGGCCAGTTAAATGGCACTGTTGGATTATTAGTGGGATAACACTTTAGGTCAGGCTCAGGTTAGGTCCAGTTCTGCGGGTTCGTCGTTCGCAGTAGATTCAATTGATGTGTCAGATTCATACAATAACATCAAAATGCGCTACTGTGGATAAAATTAGTCACTTGAGTTATTTGTTTTTGGTTGGCGCTCACTGTTTTGCCCGCGCTGATGTATTGGCATAGTGTTGCCCAGAGTTTTTAGAATAATTGTCGTGTAAATATAGTGCGACACGATTACGGCCATCGCTTTTGGCGTCATAAAGGGCATGGTCTGCGTTATCAACTAAAGAGAACCCCAAGATACGTGTGTTCTCCATGCCTTGGGTATCGGTTAGTGAGGAAATGCCAATTGACACCGTTATTGGGACGGATGATTCGATTTCCATCAGTGATATTGGCGATGCAGCAATTGATAGCCGAATACGTTCAGCAATCTCTGTGGCGATATCGGGTGCTGTATTAGCAAGCAATACCACGAATTCCTCTCCACTATACCTTGCGATTACATCACAATTTCTTAATTGTGCTCGAATCAGGCTGGCGATTTTTCGTAACACAACGTCACCATTTTGATGACCGTATTGATCGTTGATGTTTTTAAAGTAGTCAATGTCAATAAACAGGCAGGAAATGGGGTCATTTGCACGAATACTACGGCCGATCTCTTCTTGTAATCGTTGATCAAAAAAACGACGATTGTTAATGCCGGTTAGTGTATCCGTAAGGCCAACTCGTTTTAGGCGTTCATTATTGGTCGCGTTTTCGATGCAAATCGCCATGATCGTTGTCAGTCGTTGTAAAAATTCGGTGCCGGACTTTTCTGCAAATCGTTCTTCGGAAAAGCTACCCAGATTAAAGCTGCCAATGAGCTTGTCGTAACGCACCAAGGGTAATAATGCGACACTGCGTAGCGGCATATAAGATTGGCTTAATTGGCTAAACAATGTCTGGTGATATTGGTGCTCGAAGTTGCTCAGTCTGGGCTGTAAATCGGGACCATACAATGATGTCAGGTTATCCTGTTGTGTGATGAATATAAGGTTGGGTTGTTCGCTGACACGAGAGCCTTCCTCCTCCAGTATTCGCCGTATTTCATACTCAGGATCGTACAGCACTAAGGTAACAGCGTCGAGAGAGAATGAGCGCCGGTAATTGTAGAGTATATTCTGAAGTAGGTCGGGTAATGTACGTGAGCCAATGAGATTGAGTTCTTGTTCGTGGAAACGCCGCATTTTATGCTCATTTTCTCGTGCACGTTCCACAAACGATTGTAATTGCTGTTGTAGTTGCTGGTGTTCTTCCAGCAAATCCGCTTCTTCCATCGCGAAATTTCTCCCGGTTGCTAAGTTAGATTAGCAACCACTTTTATTATTTAAGGCTACCGTTTATTATTAAGGCAACCATTGTCGGGACCGAAATCCGGTATTTCCTTACTTGTTTTATGCTAGACATTAAGGTGTCAATCTAAGCGGGTATGAATACAACTGGTTATGCACCGATGTGAATTCGATAGATTAACATTACCGTAGCGTGTTGAGTTGTGGTGCAGGGAAGGGGGCTGCCCTCTGAGTCATTACACCACAGCACTGTTCATTTGTTTTAAGCTGCTAGCTGTCTCGCCATCGTGTCGAGTTCTTCGCTGCCTTGAATCGTTTTCTCCAGCGCTGCCAGTGCTTGATCACTTGTAAGTCCCATTGATTCGAGCAACGTTTCGGGCACCTCCTCTGTTGATGCATCCCCGATATCTTGGCTTTTTAACAGGATGTCCGCGAGATAAACAAGGCGTGAATATTCCGCGTGCGGGCCAGAATAATGTTCGTTGTGATGTTGGGCTACCGATACGGTAATTTCCGGTGGCATGTTCCAGGTTTCCATTAACCAGCGCCCCAATTCGGTGTGTGAACCGCCTAATACGCGTTCTTCTAATTCTGCAATCGGTGTATCAGGGCTTTCGCTAATCGCGTTGTTGAGAGCGGTAAATTCCCGCGGTAACAAATAACCCAGAATTAAGAAGCCAAAGTTATGTAATAGACCACTCAAATATGCTGTGCCTGTGAGTGGTCGTATTTTTCTTGGCATTATATTGCACAATCCTTGCGCTAAGGTGGCGCTATAGGTGGCATGGCGCCAAAAAGAGTGCAAGCCTAATGGGCCGTGCGGTGTGGTTTTGAAGGGGCGAGTGACACAAATACCCAAAGCGATGTTCATCACCAGATCATAGCCTAATACTCGAGAAATCGCCTGTCGTACTGAGGTTACGGTACCTTGGTAGCCATAAAAAGGTGATTGTGCGTAGCGGATTATCTGGGCAGATAAGCTGGGATCGGTTTCTATCAATTTCGCTAGGTCTTCTGCATGTGTATAAGGGTCGGTATTTAGTTGAATAATTTTCTGTGCCATTGTCGGCATCGGCGGCAGGTTGTTGATTTTTTGAATTTGTTTTTTTAAATTGGCTTTATTCCCTGCGATGCCATTGGGCTGCGTTTGTTTTGATTCGGATTCTTCAGCGGTAATGTCGGAAAATGTATTGCCGTACCATGCGTTACTGTGCAGTAATTGAAAATCGTAACCAGAAACCCGTACCAATTCATTACTGTTGCCGGATACAAAATAAATAAGGTCTTGATTTAATAAGCCGTCATCGACAATGGTTTCAAAACCATACGCTTCTCCGAGGGGAGGCACAATACCAGGGGAGCAGTCTGCCACGATACTGTGATAATCTTCGGGACCAGCAGGTTGTAAATTTCGATGCAGTTGCCGGTTAAGTGTTTCCAAGTTCAAGTGATTTGGGCCGGGTAATACCGCCATCAATAAACCGCGAAGATCTTTCAATACGATGGCTTTGGCAATTTGGTTGGGATTAATGGCTTTTGTACCGTTTTTAAATACATCTTGGGTTTCCCCTGAGTAGCTTGCCGTCGCATAGCGAACATCCTGTTTGTCAAGATAACGCCGTACTGTAATGGATGTGGACATAAAAACCTCTGCGCCAATTAATTGCCTAATGACTAATGCATATACAGTATCAATAAAAATGTAAAGTTGGCAATGTTTGTGTGCTCAAAAAGTATATTCAAACCAGTATAGACAATGAGTGGTTTATTTGCTATTTGGGTGAAATTTAATTGCGTAAATGTAATGGGCGCATAATTCTGGGTTTCTCCGTTGAGTGCCACGAAGTATCTCTTGATTATGCCTTTAGCTCCCGTATGATATAGTATAGAGACTATGGGAACCCGCATTAAAAAGCCCTATCAAGATATGGTCTTGATTGATTTCTACGAGCGCTTTCCAGATGAGCAGGCGTGCTGGAATCATTTTTTATCACTGAGATGGCCAAATGGTTTTATCTGCCCATCGTGCTCGGCAACAAGAGGATGTTTTAAACCCAGCCGGAAACTATTCGAGTGTTACAGTTGCAAGCACCAAACGAGTATTACCTCAAGCACTCTTTTTCACAAAACAAGGATTCCTCTGTCAAAGTGGTTTTGGTTTATTTTCTTTATGGCAACCTCGAAAAAGGGTGTCTCAATGCTTTATCTGCAAGAGCAGTTGAGAATATCTACGTATAGAACAGTCTGGAGCATGGGACATAAAATTCGACAGGGCATGATAGTCAGAGATGCACTTTATGATTTACATGGCATAGTGGAAGCCGATGAAATATTTATAGGCGGCAAGCAAACATTAGCAGAAAGAAGAAAATCTGGAAATAATAAAACGCCTTTTTTTATGGCTATTCAAGAAAATAATCAGGGTGGGCCTAAATTTGTGACCTTTGAGGAAATTGAAGGGATTTATGAGACGCAAATTTTACCGGCGATAGAGAAACACATTAAAAAGGGCAGCAAAATAGTCTCTGATGGTGAAGGCTCCTATGTGAAGATCAAAGAACAAGGATATGATCATGACCGATACATTGAAAGCCAGGATCCTGAGATAGCCCATGAAAAACTAAAGTGGATTAATACGTTAACGTCAAATTTGAAGCGATTTCTGTTGTCAACTCATCACGGCGTTTACCCAAAATATCGAAAGAAATATTTAGCAGAATTTGCTTATCGGTTTAATCGAAGATATTGGCCTGAACAAATTTTTGATAGATTGCTATACGCGTGCATTCATGCAGACCCCGTTACTTTACGGGAGCTAAAGGCATAATCAAGAAGTATCTTGTTGATTAAAATAGATATAAGCGTGTTTGTTGCGTTCTTGGAAGGCGTTGAACCTAAATTCAGTTGAGTGTTTAGTCAGTTGCACTGCATTTTTTGAAACAATTGAAATATTGTATTTTACCACCCCCACTCAAAAGGTTAGCGCGCCACGATATGTCGAGCAGGTTTATTATCGCCTCTCTGGCGTCGTTACGAATCGTTGTTATTGCTTGCTATTACGCCTCATCGCACCTCACCGTCTCGATTTTATCGTGAAAAACACACGTTATATGCCGTTCAACTGATGAATTTAGCTTGATTAATAAGGAGGCGGCGATGCTGTATTATGATTATGTGTGGCTGGAGCCTGCTGTCTGAGAATAGAAAGCCGACTGCGAAAACGCCATATTGGCTCATTTTCACGATCACTACGTTAAACAGGCTCAGTATTCGCCTTAAATGCCAAAAATAGGAATCGACAAAATGGACTCAAAATGGCGTTCCCTCGCGACGACGGGGCTTCTCGGATAGGCTCCTAGATACTTGGTGGTATTAATGTATTGCATGACGTTTTGCGCCGAATAGTGTTTATGAAAAGGCATGCCATTATTTCAGTGTTGTTTCGGGTTTTTGCTGTGCTCGGTGTTTTTCCAGTAATTTTTTGAAGTCTTCCTGGCTGAGTTTTGGTGTCTTAGGCTTGGGCCGTACGACATTTATGACATTAGGCCAGATGGAGCTTATTCCATTACCATTTGCATTGCTTAAGTGATAACGTCCCAGCGGTAAGTTAGCGGGTATTGTCAATAGGGTTTGGGTATGGTTCCGGTGTTGTTGCCCAAGCGCTGGCAGAAAACCGACGGATGAAATCGTATCGCTGCCAGCAAAAAAAGCGGCTTGCTCGTTAATGGCAAATGCGCCCAGGTGATCGGTCGCCGGATAACGAATGTTTACTTGGGGTGCTGATGGTTTGCGAATGTCGATCGCGAGCAGTCCCTGTGACTGAGTGGCCACATATAAGGTATCCGTTGATACTTGAATATCTTCAATATTTTCAGTTAATTTCAGTAATGCCACCACGGTAAGTGTTTGTGAGCTTTGTGAAATAGGGTTTTTCGGGCGCAAGGCTGCTGAGTCTTGTAATATGTAGACTCCCACCTTGTTCACGGAGACAAAGATATTTTTGTTATTGCTGCGTACTTGCTGAATATTGTGTTGCTCATTAAACGGTTTTTGTGCGATCAATGTCCCGTTGGGCTGGGTCTTAAAACGCAACAACCCTTGATTGGTTGTGGCGGCATATAACATCCCATTGTCGAGCCATAAGTCATTAATCGTCATGGGGTATTGTGTTAATGGTTTGGGGTGGGCGGGTTGCCGGACATCGATAACAAGCAATCCTGCTTGTGAGTCTGCAACATATAAAAACTGTCGATACTCCCTTACCAACAATGCGTTGCCAGGTGTTTCCAGATGGCCTTGCTGTTTAATGTGGAAGGGGTTACTGATGTTGAAGATGCTGATGCCATTCCCACCGTTGGCCGAATAGGCAATGTGAGCCGTAGGCCAGATGTCGACGACCTCGCCGGGAGAATCATTGCCAGTGACCCAGATGGGGTTTAATACATTGTTTATATCGAACACCTGCACGCCACCAGCACCGTTAGCGGTGTAAATATAGTTACCCTTGATTTTAAGGTTCTTTATGTCGCCCCGGGTATGGTATTTACCTGCCAGACTGGGTTGTCGTGGATTGTTAACATTAATGATTTTAACACCACCCCACCAGTCCCATACATAGGCGTACCCCTGATAAATATCTACGCCCCAGGCAGCTCCGTTAGTATCGTAATTAGCGACGATCTTTGGTTTGTTGATATTACTAATGTCGACAATTTGCAAGCCGGATTCCCATCCTGCAATGAACGCATAATCGTTGCTGAGTGTGATGCTACGTGCATTACCAGGCATATCGAGTTGCGAAATTTGCCGGGGATGTTGGGGATTACTGACATCAAGAATATATAAACCTTTATCGAAAAAACTGACGTAAGCAATATTGTCTTTTACCTGCACATCTTCAGCATAACCATCAGGATTAAATTGTGCTATTTGCTGGGGTAGTTTTGGGTTGCTGACATCCAGTATCAATAGGCCAGACGTATCATCCGCAATATAGGCAATATTGTCTGCGACATCCACTGCCCAGGATTTTCCTGGTGTATCAAAGCTGCCAATAATTGATGGCTGTTTGACATTGCTGACATCAATGATATGCAGGCCGCCACGGTGGTCAGCGAGATAAAGTAAATTGTTTTTCATCTTCATGGTATAGGCGAGTCCAGTGGACAATAGTTCGGACACTTTTTTCGGTTCGCGAGGCTTGCTGATATCAATGATTTGCAAACCATGATCATCATCGCCGACGTAAGCGTACTTGCCTTTAACGATAACGCCCTTTGATGAACCTGGTGTATGGTAGTTTGCTAAGTGCTGGGGAAAGTAAGGGTTGCTGATGTCATATAAATGCAGTCCTGAAAACCAGTCTGCAACATATGCGATATCATTATTTATAAATGCACGACGTGAACCTCCTTGGTTAACACCTTCATTAGAGATTTGACGTTGTGGTTTGGATGGGATCATAAGCCGTTCAATACTGGAGCCGGTAGCGAGATAAATGTCGTGTTGATAGCTGGCGATATCCAATATGGGTGCTGCCGGTTTATAAAAACTCCCGGTAATTGGTAAGGATAAACGCGATATATTGAGTGTGGCAATGCGTTTTTGGCCATCAAGTGCTACCAGGTGATTGCCGAATGCCACTGTTTTTTGAATGCTGTTAAATTTGTTGTGGCTGCCTAGCCATTTTATGTTGTCAGGATTGCTAATATCAAAAATAATGAGGCCACCGGTGCCATCTGCAACATAGGCGGTATTAGCGCTGAGGCGAATTTGCTTACCTTGACCTTGCAAAGGAAATTGGTCTACGGGTGTCTCCGGTTTTTGTAAATTAAATGCACGCAGGCCAGTAGCAGGTCCTGTGGCGTATAGTCGATTGTTTTTAACAGCAATGCTATTGGTGTGTCCCGGGATGTGTAGGGTCTTGTCGAGTTGCCAAGCGGCATTTTTAGATTCGGAGGTTCGCTTAAAGACCAAAATTTGCTGTTGATTGGACAACGCATAGACCTGATGATCTGCCATGTGTAAGTCGTTGATGGTTTTTTGATCTTTAAAGCGTGCTACCGTTTTTATGTTATGTGGATTGGAAACGTCCATAATGCTTAGACCGCTGTCTTGCATACCTAGAAATAATGTTTTATTCACAAGCAGCAGTTTGTTCACTGAGCCGGTTAATTTGTGTCGGGTAACCGGGTTTGGTGAGTCTTGTTGGAAATCAATAATCAGTAAATGGTTGTCGGGATGATCTGTTGCGCTTGTTATTGCATAAACGAATTGCTCAGATACTTCAATGAACTGCACGGTTTGGTCTACATCAATACGTTTGTTGGCGTAAGGACCACCAGGCATTAATACGAAATTTTGACCAGCTTTGCCTGCGTCTAATGCGATTGTCGTCGTTTTGCCCGCAATAATGTCATGATGGCCAATGTGTGTTAGCTTTATCGTCGATGATGCGTTGCAAGCGGTAAGCATGAATGGGATAAAAAAACACAGGGTGCATTGTCTTATTTTTAAAATAAATTTCACGGATTAATCTCCATTTTTCAGGTATCCGTTGTAAAACGTTAGACGGGGTGGGTTATTGCCTCAGGATTATTGGTTTTTGATGATGATAGGCTCATCAGGTGGCTGGTCAAAACTTATTTCACTCTTGTTCTGTGTTGGAGGCTGAGGGGCATTGTAGGTTGGTGTTTCTTTAATTAAGTATTTGTGTCCGGGATACAATTGTTCTGGCATTACAGGCTCCAGTGGGCTTGCTAGTTGCGATTCATCGATTGCTTCAAGCGTCTTTATCGATGCGCTACTGGCGTCCCCATACGGCCTTAGTTTTGCAGCAAGTTTTTGCGCTTGCTCAAGGGTAATGGGGGCTGGATCGTAGAAAATGCCACGAAACTCTTCATTAATACGTTTAAGATGAATGAAGTATGTTTTACCAGCAATGAAACGGTATTGCCGAGTACGCTTGACTTGTATGGGTTGATCCTGGTTAGTAAACATTGTTAAAGAATATGTTGTGATCGGACCTTGTGAAGACTTTAATTTTATTAAGGCATAGCGTCCTTCGTTGACGCTTAACAAGCGAGAGCCGTTAAAGTCAACATGGACGACGCTATCTGCGATGCCCTTGTATTTCATAGGTGTGGGTCGTAAAAAATAAACCCGCGCTACTTTTGAGTTATCATTGCTTTGTAGCACATACTGGTTTTGGTGCACAAAGGTGCGTGTGCTGCATGCAGTAAGAAAGACGCTGAGCAATAACAATAAAATGATAATCTTGGTGAACTCAGTTGGGTGCGGAAAAGGTATACAGTGCATTGGTGTGGATCTCCGTGGCCTAACTGATTAATTTAGGTTTAAGTGTATGCCTGTTATCTTTCCGGTTTTTACCATTAATATGAACAGTTGCGTTCCGATACACCCATATTATCAAGTGCCTCAACTTTAATACTTTACTGCACCGCATTGCTACCGTACCGCAATGGTGGCGATTTTGATGGTGATGGAGCACAAGTCCTCTGTTTTTGATATTCCTTAACAGTGCCATAATAGATAGTGCCATAAGATGTGCCCAACGTGTATTTTATACGTATATCAGTGTGGCCCGTTGGTCTTGTCTACGGGCTTGGGTTGGGGATCGCCTCATGGACGGCTTCAATTTGTGACAATATGCTCTCACTTAGTTTTATCTCTGTACTGGCAATATTGGATTTTAGTTGCGCTGCGTTGGTAGCGCCGATAATATTACTGGTTAAAAACGGTTTGCTGTTCACATAGGCCAGAGCCATTTGAGCTGGATCCAGGTTGTGTTGTTTGGCAATATTAACATATAGCTCAGTTGCCCGAATAGCATTGCCATTTGAATAACGGTTAAAATATTCAAACAAGGTGAGGCGAGCACCTTCTGGTCGGGCATTGCATAAATATTTTCCGCTCAGCGCACCAAACCCCAAGGGAGAGTATGCTAATAGCCCGATATTTTCCCGTTGGGATATTTCCGCCATGCCTATTTCATAACTTCGATTGAGCAAATTGTAAGGATTTTGAATACTGACCACCAATGGGAGTGGTTTTTGTTCAGCAAGGTTAATAAATGACATGGCGCCCCAAGGTGTTTCATTGCTAAGCCCAAAATGACGGACTTTACCGGATTTAATGAGATCATCCAACGCTTTTAAGGTCTCTTCAATTGCAATTGGGTTTTCGTCAGCATCATATTCAAAACCCAGTTTTCCGAAATAATTGGTATTTCGGTCGGGCCAATGAAGCTGATATAGGTCGATATAGTCAGTTTTGAGGCGTTTCAGACTTGCATTCAATGCAGTTTCGATATTTTTCCGATTTAAACAACTATTTCCGTCACGAATATGAGATAGCCAATTGGCACGACTGGCCACTTTGGAGGCGAGTATCACTTTATCGCGAACCTGACGTTTATGTAGCCAGGTTCCAATATATTGTTCGGTTAACCCACAGGTTTCTGCTTTAGGAGGAACGGGGTATATTTCGGCGGTGTCGATGAAATTAATCCCGCAATCCATGGCGAGATCCAACTGTTGATGGGCTTCTGCTTCGGTGTTTTGTTCTCCCCACGTCATGGTACCTAGGCAAATAACACTAACGTCGATCTCTGTGTGGCCTAACTTACGATATTCCATAGATTTCCCCATTTGAGCTTAGAGGCTGTTTGGTTAAAAGTGACCCCGGCTGTGAAGTGCCCAAAACGGTTCATTTTGGCCTGCGGAACACGTTAACCCGTTAGACTCTTATATATTGTCTTATGCCATAAATTAGTGAGAATAAATCCATTTATCGGTTGTAACTACCCAGCTTAACCTTGGTTTGACCGATGGCTGCGTTAAAAGCACTTATTCACATCGGGAAACTGCGTATTTTCCCCTTGTTTTCGAATAAATCAAAGATAATTTAAGCAGTTACTGAGCATTTAAAAAATCAAGCTGAGTCGTTATTCTTAGGTAATACTTTTAACGTTATTATTTATATCAAAGATTTTGCAAGAACCGTTCTTGTAATGATTCCTCTTTCGTTAACTTAACACATCAGTTGATGCTAATGCGCAGAACTTAAAAGTGTTTTCAAAATATTTTAACTTACCTAAAACAGCTACACCGACGTTGTCAGCGTAGGGGTGATGCGTTGCGGTTGCCTCTCTATGTAGGGAGTAACTGCAAAGTCCTTTAAATTCTATACCTTAGCCGCTTTTGTTGCGATTCAATGGTGGATGATCTGACCAAGTTTTCAGTTAATAAGCTACCATTTAATCACAATGTTAGTTACTTTATAAGATTGCGATACGGCATGGAAGTAAATTTTCCCGGCGGCTGTTTTTACTTGTTTTATCTGGGTTAGTGTCCTTGCTTAGGAAGCTTGCCCGAGAATCAGTGTTGTGGCGAGGGGTAGCGGTACTGGGTTCATTTTTTCGGTCATTTGAGGCGAAGATGTTGTGTTTTGGCCCAGCGGTCATTGATTGACGGGCCGTGGTAAACCATTTTCGTCAACGGCCACGTAAGTTAATCTGGCTTCGGTTACTTTGATGCATTCAGTTTTTTCAGGGCGACGTTCTGCGTAAATTTCGACTAGGACGGTTATTGAAGTATTACCCACTTTTTCAATTTTTGTATAGCAGCTTATCAAATCCCCAACATACACCGGTTTTTTAAAATGAAATGAATTGACGGCAACAGTGACCGTTCGGCCTAATGACCTTCGACTTGCCGCAATGCTACCGGCAAGATCTACTTGCGACATAATCCAACCGCCAAAGATATCACCAGCTGGATTGGTGTCAGTGGGGCGGGCAAGTAGCCGCATGGTGGGTTGTTCGTCAGGCAGGCTAACGTGATCGCTGGGATCGGTATTCATCGTATTTAATGACCCTCATACATTATGTTGATGTCGTTTTCATAGTGGCTCAGAATCTGGTTTCGCTTTAGTTTCAGCGTTGGCGTCATGAGTCCGTTCTCCACTGTCCAGGGTTCCAGGCTAACGGATATCTGCCTGATTTTAGCATAGCCCGGAAATGCACGAGTATGTTCGTTAATGCTTTGCAACACTGTTTTTTGAACAGCTAGGTCTTTCAACGTTGTTGGATCATCGGGATTGACATTGAGCTTGTTAGCGAGTGCTGGCCAGGCTTCGTGATTCAGGATGATCAGTGCAGCAAGAAAAGGTCGGCATTCGCCAATCACCATCACCTGATCAATGAGCGAGTCGATAGCAATGGCCATTTCCATGTCTGCCGGGGCGATTTTTTTACCATTGGATAGCACGATAATTTCTTTAATACGGCCGGTGATGTATATCCGGTTTTGCTCTATTTTGGCTTTGTCGCCAGTGTGGAGCCAGCCATCGTCGTCAATGATTTCTTTGGTGGCCGTTGGGTTGTTCCAATAACCCAGCATAATGGACGGGCCTCGTGTTAAGAGTTCATCATTTGGACCGATTTTAACCTCGACACCGTCGAGAGGGGTGCCAACACTGGCGGGGTCATTACTTTCCATTTTATTAGCACTGATAATGGGGCTGGTTTCCGTAAGGCCATACCCTTGTACCAAATTTAGACCTAAGCCGATAAATGTTTTTGCCACATCCAGGGAAAGCGGTGCACCACCACAAATTGCTACGCGCATACGGCCGCCGAGTTTTGCCATTACCTTATTGGCAACCAGAGTTCTTAGCATTGGCCATAATATATACGTGTTATTGGGGTGCTGGAACCGGCACCAGCCAAGCTCAACTGCTTTATGGAATAAGCTCTGTGCGAAGCTGGATTTGAGGGTGAGTTGCGTGGAGATTTTACCATAAATGCGTTCATAAATGCGGGGTACTGAAATGAGTACGGTGGGTTTAATGGTCATTAAGTCTTCTGCCAGATCCGATACTGATCGGGCAAAAGCGATTGATGCGCCGCACATCATGGGAATGTAATAGCCCACCGTGCGTTCCAGAGTGTGAGACAACGGCAGGAAGGATAAAAAAACATCTTCCCGGTAGACTGTGACATGCCGTGTGCCGCCAGTTGCATTGGCCAGGATATTCCGATGGCTTAGTTTCACGCCTTTTGCTCGGCCGGTGGTGCCAGAGGTGTAGACGATTGTTGCCAGGTCATCAAGGTTGGCGCTATTGCTTTGTAGCGCGGGTTGTTGATTCTCGTAGGTTTGTATGGAATTTTCAATCCAGTCATTAAAAGTCATGAAATGCGAGTAGGGTTTTGTATGCTTGCATTTTGTGGTGCTGAGTAACCTAACCAAGCCACCGATTTGAGAGGAAATCTCTGTTAGCGCGTCGAGATCTTCTTGGCCTTCGAGCAATAACAGTTTAACGCCAGCATCTTGCAATACATATGAAATATTATCGACGCGGTCGTTAGTGTAAAGGGGGACCACAACCAAGCCCAGTCCGATGGCAGCTTGCTCGAATTGCACCCATTCCGGGCAGTTTTTCAACATAATTGCAACACGATCACCGGGTTTTAAGGCTTCACTGGAAAGAGCCGCCTGGATTTGCGCAACCCGGTTGACGGTTTGTTGCCAAGTGATTTCTTCCCAGGCGTTTGAGTCGATGTTAAAGTAACGGTAGGCTGGATTATTGGGCGTTCGCTTGGCGCGCTCACGCAGTAATCCGCTTAGCGAGCCAACGGTTTCATATTGAATAACGTCTAATGTATTAGCACTCATTGCTGGCATAGTCCCTCACCACTGATAAGTGTGGTTCTTGATGCTGCTTCCAACCTGCATCGGGTTTAAAACGGGCACCGTATTTTTCCTCAAGTGCTACCATGTTGGAATACAGAACATCCTGGCCTTTGGTCTCAAGGTAATGTATGGGCCCACCTCGAAATGGCGCAAATCCGGTACCGAAAATGATACCCGCATCCAATAAATCGGCTTCTGCTACTACCTCTTCGCGCAGACTGGCCACCGCTTCGTTAACAAAGCGGGATATTAGACGATTTTGAACATTGTCAGGACGAAAATCGGCTTTACCTGCTTTCGACCCTATGGGCTTGCCATTTTTATAACGATAAAACCCTTGGCCGGATTTTCGACCTAATTTTCCATCTTGTATCAACGTGTTGAGGCGTTGAGGCACTTCAATTTGATTCGTCCCAGACAAATTTTCTGCCACTGACAGGCAAATATCCAAACCCACAGTGTCAGCCAGAGCAAGAGGGCCCATGGGCATGCCAAAATCGATAGCGGCTGCATCAATGACCGATGGAGCGATGCCTTCTGACTCTAGTAGCACGGCCTCTAAAATATACGGCATTAGTGCGCGATTAACCAGAAAACCCGGTAAGCTTTTAACGGCTAACGGCAGGCGGTTAATATGGCGCGTAAAAGCCGCTGCCTTGGCGGCAATATCCTTGCGTGTTTCCGATGAACTGACGATTTCAACCAGTTGCATCATCGCCACAGGATTAAAAAAGTGGATACCCACTAAGCGACTCGGGTCGGATAAGCCTTCGCCTAACTCTTGTAATGGGATACTGGATGTATTGGTTGCCAGTAGTGCGTCGGGTTTTATTTTGGGCTCAATCTCTTGATATAACGCATGTTTGGCCGCTTTGTTTTCGAAAATTGCTTCGATAATAACATCGGCGTGGGCTAATCCTATCCCCTCCATGTCAGGCATTAGCCGATCTAGCGCGGCTTGCACGAGGAAAGGTGCTTTCAATTTTTTCTTGAATAATTTATTAGCGTTTTTTATTACGTGGGCAATATTGGATTCGTGGTGGTCCTGGATTGTTACCTGTAGCCCTTGCAATGCACACCAGGCGGCAATGTCACCGCCCATAACGCCAGCACCGATGACATGTACGTGTTTAGGTGATATGAGTGATTTATCACCCAGGGCCTTTAACTTGTTTTGTAAAAAGAAGACACGTATCAGGTTTTGCGCTGTGTCACCCGCCACCAATTTGGATAGCGAGGTTTCTTCCGCTTGCAGCATTCGGTTACGGTTATTACCATGTTTTTCCCAAATATCAATTAAGGCGTAAGGCGCTGGGTAGTGCTTTTTAGCTGCTTTTTTAGCGACATTTTTACGCAGGTACCAAGCGAGGATCGGGCGAATCAGGGAGTGGTTACTATATGCTTTCCAGCCCTTAAGGGATTTTTTTGCCGGCCTGCCTTTAATGGTATCGACAGCTGCTTTATGAAAATGCCGTAGAGGCACCGTATAATCGATCAGGCCTATTTTTTGTGCTGCGCGGGCGCTAATGGAGCGCCCGGTGAGCATTAAGTCCATCGCGGCTGGGGCGCCAATTAATGGTGGCAAACGCATCGCGCCTCCAAAGCCGGGATGAATCCCCAGTTTGATTTCCGGTAAACCCAGTTTAGTGCCGGGGTCGTCTACCGCAATGCGATAACGGCACGCCAATGCCAGTTCAAGTCCGCCTCCCAAGCAAAAGCCATGAATCAAACAAACGGTTGGAAAGCGCAGGTTTTCGATGCGATTGAAGATACCCTGACCATAACGAATAAAGACTGCGGCCTGATCACTGTTTTTCGCGTCGGCTAACACATTAATGTCCGCACCTGCAATAAAACCATTTTTTTTGTCTGATAGGATGACCAGTCCGCGGGTGACATTTTCGGTGAGGTCACTAAGAATTTTGTCTAATTCTTCCAGCATCGCTTTTGACAGCGAGTTGGTACTTTCACCTTCTTTGTCCGCGTGTAGCCAAGCGATTGAGTCTTTATCGATCTCAATACGCCAATGTTTATACTGTGACATAGCCATTTACTCCGCTGAGTCTTGCGCTGCATTCGTGCCGCGTTCTACCAACATTGCACCACCTTGACCACCGCCTATACACAGACTGGCGATACCGCGGTGAGCGTTATTGCGTTCCAGTACGTGGAGTAGGTGCAGTACAATACGTGCTCCACTGGCGCCTACAGGATGTCCAATACTAACACCTCCACCATCCACATTCAGCTTTTCCTGGTTTAATTCGCCGATAGCCGTCCGGCTGTGTAATTCTTCAAGACAATATTCAGGGTTTTTCCAAGCTTCGATATTTGCCAATACCTGTCCTGCAAATGCTTCGTTGATTTCCCAATAATCTATATCGTCCAGTGCGAGTTTATGCCGTTTAAGGATGGGGGTCATAGCATGTACCGGGCCTAATCCCATTTGTGAAGGAGCAAGCCCTGCCCACTCACTGTCGATAATGCGTCCCAATACGGGTAACTTGAATTTTTCCACCATGGCTTCACTGGCTAAAACCAACCAAGCTGCACCGTCCGTAATTTGTGCACTATTAGCCGCAGTGACATTACCAAAGTGTCGGTCAAACACCGGTTTGAGTTTGGCGAGTTTTGAAATTTCGCTGTCACGGCGCAGGCCGTCATCCTGTTGATAAAAATTTCCCTCAGTATCGTACACGGTTTCAATTTCGTTTAGCCAGCCCTGGTCAATGGCATTGGCAAGCCGTTGATGGCTGCGCACTGCATAATTATCCATTGCATCCCGATCGATACCAAACTGGCAGGCGATGATTTCCGCCGTTTGTCCCATTGACAATCCCACCACTGGATCGGTTAAGCCTCTTAATAAACCGATAATGGGTTTTAAGTATGCAGGTCGTAATTGCCCTAAGGCTTTTGCTTTCGCACCAAAAGAGCGAGCCGTTGCCCATTGTCCTAGCCATTTCACCATGGAGGTGGCGAGCAGTACCGGTGCATGGCTCATGGCTTCCACGCCACCAGCAAGCACTAAGTTTGAACGCCCTAAGGCTATGTTTTGAGCAGCGCTATCTAAGGCTTGTAATCCAGAGGCGCAGTTACGTTGTACTGTCCATGCGGGCACGTGTTGGTCACAGCCTAACCGCAGCGCTACAACGCGGGCAATATTTGCTTCATCCGGTCCCGGCATTACGCAACCTAAAACCACCTCATCAATATCACTGGCTTCAAAGGGCATCCGGGCCAGGAGTGGGCGGGCAGTGGCGACAGCTAGGTTTGCGGCCGTTAGCGGACCTGGTTTACCTTTGGCTTTTAAAAAAGGTGATCGACTACCGTCGACCACATAGACTTCGTTTAATACTTTGCGTTTTTGTGGCATTTACCCCGTCTCCCTCGTTTCCCTTGTAAAATATGGTGCGGTTGTTTTCTGACCAAACTCGAAAGGATCAAATTCGTCCACGCGCAGCGCTTCTTGCTGTGCTCGATCTGCGTTGCTTAATAAATCAACATCATTTTGATCGATGAAGTCTGCGGCGAATGCGGCTTTTATCTGTTGGTCCCGATGGTACGATTTAATTTTTCCTGATTGCAATGCCGCCCGTAATTTTTTTTCGGCGGGCGTGGCTTCGATCATGCATTTTAGCGCATGTTCCAGACGGGCCAAAGGCTCTTTTTCCCGACTTGATTCATCGTTGGGTAAAAATATGCCTTGTGTCAAGCGATCTCGGGTTGCTGAGGGATTGAGCAGGATACTGGCAACAGCATGACCTAACGTATCACTGGGTTCTGAAAATGATTTGCCGAGAGGGAAAACGATTCGTCGTACTAACCAGGCGATAGGTCGGATGGGAAAGTTAATCAGGAAACGGTCCAGATTTAGTTGCATTTCGTGCAAAGAATGATCACACCACCAGCGTAACAATGGCAGGTCGTCGTGTTGTTGCGCCTGATCGTCTCGTTGATCATAATAACGTTTCAATACCGCCGACGTTAAATAAAGGTGACTGAGTACGTCAGCCAGTCGTCCCGTGAGTTTTTCCTTGCGCTTTAAATCACCCCCCAGGACCAAAATAGCGATATCGCTGACAAAAGCAAAGGCTGACGAAAAGCGGGTTAAGTGGCGGTAATAAACGGCGCTGGGTCCCTGTTCTGGTGCTTTGACAAAACGGGCGCCCGTAAGGCCTAAAAACAAGGAGCGCAAAGCGTTGCTGATGGTAAAGCCTACATGAGCGAAAAAGGCCTGATCAAAATCGCGTGAGGCTTTATCAAAATCAGATTCTTTGGCGGCTTCCAGTTCCTTTAAAACATAGGGATGGCATCGGATTGCACCCTGGCCGAAGATAATTAAGCTACGGGTGAGAATATTGGCGCCTTCTACGGTAATGCTAATGGGGATGGATTGATAAACACGCCCTAAAAAATTGCGTGGTCCCAGGCAAATACCGCTGCCACCATGAATATCCATGGCATCCGTGACGACTCTGCGCATGGCTTCAGTGAGGTTGTATTTGACGATAGCCGATACCACCGAAGGGCTTTCACCTTGATCAATTGCGGTTGCCGTCAATGAGCGGGCGGCATCCATCATGTACGATGTACCGCCGATGCGGGCCAATACCTCTTCCACGCCTTCGAAGCGGCCGATAGAGGTTTTGAATTGTTTGCGTACATGAGCATAGGCACCTGTGGCGCGGCTGATTAATTTGCCAGCGCCGGTACTGAGTGCTGGTAACGAGATTGATCGACCGGCTGCTAGGCACTCCATTAACATGCGCCATCCGTGCCCGGCCTGTTGCTGTCCACCGATGATCCAGTCGATTGGGATAAAAACATCTTTGCCACTGTTTGGGCCGTTTTGAAAGGCACTGTTTAAGGGGAAATGGCGTTTTCCGATTTCAACACCAGGCGTGTCAGTGGGTATCAGTGCGCAGGTAATACCCAAATCTTCTTTATCGCCCAATAAATGCTCTGGGTCATAGAGCTTAAAGGCTAGCCCCAACACAGTGGCTACCGGGCCCAGTGTGATATATCGTTTTTCCCAATTCAAGCGTATCCCCAACACATCTTTTTCGCCGTTAAATTCGTCTTTGCAGATTATGCCAGTATCCGTCATGGCGGCGGCATCACTGCCGGCTTCCGGTGAGGTAAGTGCAAAACAAGGCAATTCGTCACCTTTTGCTAATCGGTGCAAATAGCGTTCTTTTTGTGCTTCAGTGCCGTAGCGCAACAACAATTCTGCGGGGCCCAGTGAGTTAGGCACCATAATTGTCACCGCTGCGGTAATAGAGCGCCCTGCCACTTTTGTCACCACGGCTGAGTGCGCTTGAGCAGAAAACGCCAGTCCACCATAACGTTTTGGGATAATCATGCCCAAAAAGCCTTTTTCTTTGATAAATTGCCAAACCTCCGGGGCTAAATCAAAATCATGCTGGGTGGTGCGCCAATCATCAATGAGGTGGCACAAGTCTTCCACAGGACCCTCGATAAAGGCTTTTTCTTCTGGGCTAAGAATGGGGGCAGGGGTGTTCAATAGCATCTGCCATTGCGGTTTGCCGCTAAATAGTTCGCCATCCCACCAGACGTTGCCAGCATTGAGGGCTTCACGCTCCGTTTGTGACATGCTGGGCATGATTTTACGAAACCAAGCGAGCAGACGGTTACTGATCAGGGTACGGCGTAGTGGTTTAATGTTGAGGGGTACAGCGATGATGAGGAAAACGATCCAGGTAATGCTTTGCGTGACGGCTGAAAAATGTACAATTTGAGGCCAGATAATCAGCGTTGCTGCCACGACTGTGCTGCCAACGAGTAGCGGTATTCGAAAATAAAATAACGTCCATAATAGGGCCGTTAGCATTAGTAGGTAGATTAATAAGCTCATAGCAGCCTTCTTTAACTTTAAATTAGTTAGAAATAAATGAGTTAGTTTTTACCCGCAGCCGTGGTTTGTTTGCTATTAGCGGGCGCGTCTGTATCAATATCAACGATTTCATCTTGCCGCGAATGGTTAGATTCAGTTTCAGCCGTTGTGTTCACTGTGGTCTTAAGGTTATTTAACGCTGTTTTCTCAGGCGTATTAGAGGGATGTGGGCTGATAGGAGCAACAAAACAATCGTTTTCATCATTGCAAATAACGCCTTCTTTGTCCCAGGGGATATGTTTGTAGGGGGCCAGGTCGTTGAGACCTAATAATGGATATTTAATAATTTCAAAGTAGGGTGAATAATCGAAATCGCTTGGAGTAAAAAGGCGTGTGTTGCGCTTGAAAAATAGTAAGCCATTTTCGGTTTTTTGTATGACTGGCAAAATAGGGAAATGTACTTTCGTAAAGGCGTTTGCGATCATCGTGGAGCATACCGTCCGTGTGGATTCACCGGCATTATGTTCAAACAAGCTTGAACGCCAGCGACGAGGTAATATACCGTAAGGGAATATAAAACGTCCGAGGTCGATTAATTGGCGTACATCGTAGTCCTGCCCCAGGTGATCCGTTGCATTTTTGATCACGTTTTGGGCGTCTGCCCGGGATAATCCGGTCGGGCGGCAGACGCGCAAATGATCATTGGCATATTTTTTAAGTGGCGAAATGATCGTGCCTTTACCGAGTAATGGTTCAATGATTAACTGATCCTCTGGGTCGCCGTCATATAGCCAGCTGACATGTTCACGTACATTCATGTCTTCAATGTCTACTAAACGCCCAATATAAAGTGCCGAATGAGTCCAAACACTTTGAGTGATGGTTTTTATCACGTCGCTGACGCGGGATCGTCCTTCGACCAGGAGGACGTCGCAAGGTCTTATTTTGAAGCTAAGTCGGTCAAAATCGCAGGGAGGGGTACCGACTGGGTCATCTTCATGGATTAACCATTGAATAACCTTGTTTCCTAACCATTTGATTGGATTAAATGTTGTGGCTTTCATCTATTCCGGTGCAGTGTGTTGTTAGGGCTTAACGGTGTCTTTGATGGTTTAACTATAGCTAACATAGACTTGGTTTACAGGATGATATTCTGAGTTTGTAGTGATTCTTAAATTTGATACGCTTGAAAACGATAGTTTGGTATTTCAGGGGCAGTATTTTCTCAATTTTATCTGTTAACAAAACTGATGGCTTGTCGCTTTGCATATTTCAAGCCATTGCCGCTGAGGTTGGCATTATCCCTGATGTAAACTGGAATCAGCATCAAAACAACAGCGATATCCAACGCGATTAAGTCTAGGTGAATAGTGTGTGCTTGGTTTACTGTATGATGATACCGAAGCCTCACACGCGCTGGACTTTGAGTATATTGAGTCTAACACGATTTGGTTGTATCAACTGAGTAGACGACGCCTGCCCAATATTGTTTAAAATGTCAACAGCACCGGACAGAGGAAAGCACCTCATCTGCTGATAAGGCTTGACGAGAAAATCCCACGATAACTGCGTTTTTAGCGCAATGATAAAGATAGTTTACGAAATTTTCATTCCGAATACACTTGTTGCCCCGCATTTTTGCGGGATTCAGCAAGTGGTGGGAATTGGAACTGCTGTCTTTTGTCCCACTCTTGCTGGCCACTGATACATTTCACCTTGCTCGCTACCCCTGACAATGAGTTGGTGAAATGAGTTCATATTGGCATACAGTGCAAAAAATTCATTAATCACCGTAGCAAATAAGTACAAATCACCTTCACCTGAGAATTTGCTTTCCTTTAATTCTATTTGGATTCGCATTCCACGAAGGGGTAGCCCCTTAAACATAAGATGGGTTGGCTCAACCTTAATGCTTGTTATCCCTTCAAGCCGCCGCTGGCTGGCACGCTGTACCTGTTGATCATAAAAGGCCGCAAAGTTATAGGTGGATAATACCGTTCGCAACGTATCAATATTAGTCAGGGAGGTATAGTTCAATGCCATGTTAGACATTAAACGCCAATGCAAATCTGGCCCCATGGGGGGTGGCAACGCCTGGGTGACGCGCGTAATGTTGTCAAAGCTCACAAAATCTGGGGAACTGCTGGTTGAATTGTGTATATCTCCTGATTGTAACTTGCCTGCAATTTCGCCATTGGTACAGGTTAATTCAACCACAATGGATTCGGCGGGTGGTATTGCCAGTTCGTCATTGGTATTAACAAACGATAGATAAGTATCCACACCTCGTCCCACCTTAGCGGGATAAGATCGTGCACGGTAAAACACGGCACTTTCTGCTTTGCTTGTTTTGTCTGTCTCGTCTGTGTTGCAATGGGGCTCTTCAAAATCGAACGACTCGAACGCTTTATAGTCACGCATTGCCCCGATACCATGCACCCAACCCTGAACATTATCAATGGAATAGACTTCGTAGTGGCTTGGGTTTTCCGCGTTCGCCCTCACCCGGTACTCCACTTCACGTTGATTCAACCGAATCGGCATGGCATCCTGTTCAAAAAGATTGACGACTGGTGTGCAGTACAGGCGGAAATTGTCCTTTGTTGGCCGTATGGCATCATCCAGCGGACGATTAAAGCTAAAGCTCAACTCAAACTGCCTTGCCATCGGAAACTGTTGTACCCATGCCAATTGGGTAACATCAATAAATAAGAATTTTTCCGGAAAACTAAAATACTCCTGTAATAGCCGGTATCCCATGAAAGTATTTTCCGGGTAGGGTAATAATCCTTCATCATTGGCAAACCCCACGGCGGTAACGGCACTCGCGGGTAATCGCTGTTGGTTTTCAATTGGCTCGGCAACTTTCACCACGAGATGATCAAGGTAATGCATAAACCATACATACAATAGCTGCGCTATGCGGGTTTCACCGTGTAAATAAAGTCTGACTTTCTCTAAGCCTGACTTCTCAAACGAAACACCTTGCTCTAATTCGAAACGCATGTTTATTTCATAACCAGTGGCGGTATCTTGATAATCCACCCCGGCAAGGTAAACCGGCATCACATCCACATCAAAACAGGTTTGAAACCGGCAGGTTGTGCCATCCACTTTTTTACTGTCGATGCTAACACCGCGTCTGATGCGATGCGTTTCAGGTTCCCTATCGGGCTCGGGTTTAAATTCCAAAATGGACATTGAGGGGATGGGCCGCAGGAAGTGCGGCCAGAGCAGTGCGATTAAGGAATGCGTTAATTCAGGTCGTTCATCATCAAGCTTTTGGCGTAAGCGGCTGGTGAGGAAGGCAAACCCTTCCAACAATCGCTCCACATCCGGATCATAACTCTGACTGCCTAAAAAGCGAGCCAACTGTGGGTTTTCATGAGCAAACTCGGCACCCAGTTCCCGCAGCGCGGATAATTCATCCTCGAAATATTTATT
>JAADGF010000043.1 GCA_013152545.1 Gammaproteobacteria bacterium
GCCATAGTTATGTTAATTACTTAACGCCTGATGCGGCTGATAAATTAATTTGCTCCCATTAAAGTATGCAGATTTACTTGACCACTTCAGGGAGGCTAATTCTGCGCAACTGCTAGAATTTAAATTCCAACCCTACATGAACACTATCATCAATTTCTACGTCACCGATTTTTTCGAACTCCACTTCAATTTTTCGATAACCGACGTATGCGTTCGCTGAAGGCAAAACTTCATATTGTAACCGCACCGCAAACTCGTACATATCTTCGGCATCCAGAAAAGAGACAATACCCGGCGCAAAATAAAACATACCGACATAAATCACGCGAGGTACTCGCGGATTTTTATAACGCAACTGCCCGCCCAAACCTACAGCAGCAACATCACCTGCATTAGTATCGGCAGCATATACTTTAGGCCCAACCCCAAGCTCCAACCCGGGAGTTTTACTGCCTGCCTGATCAATAACCTGCAAACTTATTTCTGCCAGGTTATTATCATCTTCATTATAAATAAAACCGACCCCAAGCTCAGTACGACCGTAATTGGTGGCGCCAATTAAAAAATCATATTTAAATTGAGCAGACTCATCACTGAAGTTCATGTCAAATTTTCGGGCAACGGCTGTTGTGCTAACAGCAATCGCTAGCATTGCCACCAGTAATGCAAGTAATACGCGTAACGTCATTAGTTAAGCTCCTTTCATTGCGTCAACATTTTATGTTTGCAAATGGTATTGTTTGCGAACTAGTGCCGTTCGGTCACGCCAGCAAGATTTGCTTCGAACCTATCACGGCATAGCAAGTTCGCATTTAACAAAAATCGATTTATGAAGAACCGGGTTTTAATGGAAAACAAATCGTCGCGCAGATTCGCTATCATCAACATTGCTCAGAACGGCTATCGATGAAAACAGTCAATAAAAAGCCCGGTTAAACCGGGCTCTACAAAACTGAAAGCGACATGAATCTGCATCCTAAGCACACAGGCTACTTAATTTTCGCCTCTTTGTAGATCACGTGTTTACGCACCACAGGATCAAATTTTTTAATTTCCATTTTTTCAGGCATAGTGCGTTTGTTTTTCGTTGTGGTGTAAAAGTGCCCCGTCCCTTCAGATGAGACCAGCTTAATTTTATCTCTCATAACATATTCCTCTTAAAACGTTTGCCAATCAACTTGTTGGCTAAACTTTCTCGCCACGCAAGCGCATCGTAGACAACACATCATCAATACCTAACTTGTCGATGATACGCATTCCGTTGGTCGATACTCGCAGGCGAACCCAGCGATTTTCACTTTCCACCCAAAAACGGTGTTTGTGTAAGTTTGGCAAAAAACGGCGCCGGGTCTTATTATGCGCGTGCGAAACATTATTGCCGCTAACCGGTTTTTTCCCCGTTACCTGACAGACTTTAGCCATGATTCAATCTCCAAAATTCTATATACTAGATTTGTTGCCGTCGCTTTTACCTGCTACTGGCAAATATTTCGTTAACGGCCTGTTCCGAAGGCGTCCCTTCCTTTGTGAGCATTTTATCTTGCGATAATATGACTAACGATCACTTATCCAACTAATCGAATCAAATACGATAGCTGCTGACGATAATCTTAAAGCAAAGAGAAGCCTGTCGGGGTAAAAGCACAAGAACTGCGTTTTATACCAAACTTTACGCTTGATGTCGACTAGATACCCCACTCTAATCGCATAATTGGCGCTAAAAACCGGCCGTATCAATCAAATCGATTGAGGTTTTCTCTGGCCGAATGAATACCGTCGCTCGCAGCCAACTGAAATTCCGGGTTATAATCACAACCAATTATTGCGCAATAATTGCGGGCAAATTAATTCACCCCGAAATATTTAACGGTTTGATGCGCAAAATACGCCAACAACCGGCAAATTAACGTCTAACCAACACCTAATTAACCGCCAAATCCAAAGGAGCATACATGCGACCCAGTGGCCGAGCCCCCGACCAACTCAGAGAAATACAATTCACACGCCACTATACAAAACATGCCGAAGGCTCGGTATTGGTAGAGTTTGGTGATACTAAAGTTATTTGTACCGCAAGCGTGGAAGATCGGGTGCCGCGCTGGATCAAAGGCAGTGGTAAAGGTTGGGTAACGGCAGAATACGGCATGTTACCACGCTCCACTGGCGAACGGATGGGACGCGAAGCTGCACGCGGCAAGCAGGGTGGCAGAACCATGGAGATTCAACGCCTTATCGCACGATCATTACGTGCGGTTGTGAATCTAGAAGGCTTGAGCGAACAAATGATCACCGTGGATTGTGATGTTATCCAAGCCGATGGCGGCACCCGAACCGCTTCTATTACCGGTTCCTATATCGCATTGGTGGACGCCGTTAATACGCTGATAAAAAAAGGGATATTATCTAAAAATCCAATATATGGCCATGTCGCATCGGTGTCAGTGGGCATTTACAATGGAGCCGCCGTACTTGACCTTGATTATGCCGAGGACTCTAACGCTGAAACCGACATGAACGTGGTCATGAACGATGCAGGCCAGTTTATTGAAGTACAAGGTACTGCTGAGGGACACGCCTTTAGCGCAGACGAACTCAATGCTATGCTGGCATTGGCCAAGCAAGGTATCGCCACTCTGGTCGCTAAACAGCAGGATTCCCTGAGTACCGGTTAATTAACACCACACTTTAACGTTAAAGATATCAATGACGAAATCATCACTACCACCGCAGATCGTACTGGCTAGCGGAAACTCGGGGAAATTGCGGGAAATGAACCAAATATTTTCAGCGTTACCAATGCCAATAAAAGCCCTACCACAAACTCAATTTAGCGTGCCTGATGTGGAAGAAAGCGGATTAAGTTTTGTAGAAAATGCCATTATCAAAGCACGCAACGCTGCAAAATTCACCGCGTTACCCGCACTGGCCGATGACTCAGGCATCGAAGTAGATGCATTGCAAGGCCAACCTGGCATTTATTCTGCTCGATTTGCAGGTGAAAATGCGACCGATCAGGCTAATTTGCAAAAATTGCTAGATAAACTCAACGATATCCCTGAATCTAGGCGTACTGCGCGTTTTCAATGCCTGGTGGTTTATTTGACACATGAAAATGATCCCACGCCACTCATTTTCCAGGGAACCTGGGAAGGCCGCATCTTATTCGAACCCAAAGGAAACAATGGATTTGGTTATGATCCGGTCTTTTTGGTTCCACAACAAAATTGCTCTGCGGCAGAGCTGGATAGTACCACAAAAAACAAACTCAGCCATCGGGGACAAGCGTTGGCCAAACTGTTAAGCGTGTTCCGCGCCATGGAACTGGATAGAATGAATACTTAACATCAACCCACCGGATATAGTGAAATACCGCCTGAGCATCAATTGCAATCCCAGGATGGTAAAACATGCTTTCTTTAAACACTCCTAAGGGACACACGAAAACATCACATGGCAGAACCGTTTAAAAATTTACTTAATAAAAAAATCATCAAGGGTATGGCAACGCATTTCAAACGCCAGTGGTCTGCCTTTGATGCTGAAGGATTTGTGGCTACCGCCACCAAAAATCTCGATTTGTTAGCATTAAAAGCGCGCACTGAGCGAATCACTGAGACAATGATTAAATATCTGCCGGCTGATTTTGAAAAAACCGGAGAAATAATGTTGGCGAGCTTAGGGCCACCATTGGGGGATGATATTTCCGCAGGCACTGTTGATGCAAAGGGTATATCTGGCTGGGCTGTTACACCGTTAACGCACTATGTAGGGCTACGTGGACACAAGCACTTTAATTTGTCGATGACTCTATTGAAGGAAATGACCAAATGCGCATCGTCTGAGTTTGCCATACGTTTTTTTCTATTGGCGTCTCCAGAAAAAACATTATCCGTGTTGAAAACCTGGGCAACTGATAGCAACCAACATGTACGACGCCTGGTTTCCGAAGGCAGTAGGCCACGGCTACCTTGGGCAATGCGTTTACCGACTTATATCAAAGACCCCTCGCCAATAATCGAATTGCTGGAACAACTCAAAGACGATGACAAAGAGTATGTGCGACGCTCGGTTGCAAACAACCTAAACGATATCGCCAAGGATCACCCCGATGTTGTAGCAGAAATAGCCGCACAGTGGATTAGAAACGCAACGAAGGAGCGGAAAAAGTTAATTCGACATGCCTGTCGAACATTGCTTAAAAATGGGCATAAAAAAACATTGACGATATTCGGTTTTAAACCACCCAAAATTAAGCAAATAAATCTCGACGTATTGACACCAAACGTTGTGTTTGGCGGTTATCTACAATTTACATTATTGATTTGCTCGGATAGCCGTGTTGATCAAGCATTAATGATTGACTATATTATTCACCACCAAAAAGCCAATGGTAAAACATCGCCAAAAGTATTCAAATGGCGCGCAACAACACTAGCCGCAAAAGAAATGCAAACGTCAACCAAAAAACATGCGATAAAAAAAATCACGACTCGCGTGTATTATCCAGGAGTACATACGGTCGAAATTATGATAAATGGTGTTTCTATGGCAACGGCTGATTTTCAGTTATCAATGCCGTAATTACCTTGGGCTTACCTAAGGTCAGGCAAGTGACCAACCTTACATTAAGCAAACGAGCTTACGATCTCAATAAGTTTTTCGTCATCCAGCGGTTTTTGCAATACCGCATCTGCACCACTCGCAAGCGCCTTGTCCAGCGCTGACCGAGACAAAGCAGAGACCACCACTATTTTTAGCCGTTGTAAATTTCCCAAGTCGCGAACAAATTTAAGCACATCAAAACCATTCATGCCCGGCATCTGCAAATCGAGTGTCATGATGGTCGGTTTAAATTCACTGAGCAATGTACCAGCTTCAAAGCCGCTCGTAGCAACCAACGTGTCAAAAGCGGCGTGGCGTAGAACGCGCTGAATTGCTTTAGCGGCATATTCATCATCATCAATAATCAACACCCGACGATTAGCTGACTGAAGCGCTTCAGGAACCGGCATACCGTGTACCTCTAAAAATGCCAGAAAATCGTCCAGCCGTACTCGGTTATCGCCACGCCCCGGCAATTGATAGGCCTTGAGCTTACCGCGCTCAATCCAACGAATCACAGTGCGAACATGAACATCACAGTAGTTGGCAATATCCCCTGTTGTCAAATTTTTTTTCATTCAAATATCCTTTTATTACAGCTTGTTCTGCGCATTATAAGACTATCTTGACTTTCATGTCAAAAATGCCTATTCTGTAAATTGATGCGTATACTCTATATACTTGAACGTTCAAATCGTGAATGGGAATATAGAATATATGCTGTTCACGATGCAGGAAGTCAACAGCACGCACAGCAACCCACTCAAGAAAACAAGCCGTAAGCCGATGAACTCTCTGGTCAATTAATCGAAAACCCGCGACCAGATAGTCGTGACGAAACACAACTCAAACACTCATACCAACAGCACCCATGGAAGATAGCTCAATCAATATCATGCCGGTGAAAGATGACGAAGAGGACATCATGACAATCCAACAAGCCTTTAAAAAATCACTCACACTCAAAATTATCCAGCCTTGACCTGAATATGCCAACGATGAACGGCATCGAATTTCGCCAAAGACTGCACAACAATCCCAAACTTGAATCACTCAGAATCTTTGCGCTCACCACCGCCAACAAACAGCGAAACAGCAGTGTTGGTACAGGCGTGACACTGAATAACGTCATCCAGGCATTGAGCACCACCCCTGATCGTTATTGGCCATTGATCGAACGGACCCAACCATGAACCCGCCATCACAACAGCCATTGAAAAACTGGTCACTCATCCTGATTTTGACGCTACTTTTTTCCTTTGCCACACTTGCTGCCGTCTGGCATGTATCGCGACTACAATCACAGTTAGTGGAATCCACTGCGATAAAAGACGCCCGATTACTCGCTGATGCATTAGCAGAATTTCGCACGATCTATACATCTGAGGTGGTTAATACAGTCAAACAACACGGCCTTGAGGTCACTCATGATTACGCCACAAAGAAAAATGCTATACCACTACCAGCGACATTAACTATATTGCTGGGCGAAAAACTCGGGGAACGCATCTCCAACAGCAAAACCACGCTCTACAGCCCTTACCCTTTTCCCTGGCGGCAAAAAATAGGTGGTCTGCGAGACCGATACCAAGGAGAAGCATGGCGATTCCTTACCCAAAACCCTGGACAGGCTTTTTATCGTTTTACCACGGACAATGGTCACAAGCGCTTACGATACGCCATCGCTGACGTGATGCGGCCCGCTTGCGTTGAATGCCATAACAGTCACCCAGACACCCCTAAAAATGATTGGAAGACAGGCGATTTGAGAGGAATTTTGGAAATCAACCTGTCCCTGGATCAAGTCATCGCACAGACTCAGGCGAATCTAAAGGGAACCATCGCTATTTTTGGCAGCATTGCTCTGCTGGGCGTCATTGGCATCGGCTCGGTCATTGGTAAGTTACGTCGTACCTCCGTGGAGTTACAACACCGCGTGCAACGGCGCACCGCCAAACTGGCGAAAATAAGCACCCATCTACAACATCTCATTGATAACAGTCCTGCAATTATCTACAGCGCCATGCCCAATGACGATTTCACAATTACCTTTGTCAGTGACAACTTGCGCAATGTCCTGGGTTATGAGCCGCAAAAAATGCTTGATCATATTAATTTTTGGTTTGAACATATTCACCTTGATGACCAAGCTGGTCTAATGCAGCGCCTGCGCCGCTTACTGGCCGAGGGTGGGCAGCAAACCCTCGACTACCGCTTCCGTCATCGTGACGGTCACTATCTTTGGATGCACGATAGCATCCGAGTGGTTTATGACTCATCGGGCGCGCCGCTGGAATTACTTGGCTCCTTACTCGATATCACCAACCGCAAAGCAATGGAAGAAGCGCTGTACCAAGAGAAAGAAGAACAACGAATCCTGATACAAAAACTACAGGAGGCTCGCGACCAGCTACTGCAAAATGAAAAAATGGCAGCTATTGGTCAGCTCGCCGCAGGAGTGGCACATGAAATCAACAACCCCATTGGCTACATCAACTCCAACCTCGGCACATTGCAACGTTATACGGATAATCTGATAAAACTGATTGAACACTACCAGGTCATGGAGGGTGAATTAAAGAAAAGTCAGTCGGAACCGGTTAAACAGCACCTCGCTCTCATAGAGCAAATGGATTTCGAATACATCAAGGAAGACTTGCCTGACTTAGTGCGAGAATCACAGGAAGGGGCTGAACGAGTGCGGAAAATCGTCCAGGACTTGAAGGAATTCTCTCATGTGGATGAAGTGGCATGGCAGTGGGCCGATCTACATCAGGGATTGGAGAGTACACTCAACATCGTGCACAACGAACTAAAATACACCGCTGAAATATGCAAAGCGTACGGTGAACTTCCCCAGGTCGAATGCCTCGCTTCACAGATCAACCAAGTGTTCATGAATTTGCTGGTTAACGCCGCCCATGCCATCGAAAAACACGGTGTCATTACGCTACGCACCGGTTGCGAAAACAACGAAGTCTGGGTGGAAATCAGTGACACAGGTAAAGGTATTCCTGCCGACAAACTCAAACGTATCTTCGATCCATTTTACACCACCAAACCAGTGGGTGTCGGCACCGGTCTGGGGCTGTCACTCTCTTATAGCATCATCAAGAAACATCATGGCCGTATCGAGGTGGTAAGCGAAATAAATCAAGGCAGCCGCTTTACTATCTACTTACCAATAAAACGCCAAAACGACCCTATCAAGACAAAAATAGCTGCTCAGAATTCAGAATAAAGGTATATGAGCCATGAATGAAACTACATTTTCAAAAAAATCCGACACCCGTTCGATCAAGACAACACTGCTGCTGGTTGATGACGAATCAAACATTTTATCCTCACTGAAACGACTTTTTCACCCGCTCGGTTATCATATCCACACCGCAACCAGCGGCGCCGAGGGACTCGATTTGCTAGCCCGTAAACCAGTGGATTTAATTGTATCCGATATGCGTATGCCCGAAATGGACGGCGCAGAATTTCTTGAAAAAGCCGCTAAAAAATGGCCAGATAGTATGCGCATTTTACTCACTGGTTATGCTGACCTCGGCTCCATCATCGCCGCCGTGAATCAAGGAAAAATATACCGCTACATTAGCAAGCCGTGGCAAGACCATGAACTCACTCTGGCAGTACAGCAGGCTTTGGAGCTCAAACAATTAGAAGATGATAAAAAACAACTGGAAACGCTCACTCGTCGCCAAAATGAGAAATTGACAGAACTCAATGCCAGCCTGGAAGCCAAAGTCGCCGCCCGCACCAGCGAACTACGTCAAACCATGGAATTTCTCGAAGAGGCCCACACCTCACTTAAGACTCAGTACACCACATCCGTTAAAATATTTGCCAATCTAATTGAATTACGTGAAAGTACCATTAAAGAATCTGGCAGCCAATCTAGCGCTGGTCATACCCGCCATGTAGCCGAGCAAGCACGACAACTTGGTGTCGCCATGGGAGTACCGGAAGATGAGTTGCAAGATTTACTGTTCGCCGCCCTGCTACATGATATCGGAAAAATAGCCTTACCCGATACCCTGCTTAAACACCGCTACAATGAAATGAATACCACTGAGCGAAAAGAATTCGAAAAACACCCGATACTCGGCCAAGCCGCCTTGGTTGCTCTGGAGCCTCTACATGCTGCTGCTGATTTAATTCGCGCGCATCGCGAACACGTTAACGGTCGAGGCTATCCCGATCAACTGCGAGCCGAACAAATCCCGTTAGGAGCACGGATTCTTGCCGTAGTCGATGACTTCAATGCACTATTGACCGGTAATTTTTCCCAGCACCGCTACACCCAGCAGGAAGCACGAGCGTTTTTACTCAAAGAGCGCGACCACCGCTATGACGCAAAAATAGTCGACCACTTCATCAAGCTACTGGAGGCGGATGAACAACAGACCACAATGTTGGCCGAACAATGCCTTAAATTGGGTGCACTCAAAAATGGCATGGTACTGACACGCGATTTAGTCACCCCCAGTGGCGTACTTTTACTCGCCAAAGGACATCAGTTGAACAACGAACTAATCCATAAAATCAGGCAACTGGAAAAGACAGTGGACTACGATCTTTTATTTTATATTTATAACCATTTGGCTTGAAAATAGTAACCCATTCGCGACATAGTCACGTACAACCAGTAAAAATACAGCTAGATTAAGGCAAACCATGCAATATTCAATATTAATTGTTGATGACGAAGAAAACGTTCTAAAAGCACTAAGGCGGGAACTGGAAAGTAGCGAAGTATACCACATTACAACCCTAAAATCGCCAACAGCGGCATTATTACAAGCTGAAAACAGCCATTTTGACCTTGTAATCACCGATTATAAAATGCCCTGGATGCATGGCCTGACCTTCATCAAGCGCTTTATACGACTACAACCCCATGCCAGCACCATCATCATCACCGGAGATACCACAGGCATCCTGCGTCACAGCGAATTCAACAATATAAAAATCCCTTACCTACTGCAAAAACCATGGCAACAAACAGCACTATTAGAAATGGTAAAGAAAAACCTAGGGCAACACCAATGACCTTGCTTGCATCTTTCCCTTTCCTTGTGAATATACACCCGTACCGGTGGAAGATGAACGCTTTGCTGCTCTTACGCATTGAGTGACATCATTTTTATCCCAAGTATTCATCTTAGTTCAAGGAGGGCATTTTTTTCTGACGTTGCTAACTTAGTATAGGTTTATACTATAAATGGCTGGACTATTCTTCAACTGTTGAGGGAAGGTTGCGATGGATTGTCCGAAATATGGTGGTAAGGCGTACTGTAAAGACGATATCGCTCAAGGTTGGCCGCGTTATTTATGCAACAGTTGCTGATACCGTGATACGGTAAAGCGACGCGCAGGTGGGAGTGATTAAGGCTTTGATGTATGGCTTGTTGGTCTTAATCCTACCAAAGGTAAAGAAATAAATAAAACACGTCTTTGTGTTGTGATATCTCCAAATGAAATGTCGGCACTTTCTACTGTACTTATGGCGCCCATGACAACAAAGGGTTTCGAGTTTCCAAGTCGTATCGTGTGTAAGTTTAAAAGCAAGAAAGGGCTTATTCTCTTGGACCAAATAAGGGCAGTAGATAAGTCTAGGTTGCTAA
>JAADGF010000074.1 GCA_013152545.1 Gammaproteobacteria bacterium
AATTGTCTTTTGGGACACTTAGTGGGGGTCGAGAGCATTCAAGCAGCGATGGATCTTAGGGCGGCGTGTGACAGTAAGTATAAATGAATAGAGATGTATTCGGTCTGTTTACGCTCATCGTGCTTATCTAATTCAGTTTCGTAATTGAGAAGGATACCGGGCATCTAGATTTAAAAATTATCTTTGGTATTGTATTGGAAAACCGCGCCGTGATGAAAATGGAATCAAACGTGTTCAATCAGAAAGTACCGAGGATGCCAACGCACGCATATTGAAAGATGTCATCCATGTAAATACTCCTGGTTTACGTCATTATTTGTCGGTTGAAGACATAATCTTTCCGATGTCATTTTTAATGGCCTTGCCAATACTTATTCATCGAGTGTAAAACTCACTTTGATAGTAATTTGCCAATGAGCGATGATGTTGTCTTCAATAACACCGCGAATATTGGTTACTTCAAACCATCTAAGACCATGAATTGTTTTCTTTGCTTTTTCTATCGCGTTATTAACCGCTTCTTCGACGCTTGTTTTGGATGTGCCGGTTAGTTCTATTGATTTATAAATATGATCAGACATTTAAGAGTCCTCCTGAAGTTATAGTCTATATCGCTATGGTGTAAGAAAAAATACTAATGAGTCTGTGCCAGTTTATTGAACATGTTTTTACCAGTTTTTCTAGAAGATTGCTTTACATAACATAGTTGAGCATTCCCTTTGTGTCGCCAGCGTAATCAACTTGTTCTGCCTTGGGCTGACTGATTTCCGATGTGGTGAGCGCAATCTTCGCACCCTAAGCTGGGCTTGTTGAGTTTATTGTAGAGACGGTCTGTCTCATTTTTAATATCTGAAAATGATATATTCATACTATAATTTTAGTATGAATATTAAAAAACGATATGGATATGGCAATAAATTCGAAACTAACGGCTTCGTGATACATCACATGGTATGGGTATATGACCTGGGGTGTAGCCTGGTTGGGATGGGTTCTCGTTTCAGACAGAAAACATTGTAACTTGCTCAACTATGCTCGGGAGAACGCGTACTTGATGTCGGTTGTGGGACTGGTGTGTTGACCAGGATAGCAGCGAATGTGGCGGAAAATGAAGGAGAGGTAATGGGTATACCCTTCAGCGCAAATGATTCGGGAGGCGAAGCGTAGTGCAGCTAAGGAGCACAATAAGGCCAAATTTCAATTTGGCGTAATTGAGGCTTTACCCTTTGATGATGAACGCTTTGATATTGTACGCTTTGATGTTGTACTCAGTAGCATGATGCTGCACCATCTTCCGCCTGAAGTAAAAGTAGCTGGCTTACGAGAAACATTTCGGGTGTTAAAACCGGGAGGCCGTTTAATGGTGATTGATGTTGATAAACCCACAGGTTTGTTGGGCCGCATACTGATGTATCCCTGGCACAAAAATGCGGCTGTGAAAGATAATATTGAAGGTCATATTACTGGGTTTATCCACGCAACTTGGGCACCATGTCTTGCAAGAATGCAACGCAATCAGGATCTTTCATGCTCTATTAGGCTTCGCATATTAATGAAATCGGGAGTATATTATTTACCTGTCTTTATAGACTTCCTTAATATGGTATAAAAGAACTATATGAATGGTGATGAATGATGAATTTCGTTATTAGCATCAATCACCGTAATGCTAAAATAGTCTCCAGGATCAAACAAAATAATTCAAATGGCTTGCGAATAATACCATCCTCAACGCGGTCGTAATAACCGATTTTAAATTGTCTCTGAGCATATTGATTATCCCATCGAATCCGCTTCAGTATTTCATGTATCGGTTTCATTATCTCTGATTGGCAAAATTATTTCATTTTATTTATGTTTAATATTCCGCAAAGGGCTTGTCATATTTTATATGTTGAGTGGCGTAAATAAATCTTACGTGCTTGCTCAACATCTGCAATACATCGCAAACTGACTTTAAAAAGGCTATGCTTATTATATTAATACAGGAAATCTAACAATGATGAGACAGAAAGGATTTTTTGTTATTATGCTGCTGTTTATCGCAGTCGGGTTTCTACTGGTTTTTGTTTCTAATAATATCGTTTCTGCTAACAATGCTGCTGGCGCAATTATTCAACTCACTTTAGAAGAGGTTATTGGCCCGTCAACAGATGACTATGTTGAACGGGCACTACAAGCCGCAGCCCAACACCAAGCAGAACTGGTTGTGATCCGCATAGATACGCCTGGTGGCCTGGATACGGCCATGCGCGGGATCATTAAAAATATCACCAATTCCTCTGTGCCCGTTGCAAGTTATGTCGCCCCGACGGGTGCGCGTGCCGCCAGTGCCGGAACTTTTATTCTTTATGCTAGCCATATAGCCGCTATGGCCCCCGGCACCAATCTGGGTGCCGCAACACCCGTTAAGATTGGTGGGCTGCCAACCCCCGGTAAAACGGGCAAAGATAAAAACGAGCAACCTGCGGGCGATGCAACTGATGATGCTATGAAACACAAGGCGGTCAATGACGCTGCTGCATATATTCGTAGTCTTGCACAACTGCATGGCCGCAATCAGAACTGGGCAGAAAAGGCGGTACGCGAAGCGGCCAGTTTGCCTGCAATCGATGCATTGAAAATAAATGTTATCAACATCATTGCATCGGATATGACTGATCTGCTGGAGCAAATAGATGGTCGTGAAGTTGTCGTGCTAGGTGAAAAACGTACCTTACATACCGCTGGTCGGGTAATTGAGGTGATTGATCCTGACTGGCGTAATCGATTTCTCAGCGTGATTACCAATCCCAATATTGCTTATATCCTGATGCTGATCGGTATCTATGGTTTGATATTCGAATTTTCTAATCCTGGTTCTATTGTACCTGGCACCGTCGGCGCGATTGCCTTGTTGCTGGCACTTTATTCCTTTCAGTTGTTACCTATCAACTACGCCGGGATGGGATTCATACTGCTGGGTGTTGCTTTAATGGTTGGCGAAGCCTTTCAACCCAGTTTCGGTATGCTTGGCATAGGCGGACTTGTGGCTTTTGTTTTTGGGTCAATCATACTTATGGATACTACCGCGCCTGGTTTTATCATTGATCTTTCTGTGATTATTACTTTTGCGGTTATCAGTGTATTAATTTTTATTTTTGTCATTGGAATGGCACTCAAGGCGCGTCGACGTAAGGTGGTGAGTGGTCTTGAAGAATTAATCGGTGCTGAAGCGACGGTGATAAATGATTTTAATCGTGAGGGCAGGGTGTCCGTTCACAGTGAAAACTGGAAAGCGTTAACAAACACACCTTTACACAAAGATCAACAGGTCAAAGTCACCAATGTTAAAGGTCTGACCCTGCAGGTTGAACCTTTGGAGGTATCAACGCAGGCGAAGGCCACTCATACTGTTTCACAATTGGAGAAAAAATCATGACGGCATATTCACTTTATATTGTAATTGCATTTGTAGTGTTGTTTTTGGCCAGTTCCTTCAGGATTTTGCGAGAGTATCAGCGTGGTGTGGTGTTCCTGCTCGGTCGTTTCTGGAAAGTCAAGGGACCCGGTTTCATCATCATCATCCCGCTCATTCAGCAAATGGTTAAGGTCGACTTGCGTACTATCGTCATGGATGTACCCAGTCAGGACGTGATCTCACGAGATAATGTGTCAGTAAAAGTCAATGCAGTGGTTTATTTTCGCGTCATTGAACCTGAAAAGGCTATCATTCAGGTCGAGGATTATTACGCGGCCACCAGTCAACTTGCGCAAACCACATTACGATCGGTACTCGGACAGCATGAATTGGATGAAATGTTGGCGGAACGCGATCGACTCAATGTCGACGTCCAGAGTATTCTTGATCAGCAGACCGATGCCTGGGGCATCAAGGTCAGTAACGTCGAAATCAAACACGTCGATCTGGATGAAAGCATGGTGCGTGCCATTGCCAAACAGGCGGAAGCCGAACGTGTACGGCGCGCAAAAGTTATCCATGCCGAAGGGGAGATGCAGGCATCAGTAAAACTGCTCGAGGCGGCAAAGACACTTTCGAAACAATCTCAGGCAATACAACTCCGTTACATGCAGACGCTTACAGAAATAGCCGGTGAACGGACAAATACGATTGTTTTCCCGATACCTATGGATTTGATGGATAGCTTGATTAATAAAACGAAACAAAAGACATAACTATAATGTACACAGCTAGTAAGGAACGTGCACATTTAGATAGCGTCTCATTCCCCTAGCAAAATAATCGGACATCTTGTCTATTCATTTGTTTCGTCGCAATGTATTTACTCTTTGTGATCGAAATGAGGGTGATTACGTAATTTACGTATAGAATTAATACTGATTCGTATTATTCTGTAATCCTGACAAAAGACTTTATTCGCACAGCTATGATCATTTTAACCGCTATAGGTGTCATGGTCGCCATTTCGTTCATATTGGCCACGTTTCTCGTGTTGGCCAACAAGAAACTCTATGTCCACGAAGACTTGCGTATTAATCTTGTCGAAGAGATGTTACCTAATACCAATTGTGGTGCCTGTGGTTTACCAGGATGTCGGGCTTTCGCAGAAGCGCTCGTTCAACAAAAAGTGCTTCCGGTTCAATGTACTGTCAGTACCGATGAAGCAAAATTAAGCATTGCGGATGTTTTGGGTGTTGAGGTGGGTGAGCAAGAAAAACAGGTCGTGCGTTTAGCCTGCGCAGGCGGTGATAACGTCGCCCGCTGGCAAGCGCATTACACTGGACTGCCGTCCTGTCGCGCAGCAGCTCAAATAACCGGTGGTGGTAAAGGTTGTTGGTGGGGTTGCCTGGGATTTGGCGATTGTGAGATAGCCTGTGATTACAACGCAATTGTGATGAATAGTCATGCACTGCCGGTCGTCATCGAAGATAAATGTACTGCATGCGGCGATTGCGTTGATGTTTGTCCAAAAGATCTGTTTACCTTGCATCCTGTCAGTCATCGTTTGTGGGTGGCTTGCAGTAACCTGGAATACGGTGATCAAATACTGGATAACTGCGAGGTTGCCTGCACGGCGTGTGATCGATGCGTGGTAGATAGCTTTGGTTTAAATAGTTCTGATTCATTGATCGCCATGCAACACAATCTTCCGGTTGTTGATTACACAAAGAACCATAATACACGGACGCCCATCCAGCGCTGCCCGACAGGTGCCATTATTTTCATAGAAGCAGATGGAACCGTGATTAAAGGGCCTGCCGCGACAAAAATTATTCGAAAGGAGGCCTTACAAGCTGCACCCACATAAACAGGTAACATACAGACTATATAGTGAATATAGAATGACAATATCCTCGCAAGGAACAATATGAAGAATAAGGCAAAAACATTCAAATATCCCGGAACCCAAGCGGCGATGGATGGCAACACGGCAGTGATTATGTGCGAAAGAGAGTCCAGTGATGCCGCTGGCGCCTATCCGATTACGCCATCGACCCAAATGGGCGAGTATTGGGCTGAAGCCGCCGCGAGCGGCCATATTAATATTTCGCAACGCCCCCTTATTTTCATAGAACCCGAAGGTGAGCACGCCGCCGCCGCCGTTACCGCCGGTTTATCCATGACAGGTCTACGATCTGCCAACTTTTCTTCCGGTCAGGGTATCGCCTATATGCATGAGTCGCTCTATGCGGCAGTAGGTAAACGACTGACCTATGTGTTAAACATGGGGTCGCGCGCTATGACCAAGGCGACACTGAATGTGCATGCCGGTCATGATGATTATCATTGCATTGACGACACGGGTTTTTTTCAGTTATTTGCAAAAAACGTACAACATGCCGCAGACCTCAATGTCATTGCGCATCGAATTGCAGAACTTGCATTGAGTCCTGGCATTGTGGCACAGGATGGTTTTCTGACTACCCATCTTATTGAGACCTTGCGTGTACCTGAACGCAATTTAATTGCCGAATATCTCGGGCGTCCGGATGATGTTATCCCCACCCCGACGCCCGCACAAAAAATCATATATGGCGACACCCGACGCCGCATCCCGCAACTTTGGGATGTAGATAATCCTATTATGTCAGGTATCGTGCAAAACCAGGATGCTTATATGCAGAGTGTTGCAGCTCAGCGCCCCTTTTTCTTCGATCACATTGAACAACTGACTAACGAGGCCTTCGATACATTCTATCAATTAACCGGTCGTCGTTATGCTAGGGTTATGCCATATCGATGTGAGGACGCCGATTATTTAATCGTGGGTCAAGGCAGTGTTATTCCCAGTGCTGAAGTCGTTGCTGACTATTTGCGTGATAGTCGTGATCTTAAAGTGGGCGTGGTCGATTTGCTGATGTTTAGACCTTTTCCCGGCGACTTGTTGGGCAGGATATTAAAAGGTAAAAAAGGCGTCGCTGTGCTGGAGCGTCTTGATCAACCTATGGCGGTTGATTTGCCGTTGATACGGGAAATTCGTGCCGCTGTGGGCCATTGTATTGAAAATGGACGGGCACGCGTGCCACGTTCTGCCGAGTCAGCGTGTTATCACAACATGGCGGATATCCCCGAGCTTTATTCCGCTTCCTTTGGCCTGGGTAGCCGTGATTTGCAGCCCGAAGGATTGATCGGCGCCATAGAAAATATGCTGCCCGATGGTAAACAAACAAAACACATCTATCTCGGCATTGACTTTCTTCATGAGAAAGCGATGACGCCCAAGCAGCAGATTTATCAACAAATTATTTCAGAATCTTATCCACATGTCGCACATCTTGCTGTACACGGTAGTGAAAATCCAAATTTAATGCCAAAAGAAAGCATCAGTGTGCGTTTACATTCCATCGGTGGTTGGGGCGCGATCACTACCGGTAAGAACCTTGCCATGACCTTGTTTGAATTACTGGGATATCACATCAAAGCGAACCCTAAATATGGCTCAGAGAAAAAAGGCCAACCAACGACTTATTATTTATCTGCCGCACCTGAACCCATACGTATCAACTGCGAGTATTATTATGTCGACGTTGTGCTGTCACCCGATCCTAATGTTTTCAATCATACCAATGCGCTGGCAGGTCTGAGAGAAGGCGGCGTGTTAATTATTCAGAGCGATGCGACATCGCCGGACAAAGTGTGGGCAAGCATCGCTGCAAATTATCAAAAAATAATCGTCAACAATAATATCAGTGTGTTTTATCTCGACGCATTCAAAATAGCTCGCGAGGAAGCCACTGATGCAGAATTACAATTGCGCATGCAAGGCATTGCTTTTCAAGGCGCCTTTTTCGCAGCCTCACCGGTTATGCATAAAGCGGGTTTCTCTGAAGGAAAATTGCTTGATGCCATTCGAAAACAATTACAACATAAGTTTGGTGCGAAAGGTGCGCGTGTTGTGGAAGATAACTTGCGCGTAGTGCAGCGCGGTTTTGATGAATTACAGGAGATCACAGAAAAAGATGTTACTGATCCCAATGCGATCGCTATCGCAATCAAAGCCGAGCCCGCTCTACCTGTCATGCTAAAAAATATGCCGCAAAGCCAGGCAGCAGCAACCGATATTCACCGGTTTTGGGAACAGACCGGCAATTTTTACGCACGTGGTATGGGCAATGATAATCTGACGGACCCGTTTATTGCTCTGGGCACCATGCCGGCGGCATCCGCGTTGTTCAGGGATATGACCGGTATTCGGTTTCATCACCCGTTATGGATCGCCGAAAATTGTACGGCTTGCGGAAAGTGTTACACAGTATGCCCTGATACGGCGATACCGGGACTGGTGAATGATATATCCCAGGTACTGGATACTGTCGTGAATCGTGTCAAAAAACACGGCGGTCCGTTAAAACACCTTCCCAGGGCAGTCAGAAAAATGGAAAGTAAACTACGCGCCATTTTCAATGAAGTGCAAGCAACGGATTCCGTCAGTGCCCTGCTGGAAGAGGCGATAACTAAAACAATTAACAGTACAGATGTCACCGCTGCGGACAAGTCTGAGTTGGAAAACGAGTTTCAACGTTTTCGCAAGGCGTTGGGGGATTTTCAATTCGCATTAACCCGGCCCTATTATATGCTGCCAGAGAAAAAACAAGCAGGCAGTGGTGGTTTGTTCAGTCTTACCATCAATCCCTACACCTGCAAAGGCTGCGGTGAATGTATAGCCGTGTGTGCGGACGATGCATTACGTAATGTCACGCAAACTGAACAAACAGTGAAGAACCTGCGAACCAATTGGGACTTATGGCTTGCGTTGCCCACTACACCAAAAATATTCATGCGCATTGATAATCTGGAAGAACGTATTGGCACACTGGAAAATATTCTTCTGGATAAAAATAACTATCTCTCACTGACCAGTGGCGATGGTGCCTGCATGGGCTGCTCGGAGAAAACGGTAATACACTTGTTTATTGCCACCGTTGAGTCGTTGATGCAACCGCGTATCGAAAAACACGTAAATAACCTTGATGATCTCATTAAGCGCCTGGAACTGCATATAGAGCTAAAACTAGTCGAAGAAATCAATATTGATGATACCGAGGTGATCACTGGCATTATTAATAAAATGAGCGACACTGATATCACCCTGTCAGCGATAGCCAGTGAAATCGAATCGTTACATGACAGCCAGCCTATTGACCCAGCCTGGTTGAAACATGTGATGCAATTACTTTCCGAACTCAAACACCTCAGGTGGAACTATACAGAAGGCGTGACCGGTAAGCGCCGCTCAACGATGGGCATTATCAACTCAACCGGTTGCACATCCGTATGGGGCAGCACCTATCCATTCAATCCTTATCCTTTCCCGTGGGCAAACCATTTGTTCCAGGACAGTCCATCAATGGCGATGGGTGTTTTTGAAGGCCACATGTCGAAGATGGCTGAAGGTTTTAAAACAATACGCATGGTGGAACTGGAACTTGCCAATAAATACAACAAGGAAGAGCACGCAGATTTTTTCACTTATTTCAACTGGCATCAATTTAATGATGAGGAGTTTTTACTTTGTCCGCCTGTCGTCGCGATCGGGGGTGACGGCGCCATGTACGACATCGGCTTTCAAAACCTGTCGCGCACCATGATGTCTGGAAAACCAATCAAGGTAGTTATAGTGGACACTCAGGTTTATTCGAACACCGGTGGTCAGGCGTGTACGTCCGGTTTTATGGGCCAAATATCTGATATGGCACCTTTTGGCAAAGTCTCTGCAGGTAAACAGGAAGTGCGCAAGGAAATTGGTTTGATCGCCATGGCGCATCGCACGACGTATGTTATGCAGAGCACTATTGCGCATGCCAATCATATGATAGAAGGTTTTATTGAAGGCCTGATGACTAAACGACCGGCGGTGTTTAATTGCTACACCTCTTGCCAGCCTGAGCATGGCATCGCTGATGACATGGGATACCAGCAGGCAAAACTCGCCGTAGAATCGCGCGCCTACCCCTTGTTTCGTTATAATCCCGATGAGGGTAAAACGCCGGCAGAGTGTTTCGATCTGTCGGGAAATCCGGCAATGGAGCAAGCCTGGCCGACTTATCAACTTGGCTATAAAGACGGTGTCAGAGAAAAAACCATGGAAATACCGATGACCTTCGCGGATTTCGCCATGACAGAAACACGCTTCCGCAAACACTTCCGCATGGCGCCGCCGGATACCTGGCATGAGAATATGGTTCCACTTGCAGAATTTCTCGATTTTGAGGAAAAAGATCGCGAAGAAAAATTTCCATTCATCTGGAGCATCGATAATAAACAACAACTAAGCCGTTTGCTGGTTGATAAAACGATGGTGGATGCGTGTGAGGACCGGAAAAATTTCTGGATAATGCTCAAAGCCCTGGCTGGCGTGGAGAAAAAAGAAATATCCACAGAGGATCTGCAAGCAAGTATTCGTCAGGACATTGTCGGCAAAATAACGGCCGGTCTTATGCAA
>JAADGF010000014.1 GCA_013152545.1 Gammaproteobacteria bacterium
TCCGCCTGCCACAACTCGTTAGCAAAGCTTCCGCGTCCTGCTCACGCCCCTTACCTACATCCCTGTAGGCAAACTGCATCGCAAACGAATGACGCAGTTTTTTACTTTGTTCAAAATCCAATAACTGATTGTCCCTGATCATCCGATAAAAAGACGTCTGTGATAGTTGACTGCGTTGAAAGTAGTTTTTCATCAAGAGTTGTCGATAAAGGGCCATCTTAGGCAGGGTACCCACTTTATTTTTGCTCAAGGTGGGGATGATGTCGTTAATGGCTTCGGCTAATTCATTGACTTGCACTTTCCGGTAACGGTTTTTGTCGGCTCGAGTTTTATTGTCCAGAGAGGTAATGCCTCTTTTTTTAAACCGATACACCCACGTGCTGATGGTTCGCCAAGTGAACTGGTATTCACATTCGGTTTGGGCATCAACGAAAGTGCGAGCAGCAACATGTTTAATTCGTGCTCTAATGGAATTGCCTGGCGCATAATCTACAGCGCTTAAGACCCTGAGCCGAAGTTCGACCGGTGGTTTCTTGCTAGCGTTCATCACATCTCCTTCTTAATATGTCAGGTCAGTGTCATAAATGACAATGTGACGGAGACTAAACAACCAGGATTGTCGATAAAAGAGACCACTTCTGTTGCGCGCATGAATGGATATTAAGCCGACTAAACAAGGCGTCAATGCGCGAGTTGAATTTACTAAAAACGGCCGACAAGGTAATCAATATTGACGTCGGGAAATAGCAAATGACAACGAAAATACAGTGAATGCAGACTTAAATAAAACTGTCTTGATTGAGAACTTGATACTCAGTAACGGGTTGATGGTCGAGACTGACAAACAAATATTGAAGGGTGGACAAGAGTAATTGAAATCGATGCGTTCGTGATTTGAACTGGGTCGAGAGGTCTTGCCATTGTTTTACAATAACCGTTCTGTAATCACTTAGCTTAACGGTCAGTTTATTAAGCCAACGGTAGGCATGTCGGGGACTCTCAGTCCCTGTTGCTTTGTGATAGGCATTTTGAATACTGACGTAAGCAATCAGTTCGAAAAGAAAGCGAAACAGGTGGTCAGTCGTGTACTGAAGGGTCGGTACCTGTTCTGCCAAATAAAGTCTATGCGTACTACCGCAACCGTTTCGGCCATAGCGATTAGAGCAAAATATTCGCTTACCAACGATTCCTTTATTGCCTTGACGCTGTTTTTTATAAACAAAGCCATGAGAGACAAATTGATCATGCTGCAAGCACTTGATACATTGCATCTTGTCCTGATGATAATCAAGCGATAGGGTAAATTGCTGGAGCGGTTCTAAATCATTGAAGAAAGTAATCATGTGCTCTTTTTACCAAATCGGGTCGACCACAAGCAAGGACTAATACTAAATTTGAAAATAGTACATAGAAATTCGCACTACCGAATTACCGTTATAGCCTTACGCTAGTTGCATGATCTGAATTAGGATAAAAAACCGGGGTTTGTGCGGCTGTAATTTGGGAAATAACAAAAAAAAGACAAGGACAGTATCCTGACGTTACACCGCAATGCACAACGTTTATTAAAACCGTTGTATGTGATGAATCCGTACGCTGACCATCTGACTTTTTTAGATGACCGAACTCGCACCCGGCGCGACCATGAAAAGTATTTAAGCTTGATCGAATCCATTGCGTTGCTGCATCAGTACCAACGGACGACCCGACATATGCAGCACAATGGTTAGTCGTTGTCCTACATCGAAGTGGCGTTAGACGATATTACCTTAGCTAACCAGTTGGCGCATGATGTATTAGGTTGCTCACTGGATGAGTTACCACCGCAGACGCGCCGCTTGCTGATGTTGATTGAGACGATGGTGACAAGTGCTTGTAAGAATGCCCCACGGAATGATTACCGTTTTAGCCGCAAGGCACTGCGTGACGATACGGGTTGGGGTGATACCCAACTTAAAATCCATCTACAGCGATTAGTTGAAATGGAATACTTGCTTATCCATCGTGGTGGACGTGGCCAATCGTTTGATTACGAGTTGCTTTATGATGGACAGGGTAAAAATGGGCAACCATATTTAAGTAGTTTGATTGATGTAAAGCAGCTAAAAGAAAAACACAAACAACAAACCAAGCATGACTACGACGACCCGCGGTCGGGGCAAATGACACCCCGGCCGGGGTCTGGTCGGACACAGAAAAACCCGGTTAAGGCCTTACATGATAACGTTTGTGTTGATGTTGATGCAGAGTGCGAAGAAAATGCACTTATAGGGAATAAAAGTAACAAGGTGCTTTTTGGGAAGATCGGTACCACGCAACGGCCATTGATACGAACGAGTATTTATTACGTTGTATAGTTTATGTTGATATGAACATGGTCAGAACGGGAGTTGTAACGCATCCATCACAATGGCCTGCTAGTGGCTACAATGAAATTCAAAATCGACCTAAGCGAAAAGGTATCATTAACATTGATCAATTATTGGAGCTGTTAAATATAGACCAGTATCAATCATTACAACAACTACATCGACAGTGGGTTGAAGAAGAACTACAGCGCGATCGGTTGCAACGTGTCCCCACTTGGAGTGAATCGATTGCGGTAGGCAGTGAAGCGTTTGTTGAGCAAACAAAAGAACAACTTAAATCGAGTGCTTATCACCTTAAATCTAAGTTTGTCGATGGTAGGTATATTCTCAAAGAGCCAGAAACAATCTATCAGGTGTATTTACCCTCTAAAAAGGGCCGATTAAGACTAGAAAATAGTTACTTTTGGCGGGATAGTACTTTAAATACCTAAATAGCTTGGTCAGACCCCAACACCGCATGGGCTTTCGGGCGGGCACTAATTAAAAGCAATGAAGTACCTATTTTGTGCCCTGTGCGGAAATTACTTATTCAAACGAAATCTATTTATATATCAGGAAAGTATTTGCAGACAGGCCTAATGCAGGAGCATACTTCATGAAAATTCGTATAACGGATCGGATCATTTCTGACCAAGTTTAGTAATTGAATAAAAAAGAATTATGAAGCCAATTACATTTGGCTTTAGAGGGTTTTTTTAATACTAATAATGAGGCGTATAAGAAAAAAATTAATTACTCCTCATTAGAATTTGTTCCTCATCATCATATCTCGTAGTTGAACTTATTTGACTCAATAAATAGTTCAAGTAGTTTTCAGAGAAAGTCATTTAGAAAATTAATTCGTACGTTTAATCACATAGCTAGTTGGTGTGTGTTGTTCAAAACTGACACATAAAGCCTGATAATAGGATTGTGCTGTATGTACGAAGTTATAATTAGTCACCCATAAAAAACAATTTAACTATTCGATAATAAATAATAAACAATGGGTTTTGATCGAGCATTTCGACCCTATTAGGCCGGATCTCAAATTTTCGGTCGAAATGGTGAAAAAATGCTGGTAGAAGGTTCTCAATATCATCAAACAAACCTGCTTAACTCCGACCTGCTCTCACAGCTAGATCCCAGTGCCCCATTGCTTCAATTAACGACCGCTATTCCTTGGCAAGATTTCGACAAAGCATTTACTAAACGCGACTACGTACAATTTTACTAATCAATGTATCTGTTTAATTAACTTATGGTATGGAGGAAGGCCATTTCAACAAAATCAGCACTTCCGGGATGAATGAAGGATGAAGGTAGTCATACTAGCAACATAAAAATTAACTTCAATGCACGTTATTTGTGTTTTTAATTCGATCAATTTATTTGCTTAGCTAGAAGAATAAACTACCCGCAACAGGCTGACGGGATATTAAGATGGATTGCCCGAAATCACAGATTTTATTGCAATACTTTTTAATTACTGCAAGCAGCGGGGAATAAAACCTTAAGAAATTCAATCTCGCCAAACTAGAAGAAATTAAAAATATTAATTCAAGGAGAGGAAAATAACTATGAAAACTGATAAAATCGAAGCAAGCATAAGCAACGGAAACGTTGAGGAACTCAAACTCAAAGCTAAAACTGCTGCTGCTATCAATTCAATTGCAAAGCTTAGGCGCCTTGAGCAAATAGAAGCAGAAACGGCTAAAACATTAGAATTAGGAATAACTCAACCACAATTATCAGACCCAGAAAAAGATAAACTCAAACATTTTCTTGCCGATAACTGGACACGTATTTATGGTACTGAACCCGTTGGCCCACGGGGTGGCAGCGATTACGCGACCGATATCGTAGCAGATAACAAAGGAAATTTTTATATCACCGGAGGATACGACTCACGCACTTCACCTGCTTATCATGTTTCCAATAATATGTATGATGTCATTATCGCAAAGCTTGACCGGCATGGGCATATCATCTGGAAGGATATTCTTAATTCAGGCCCTAAAACTAGCATTTTTAGTAGTGATCTAGGTATCGCTATTGAGGTCGACAATAAAGGCAATAGTTATGTTCTGGGTAAAACCAATGGGGACCTCAGCAGTGAAGGTATTGTACGGCAAAAATATCAATCACATTATCATTTCATTGCCAAGTACGATACCAATGGCACACAGCAGTGGATTCGTCAGTTTGGAACGGTAGGCACATCCGATGCTCTTAATGATATGGCTATTGATTCCAAGGGAAACAGCTATATTGTAGGGGGTGCTTTTGACTATGACACCAATACTGGCAAAAGAACGTCTGAGTTCAATCCGGTTGTTTTTAAATTCGACACCCACGGTGAGAAAATAAGCTTTAGTTCCTTCCCTGCGACTGCCGAGTATGATTTAGCGTCAGCCGTTACGGTGGATTTGGACGATAATGTTTATATCTCTGGTAATAAAACCAGTAGTGCTAATGTTCGACCGTATGAAATATGGGTCAAGAAATTATCACCGACGGGCGCACCTTTGTGGTCTTTTAAGCCGACTTTACCTACACCTGCTGAGATTATTTTGTCTCGGAATCCTGGTTTGTTTGGTTGGATTAGCACAAGTGCTATGACATTTAATGCTGCGACAAATGAAGTCATTGTTGTGGGTAACAGGGGGGATACTCCTTTCACTTCTAGCTTTTCTGCGGCGAGTGGTGCGCTGGTTCGCATTACCCTCGGTTCTTGGGGCAACTACTATAATGCGGTTGACATCGACGGTGCTGGTTCTATTTATATTACTGGACAATACGGTAAAAATCAGGTTTCGCCAGGCAACTGGGGCTCAGACATTTTATTTTCCAAATTATCATCAGTCGGCGCATTACTAAGCGAAGCGAGTGTTGGTACTGTAAACTCGCGAGACTCCGGATATGGAATTGCGGTTGATGCAGCGGGGAACTATGTCATTGCCGGGAGTGTCGCGGGTGATTTGAATGGCGTGCCGAGTAATGGCGCGACAATGACGTCTTCAGATATTGTTATATTAAAAAATCTACCCTAGCCAGCAGAGACCATCTACGCCAATCGGGCCTCCCATTTCTCATAATTAATTATTAATAAATGGGAATTGGGAGGCCCCGATTGGCATAATCGAGTCATACGTTAGGCCGTGCAAAACAGGAGTATGCGAGTCTGACCATCCTAAGGAGTATGCGAGGCGGGTATGCGGGTCTCCCATAAGCCAGCCTTAGTCAATAGTGCAAACAAATGCGTCGCCACTCAGTGGTGACGTACTTTAAGTTAAATAAAACGTGTTACTGGTTATACGCACCCGTTTTCTCAGTTAAATGGTTAGGATCTGATCCGCACCAGTCACCGTTTTTTGCTCCTGCAAAAACGGCATACACTACATCCTTGTAGTTAACCCATCAGGTTCAAGATATACCCATGGCGTTTGAGAATTAGGTGTAGTTAATTTCAAAACCACCACTCATCAGAGAAGCGACCTCATCGGAATGTTGATCAATATTCTTGAAGAAATTGATGCAAGCCTTTCTAAAGGTTTTTACATTCTCATGATATTGATTGTACAACACTTTTTTCTTGAAAAATTTCCATAATCTTTCAATTAAATTTAAATTTGGCGAGTAACTTGGCAAAAATACCATTCTTATTCTTGGGTGATCCTTTAAGTTGTTTTGCACCTCATTAGAATAATGATATTTTGCATTATCTAAAATCAAAATAATTTCTTTTGCTAACCGGTACCTCTGATCTAATATTTCAAGTAGCTGTATCGTTGAGTCTGTATTGACTGTCTCCGACTCGATCACGGTCACTTCATAAGTCTCTGCATTGATCGCACCGTGCAAATTTAATCGTTGACGACCGCTATTCGTTTTAACTTCCCGTTTCTGTCCTCGTTTAATCCATCCGTAAGCCGCCACGGCATTGTGCTCAGGATGCACTGCGTCAACAAAAAATACCTCTGTATCCCTCGGCTTTTCTAGTATAAAAGCGTCATATTGGTCTGCGAAAATCGCTTGAGCATCGATATCTGGATTGCCCGGTACAAGCTTGGGTTTCTTGTATTCGTAGCCAAGTCGATGTAACAAGTCTCTCATACCACTGAGAGTATAAACAATACCAAACCTAGTTTGCACATAATCAATCACCGACCCCGTCATTAAATGTATACGGCTTTCTAATTCTTTGCGCAACTGCTCAAGTTGTTTCTCATTGAGTTGTGAGGGACGACCTTGATAGTTCACCCCCTCTTTACGGTATTTTGCGACATACGGTCTTAGCGTTTCATCATCAAGTAGTAGCGCCTCTTTCACTTGTTTCAATTTCCAGCCCGTACCCAGCAATATGACGGCGTTAAGTTTATAGGCTTCGATTGCATTTGAACGCTTTGCTTCTCGGTGCGCTTCTCTTAATCGTGTCAGTTCTTCATCGGCGAGATAAAATCCTTTCATGGGGATAAAGAATAATCAAAAATGGTTTTCTTTTCAAGATAATAACTCTGCTTTGTAAACCTAATTCTCTATCGCTAGGGGTATATATTAGAAGATATTGTTCTCTGACCCCGTTACCCAGAGATCCATTTACGCATATTCATTAACAGACTTAAGGTTATTTTGCTAATGGTAAATATTGACTCTAATGATGTTAAATATTAACTCGAAATTTAAAATTTACATATATACAATCATTGAAAATAATTAAAGAGAGGATATTCCTCGTGACATTATGGGAGATATATTGTGAAGAGAATGTCGGTGTCAAGGCCCAAGACCGCCAGTGTTTTCTATCGTAATGCACGCGCTACTGAGTTTAAGCCTACAGAGATGATGCGAAAATTAGGCACAGATGATTACTCTGCTACATTGGCTGAGGCGATGGAACCCGGTGTCGAATACTATAATCCAGGCAACCGATCGGGCAGGAAATAGCATCTTACATGGCCCATTTTCGCGGTTAACGATCAGCGTATTGCCGGGCGCGATCCCGCAGGAAGAGTTAGAGGGGGAGGTTGCCACACCGGAGAACGCACTGCTGGAAAGCGTGGCTGCAAAGCCGGCTAATTGTGTAATAATTTAACTCGTGTTGTAAATGCGGTAGGCGCCAATGATCTTGAAGAAAAGCACTGCAATAGTGCGGGTAGCGACGATCCAAGGCATTAATGCAGATGTGGTTCCCGGACAAACAACGCCAGCCGTTATTACAGCAATGCCGAACTTAAATGATGATGATGACGATGGAGTCAGTAACTTGGATGAACTTGATGTAGGCACAGACCCGGCTAGCAAGGCTTGCATTATTGATAATTCGCTACTTGGTAATTGTACTCTTGGGTAAAGGGTGGTTTTTTCTATCTATTTGTATATTGAATAATAAAAGTGAGGTTAACAATGAATACTATCAATATCAAATTTTCAATTATAGGACTTATATTAGCTTTAACTATTATACCAGTCGCTATGGGTAGTAATTTGACAGTCACCAAAACTTGGGTGAATGGTGAAACACTTACGGCAAAAGATCTAAATAATAATTTCACTGATGCTGAGAAGTCTGTAACTGACAATGATGATCGAATCACTGCAATCGAAGCAACTGTAGCGAATCTTGCACTTACACGTACCATATCCATACCAGCGTTTGCACTTACTTTTGATGCTGTTGGTTCGCCGGTTACGGCGGATAGGGCAGGTCTTCGGTGGGCTTTTAATTTTTCCGGGGGGGCAAATTTAACTATTAAAGCACCGGCAGATTACGCTGGGGGGGATGTTGTATTTTATATCTTTTTTCAAACGACTACCGCTACCTCAGGTGTAGTTGATTTTTTTATACGTCCTACGTCCTATAATTCAGGTGATAGTACTCTGGACCCAGGTTCCGTTTCTTGTACGTCTGTAGAGGTTGCAGGTTCATCTGGATTCGGGACGGTATATGAACAGAGTTGCAATATTGTAGCAAGCCGCTTGTCAGAAGGTTGGTGGACTACTTCTATACAACGTCAGGGTTCAAGTGCGACTTATGCGGATGACGTTATAGTTAGGGGAGTTGCGTTTGAATACCCTGCGATTCAGTAATATAGCGAACCATGTTTATTTGCCATGTTATATCAATTTTTTTAGCTGCCAGTAATAATGAAAAGCAACTGGTACATAACCTAAGAGCTGAAATTTGTATATAATATCACTAGTGTCCCGTTAACTTTTACAATAAACCAAGCTGGTTAGAAGGAATTTGATCTGTTCTAATTGGATCTCCTCGATAGAGTTGGATAAATGATTACATAACAAAATGCTCCAGCGGACGTGCTAAAGCGTCGCTGAGCATGGCGTTAGCTTGCCAAGAAATTTACAGAATGGTATTGGTTGAATCGGGTAAAAATCGAAAGATCTTCCCTGCTTCGGGGTAGAGAGATTCCGTGTTGTTTCAATAGAGTGGTTTCTGTATAGTTATAAAGTTAGCACTAGAAGGAAATATCCATGATTATCGCTAATCCGCTATTAAACATGTCAGAGTTCCGCAAGCAAGGAGTTAGTCGTTATAGGCATGGAGGGCAAGTTGTCCATCTTGGAATAGGAGAAAACCGAGCATTGGGATGGAGTAGTCCGGTTGAAGTCAATTTTTCTGAAACCGCCGATGGTAGATCTACACGGGACTCAATTGCGTTGAGTAAATTCTATGTTGCAAAACAAAACCTAATTAATGAAAAACTTTGGTATTGGATTCCGGCTCGAAGACCAACTGGAAGTCAAACCGAAAGTTGGAGTTTAGAAAGCTCCAGACTAAATCTGACAGATGATCCAGATCCGGCACTTGTATCTTTCAATACGCGACCAGCAGAAGTCTCTTTTCTTGATAGCCCTGGGTTTCCAGTACATCATTTTTTCCGTATAGCACAAGCTGTTCAGCGAGTCTACACTGTACAGAATTTTCGCTTGTGGATTGAAGTGCATAGAACCTATAGCCGTGGAATCTTTCAGGCAGCAAGTGATGTATTATGGCATCATTGTTTTTGCCTACAAAGAGCCGGATCTACATGGGAGGTTGTAAGAAATCAGTCTCTAATAGGTAGGGGAGAATTACGGCTCTTATCACCCATGTGGCGTTGATGGCAGAGATAAGTTCAATATTTAGAACTTACGATTCTAGTTTCTCGTCTCGTCTTTTGGTCGCAACTTTAGTAGAAAAATTGCTATCTGAACGTAAGAGGGTAGGGACACCGATAACTTAATAACTTAAGCAAATCGAGGTATGTTGACACTTACCGATATGGATGTTCAGCCATCTCAACTTCAACATAAAGGGCGATCAAACAATGTATCAGATGCGAATGGGCTAATTTGTTATTGGGGAATTTATGTTTTGGGCATATCGTCGACAGAAATTGCCCGTTTCCTTGAAATCAGCCAACCTGCCGTATCAAAATCGTCTAAACGTGGTGCAGATTATTGTTTGCGCAACGGGTTTAGATT
>JAADGF010000069.1 GCA_013152545.1 Gammaproteobacteria bacterium
GGGCCCCTGATTGGCAATCGTAAAGTTCATTGAAAGCAAACCCTGCAAACCAATCAGGCTGGTGCCGGTAAGAGCGGAGACTGTCAGATCCCGATTGTCGCTGATGGTGATCACCGTTGAGCTGACAATAACATTGTTGCCTTCATCTGTTTCAGTGAAAACGTTGTCCGGGTCAACAATGATGCCGAAGTAATAGTCCCCGGAATCAAGATAGAGCGCAGCAGAACTGACAAACTGGGCAGCGCTTTGACCGGGGGCCAAATCAGTACTGTTTGAGCCGATCAAATAATCGTCCGCTGTGATCACATTATCGGTAGAGAAGTAGTAGTTGGTGGCCAAACCATTCATCGCATTGGTACCACCATTTTTAAGGGTGCCACTCAGTACCACCGTCGTACCTTTGCGTATCGTTGTTGAGCTACTGTTCAGGCTCGTAATCATTGCATCCTGGACACTATTGACCACTTGTACTGGCTGAGCACGAGTATTGTTATTCTCATCCGACTCGTCATATTGACCAGTAGAGTCAATGATAACTCCCAGATAATAATTACCCTGCGCGATCGCGGCGGGCAGCACAGTACTATAGGTAATGTTTCTACTGCTGTTGGCAGTGAGATTGCGGAAATAGGTCGATCTCAACACAGTATCTTCTGAGCTAATAACCGCGTCATCAGACAAAACAATCTGATAGTAAATACGCCCGGAAGTATTGACGGGCCCCTGATTGGCAATCGTAAAGTTCATTGAAAGCAAACCCTGCAAACCAATCAGGCTGGTGCCGGTAAGAGCGGAGACTGTCAGATCCTTTTGTACGACATTCAGTTGTGCGGAAGCTGTTCTATTCCTGCTCCCGTCACTGGCGTTAACCTGTAATTCATGTACCCCATTCTGTGTCGATGCGGTCGTGGAAACACTTAAATCGACTGTTGTAATCGTGTCAGCGCTTAATGTGACAGGGTTTTCTGAAAACGTGCCGAGAATAGTATCGTCGCTGGTGCTAAATGACAGAGTCACCGGTTCATTGAAACCCTCGATAGATTCCAATGCTACGGTATAGGCAGCGCTTTGAGCCCCATTGATGGTAACAGAGGCAGGAGTGACCAATATTTCATAATCTACCCCGATCACATCGACAGTTGCTTCGATATTTTTTTCAATATTGGCAGCATCAGTGGCAATCAGCCGGTATGTATAGGAGCCGGGGGAAAGACTGAAATCGGCACTGACAGTCACCGTAACGGTATCAACATCACCAGGCTGGATATCGACAGTGGTTTTAGAGAGTGTAACGGTTAATGCCGGATTGGAATTGTCTACTTGCAGTAACAACGGGCCATTAAATGTCTCCAGGGCAATTATCGTCAACGTTGCCGTTGTACTCTGGCCCGTTCGAAGACTTACAGTACCAGGATCCAGAGTCAGTCCATAATCAGAATTGGACAAAAGCGTGTTGATATTCAATCGACCACCCGTCACCACCCTGCCATTCAGGGCCGCAACGGGATCAACCGAGTCCATAATCCAAGTTTTCAATTGTGCTGTGGTTGATTGCGGGATAACAGACTGCATTAATGCCGCCGCACCTGCGACATGTGGAGCGGCCATCGAAGTACCCTGTAACCATTCATAACCACTGGAATTACACAGAGGACAACTTCCGTAAGGCACAGTGGATAATATGCGCACGCCGGGAGCCGCCAGATCAACGGAAGTTAAACCATAATTGGAAAATGAAGCCAGTGCATCATTATGGTCTGTTGCGGCAACAGAGATAATATTGTCAGAAATATAGGCAGCTGGATAGAAAGAGACGTTATCCGTATTAGTGCGAGCGTTCCCTGCGGCAGCGACAAACAGGCCACCGGCGTTGATAGCATCCAGCAAAGCCTGGGAAAAATGACCGCCCCCCCAACTGTTGTTGGTGATTTTGATGCCATTATTGTTGGCATATATAATCGAGTTAATCGCCCCAGCGGTAGAACCGCTACCGACGGCAGGAAGAAATTTTATCCCTGCAATTTTGGCGTTCCAGTTAACACCAACCACACCAATATTGTTATCACCCACCCCGGCGATGGTGCCTGCGACATGAGTACCATGACCATGATCATCCATCGGGTCGCCATCGTCATTGACAAAGTCATAACCGTGGACATCATCCACATAACCATTGCCATCATCATCTATACCGTTACCCGGAATTTCACCGGGATTAGTCCACATATTATCTTTCAGGTCTTCGTGGGTGTAATCGACGCCGGTATCAATAACACCAATAATCACATTGCCATCACCCGTAGTAATATCCCAAGCTTCGGGGCCATCAATATCCGCGTCTGGCGTACCGCCCGTCTGGGCGATATTGTGCATATTCCATAGCTCCGGATAACGAGGATCATTGGGTGTTGCAGCAATGGAGACTTCATAATTAGGTTCGGCGACTTCGACATCTGAGTCTTGCTTGAGGATGGCCAATGCCTCATCCACAGACATATCCGAGGGTAACTTCACTAAATACCAGCGATTAATCGCCGGTTCTTTTAAAACACTGCGAGTCTTGCTGGCAGATTCTTTTGGCTTGATTCTACCCAAAGGCTGGACGGAATGTTCTCCGTATCCACGTAAAGACTCTATCGCCAGCCCCTGTTTTGATTTTTGTACCGCCCTGACTGAAGCAGTAGAAGGGGAAAGCTTCACCAGAACCTCACCCGCAACGTATCGATTTTCTGTTATTTCAAGTACCGCCCCGGAACCAGAGCCTGACGGGTCCATGACAACAGCTTTAACAAAATTTAACGGCAATGTCCCTATGAATAACAATATAAGAAATGTCGTCCAGGTACTTTTTCTAATTCCTTTAGCCATTGATAATTCTCCCCGTTAAATATTCAGGTAACCGTAATGCACCCTTACAAACCAAAATTTGGTTGGTTTTCCTGTGAAACAAATTTTCACATTTTTTATTTTTTACAAGACCGACTCTGTGTAACAACACACTCCATCCAGAAAAAAATTAATGCTTTGCCAAACCATACATTTACACATATATAAATCGTTAATTTTTCTAAAATACGCTACCAAAACCACGTCTCGGCTGCATCATAAAAGATGCAACAAATCGTAATGTTTCGTATATTATTTACCGTGATCTCCCGAGCCCCTCGCCCATTACATACTTACTTCATAACTTAAAAATGCGCAATCTATACTGCTTGTCCATTCTTGCTTTTTTCTTCATACCACACATATATCGATTGATATTCAGACACAACGGTATTTACGTTTTTCAAAGTCATTTGAAAAAATAAAAACAATTCATCGATATTCTAGAAAGTTTTATAGTGCCAATACATTAAACCCTTTTCTGATTACCATCTAATTTGAACATTTTTTATCCACCCCAAAACTGCCCATGATTTTTGTTCAATAT
>JAADGF010000119.1 GCA_013152545.1 Gammaproteobacteria bacterium
ATATCCATTGGCGTAGTATCCAAATGTTCTGCCAATGTTTCTGTAAGGCCGACTACATTGATGTCCATATTGTATTTCTCCAAACCATCTTCCAGCATATTGCGACAGTTGGAGCATGCAGTAACGAAGGTAGAAACATTCAATTCATCCAGCTGCTTTTTCTTGCGATTGAAAACCTTAAGCCGCAGCGTCCTGGCGCGCTCATTGGCGCTGACACCCCCGCCTCCGCCACAGCACCAGTTCATAACGCCGTGTTCTTTCATTTCCACGAATTCAGATGCGAACATATTCAGCAAATTACGTGGTTCCTCAACAACACCACGGCGCACCATTTGACAAGGATCATGGAACGTTAACCGGGTGTTATCCTTATCCCTTGTTTTCAAGCGTCCTTGTTTTCGTAAATTATCCAGCACTTCAAGAATATGCATCACGTTGAATGAGTAAGGCCGGCCGATCAGATCGGGGCCTTCCCAGCGTAATGCCGTATAGGCATGGCCACATTCAGGACTGATCACGATTTTAACTTTAAGTTTTTCTGCTCCGGCCACAACACGTTCGATCAATTCTGCAGCCAGGTCTGAGGAACCTATCTGAACACCACTGTTCGTTGCCTCAAATATTTCAGAACACAAGGTCCATGAAACATTGGCCGTTTTAAAGATACGCGCCAGCGCTGGGATGATTTCGTGAAACTGGGCGATCTCTGCGGAAGATAACAGCAACAAATACTCGGCGCCCGGTTTATCCATGGGTATTGCAATTCCCGTTTCCTGTTCCGCATGTTTGATCTGCGCATTGAGTGTCTTTAAAGTGACACCCATCGGGCTGCCGGTTTCGATGGCTCGTTTAGTCGCGGCTTGTAAATCCGTCGGCGCATCAATTTTCTCAATAAGCGATTTGATAGCACGATGTGCGGTCGTAGTCATGACTGCACTCCCCTGTAACCTGCAAGCGCACCGTTATACCAACGCGCAATAAAAATAAGGTGCCGCCATCAAGATATTCGGTGTCAGGCAGATCCGCATAATAGTCTTGGAGGTATTGGACAGCACGTACCCCAACACCTTCATCGGTGAGAAGCGTGTTTCCAATCCCAAGCACCAAAGTAACCATTAAATACTCTATGTCTTTATTGCTTTCGTTTTGTTCAGTCTGCCGAAGCTAGCCCTGGTGAGCCGAAAATACGCGTGTTAATAATTGTTTTTGTATTCCACACGATGCTCACACTAATGTTGTATAAACGTGACTAACTATATGCTCTTTATATAGCAGCAGAAGGCGTGTGTACATTAGGATAAATACCTAATCCAACAGTAGGATCTATGCCATAATAAAATAAGGCTCAATAGGAACCCGTTTCTTTCTACACAAACTAATCATCAGGTTTGATCTGACTAGCAAATTCGTGGTAATGGATCATCTTCCAATTCTTCCAACATACGCTCACCCCCGAGTTCTGTTTCCAACACAACCCGAGATACTACTTGGCCATCAACTTCACCAATGAGATGACTATCAGCACCTTCGGGCATAGCGCGCCAACGGCCCAGGGCTTTTTTCGCATCATCTATCGATATCACTGCGACAACCCGTCCTTCACAAGCCAGGTACAGCGGATCATAACCAAGCATCTCACAAACTGTGTTCACTGGATCACGAATAGGAATATTTGCTTGTTGTATACGCAAACCCAATTTTGTGGCCTGGTTAATTTCATGCAGTACCGTAGCTAATCCGCCACGCGTGGGGTCTCGCATGAATCGCAATCCTGGCAGGTCATATAGCGCTTCGCATAAAGCAATTACATTAGCAGAATCAGACTGAATATTGCCTTTAAGACCGAACTGTTCGCGTGCAAGCATGATAGCAGTGCCATGATCACCCAGTGGCCCACTGACCAGTATCTGATCTCCTGAGCAAATATTTTTCAGCCCAAGAGACAAGCCTTTTTTTCTTTCGCCAATACCTGTCGTGGTTAAATAGACCCCGCTACCCTCTCCTCGGGGCACAACTTTTGTATCACCACAAACTATCAAGACTCCAGATTCATTGGCTGCCTCGGCCATCCCATGGATAATACGTTCCAGGGTCTTTAATTCCAAACCTTCCTCGATAATAACTGACAAACTGAGATATTTTGCGATAGCACCGCTGACAGCAAGATCGTTTACTGTTCCATGAATAGCGAGCGAGCCGATATTACCCCCCGGAAATTCCAATGGTTTTACCGTAAATCCATCCACACTCATCATGAGATCACCGCCAAGCGCAGGAAGCATCACCGCATCAGCATTGGAATCAAGTACCGGGTTGGCCAACTGACTGGCAAATACCTCATCAATAAGCTGTCGCATGTAACGCCCGCCATTTCCGTGAGCCAATGATATGTGTGTCATAGTTATCCTTCTTCTTTATTTATTTATAATAAGTTATTCAATCCTGCAACAATCCGTTTAATTCCATAATTTGACCAAAACATAATCCAGCATCATTAACGGGGATTTGCTGCGGAAGATAACAACGAAAACCGTGCTGCTCTAATAGTACAATCGCTCGTTCGGTTAACAGCCGGTTTTGAAATACGCCGCCACTCAGGCCTACAGCAAAGTCACCATGCGTTTCACGTATTTGCAAGGCTTGTTGGAGCAAAGCACCTGCCATTGATTCATGAAAGCAACGGGCCCGGTCAGCAAGTGGCACAGGATCATTCATTAACAGTGCTATCAAGGGCACCCAATCGGTGCGCCAGATGCCTTTTTCATCGCAATTCAATGGTAGAGAGATGGTTTCAGCAATACCATTGCGTGCAGAAGCCTCCAATAACATGGGCCCCTGACCTTCAAAGCGGGTTGCATGTATTAGACCAGTGAGTGATGCGGCCGCATCAAACAGGCGTCCCACCGCCGAGCTTTGCGGGCAATTCACTTTGTGTTGCCAGGCATGGTGGACCAGTTCAGTATCGTATCCCGAAAGTTGCCACGGTACGCCAACCTCCCAACACAATGCGGCGGCACTGCGCCAAGGGGTACGCCCTGCCTGCTCACCACCCGGCAGATAAAATGGCCGCATACTGGCAACATGCTCCCAGTGTCCACTTTGACCGAACAATGCCTCGCCTCCCCACAATGTTTGATCTGCACCCAGGCCAGTACCATCCCAGGTAAATACCAACCACACTTCTTCGTGAGAAAATTCACCAGCGACACAGGATGCATGAGCATGATGATGAAAAACAGGGTGTACCGTTAATCCGGTTTGATACGCCCAACGATTACTTGCATAACCAGGGTGAGCATCACATACGACTTGTTGGACATTGACCTCATAGAGTTTTTGTAGATCACTAATCACTTGATTAAAAACGTGCTGGCTGCGCAAGGAATCAAGTTCACCTATGTACGGGGAAACAACGATGCGCGCATCCCAGGCCAAAGCTATGGTATTCTTCATATGACCACCGACAGCCAAAACAGGTGACTCTAAACGAAACGGTAATGTCAATTCCAACGGTGTATTTCCACGTCCTAAACGTAATGGACGCGCTTTATTGTGAATGAACCGGTAAACAGGATCATCTGCCGAGCGCTGGATCGGGCGATTGTGGTGTAACCAGGCATCCGCCACCGAATGAAGACGCTGTTCCACTTCCTGATTGTCAATCAACACCGGTTCGCCGCTTATATTAGCAGAGGTTGCCACAAGTGGCGCATCAAAAGCCCGCAGCAGCAAATGATGCAGGGGACTATATGGCAGTATCACACCAATCTCATTTAATCCGGGCGCAATATGTTCAGACAGATTGTTCGTCCTTCTTTGAGTAGATAACTGAGTCAATAGCAGCTTATTCAATAAAATAATTGGATGAACAACGCCGTTAAGTAATTCACGCTGCTCATTTGTGGTTGCTGCAATTTTATTTAACTGTGTATCCGGCAGCATCACCGCAAGCGGTTTGTCAGGGCGATGTTTTCGTTCTCTTAGGTGCAACACAACTTCGTCATCACGCGCATCACACATCAGGTGGTAACCACCGATGCCTTTTACCGCTACAATTTTTCCTTGCTGTAATGCATGCACACAACACACGAGCGCCTTTTTATTGTCGGTAATTTCACTGCTGTTATCTTTATAGAGCAGGTTTGGTCCACAATCGGCACAAGCAATCGGTTCTGCATGAAAACGCCGATCAAGAGGATCTTCATATTCTCGTTGGCAACGAGCGCACAGTGGAAAAGTACGCATGGTGGTATTGGCACGATCATAGGGCAATTGACGAATCAGCGTATAACGTGGCCCGCAATGCGTGCAATTGATAAATGGATAGTTGTAGCGTCGATCGTTTTTATCGAACAGCTCTTCAAGACAGGCTTTGCAAATGGGCAAATCTGCTATGATACGAATGTCCGTGCTTGCACGGGCATCGCTAGCGCGAATACTAAACGTATTATGATGCGCACATTGAGTTTCCCGTGATTCACGTATAATCGGCGAGGCATGAGGTGGTGCCCGGTCAATTAGCGCATCTTCAAAAACACGCAGTTTGTCTGCATTGCCCTCCGCATGTATCGCCACTTGCCCTGCCCAGTTTTCAACCCAACCAAAGATATTATTCTCCATTGCAAGTCGATAAACAAAAGGTCTGAAACCAACCCCCTGAACATGGCCAATTAATAGATAGAATCGTGCCTGAATCCTGTTCATTGTATATTACGCAAAGACGCGTTACGCAGAGACGCGCTCACGCTGAGTTCCTCCACTCCACCAAATACGACAAGCGCCTTCATCGGAGACCATACATGGCCCTATTGGTCTATGTGGTGTACACCCTTTACCGAAAATCCGGCATTCATTCGGATAGATTTTTCCAAGCACGACCTGAGCGCAATCACAACCTGGCGGCATTTCTCCGGCACGTTTACGTTGAGTATTTTCCTTAAATAAGGAAAAATGCTTGCGGGCATCATAAGCAGCGTAGTCATCATTTATTACAAAACCTGAATCTGGAATCGTGCCGATGCCGCGCCAATTGGCATCGGCGATATCCATTACATCGTAGAGAACTTTTTTTGCACCCATGTTGCCATGAGCCGTGACAACTTCGGGATAACAATTATCTAAAAATGGAATATTTTCGATATGTTGCCGTAACACAGAATAAAAAGCGGCTAACAGACTTTCCGGGGTAAAACCAGCGACGGCAGTAGGAAGGTGGTGTTTATCTACAACGAATTGCCACTCCTCTGAGCCCATTACAGTGGCCACATGACCCGGCGCTATCAGGGCATCAAACCCCGCTGTTGCAGAATCGAGTAACATGGACACGGCTGGCCAGGTCAGACGACCTGACAACAGCAGCAGCAGATTGTTCGGGACACCGGCAGCAAGCATGCCTGCAACAGGCGCCATGGTGGTTTCAAACCCAGCCGCAAAGAATACGATGGTACGATTCCGTCGTTCGTTTGCCAACCTGACAGCATCTATCGGCGAGGCAATCGGTTTGATATCAGCACCAGCTGCCTTGGCTTGTTCAACCTAAATAAATCAGTTGGATCTACTGCGGGTGCCTAATGCACTGAATCTAACGTGTTTTTCCATTTTTTAAGACTCACCCGTAGAGTGACTACGCGATCGCCTTAAAAAATGGAAAAACACGCTCTCTTCAGCACCTTAGACCCCCTCGCGACGATCCAACTGATTTATTTAGGTTCAAGCGAACGAATCTCTTTCTTTGCAACATTTACCGGCACACGTAACATATCGCCGAATGCGACAAGGGTAATCTCTTCGCGCATCGCCAATTGAATAGCGTCATAGATGTCTTCTTCGGGGCAGATGCAGACCGGGCAACCGGGACCAGGAATCAGTTCAACTTCGTCTGGTAGTACACCGCGCAAACCAGCCATAGTTATCGAACGTTCATGACCACCACAAACATTCATAATGCGCACCTTGGCCGGTAAGTCAAGCCCTCTTATTTGTGTTAACCTTTGTTTTGCTGCGCTTTGTTTCGCTGTGATTTGTTTGGCTGTAAAAGACATAAGTTTTATTCAACCAGTGGTGTTTCTCAATAATTGAATATTAGGAATTATTCGTTCACCAATTAATAAACCGCGTTTGTGTTGTTTAACTTGCCGCCGTAGCCAGTCAATCCAGACTGATAACCCGTCGCCAGTCCTGGAAGATACCGGGATGACAGGTGCCGCGTTCGCGAGCTGCCTTAAATGGTGCTCAGCGTTCCCTGGATCAAAATCACCAATCACCTGTAATAAATCCGACTTGCTTAACAGCATGAGATCAGCGGCTCGAAACATCACCGGATACTTGGCCGGTTTGTCGTCACCCTCAGTGACTGACAGCAAGATAATATTATAATGGTGTCCAAGATCAAAACTGGCCGGACATACAAGATTACCCACATTTTCAATAAAAACGATATCCAATGGTTCAAGATTAATGTGATGTAACGCATCATGGACCATGTGAGCATCGAGATGGCAGGCACTGCCGGTTGTAATTTGAATCGCAGTGACACCTTTGGCGCGAATTCGCTTGGCATCATTTTCCGTTTCCAGGTCGCCTTCGATGACCGCAATGTTAAACTCATGTTGTAACGCATCGATGCTCGCTTCGAGCAACGCTGTTTTACCTGACCCCGGGGAAGACATCAAATTAAGTGCCAGCACCTGATGTTTATCGAAATGTTCGCGATTATGTATCGCCTGATGATCATTTTCTGACAATAAATTAGTCAGGACATCAACAGCGGCTGCTCCAGATTCCGTTGTCGCCAGCTTCCCGTTGGCCTGAATCAGGTGTTTATTGCCCGGCGTAATATTACAACCACAGGTATCGCACATGACTTCTCTCCATTAACTTCAACTTCTCATTAATGATCCGTCCGCATTTCAACACGTTCGAGTAGTAATTCATCTCCAGCTAATAATTCAGTTTGCCAATCTCCACATAGTCCACACACCAATCGATTTATACTGGCTTCGCTTTCACCAAAACAGGTTTTACAGCGAACACGTATCGGCATAGCACTGATGATGAGTTTGGCTTGTTCGGCAATAGTATTTGCGCTGGCAAATGGAAAAACCGATTGTAACAACTCAGGTTCTATGCCGGATAAGGGACCCACTTGTAAATAAACATTCTCAACCGCCGTCGCATTATGTTCTGCGGCGATATTGCCAATCTGCTTAAGCAAACTTTGGCATATAGACAATTCATGCATTATCAGACTCCGCTTGGGCAGCCAGTATTTCATCAAACAGTTCCCAGGCTGACCTGGCATGCGATTCAGCTATTTTCTGAATCGCATACCCAACATGAATCAACACATAATCACCGGCACGGAGGTCCGCATCCTGGAGTAAAAAAAGGCTAACATCCCTCTCCACACCTTTGGCCTCACAACGCGCGTTAAATCCGTTGATTTCCTTGATTTGCATTGGTATAGCAAGACACATAATTGTATACTCAATGGCTCATGGTTGGAGTGGCTAGTTCATCTCGCGCTTAACTAATAACTAAGCGCCATTCGTGTTTAACTTTTTTATGAATATAATGAGTATACAAGTCAGGATTAAGGTCCACTATAAGGGTATATACTTATAGTGCTTAAGTTAGTATTAATCCTGACTTAATGTTTGCCAGTAACGTCGGCAAGGCTGTTTTTACCGATTCACTCAAGCCGCTTTCATAATTGCATTGCTCTAATTCTATGCCCCAAGCAGATATGATTTCAGGCAGTTCACCAAGTGATTGGGCAACATCAATGGCATCCTTAATATTGATGCCATGGGATGACAGCCTGGCTGGGTACTCAGACCACTCAGCAGTGCTTAAATCTATTTTCCTGACTGTGCCCGGTTTTTTACCTGAACGCATGGCATCAATAAAGATCACTTGTCCTGCAGACGACAGTTTAGTCATCCATTCTATACCGGAGCGATCACAGATGACGAATTTCATTGCCGGTAAATGACCGATCTCCATTTTTAATCGTTCGCATGCCATCCAGCCTACTTGGTCATCGCCATAGGGTGAACCCAAACCAACAATCAATGTCTTTGTAGTTGCCAGTGTTTTGGTCATTGTCTGGTAACCGTTAGATTTAAAAAATGTGTTGCGCATGAAATACAGGGGTCATAATTTCGAATAACCCGCTCAGCCTGAAGACGCAGCGTTTCTTCCGGCGCATCCAGTCCGAATTCTTCCAAGGTGAAGCGCAGGTCTTCTTCTATTCGTGCCTGGTTCTGACTGGTGGGTGGTACAATCCGCGCTTTTTGCACAACACCATTTTTATTTAATTCATATTGGTGCCATAAACTACCACGCGGCGCTTCAGTGCAGCCGTAAGCAATCCCCTTTTTAGGCACTACATCTACAAAGGGTGATCTGGGAACATGATAATTCTCTAATAGGCGAATTGCTTCAATCAACGCATAATAAATTTCTGCCGCTCTCGCGACGATACTGTGATAAACATTTTGACTTGGAAACTGTAGTTTGTTTTTTTCTACAACTTGTTTAACTTCAGAATGTAACTTACCGTAGTTCAGGTTAATTCTCGCCAGGGGGCCAACAAGATAGGCTTGCCCGGAAAGAGTACAATGCAAAGCGGTTGAATACGCGACCTGTTTTTCCTCAAAGTGATGCTCAAATTGATTAATAGGAATATGTAAACCTTGATTTGACTCAAGATCACCTTCATTCATAGGATATTCCCCGGGATGACTGATAGAGACACTGGGGAAGTGTTGGACTATTTTTGGGAATTTTAATAAGGCTGTCCAACTGATTAAGGCTTCCGCATCAGGCAACGCCGCACGGAGTTTATCCAGTAACGCATTAATTTCTTCTATGCTTGGCGCGCGCGTGAAACCACCCACTTTTGCACCCACCGGGTTAACCGATCGCGCGCCGAATAATCGTATTAAATCATTACCCAACGCCTGCAACTTTAACCCTCTACGTAACTCTTGCGGATACTCCTTTGCCATAGCCGGTGCGCTGTCAAAACCTAAAAAATCCGGGGCTGCCAGCAAATGGATATGCAAACTGTGACTTTCCAGCCATTCACCACAATAAAATACACGGCGCATATCACGTACCCATGAACCTGGATCGACGCCAAACAATCCTTCAAACGCGTGAACAGCACTCATTTGATACGCAACTGGGCAAATGCCGCAAATACGTGAAACAATATCCGGTATTTCCGTATAAAGTCGCCCTTCCAGGAGTTTTTCAAATAACCGCGGAGGCTCAAAAATACGCAACTGCAGACTTTCTATTTTATTTTGTTTGATAGATATATCTAGCGCACCCTCACCCTCAACGCGCGTAAGTACTGGAATACTTATTTTTCTATTTGGCACCTTTTTTTCTCAGATTACTTCTTTTTCAGATTAATAACAGCTTGTTTAAATGTGGGCGAATTATTATGGATAAAAAGATAGCGTTTTTCTATATCCTCATTAAGCAAGCCCAGCCCTTCAAAACAGGCGGTAAGCGAGTCTGTATTTGGATTTTCAGATGGCCCAAAGCAACCATAACAATCCCGGCCAAAACGCGGGCAAAGTGCACCACAACCCGT
>JAADGF010000017.1 GCA_013152545.1 Gammaproteobacteria bacterium
GATATATTTGCGAGGACAAACAAATGAGTGGTAAACCCGCTGCGCGTGTCGGGGACATGCATACATGCCCAATGATCGATCCAGGGCCTAAGCCGCATGTGGGTGGACCTATTAAACCGCCCGGTGAAGCCACAGTACTAATTGGTGGAAAACCATCTGCTCGCATGGGCGATATGGCGCAGTGTGTTAGTCCAGCGCCGGATGTTATCAGCAAAGGCGCGTTTCCGGTACCCATTGGCAACATGGCAGCGGCACGAATGACCGATCAAACCGCCCATGGCGGTGTCATTGTCGGTGGCTGCGCCACGGTGCTGATCGGTTTGTCGGGAACAACGGGCAACCCGAGACTTGGATTAGAAGACTGCCAAGCGGCAGCAGCTGGGCGAAACCCTCCACCGGGCACAGTAGACAACAATGGTAACCCTGTGCCCAGCGGTACGACACAACAGAGTTATAATAACTGCGGAGTTGAAACATCCCGGCTGCTCATCAACCGATCGAGGGGAGCTAATCTTACACAGGAGGGATTGCTAAATTGGGCAATGGGAACGACGGACAGAATGGGCAACAATATCGCTGCCCAAGTTCCCGGCAATCTTTTTGCTAGTGGTGGCACTAATCCTGCTGGACGTGCGTTTATCCTTACCCAGAACCGTGTACCTGCAAGCCTCGAATCCCGCAACATGGCAAATCTGCAGCAATCAGTAATGCAAGGACATGGCAATATCGTTACGGTGGATTCCAGCACGCTGTGGAGCAACGGTGCTACTCCACCCTCGACAGGTGACCACGTTGTAAACGTAACTGGTTTAGAATATGACGACAATGGCGATATTACTAACGTTATCATTACAGATACAGGAACCGGGCAATGCCAACAGCGTGTCCCGATAAACGTCTGGGACCAGGCAACCGACCCTGTGATTGGTAATTGGCAAACAGTTGTTACGGACAATCCAATCTGGTGATTTCACTTTGTGAGGTAATTACCCATGGCTAACACACAGAAGCTTCTTCCAATCACTCAATTGATCCAAATTGCGCGGGACGGTCCTGCACAAGGACTATCCCAGCAAAGCTATCAGTCCATCCCATTTCCTTGCCAGAATCAGCGTGATACGCTCATTGCTTTCATGTATTGCGGATGCAAACCAAGTCCACAAGGCCGGTTACTGCTGCCTCCTGGACACATGGCCTGGATCGATGCATCGAAGGGGTGCCTTCAAGAGCTTCGTGTGGTAACTCCGGGGGACTTCAGCAGGCAAGACGATCCCAATCAGTTTTTGGGTATCTACGCAGGTCCAGAACACATCCCCCAAGGCGAAATAAAATCATATACTGAGCGTTTTTATAACGCTTATGACAATCTCCTTGCCTTGTATTTTACGGGGCAGGCGGCTAATAAGGCAGGAAACAACACGAAGGAATTCAGACGTTTGTTCGGACTACTAGCAGAACCCGTTCTTGAGCCCTACTATCAGTCTACTGGAAAAATGTTCTTTGATTGGTTGGGCAACTGATAGACCACCATAAGGAGTCCAATAATGCCAAAGACCAAGATTCAGAATATAACCCAAATCATTCAGATTGCCACAATATATCCAGCGTCGGCTCTTCCACCGCAAATGCACCAAGCCTATCCAATACCATTAATCAACGGTTCGGAAATACTGTTAGCATTTTTGTATTCTCCCTTGATCGTTAGCGAACCTGGCAGCCTGCAACTGTGCCCACCATCGTACATAGCCTATATTGACGCCACCTCTGGCAAATTCAAACAGCTTATTGCAGCAAAGCCATCGGATTTCGGACTGGACCACGCTATCAATCTGCCACTAGGCACCTATATAAGCCGCCCTCAACGACAGGATGAAAAATACATTAATGCAGAGGCTCACCTATTCCAAGCCTACGATTTGCTGCTCCCGGAATATATTGCCAGCAACAAAACGGTAGAGCAAAGCGTAAAAGTTGAAGCACTCGATTTCTTAGCACGCCTCGAAGAATTAGGTGAATCCCCTCTTTTGCCCTATTACGAAAGTCTGGGCAAGCATTTTTTCACCTGGCTACGCACCATCAGCGTATGACCGTGGGAAACCCTGTTTGTCGGAAGGCTGGTAACCTGTTTCGCTACAAAATAACTTCTACACCGAAACATCAAGTAGCGCTTGCAGTATTAGCTAATTACTTGGCTATGTTACAGCTTGGCATTTACAAGCTACTCCTAACCTCAGCAGTCATATACTGGAGCTACGGGGCTCACGCTGTAGATGCAGGAGAATTGTTGGTGGATCAAGGCGCCACATCATCCATTTTGCACATGGAGCAACCTCCCACCCTGCGTTCACACCTAAGCGTAAAAGCTGTCTATAAGATTGCCAGGGAATACGCTATCAAAAATCTACCGAACGAAACATACCAGGCATATCCGATTCCAGTCCACAATTCGGGCGGTATCAATCTCGTGTTTTTATGGGGCGTTTCACGGGCAGTGCCTGGTGAGGGACGACACTACATTTCCCCGCACTGGATGGTTACGTTTGAGTTTGGGACTGGGGAATTTGTCTTAGGAAAGCGCGTTTCGCCCGCCGACTTTGGTCAATCAGTTACACCAGGCCAATTCATTGGTACGCGCGATTGGAAAATGGACTTGTCTATCAAGAATCGTGGTAAACTTGAGCGGCGCCTTTACGAACTATATGACATTCTACTTCCTGAGTTTGCTAAGGGAAAAAGCGTTGAAGTATCACTCGTGATTCGCAATACTGCAATTGAGTTTAAAAAAATACTTGATCGACTATCCCAGAAGTTTCTTCGACCGTACTACTGTGAGGTGGGTCACGATTTTTATGTATGGATGGACGATGTAGCTAAATCTGTACTACCGGCGTTTTGCCCTAAATTTAACAGTTGAATACCAACAACTTCTTATTCTAACAGGCTTTGAAGAATTAACCGAAAGGTGATAGGTTTGATGCATTTGTATCTTCTTGAGGTTTAGGGTTCCGGCATAATTGCATATCCTGTTATTCCATGGTGATATTAAAATTCCTTGCCGTCGTCCAGCTATTTTGCTTTTACTTAGAGAACCGATTGTTGCCACCATGTAATAAAATACAACTTAATACCAAAACGCCACGGATAAACAATGCTGCACATAGGTGTTCGGGATTTATTATAGGGGGTTTTTCTCTATGTTATGGGCTGCAATAACTAGGGGTTAGCTGTGAACTTTTTAACTATATAAATTTACTGAAGAAAAACCACAAATACCTATAGTGTGCTGTATTATTCCCATATTTTTTCTAAATTGTATCCTCGCTTGGGGCAGCAAAAAAGCGACTGCAAAGAAAAATAACGACACCCCATTATAATTGGAAATCACATAATTTGAATGTGGCGAATAGCATTAATCAATGTAGCTCGATCATAAATTGCATTTCTTTATTATCACCAAGCCAGTTTTTTCGCTGTACTTTAACGTTAACTTTATCTCCAGGTATTTTGTCCAACAGGGTGTATTTTACGTCGGTCAGGTCAGTGACATCTTGGTCGTCAAGTTGAATGAGTTGGTCAGCTATTTTAATGCCGATGCGTTTTGCAGGGCTATTTTCACCAAAACCGGAAATTTTTACTACACCTTTCTCGTTGGTGTCGAGAATGACTCCCATTAAGCCCGCTTTTGGTAACTGAATTGCCTTGCTTAGTAAAATATAATCCCCAAGATCTGGTGTTAATTCTAAGCCCATGCCATTAAGTACGATCGCGGTGTCGATATCCATGCGGCGTATCAAACGATCGGGAATGCCGTGGCCGTAAGCGATGTGGCCACTGCCGGCTAGTATGACCATGCGGTGATCTGGGTGTTTTTGTAGAAATTTCACCGCATTTTCTGCCATGCTTTCATCCCGAACCAATTGCACATCCATAAATCGCTCGAATGCCTGGCCAGTCATATTGGGGTGCTGTTTAAAAATTGCTTGTAACATGTCACTGTAATCGGTGTTAGTTCTTACTATTTCCGATGGCAGGTGTTTTTTTGCATCCTCATCAAGATTTTCGATGCCGTCTTTACCAACTTTACGTGCAGTTTCTTCAAGTATGTCTAAGGCCAGCAGTGGTATGGCGTGTTTTTTCGCAAATAATATAATGGGTCGATAGTGGCGGTAATCAATACGCCAGCGTTTATAATATTCAGATTTTTTGAGAAATTCTTTTTCGTTGATTTCGCCGGCAATAAATGCGTCCAAATAGGGTTGAAAGGGCTGCTGGAAAAACTCCATCCCGATGGCAAGCCTTGGATTGTCGTTGTAAAGACGGCGGATGATTTCAAGCTGGTTAAGGTGGTGTTCGTAGCGGTCATGGCTTTCTCCGACAAAAACCACGCGTTTTCCCAGTAACTCTGGGGTGATTTGGTCTAGATCGGCAACGGCACTTAGATCCAGTGTGATGGGTATTTGATATTCATCAATATGATCGTTTTTCCAGTGCTGCATATTCATTTTATGTGGGGTACTGGTACTGGTGTGCATTCCGCCTTGCGGGGTCACGGGCAATTGACAAGCGCTTAGGCTGATTAATGCTGCAATATAGATAGCGGTTTTTTTCATCGCATTCCTTCTTATGATTACAAATGGACTCAATTAGAGGGGTATATTTGTGATGGATGATATGTTTTTTTATCGTTTTCAGGCTGCGAGATTCATTGTTTAACCTCTTTGGTGTATAACGTAACCAATAATGTAATTAAAAAAACGTTTCTATGAATGTAACGATGCAAAGTATAACTTAGATGGCGCAGAAATGAGTATCCTTCAATGATAATTTGCTGATCACTGAAATATTGACTTGATAGACGTCTGAGTAATGAAAAATAGTGAATGACTCAGTAGCTCAAAGATAATTTGCGGCCCGATTTTACCAATTATTCATTACACGTTGCAGATCTTTAATGACATCACGCAAGTTTTCATCGACTTTTATACCGGCTTCCTGTAGTGTTAATGCTTTGTCCACTGCTGTCTGCGTTGTCTTGACCAAGTGATTCTCCTGCTCCTCACTTAGCGCCAGGTAGGCGAACGATTTTTCAACATCATTGGATAAATCATCCATAATTTGCACGCTTTGCAGCTTATATTTTTGTTGTTTCATTTCAATGTTTTGTAGGGTTTCTTGAGCGCGCTCCATAGCGGTTGCTAGCGCCTCTCTGTGTTTTTTTATCGTGGCTTCGGCTTCGATGGCTTTAACGCGAGCTTCAGCGCCTTCTAGTATCAGTGCGCCATTATCCTTAATTCGGCCGTATTTATCGGGTGCATCAAGTGGCATATTTTTAATTAACAATGATACCCGCTTGAAATTAATGATGGTTCGCGAGCCGAAGTCGACAATTCTTCCTTTTGAAGCCAAATGTTTAAGCAACTCCATTTCCAGTGCATTGTTGCTGCCAGTGCCGTTTTTATTCGTTGCTCCCAGGATGCTACGAATTTGGACACTGCAATTTAGTCCATAGTGACTAAATGATTCTAATACATTGTCTGCTAGGGCGTCCGTGTCGTCACAGGCAAAACTTTCGCGTAGAAAATTCACTACAACACCTAATTCGCCGGAGCTTGTCATAGCAACCATGGCGGTGTCCATGGCGGAATTCATATCTTGTTTTAGCGCTTCTTTTTGCTGCACGTTTTCGATTGCAATTTGTATTTTATTACGCAGCTCTGCTGCGGAAAATGGCTTAACAACGTAATCATTCCCGCCGACCTCATATCCGGCTAAACGTTCCTCGATGCTATCATAGCCGGACACAAAGGTGACGGGGATTTGTTGTGTTTCGGGGTTACCCTTTAAGCAGCGGCATGTTTCATAGCCATCAATGCCGGGCATATCGATATCCAATAAAACAATATCCGGTTTTTGTTGATGTACCATACGTAAACATTCTTCTCCGGAAGAAGCAAAATCAAGCTCGTATTTGTCACCTAAGGCTGGTTTAATGAGTTCGAAATTAAAGGGGTCATCGTCAACAAGCATCACCCGGTACTGTTTAGACATGCTTAGCTCCTCGCGAATGTGTTGTATTACTACCAACGTGCTTTGTTAAAGGTGTTCAATATGCATTTTGACCAATACCATAGCGTTGTCCAACTGTGGTTTTAGTGTATTGATTTGCTCCCAACCATTGTTTTCCCCCGCCTGTTCCAGTGATACACAAATATCGGCCAATTTATTAGCACCTACAGCACGAGCAGCAGATTTAAGCTGGTGTGCCAGGCGTTTGACAGTATCAATGGAATGCTCGTCGTAGGCGGTGTGGAAATCGTCAATGGTTGACGCGGCAGAAGTCAAGAATTTTTTTAATAGCATGTGATGAGTTTGTTGATTGTCTCCCACCAGATTCGTTAGCGCCATTGGGTCAATTGGGTTTGGGTTGTCAGCGGCTACTTCAATGACAGTATTGCCTGGATGTTCGTTGCCGGTGTTGGTTAAAGGGCTTGCGTTAGGTAAAGGCAGCCACTTATTTAAGACTTTTGTTAATTCCTGTAACCGTACCGGTTTGGCTATGTAGTCGTCCATGCCCGCATCAGTACAACGTTCTGCATATCCGTTCATGGCGTTTGCAGTGATGGCTAATATCGGTATATGGCTATTACTGTCTGCCTCGCTTGCGCGCACGGCATCAGTTAACTGAAAACCATCCATGTTGGGCATATGGCAATCTGTTAGTAGCAGGGCATATTGTTTTTCCTGCATGTACTTGAGTGCTTGTTTGCCGTCATCTGCTACGTCTGCTGCATATCCTAATAAATTAAGTTGTCGAAGAATAATGTCTTGGTTTATGGCGTTGTCTTCCGCCAACAATATAAGGTGACCACTGGTCTCTGCTTCTTTGGTCGTGGGTGCGGTTTTTTGGCTGCACCTAACAGAATTGGGTGCGGCGTTTTGGGCGGTGCCAGTTGGTTTTTCCTTTTCCGGTATTGTGGCTGACGTGTTCGTTGTTACTGCTTTCAGTAGGGCGCTTGGGTATAATGGGTTAGATTGAATAATATTGCATTTAATATCAGTTAAATCGGCTTCATTTCCATTCTTGTTTGTAAGCAGTACTATACGACAGTGTAATTCGCCAGGCTGTTGCTTGTTGCGGGCAAGTACAAGATCAACATCATTGCTATTGTCCAAAATAATGACATGGTAGGCATGTTTCGAGTCGGTTATTTTGTCCGCATTGGGTATTATGTCCAGCCGGGAGACTTGGTGTTGTAAGTATTGCCTTAAAATATGACGGTTTTCTTCATCGTGAACAAGCAATGCTATGTCGAGTGTTTCCAGTTTACGGTTTATGGTGTTTTGCTCAATTTTGGTTTCAGTGCCACTATTCTGGGAACTGCAAAGCCTTGAAAAAGGTATTAGGACAGTAAAAGTAGAGCCCTCTTGCTCTTTACTTTCTACGGATATTGTTCCATCCAATAAATCGGTTAGACGTGAGCTGATGGACAGGCCCAGGCCAGTGCCGCCGAAGCGCCGAGTGGTTGAATTTTCAGCTTGAGTAAAGGGCTCAAACAAGCCAGCAACAGTGTCCTTGCACATACCAATGCCATTGTCTTGGATGACGAAGCGAATCTTTACCTGATCTTCTTGTTGCTCTTGTAGGTGGGCTTGAAGGCTGATACGGCCATTTTTATCGTTAATATTCTGAGTGAATTTAATGGCATTGCTACCCAAGTTTAAGATGATCTGGCGTAGTTTAACCGGATCACTAATGAGCGATTCGGGAATCATCGGGTCGATGAAAATACGCAGTAACAATTTGTTTTTGATGGCGCTACAAGCTAGAACGGCTGCTACGCCTTCAACAATATCCTTGACAGAGGTTGGTGTTTTTTCGATATTCATTTTGCCAGCTTCAATTTTGGAAAAATCGAGTATGTCATCGATTATTTTAAGTAAATTTATACCAGAGTGCCGCATTGTTGAGAGTAAGTTTTGTTGGTCTTCTGTGAGTTGACTATGCTGAAACACGTCAATCAATCCTATTACACCATTCATCGGCGTGCGAATCTCATGACTCATATTAGCTAAGAAAATTGATTTTGTACGATTAGCTTGCTCGGCTGCGTCTTTGGCCATCATCAGCTCTTCTGTACGTTTTTGTACGCGTTTTTCCAGTTCTTCGTTTAGAGTGCGAATTTGGTTTTCGAAATCCTTTCTTGCCGTGATGTCGCGAATAGCAATCGAGATTAATACACCGTCGATTGTAATCAGAGGACTTATGCTGATTTCAATCGGAAACTCCTGGCCATCTTTGCGTAATCCAAGGAGTTCCATCGAGGTATTGTGTATTTTCCATTGTTGATTGGCGAAGAAGTTTTCAAGCTGATTTTTGTTTTCTGATGTCTCCCGTTGAGGAATTAATTTTATTATTTGTTGGTCGACTAATTGTTTTCGTGGGTAGCCAAAAATTTCCTCGGTTTTTTGGTTAACAAGGATAATTTTTCTGGTTTCATCAACGATGACGATAGCATCCGGTGCAGTTTCCAACAGGCCGGAAAATTTTTGTTGAATTTTTATGTTACTTTCTATTTGGTTTTCAAGTTCTTGGGTTTTGCATTGTAATTGCTTGTTGGTGTTTTTCAGGTCCTCTAAAAGTTGTTTATTCTTGTTACTCAATTCTAGTAGTTCCAGGGCATGTTTAATCTTTTGTTTTAATTCTTTGGCATCCAGGGGGTGAGTAAAGATGTGGTATACATGGCCCTTATTAATTGATTGAATGAGAGAGTCAACGTCTTTAAGCGAATTCACAATCATTCTGAAGGCATTTGGATATTTTGCACGTACGCATTCAAGAAACTCGATTCCTGTGATGTCAGGTAGGCAGTGATCGGAAATGATCACTTGCATGTCAATTTTTGCTAGTTGTTTTAGGCCATCTGCCGCAGAATGGGCGAGGTGAATCGTATGTTCTTTATTTAATAGTTGCGAAAATCTCAATAAATTGTCTTCGCAGCTGTCTACGTACAATATATTTGCTCGATTTTTTTTCATGTGTTTTTTCTTATTGGTAAATGAAAAAAATGTTCTGCATTGTTTATACCATTTTAAACTAATATCGCCTTGGATAGGTGTCTGCCGTAGCCTAATATGTTGCAGGCCATGTTTATGCTTAAGCGATTTTTTTAGGTTTAGTGTTAGGGGGCGTTAACAATTAAATTCATTTCGATGATAATTCACCAATAATTTGAATTTAAGGGTGAAGACACGATGAGTCGAATGATAT
>JAADGF010000080.1 GCA_013152545.1 Gammaproteobacteria bacterium
TTTTGGTGAAAATACCGCCTGAATACGAATAGACTGATCCACAACCTCGCGCTCTTCTGAAGGTTTTAGCGCCATCATTTTTTCCATGTGCCCAAAAATTACAGTATATTTCAAGTATTCTTATATCACAAGGCGGGCGTATCAGGGCAATCACATATAAATCAGCTTGCAATTCCTAAAATTCGGGATAAATAACTTTCGTCCCAACCAGACTTGAGTCGTTTTGTTTTTATTCCGCGCTTTAATGTTGTTTCTTGTTTAAGAAGGTGTAGTGGTCTAATAGCACCGGACACTTTAAATAAGAGATTAATGCAGATGCCTTGCATCTTCATCGTCGCATGAAAGCGTTATTTAAACCTAACACATCAGTTGAATCGTCGCGAGAGCGACTAGTGCGCTGAAGGTAAAAGTCTTATTGGGATTTTTTGGACGACAGCGTATCACCCATACGATGAGTTTAGAAAATCCCAATAAGTCTTTTAAAGTCTGTGCTATAGGCGTTCAGATAGGAGGTTACAAAGTACGTAACTTAATGAAAAAGTTGAAATTAAAAGTTATACAAGGTGTTGCATACAACGTCACAACAAAAAGAAAGTATAGTGATTTAGTAAACTGGTCTCCAGACCAAAATGCACCACCATTATCTGGCGGTGCATTTTAGTTAACATCTCAATTTTTATTTGGACAAATCCAACAGCAAATCATTTAAGCGAGTAACAAACGTTGCTGGATCATCCAACTGCCCACCTTCCGCTAATACGGCCTGATCAAACAGGATGTAAGTCATGTCCGCAAAACGATCATCATCCGTTTCCTGTTTGAGTTTTTCCAGTAAGGGGTGATTTGGGTTCAACTCAAAAATCGGTTTGGAGGATGGTACACTTTGCCCCGCTTGTTTTAAGATGCGTTCAAGATTGGCGCTCATGTCATCTGAGTCTTTTACCAAACACGCGGGGGAATTGGTTAAACGATTGGTAATGCGCACGTCTTTTACCTGCTCACCCAAAGTCTTTTTAATTTGCTTAATAATACTTTCGAAGGCTTTATTGGTCTCTTCTTTTTCTTTCTTTTCTTCCTCGTTTTCAAGCTTCCCGAGGTCCAATTCACCTTTAGTGACACTTTCCAGTTTTTTACCATTAAACTCAACCAATGAACTGACCATCCATTCATCCACTGGTTCTGATAATATCAGTACTTCGATACCTTTTTTGCGGAAAATTTCAAGATGAGGGCTATTTTTGGCCGCGGCAAAACTATCGCCTGTGATGTAGTATATAACGTCCTGGCCATCCTGCATACGTTCAATATAATCAGCCAGTGAAACATCCTGAACCTCGCTATCGGTTTTCGTACTGGCGAAACGTAATAAACCGGCAATTTTTTCTTTGTTCGTAAAATCCTCACCGGGCCCTTCTTTTAACACACGGCCAAATTCTTTCCAGAAAGCTTGATATTTTTCCTGCTCATTTTTGGCAATGCCTTCCAGTAAGTTCAATACTTTTTTAACCGATGCAGCGCGGATACTGTCAATTACCTTATTTTGTTGCAGAATTTCACGGGAAACATTCAACGGTAAATCGTCGGAGTCAATCAGTCCCCGTACAAACCGTAAGTAATTGGGCATAATGTGTTCTGCGTCATCAAGCACAAATACCCGCTTAACGTATAGCTTAATACCGTGCCGACGATCACGATCCCACATATCGAAAGGCGCTCGTGTGGGTAAATACAGCAACGAGGTGTATTCGTATTTACCTTCTACCCGGTTATGTGTATAGGCAATAGGGTCTTCAAAATCATGTGCGACATGTTTGTAAAATGCTTTGTATTCCTCTTCCTTGATGTCGTTTTTAGGCCGTGCCCATAACGCAGATGCCTGATTGGCTGTTTCGAATTCTACGGGTTTATTTTCTTTTTTCTCTTCATCCGTTTGCTCTTTTTGCATTTCAATGGGCAAACTGATGTGATCTGAATATTTGTGTATAATATTGCGCAAACGGTAATTATTCAGAAACTCATCTTCGTCTTTGCGTAAATGCAGCGTTACGGTAGTGCCTCGTGATGCTTTGTTGATGCCTTCAAGGGAGTATTCACCTTCTCCTGCTGATTCCCAACGTACCCCCTGTCCTGCATCCTCACCCGCCTTACGCGTTTCAACGGTTACTTTGTCTGCCACCACAAAGGAGGAATAAAAACCCACGCCAAACTGGCCGATTAAATGAGCATCTTTGGCTTGATCGCCCGTTAATGCCTCAAAAAACTCTTTGGTACCAGACTTTGCAATAGTGCCAATATGATCAATGACTTCCTGCCGAGTCATACCAATACCGTTGTCTGATATTGTCACGGTGCGCGCCGCTTCATCAAATTCGACCCGAATTTTCAATTCTGAATCATTGCCATACAGTGCATCATTTGACAATGCTTCAAAGCGCAGTTTGTCCGCTGCATCGGAGGCATTTGAAATCAACTCCCGCAGAAATATTTCTTTGTTACTGTAAAGAGAATGGATCATCAGGTTCAGCAGGTGCTTCACCTCGGTTTGAAAACCTAACGTTTCTTTTTTTGCTATTGCTTCTTGTGCCTCAACACTCATAGATCACTCCTAAATTTGCACTTACCAATGGTCTTAGAATCTGTTCAAAATGCCGCCGAGACTGCTCGGCATGATCGAAACCTTGAACAGGCGCTTAGCTCCGCTATCGTCTGTTTCTGTATTGAATTTTTCAATTAAGTCCAGTTTGCGTGGTAGCACTGGATGAACCCGTTTTCGGTAATTGGGTTAATATAGGATTGACCTTAGGTATTTCAAGGGAAGGAGAACACTTTAATCGTACGATACTCGGTAAAAATAAAAACAAAAGTACGAAATTAGCGGTAATTACAAGAAACTATACAATTTTTTTATAATCACCGTTAAAAATTTGGTTAATCGCGACAATACATCTCGGTACCTGTTTCGGCATGAACGGAAAAGAATCAATGCGTTTAATTAGCTAAAATCGCTCCAGAAAGCCGTTTATAATCCCCGCAACTTTCTTCAACCCCCAAATTACATGCCTGCTCATAGGCAATGGTCGCTTGATGCATTTGCCCCATTAACTCGTAGGCATAACCGCAATTATTATGCGCAATTCCAAACTCTGGGTCGATTTGAATAGCCCGGTTGCAATCATCCAGCGCATTGGATAAACGACCTAACTCAGTGCGGGCACCCGCTCGATTATTGTAGGCGCGGGCATTATTAATATCGATACTAATGACTTTGGTGGAGTATTCTTCTACTGCTTGCCAATCTTTTTGCTTAAATTTTTGCAAACTTTTTGCCAGTAATTGCTCCACAGAACCATCATCATTAACATCAGCTTGTGCTTGCTGGGTAAATTTATAGATAGTATCGCAGGCAGGCTGGAATTTAAAATCACAGGCGATTTGATAATCCTGCTTTGCCCTGGTCACGGAACCGGCAAGCTCATAAGCATAACCGCGATTATTGTAGGCCAGGGGGTTGCGTGGGCTTAATGCAATGGCACGATTGGTATCTTTGATGGCGTCATCCAGCAAACCTTGCTCAGCATACCCCCAGGCGCGATTGATATAAGGTGTGGCATCGTTGGGATTTAAAGAAATTGCCACTGTTGCCGCTTCAATGCCTTCTTTCCAATCACCTTCATGTGTTAGTTTATTAAAACTTTTTTTCACCCATTGTTGCGCGGTGCCGGTCGAATTGGCGACAATTGACGCAGGGGCTGCTAAGGCCTGACTGAAGGAGTTCTGGGCATCCGTTACAGCCCGCTGGTAACCGTCCTTGTAACCAATTTTATACTGAATTGAGTCAGCATCACGCTGTTCCAGTGTTTTTTGGTCAACATCGATATCCAACTCTTTAAATTTAGCATTTAATAATATTTGTTTGATTTTATCGGAGTTTTGTAGACTATTCTGAGCAAAACTAACCGACATCACTGTCATTCCTGCAATAATAGCGATCAATTTTATTAGCATCATGTCTGTTTACTCCATGGCGTTTTGTTAACTGTTTTGTTAACGATGAGACATAGCGCCGAGAAGCGCTCGGATGATTTCGTTATTCCCCTTGAACCTAATACATCAGTTGAATCGTCATGAGACCAACAACTCAATCGATATGCTAGAACACTCATTAACATCTATACAATTTTTAGCACTAAATTGTGTGGCTAATCAAGTTTTATTGAATTTATATTAGGATCTGTTGATATTTTATTTTTCATCACTGCTGTAGCCGCTTTTTTCGCCTAATAAGGCAAAAAAATGGGGTGCGATCAAGTAATATATTATTTAATGATAACAAATGGACTTGAATCCATCTTTGTAAGGTCAATTTCGTCGACGATTCATCATGGTAAGCACAACAATATTCAATGGTGTTGACGGTGAGCAGGATTATCATGATTGCTCGATTCATGAAGTGGCTCTAAGACATTGTGATGTTGCATATGAGCATGTTGACCACTCATGAGCGGCACCAGCATCATCCATACCCCAAATGCAATAACGATTAATGCCGCCGTATTTCGGACAAACCTCAACTGGACCCAGGTTTTAAGCCGATAAGCTAATATTCCTGTTGCCAACATGACGGGTAATGTGCCTAAACCGAATGCCGCCATAATGAATGCTGACTGTTGCGCGCTTGCCGAGGTTGCCGCCAGGATCAATGTGCTATAGACCAGACCGCAAGGCAACCACCCCCACAAACTCCCCAACAATAGTGCCTGCCAAGCCCGTGTCACTGGCAATAAACCCGCACCGATCGGTTGAATACGCCGCCAGACGTGGTGACCTAAGCTTTCCAAATAAGCAAGACCACGCCACCATCCGGCCAGATACAGCCCCATGGCAATAATCATCACCCCTGCGGCAACACGCAGTGTTTGACCAGTGGAATCACTAACTCCTTGTAGAAACCAGCCCACACTTCCTGCCAATGCCCCAATTACGGTGTAACTTAAAATACGGCCCAGGTTATAAAGTAATAAGACACCGCTTAAATTCGCAGCACTACGTTTCTCGCCAGGAATAGCAAAACTCAACGCATTCATCATCCCGCCACACATCCCAATGCAATGAACACCGCCTAACAGACCGATCATAAATGCACTGGTAATGGTAATCGTATCACTTATCATAGTATTGGTTGTAACGCTCGGGTTTTAACGCTCGGGTTTTAATGATAGGGTTTCAGCGACAAACTGATATTTTTCTGATTAACAATTATGCGTGCAGAGCACACTAACTCCCTTTACAATATAACATTCTGAGCATGTAATAGCATAACCTTACAATATATCATTAGGTAGGAAATCATCTTATAACATGGATATTAAAATCATTACCGGCGTCATTCTATTGAGCATTTTGGCATTTATTGTCGGCATTTTTATACCCACCAGTAACAACAAGCAACCTCAATACCTACCGTGGCAGATTGAGCACTCAGTAGATGGCACTACCGAAGTATTCGGGATCACTTTAAATGTCAGCACGTTACAACAAGCACAACAGACGCTGCGCAGCGTAGCAGAAATCAGCCAGTTTATTAGCCCCGGTGGTGATTATGTCGTCGAGGCTTATTTCAACAAAGTGTCATTAAGCGGCCTCACTGCCAAGGTAGTGCTTACGATCGAGTTATCCCAGGAAACCTTACACGCTATTTACAATCGTGGTTCACGTATCAGTCGATTAGGAAATGGCACAAACCGAGTGACACTACAGGCGGATGACCAATCACTGGTATTGCAATCCCCTGTCAGCAGCATTACTTATTTGCCCGGCATTCGCTTGAGTGAAGAATTGCTTCAACAACGTTTTGGGCAACCCTCTGATGTTATCCAGGAACCAAACAGTACCGCCAGTCATTGGCTCTACCCCAAGTTGGGTCTGGATATTACGCTCAAAGAAAACGGCAATGCCGTTTTACAGTATATTAGCCCTGATCGTTTTTTATTGCTAACCGCACCACTAATGTCCGATGTAAGAACGTCCGATTAAAATCGGTGCGTAATAACATCCCTGTTAGCGCTCAGGTCTAGTCTGTATTCGCTAACTAAACCAAACAGGCGTATGTTTTTAACACGAAAACAACGTACTTAGGGTCTGTAAAGAAATAACGTGAACATTTTGCTTGTCTATCCTTGCATCTTCGGCGTTGCAGATACAAGGTTACAGACAACGAGCATGCGCCTTGGAAAATGCCCTTGAGGGGTGTGCCCATTTCCGCGCCTTGCCTATATGGAAGTAGGTAAGGGGCGTGAGCCATGGATGGCGGAAGCCTGAAGATGAAACAATTCCGGCCCAATCTGTCCAACTTAATTTCTTTACAGACCCTTTTCTTTACAGACCCTTAGGGGAGCTCAGCCTGGCCTACCATCTTCACTCCATCAGCTGATTTTTTCCGAATGGTCATTAATAACGTTTTCTCGCTTGTTTTGATCACTGTATTGAACACTGTTTTGATCGCCCTTGCCCGGCAATAACGGATCATCATCGTCCATTAAGATCCGGTTAGCATCGCCCTCCATATCGTCATATTGTCCGTTTTTTATGGCCCACACCAAGACACCCACCATAATCAGGCCTAACACAATCATACCCGGTATTAATGCGTATATTACGTCCATGGACTCTCACAACCACCAGTATCGCTACTTAGGAGCATACATATTCCTAAGCAGTGTCACAACTAAACCGTTTCACCACGAAACAGCGTTCTAATTCTTGCCGCATTACCAATAACCAATAACGAACTAATCGGCATTGCGATTGCCGCCACTAAAGGGGTAATAAATCCGGCCATTGCCAACGGCACCATTATAATATTATAAACAATTGAGATACCAATATTTTGATGTATTGTACGCAATGTACGTCGCGCCAACTTAATTGCCAATTGAAGTTTATTGATATCATCACTGAGCAACACGATATCAGCACTGCCACCGGATACATCAGTACCCGAACCTAACGCAATACCCACGTCGGCCCGCGCCAATGCCGGAGCATCATTAATGCCATCGCCGACCATCGCCACTTTGCTGCCATGTTGTCGCAATTGCTGAATAACTTGGTCTTTTTGTTGTGGCAACACTTGCGCTATGCTCGCCATGCCGCCCAGTTCTTTGGCGATCCCCTCAACAACCACACGCCGGTCACCACTGAGTATCGTAGTCTGCATCCCGTTGGCCTGTAACGCGCTGATCAACACTTTGGCACCTGAACGTAACTGGTCCGTAATAGCGATCAAACCAACCGCTTTGGCGTCAATACCAACGTGCACACAACTTGCGCCTCGCGCCTCCCATTGTTGCTGTTGTGTTTTAAAGCGCTCATCAATCGTAACATTATTTTCAAGCAACCAGTTTTCTGTACCAACCACAACATTAACACCATCCGCGACAATCCCTTTCACACCATAACCCGGCTTGTTTAACACCTGTTGCGCCTCCATTGGCATAAGCCCCTGTGACTTACAGGCTGTGGTAATGGCTTTCGCAATACTGTGTTCAGAATAACGCTCCACTGCGGCCACCTGTGCAAGAAGTCGATCCGGGGCGAGCACCTGCTGCGCTTTCGATTGGGTGTTATCCTCGTTATTACTGACAATGATTTCCTGCACTTGCATACGACCTTGCGTCAGCGTCCCTGTCTTGTCAAAAACCATATGGTCGATGCGTGATAACGTTTCCAGCACTGCGCTGTTTTTAATAAGAATACCATAACGTGCACCTAACCCGGATGCTGAGGCAATTGCCATCGGTGTAGCCAAACCAAAAGCACAAGGACAGGTGATGATAAGAACGGCGGTTGCTGTCATCAAAGCGGTTTCAAAACCGGCGGTTAACCACCAACTGAACGTACTGATTGCTAACAATAAAGTTATTGCCACAAACCAGGGTACAATACGGTCTGCCACCCGTTGAATGGGGGCTTTCGAGGTTTGCGCATCTTCCACCAATTGTATAATTTTCCCCAGCGAGGTATTGCGCAGCGTACCGCAAACAGTAACCATTAGGGCACTATCAAGGTTCATGGTACCGGCGGAAACACTCTCACCTTTGCTTTTAAATACGGGTTTTGATTCACCACTGAGCATGGACTCATCCACACTGCTACGCCCCTCAATAATAGTGCCATCAACCGGAATATGATCTCCCGGTTTAATCAGCACAACATCGCCCGCGCTAATCGCACGAATAGGTAAAATATGCTCTTCACCACCACGCAATACGGTGGCACCGCGTGGTTGCAAGTCCAGCAAGCGTTGTGTCGACACTACTGCCTGGCGTTTGGATATCGCCTCCAGATAACGCCCTACCAAGATCACAAAGATAAAATTCACTACCGTGTCGAAATACACATCGGCCACAGCAGACTGAGACCATGTCACATAAACTGAATAACAATAAGTGCTTAGTGCCCCAATGGAGATGGGCAGATCCATACTAAGATGTAGCCGTTTTAATCCCGTCCATGCATTGTAAAAAAAAGGATAACCGGAATAAAGCAACGTAGGTGTTGCAAGTGCGAAACCTGCCCAATGAAGTAGCTGTTGAAACTCAGTATTATTAGCGCCACTGTAAAGCGCAATAGAAATCCACATCAAATTCATCATTGCAAAAGCTGCAAATGCCATGCGAAATAATAACGCACGATTTTGCTTTTTAAGCTGACCCTCTGCAATCTCAGGATCAAACGGAACCGCAGTGTAGCCAATTTTCCCTAAATGAGCGATAATTTTTGATAACGCAATTTTAGAGTTATCCCAGCGCACCTTAAGACGCTTACCAGAAAGGTTAACATGCGCCTTAAGCACCCCCGTCATTTGCGCCAACGAATGTTCAATTAACCACACACAGGCTGCGCAATGAATACCCTCCACCAATAAATGGATATCTCGTTCCCGTTGTAATGATGACACAAACTCAGCCTGTACCTCGTCTATATCGTAGAGCGCGGCATCTTTCAATGATACGGGCGGTGGCGCCAGTACTGCACCTGTCGGGGTACGGCGATAAAACCCTTGAAGACCTGAATCGTGTATCGCGTTGCAAACTGACTGACACGATGGGCAGCAAAACTGACGCGTGATACCCTCTATACTCCCAGTAAAACGGATATGATCCGGTAACGCTAAACCGCAGTGAAAACAACCTTGCGCTGTCTGCTCCCGGTGAAAATAATGACTCTGTAACGGTTCAACAGAACTCATGGGGCGGATACGGAAATACGATGCGTTTGTTGGTAATTGTCTGCCTCCCGCTGCACGTGAATATTGAGATCCCAGATTCCGGGCAACGGAAAGTGAATACTGGCTTGATAAAGCCCAGGAGCGTATTGGTACAAGGCAGTGGTAAAATCAGCCCCGGCATTGGATGGCCGGTATGCAACGAGATTCACCTCAGCATTTTTAATGGGTAAACCTCGTAAATCCACCGCACTGAATCGGTAAATATCTGGGGTATTGACGCGTATATACTCTGGAATTTCAAGCTTGGTCTGCCATTGCAAGGCATTACGGGCCGCAAATAACTTGCTGGCATTGTCCTCAAACTGACGCCCCTGTTCATAATAGTCTTCCACTACCAAGCCAGGACTGGTAACGATGGATAAAACAATGAACACTGCGTTGACGGTCAAAAACAAAACCACCACGCCCAACCAGCCAATGACCCATGGGTTACGCAATGCTTGGGGGTTATCCTGTGAGTAACGTTTTCGCCATTCAGTACTCCATCCGATAATATTTGACATAGAACTCATTTTTTTCCTCCTAAATCCGCCCCTAAGGGGCAGGCCCGAAAAACATACTCTCGTACTCCGCATAACTGCTAGGGTTTATGGTATCGACCACGCGGTAAACGATCGGCATGGATTCTGTTAATACAACATCACCAGGAATACGTATAAACAAAGTATAGGCGGTAACCCGGCCAGCTTGAAGCAATAAGGGCTTATCTGCACCCACCAAATGTATCGCTTCATGACCGACAGCGTTCACTGTAACGCGTGTATCGTTTTTGGTTTTATTTAATATTTTCAATACATACTTATTTTGCACAAACCCATCACTGCGTAACACATATAAAGGTTGGCGTTCGTGTAATACTTTCAACTCGAGACTACCAAGCGTATTGAGGCCGTAAATAATACCCGCCGCCGCTAACACCATTATTAGCATATACAACATTACCCGTGGGCGCCTCGACAGCTTGATGACTGGTTTACCTTCAATCTCATCCAGTGAAGCATAGCGGATCAGACCTCGTGGACGTTTGATCTTGTCCATGACGATATCACAGGCATCAATGCATAATGCACAAGTGATGCAACCTTCCTGCTGGCCATGACGAATATCAATGCCAGTGGGGCATACTGCAACACATTGCTTGCAGTCGATGCAATCGCCACTTAGTACGTCATTTTGTCTCGGCTTATCAACATTGACTGTATTTTCGATTTTTTTTAGTTTGCCGCGTGGCTCACCTCGGGCAAAATCATAGGTAGGTAGTATGGTCTCGCGGTCATACATCACGCCTTGGATTCGCGCGTAAGGGCAAAGCCAAAAGCAAACCTGCTCCCGCATATGCCCAGCGAACAAATAGGTAAAAAAAGTAAATACCCCCACTGTCAGCCAAGCAAACATCGGTGCCTGCAACGTCAGGTAGTCATACCAAAGCTGATACGCATCGGTAAACCAAGCCGTGAAGCTAATACCCGTCATCGCTCCAATCAGCAGCCAGACCGTATGTTTAAGAAACTTTATACGAACTTTAGCAAATGTCCAGGGCGCATTTTCCAATTTCATGCGCTTGCTGGGCTGACCTTCCAACTTTTCTTCTATCCAAGTAAAAATATCTGTCCATACAGTTTGAAAACAAAAGTAACCACAAAACACTCTACCTGCAATGGATGTAACGGCCGCCAGCAATAGCGCAAAAAACAATAAAACCAGCGCTAACATCCAGACATCCTGCGGCAGAATGGTAATATCGTAAAAATGGAACTGTCTGCCAGGAATATCCAACAATATCGCCTGACGGCCCTCCCAACGAAAATAAGGCCCAATGAAAAATGCCAACCATACCGTCATGGATAGCCATTTTATGCTGCGATAAAATCCCGGCATGCGTTTGGCATGGATTGACTCCCCACCCGTATTGACATGCCAATAATCCGCTTCGTGGCAAAGTTGTTCGAGGTTTTGTTGCACCTCCTTTACAGGCTCACTCACGCTGCATGCGACACTCTAACTAAGTCAACAATCGTTAGCATCCGTGAGTAAATTTGACTTAATCGACATACATTATCGGAATATTTATAAACAACTGCTAATCCAATAAAAACAGTATCTACAACCATATATCCTCTCATTCTTAAGTATTATTATTGAATCCGCTGTTTATTATTGCCCTCCGCCTAACTTATGCACGTACACGGCGAGTTTTTTAATCTCCGCTTCACTCAGTTGTTTTTCAAAACCGGGCATAATTGCCTGGCGGGACTCTGCTGCGTCGGGCTCATTAACGCCATGCACAATGGTGTATTTAATACTGTCTTCAGTGCCAGGTGAAAAACGCCATATACCATCGGTAAGATTAGCGCCACCTACCATTTGCTCACCTTTTCCATCTTCGCCATGACAGCCGGAACAACCCTGATCCTCGAACAGCGTTTTTCCAACGGCATGTTCAGTACCTTGACTCAGCGCTATAACATGTTGCGTCAGGTCATTGAGTTCCTGCTCACTTAATATGGGGCCAAACGCTGGCATCATACCCTCCCGGCCATCGGTAATGGAATCCTGAATAGCGTCAATGCTACCACCATATAACCAGTCATCGTCTGCCAATATCGGATAACCCGGGTTTCCGGCGCCACCAACACCGTGACAGGGCGCGCATCGGTCCCCAAACAGCACTTTTACAGAACGCACTGTATACGTTGACAGTTCCTGATCATCCAGTATCGCCAAAGCAGACATACCTTTTAATTTGTTTTCAAACGGCGCACGCACAGCTTCTATTTGCTTGACGGATTCATTAAAACGCTTCATTTGCGTCCAATCAAGCACACCTTTTGTGTATCCGGTTGCTAATGGAATTGCCGGGTATAATATAAAGTAACCCAATATGAATAAACCGCTTAGATAAAGCGTCACCATCCACCACCGAGGTGGCTGGTTGGTTAACTCTCGCAGATTATCGTCCCAAACATGTCCTGTGTCCGGAACAGCAGTGGAATCATTTTTATTTTTCATTTTTCATCCTCAGTCGGCACTCGATCTTCGTTCATGGGAATAAAACGCTTGGCTTCTAGCTTGTTTTTATTAGATGGGTGAAAAACATAGATAAAAACTGCCACCATTGCAAAAAACACTACCACGGTAATAATCAAGCCCACCCAATCGTGCCATGTCATGGCATTCCAGTCCGTGTAAAAATATTGTTTGATGCTATTCACGATAAACCACTCCATAATCCAGTTTAGCCATCGTCCCCAACACTTGCATATAAGCCACCATCGCATCCATCTCCGTCTTACCGTCTGCGGCGGCGGCCGACGCCTCAATATCTGCGTCAGTGTATGGCACACCAAGCGTTTGCATTGCCTTTAAATGTTTTTTGACCCTGGTACCATCCAAAATTTGTCGTTGAAACCAGGGATAGTTGGGCATTACTGATTCTGGTACAACGGAACGTGGCGCAATGAAATGTTTAACATGCCAATCATCCGAATACTTTCCCCCGACGCGGGCCAGGTCTGGTCCGGTACGCTTGGAACCCCATTGAAATGGATGGTCGTAGATCGACTCAGACGCTAATGAATAGTGGCCATAACGCTCTTTTTCATCTCGAAAGGGCCGAATCATTTGGGAATGGCATAAATAACATCCCTCTCTGAGGTAGATATTGCGCCCCATTAATTCCAACCCCGTATAAGGGCGGATACCGTCGCCTGGCTGCCAATCTGCCAGGGTTTCTCCGTCTTCAGGTGTCCAGAGAATTTCGGGACGGGCATTGTGCTCCATGGTATCGTCGAGATAATAAAGCGGTACAATCTCAACAATACCGCCAATCGACAATACAAAGAACATCATTAACAATAGCGCCCAGACATTGCGCTCTAATTTGTCTTGTAATTTCGTTGAATAGATTTTATTAGCCATCTCTGCTCTCCCCCTATGCCCTTACCGGCTCAGCGCTAACGTTCCGTTCTGCACCCGCCTGGCGCAGCGTCATCACTACGTTATAGAGCATTATCACGCCACCTAAGAAATAGATAAAACCACCCACGAAGCGCATCACATAATACGGATGCATGGCAGCTACCGATTCGGCAAACGTGTAAGTTAAGGTTCCGAACTCATCATAGTCACGCCACATCAAGCCCTGCATAATGCCCGATATCCACATAGCGGTAATATAGATAGCAATACCAATGGTTGCCAACCAAAAATGCGTATTCACCAATCGGGTGGAATACATCTCCGTATTCCATAAGCGTGTAACAAGATGGTATATTGCGCCAGCACCGACCATACCGACCCAGCCCAACGCACCGGAATGCACATGACCAATCGTCCAGTCGGTATAGTGCGATAACGCATTAACCACTTTTAGTGCCATTACTGGTCCTTCAAACGTCGACATGGCATAAAAAGCAAGCGACATGATAAGAAAACGCAACACATAGTCGGTGCGGAGTTTGTCCCAGGCACCACTCAAGGTCATCATGCCATTAACAGCGCCACCCCAAGACGGCACAATCATGGCAATGGAAATGGCCGCCCCTAAAGAGCCTGTCCAGTCGGGCAAAGCTGTGTATTGCAAATGATGGGCACCTAACCACACATAACCAAACGTTAAACACCAAAAGTGCAATACGGACAGACGATAAGAATAAATGGGGCGCTCAGCCTGCTTGGGAACAAAATAATACATAATGCCGAGAAACCCGGCGGTTAAGTAAAACCCCACAGCATTATGGCCCCACCACCATTGAATCATGGCATCCTGCACGCTGGAGAAAATAGAATAAGACTTGAATAGCTCAACGGGAATTGCCAAGCTATTCACCACATGAAGATAAGTGATCATTACCATCATGCTCAGAAAAAACCAATTGGAAACATAAATATGCGTGCTTTTACGATTAGCAATGGTCATAATAAAGTTAAACGTAAAAGACAGCCAGACGATCGCTATGAGGATATCAATGGGCCATTCCAATTCGGCATATTCCTTACCCTGAGTAAATCCCATCGGCAGCGTAATGACTGCTAGCACAATGATCAGGTTCCAGCCCCAGAAAGTAAACCAGGCTAATTTGTCGCTCCACAGCTTAACCCCACAGGTGCGCTGCACACTATAAAATGCCGATGCCATTAGCACACATCCACCAAAGGCAAAAATAACGGCATTAGTGTGCACTGGCCTTAATCGTCCAAAACTAAGATACGGATTGTCAAAATTAAGAAATGGCCAAGCGAGTTCCGCTGCGATGTAGACGCCAACAAACGTTCCAAACACCAAATAGATAACCGTAGCGACTGAAAACCACCTGACAATATTGAAGTTGTATTTTTTTTCTAATTCGTTCACTTGCACAGCTCACCTCTCCTGTAGCGGATTTGTAATTTTTATTTCACACGTCCTTCGTTATAAAAAAATAAAAAATCAACACAAGCCTTGTAACTTAAGAATTCGCCGAATCGTCAACACTGTCAATATATGCTGAAGCCTTTTCCCCAGGTAATGTTAGTTTCATTGACATAACGCAGTTTTATTTACTAATAACCCAGCAGTTGCAGGCATTACATTCACCAATGATTATTGACTTGACAGCGACATATGCTTAAATTCGTAATGCGGTCATTGAAAATACTTATCAGGCTCATGTATAATTAAGGAAAGCAAAAGGAACACATCAACGAGGGGTCACTGTCTGAGAAAAGCAATCCCTGCCGCGAAATAGTGGTTTTTCCCCTGCTTCCGGCTTAATTCCCAGACTAGCCGCCAAACCGTTCGATATCACTAAAAACGATTTGACTCTAGCCATATACGCACATACGACTGTACTAGCAATAGATAGACAGTACATCCTTAGCTGTCCCTTCACTAAACAATAAAAACTATTGCAACTACTCAGCTTGCCTTTGATTTGCCTAATTACTGCATTAAAAAAATCAAAGACAACCTGAGCCATTACTGGGTATTTAAATAACCATGAGTTACAAACTATTTTTTCTACAGCAACACAACAGACAGCAAAGTAATGAAGCGAGCAATTTGTAACACGATCGAACAATAAACCGACTCTGCGACGGAATGGATATACCAACAGTAAAACATTAAGGAACGCGTTGATACACCACAACGAAGATTTCAAAATAAAAGCAAGCATCACGTTTGCGATGTGGATGTGAGTAAATGTAACGTGTTATCGATGCGCCGTGTGCATCATAGCCGCTTCCATCAATACGCCACAAAAAGCGCAATGACGCGTACGCGTAATAGTCAAGCTGTTGCAAAAACCGCAACATAACCGCAGAACGAAGAAACGTGCAACCAATGTCTAAAGCAAAAAGGCCATGGGTATATGAATAACGATACTGAATTTTTGTTGATGTAATAATTTTAGCCCCTCGAATCTAACGAAAACCAGTAAGCCTCGATTCTCATCCTATCTGTCGAAACAAACGTTGTCTCGGCATAATCCCTACAAAGACGTCAATTTGAAAGAACTTTCTCACTACTTTCACTGGCTTCATAGCACTACCGACATAAATTTCAAACTATTATCATTGCATTAATATTTTTAACTGGCATAATTTTCAGTAATCGTTACACTGGTTTTCACAAACAGTTTAAACATAAAAATTAAGGGGCGGAAAAACTAAACTAAAACTAAGGGGCAGTACTGTCCAGTAAATGACAGGCCAACCTGACTTACAAATTCATACTCCCATTGTTGATAGATTACACACTATCTACACGTTTCCTACACAATTAAGATAATAAAATTAAGGTAGTAATAAGGTGGTAAAATAGTATTTTGTTAGCAAGGCAAGCAACCGTATTAAGGCTTTTCGGATGGCGGTACCAGGTGCACTATGGGTATATTTACAAGGGTATATTTACAATTTTTAACATCGTAAACATTTAACTATTTCACAATGACAATGGAGCAAACTAATTTGTTGCAATTTCAACGAATAGCTATCAGAAGAGCAACAGATGCACTGCGAGCATCGTTGCTGTTTTGGCCGTTAATACTGCTAAACGCCTGTACTTCTCCCTTGCCCCCACCCCCACCCCTGGAGAAAGACATAAGTGTTACACCAACCACCGGGCTTGTGACCAGCGAAAATGGCGCCTCAACATTTTTTACTGTTTCCCTCCGTAGACAGCCAACCGATGACGTTAGCATACCGATACAAAGCACCAACGAAGCGGAAGGACGCCTGACCAAAGAAACAATCAGTTTCAGTCCCGACAATTGGTCTATCCCCCAACGCATCGCCGTTGTGGGTGTCGACGACAATATCGCTGATGGCGATATACGCTATACGATTACCGTGTTGCCAGCCGTAAGCGCCGACAACAGTTTCAATGGCGCTGATGCCACCGATGTTATACTGACAAACATCGACAATGAAAGCGCGCCTCAGCCAGTAACCAATCATGTCCTTTACATCACAACAGGGGTTATTGAAATTTCCGCTAGTAAAATATCAGGCAATGGCGTCGCGTCGCTGCCAAGCTGGGGATACAGCACCGACCCGACCGAAGCAGGCACTTCTCCGGGTCCCATTATTGATGCGTTGGTCGGTCGGCCCCTGACCATTCGCGTGGTTAACCGACATAATATTGCTCATCAATTTGACATACCCGGTTTATTCACCAGCACACAGACGTTATTACCTAACGAATCCCTGCAAGTTGAAATTACCCCAACTGAAGCAGGTATCTACCGATATGGTGATCCCGATGTGGTAAACCGGTCATTAGGACTATTCGGCGCGATTGTGGTACGCCCGGCCAATGGATCAAAAACAGCTTGGAACAACGGCCCAGCATACTCACAGGAACGTAACTGGGTCATTGCGGATTTGGATGAGACATGGAATCGAAATGCTCCGGCCGTAAACGTAAGCCGCTACAATCCAAACTACTTCCTTATTAATGGCCAAAATGGTTTTTCAGCCAAGGAAGACACCGCGACAACATTGAAAGGAAGCGTGGGTGAAACAATATTAGTGCGTATCGCAAACGCAGGACAGTATGATCAATCACTGCATTTTCATGCCAGTCATTTCAAAATTATTAGCCAAAATGGTATTAAAGTAAGAGATATAAGAGAAGCACCGAGCGTAACCACTATCAATGTCAAACGCGCATCGACCGCAATGATATTATTTCCACTCGCCCAACCTGGAATCTATCCTGTGCATGTACACACCGCACAAATGGAAACGGGTAACGGCGTTTATCTTAACGGTACTGCAACCTTTATCATTGCAGAAGAGTGATGGCAATAAACTATGAAATATTCGACCGCTATACTAAAAAACAAACCCTCCAACACCATATCGCGTCTGCAAAATATTGTCCTATTTTGCCTACTAGTGGTATCAATGCAAGCAAGTGCTGTGGACGTAGGCAAGGGAATCACTCTCAGTGTGCGACAAATTAATAAAACATTTGGTGGCGAAACAATAGCATTTTGGGTTTATTGTAGCATAGGTGGCACGGGTCCCGGCAGTTGCGCAAACCCACAGCTACCCGGCCCGCTATTGGAACTAGGTGTCGGCGCACAAGCCAATATCACTCTGAAGGTGCCGATGATGATGGCATCAGAGCCACCTCCCTATCACGGACACACTATTCATTTTCATGGGCTTGATGTATCCCAAAGCGAGGATGGCGTACCAGAAACAGGGGCATCAGTATTCGGGGACCAGTACACTTTCAGTGTCGACTCCCGGTACGTCGGAGGCCATAAATACCATTGCCACGTCCATACCGTTAAACATCTGGAAATGGGTATGTACGGAGCGTTCGTGGTACGAGATGTAGACCAACAAGGCAATTTTTTGAAAAACATTAACGCCGGTGGCCCTGCCTATGACGATGAATGGAATTGGGTGCTCAGTACGGTTGACCCCAGTTACCATACTGCGGTGGGCGACAGCCTGGTCTTCGCATCTTACACTCCCCGTTATTTTTTAGTGAATGGTAAGGAAGGGTTATCCCGTAGCTCTCCTGCAGAAACACTGACATCAAGAGTAAATTCAACGGTGGCCATCCGTTTAATGGGCTTACATTCGACAAACGCAACCTTTCAAATATTAAATACGGAAGGAACAACCCAGGATTTTGTATTACATAACATGGACGGTTTTGCATTAAACACACCCAAAACGCTAACACAGATAGAAGTTTCACCAGGCCAAACCAAAGACATCATGATAACCTTGCCCGTAAATCCAGGAACATTATACCCTGAAGTTACTTACCGAAGATTGCGCGATGATTCATCTTATAGCACTGTTTATTCCATACTAACATTTAATTAAGGGTAATTGACTTAACAGCTCAGCTTACTGTTGATATAAGTTGATATAAGTTGATATAAGTAGTAGGAGCCTGTTGACGTTTCATTTTATCACTGTTGGAGGCGCTTTTCAGGCGCAACCGTGGCAAAAACGAAACGTCACAACAGCCCCCCCTACCATAAATTAAAACATAAAGTAGAAGCCGCTTCACGTCTATACCCCGGTTTCTTTCTTGGCTTGGACGACCAGCACCTACTGCATTTTAGTTAAACCTGAATTCAGGAAACATTAATGCCTGGCGGTATCGAATAATAAATCGGCCAGTTGCTGAGTGGCAGGGCCAGTGCTTCCGGGCTTGCCAAAAATTAATTTTAAATTGACACAATAGGTCTGCCCTTCTCTCAGTGGCAGCACTTTTAAATTGCCTGCATCCAGTTTATCTTGTACCTCATGTCGAGGCAGCCAAGCAAACCCCAACCCCGCATTAATTGCTGCGGCTGCACTTTGAATGCTGGTCACCGTCCAACGATGTTCCGCTCCCAACCAACCTGAGTCTACATTGTGTTTTACACCGGAATCGCGAATCACCACTTGTAATTCACGACTAAGGTCACTTACACTCAATACTCGGTTAAGCCTGTGCAAGGCATGATCAGGGTGAGCCACGGCAACAAACTCCACATCCAACAAAGCATTGCCCAAAAACTGTGGTGGTGCCCTGCCACAAATTACCAAGTCGGCATTGCCCGCATCTAACGCCTCCCCTCCTCCAGATAACACCGCCTCCTTAAGTTGTACACGAGTACCCTCGCACACATGGGAAAATCGCTTTAGCACCCGCATCAACATTGCCGTCGGAAAAGCGGCATCCACCACAAAGTGTATTTCCGCTTCACGCCCCTGGCTCAATTGCATGGCTAACTGCTCAATTTCAGCAGCATCATTTAACAATTGCCGCGAGCGCCGCAATAGCACCGCACCCGCATCGGTTAATGTTGCCTTGCGCCCGTGAACTTCCAGCAGCTTTATTCCCAACAACGCCTGCAACTTAGTAACAGCATAACTAATAGTGGACTGGCTACGGAACAATTGCTCTGCGGCCTGCACATAGCCACCGTGCTCCACAACAGCTTGCAACGCCCGCCACTGTTCAAGTGTGCCTCGCGGTGAATTCATAAACCATCCTTTCTAATTTTTAGATATATTTAAACGATATTTTAGACTTTTCAATCGAAATATTAAAGCCATAATTAGAGCCTATTGAGATTTATACCAGGCAATTGAAAATCATCCTTAAAAAATCGGTTAAATACAAAAAATGCACAATACATTGATGTAACACGTGAATTCAAAAACAACACAATTGCCTAATATCGATATCGAAAATCACAATGCGCCATTCACAACAAAGTTGCTACCAATGGCCTGGTTTTAAAACCAGCCAAAACCAGACAGGAGAATGAAAAATGAGTTTAGTTAAAAATGGTGTTCTACAAGGGAATTGGCTTGAATCGGAACAAAAGGATGGTGATTTCGTCAGACTCGATTCTGTGTTCCGAAACTGGATAACATCGGACGGTTCGCCGGGAGTCAGCGGCACTGGCGGATTTGTTGCCGAACCTAGCCGATACCACCTTTATGTTTCATTTGCCTGCCCCTGGGCTCATCGCACATTAATATTCCGAAAACTAAAGAAATTGGAAAACATCATCAGCGTGTCCGTTGTGCATCCTGACATGGGACCTGAAAGCTGGAAATTTGATAACCACTACCCAGGTGCAACAGCAGATGATGTGAACGGCGTTGAGTATCTGCATCAGATTTATACACTGGCACAATCCAATTTTTCAGGCATCGTGACAGTACCTATATTGTGGGATAAAAAACAATGCACCATCGTAAACAATGAGTCCTCAGAGATTATTCGTATGCTTAATAGCGCATTTAATGCATTCACCAACATAAAAGATGATTATTACCCAACGGTACTGCGCACCGAAATTGACGCAATCAATAAAATGATATACGACGACATCAACAATGGCGTTTACCGCTGTGGTTTTGCCAGCACACAACGTGCATATGAGTCCGCGTTTGACGCTATGTTTGCCGCATTAGACAAACTAGAGCAGCGCTTGGGACGACAACGCTATCTCGTCGGTAATACCTTAACCGAGGCCGACTGGCGATTATTACCCACCTTGCTACGGTTTGATCCCGTCTATGTTGGCCACTTTAAATGTAATCTGAAACGCATTGCAGATTACCCCAATCTGTCTAATTATCTACGCGAGCTATATCAACACCCTGGTATTTCTGAGACGTTTAATCTGGCGCATATTAAGCGACACTATTACTGGAGCCATACCTCAGTTAATCCGAGCCGCATTATTCCTAAGGGGCCAGAGATTGATTACCTGGCACCACACAACCGTGACCGATTTAATGATTAAAACCCCTGTCACTATGACAGGCCATCGTACAATAATGCATGACAAGGAATTAACAATGAAACGTCGATCGTTAAAAAAAATAACCCAGGCAGTCACCATTTCGGAAGGTGCTGGTGTGACAGTACATCGCACCATTGGCACACCCGCACTGCGTAACTTAGACCCCTTTTTACTACTGGATTACTTCAGCAGCAATAACCCCGGCGACTACATCGCTGGCTTTCCAGACCACCCACATCGCGGGTTTATTACGTTAACTTATATGTTGAACGGCCATATGCTACATCAGGACAGCATGGGCAACAAAGGCGATTTACGTTCCGGTAGTGCGCAATGGATGAAAGCTGCCAGTGGTGTAATACATTCGGAAATGCCACAACAATCCTCAGGGTTAATGCGAGGCTTCCAACTATGGATCAATCTCCCTGGCCGTGAAAAAATGAGCGCACCCGAATACCAAGACTTTTCACCCAACGCCATACCCATCATCAAGACCAAAGGAGTACGAGTTAAACTATTAAGTGGTCAATATCATGGGCACTTAGGGCCGATCAATGACCCCAACAGCCAAGTGCACTATCTAGATGTCACACTCGAAAAAAACAAACTATTTAGCTACACGCTAAACGAACACTTACAAGGTTTTGTTTATGTTTTCGAAGGACAAGCGAAAATTGATGATATCACATTACGACAACATACATTCGCCCATCTGGGTGATGGTGACACCGTAGCACTTAAGGCAAATGACAGTGGTGCACGCTTTATACTAGTAGCTGGCCAGCCAATTAATGAACCCATTGTTCAGCACGGACCCTTTGTCATGAATACCCGTAAAGAAATCGAACGCGCCTTTGCAGACTATCGCGACGGCACATTAGTACGTAATAAAGCTGACTTCACTTGCGTATAGCACCAGGATTCTCAACACCACGGCTAATAAAAAATGCGCCTGGACTGGATCAAATTAAATAACGCAAATGCCATCAGCCTAAACCATCGACCCCAACCCTGGCAACATTAAACCCGAGCACTCGTATCAAAAACATTGCCGGATAACGCCGCATGGATACAAGTACCTATGCATTAGGAATTTGTGCGGATATTTTATACGCAGTCTAAATCACAGTTAGGAAAATATGATGGCATTATCCCTGTCACACAAAATAACGTTTTATCGAGTTGGTCAAGATACAAGGTTCTCTTTCCTTAAATTATTTCATAGGTATTTTGAGTCCGGCCTTGATTGGCAGTATCAAATTAAGTTAAATTGCAGAAACTAAATCTTTAATAAGAAAATAATACGGTAATAGAACTTCTGTGCATTTGCCGATTTTATCGATAAACAAAGGAGGATCTTGAAATAAAACATCACCAAATTAAATAAAATATACCGGTGACATTTGAGATTTAAGTTAATTAGTGTGCATCATATTCATTTTATGGAACCACCAAAAGTAGGTGCTTTTAGACGAAAGTAAGTTCTTTAAGAAAGGCGAAACGATGCGTAATAGCCGCTCTATTGCAAGGCATTTTAACAACGCAAGGGAATAAATAGGGGGGGTGCAGTTATACCTAAATCTCAAGCGCTACGGGTATATCACAAGCTAATCAATCATTTTGACCTCAGTTAGCCACATTGAACAGCGCATGACATTTTGTAAAAAATATGTAAAAACCCATTAGTCACAGCAAAATGAAGTTCTCCCCCAAAACCTAAATAAACAGAATAATAACGATAAAAATATTTAAAAAAAAAAATTAACAACTCATTCGACGACCTCTAGCTAACCCGCTTATAACGACAAGAAACACTGTGGTTCATATGTCAGGGTAATGATCAGCACTCATCAACAATACATTCTTGATACGCCTGGTGGAGGTTCAGTCGCGTCATTGTTAACGAGTGCGAAACACACCCATATTTTTGTAGAAAAATCGATACTAAATTTTATTTCAGCACTCTGATCAGCACTCTGAAATGTGGACACATGTATTTTTTCATACATTAGAGATACTGGCAAAAAGATCAAACCAAACACTCAATAAAATGAAAGGAGGCATTTTCAATCAACAGTTAGCATTCAGGTCGTAACAAGACGCGACGAAAGCAAATGGCTCGTTAAAAAAAACTGAATACACAATGATTACAATACACCAATAAAAAAACAGGAGAAAAAGATGAACCCAGAAGTAATTCTAAATCAGGTCACTGAGATTGCGCTCACCTATGGCCCCAAACTAATCGCTGCTATTGCAGTTTGGGTCATCGGGGGTTGGATTGTAAAAGCAGTTGTAAACGGTTTTGGTAAAGTAATGGACAAAAGCGGAACGGACCCATCGCTTAAACCGTTCCTAAAAGGTATTGTAGGGGCACTGCTAAAGGTCATGTTGGTCATCACCGTGCTCAGCATGCTCGGGATTCAAATGACATCCTTTATTGCTATCCTAGGCGCTGCTGGCCTGGCAGTCGGCATGGCCCTTTCCGGTACGTTACAAAATTTTGCAGGAGGAGTGATGATCCTGATCTTCAAACCCTTCAGAGCAGGCGATATCATTGATGCTCAAGGTTATGTCGGTACAGTATCTGAAATCCAGATTTTTAATACTATTTTAAAAACACCGGACAATAAAACAATCATTATTCCTAACGGTGGTTTATCAACATCGTCAATGACCAATCTTTCCACTGAAGATCGCAGAAGAGTCGATTGGACCATTGGAATAGGGTACGGTGATGATCTCGATAAAGCAAAACAAGTCATTAAGAAACTTTGCGACGATGACTCTCGGATCTTAAAAGACCCAGAAGTCTTTATTGCCGTTTCAGAATTAGCCGATAGTTCAGTTAACTTTACCGTTAGAGCATGGGTTAATTCAGCTGATTATTGGGGCGTTTTCTTTGAGATGAATGAAAACGTTTATAAAACATTTGACAGTGAAGGCCTCAATATACCGTTTCCTCAAATGGATGTTCACGTCCATAAGGATGCCTAAGAACAGCATACAACAAGGCATATCCCGTGAACCCTCAACACTATCACGGTTTTTGCTAACGTAGCATCTGAAAGATAAGGGTCAGGCTTACATATAGCTTGACCCTATCTCAATAAAAACCGCCCCCCTCCCCTCTATAAAAAACGGGCATAACCATTCACACTGGAATATTTCCAGATTTTTGACGATTACGTTTTTTTACATTTGATTTCATGAGGAATGATTGCCACGTTTCTGTTCTGTCAGAACACGCCGACACAGACTAAGCCTGAACCTCATCACATTATGAATTTCAACACTTGAAAATAACACACAACAGAGTTGCGATTTTCTAGCCGTCATTGGCAACAACAGCCCCGAATAAGCCTAACCAACATACCACAAAGAACAAACTGGATAAATAACGTACTTTTAAAAATTACGCTATTTCTTATAGGCCGGGCTATGTTATATTCTGTGTGCAATAAAAATTGCCACAAAGCACCTTTAAGCTACTTTTCTCTAATTATCGACGACTGCTGATGGCTGCTATTATCGAGCAAGACTGTCGTCAAACCATGTTCACACTGAATTTACTCACTGACATTTGGGAGCCTATTCATGCTTGCTGCTACATCGTACAGGCTTATTGTCTTACGAATTGCCTTACTCACCACCATTGCAGTGTTACTGAGTGCTTGCAACAAAGAAACGAACCAACAAGGGAGTGCTGGCTTCCCTCCCCCGCTGGTGAGCGTCGCCGAGGTTGTCGTGCGTGACGTAATGCCCTGGGATGAGTTCAACGGTCGCATTGAGGCCACTCAGAGCGTGCAGATTCGTCCTCGTGTTCGCGGTGTTATTGAACAAGTACGATATCATGAGGGCGACATCGTCAAACAAGGTGATTTATTGTTTGTGCTCGACCAGCGCCCATTTCGTGCCGAGCTCAATCGTGCCGAAGCAGAACTAGCCCGCGCCCAAGCACAGGCAGCGCTTGCGCATGTGGAAAGCCAACGCGCAAAAAACCTCATAGAACGTAAGCTTGTATCCAAAGATGAATATGATCAACGCATTGCCGCTGAGGCGCAAGCCAACGCGAATGTACGGTCAGTGAATGCGACACTACAGTTAGCCCGACTCAACATGGACTATACGGAAATTCGCTCACCCATTAGTGGGCGTACTGGCAGAGCATTTGCCACCAAGGGTAACCTGGTTTCATCTGATCCTCGTCCTGATGTGCTAACCACAATCGTGTCGCTTGATCCGGTGTATGTGTACTTTGACAGCGATGAACTCACCTATTTACGCTACTCTCGTCATCTTCAGCAAACCAAGGGACCCCAGGATCGAACACAAATGTCAACAGTCTTTGTCGGACTTGGCAATGAAGTGGGATTTCCGCGAGAGGGTTATGTGGACTTCGTCAACAACCAGGTCGACCCAGACACTGGCACCATTCGCCTACGTGCAGTGCTAGAAAATAAGGATTACCAACTTAAGCCTGGATTATTTGCACGCATCAAACTACTTGGGCGCAAACCTGAGCAAGTTGTGTTAATTGATGATAAGGCAATACTCACGGACCAAAATCGCAAATATGTCTACGTGCTTGATACTGAGAACCGCGCAATGCGACGGGATGTTGAGATCGGGCGCGCCATTGACGGACTGCGTATCGCAACGACGGGGCTTAAACCGGGTGAGCGAATTATTGTGCACGGTGTTCAGAAAATATTCTTCCCCGCCATGCCGGTTTCACCGCAACTCATTAACATGGGTGAAGCGGCACCCGTTCCTGGTGATACAGGCCCGGTAAACAATCAATAATGAACGACCCGCGGAACTGAATACGATGAAGGATTTTTCTCGCTTTTTTGTTGATCGCCCAATATTTGCGGCTGTCTTGTCTATTTTGATCTTTACCGCCGGTTTGATTGCGCTGCCGTTGCTGCCGATTACGGAATATCCCGATGTGGTACCGCCAACGGTCACTGTCAATGCGGTCTTTCCAGGCGCCAATCCAAAAGTAATTGCGGAAACCGTTGCGGCGCCACTTGAAGAGGCGATCAACGGTGTTGAGAACATGATGTATATGAAGTCAGTGGCCGGCAGCGACGGTGTGTTGGCCATGACCATCACTTTCAAGCCTGGAACCGACGTGGATTTTGCTCAGGTCCAAGTGCAAAATCGTGTTGCCCAGGCAACCGCCCGTTTACCCGAAGTGGTTCGACGACTGGGGGTAACCACACAGAAACGCTCTATAAACCTCACTATGGTGGTGCACCTACGATCACCAAATGGCAGCTATGATACCACTTATCTGCGTAATTATGCAGTGCTACATGTTAAGGACGAGTTAGCGCGCATTCCCGGTGTGGGCGATGCACTGATCTTTGGCGCGGGTGATTACGCCATGCGTATCTGGCTCGACCCCGCGAAAGTCGCCGCCCGTGGCCTGACACCGGGCGATGTTGTAACTGCCATTCGCAACCAAAACATTCAGGTTTCAGCCGGTCAAATCGGAGCCCCCCCACAACGGGAACCTTCAGCTTTTACTTTGTCGATTAACGCCAAAGGACGTCTTGTAACAGAGCAGGAGTTTGCCGATATCGTTGTCAAAGCAGGCGCAGGTGGTGAAATCACACAACTACACGATGTAGCGCGTCTCGAACTGGGCGCTTCAGAATACGCACTGCGTTCACTGCTTAATAATCAGCAAGCCGTTGCCATTCCAATTATGCAGGCCCCCGGCGCTAATGCGATTGAACTGTCAGATAATGTGCGGGCAAAAATGACAGAGCTGTCGCAAAATTTCCCCCAAGATCTTACTTGGCAAGTAGTGTATGACCCAACGATTTTTGTGCGCGGTTCCATCAAAGCCGTGGTTACAACCCTGCTGGAAGCGGTACTACTGGTAGTAATTGTGGTGATATTATTTCTGCAAACATGGCGCGCCTCCCTCATTCCCTTGCTTGCCGTGCCAGTATCCATTATCGGAACCTTTGCGGTACTCTTGCTGCTCGGTTTCTCCATCAATACCCTGACGCTGTTCGCCCTGGTATTAGCAATTGGAATTGTTGTTGATGATGCCATCGTGGTTGTCGAAAATGTAGAACGCAATATTGCCAATGGATTATCTTCCGTCGCAGCGGCACACCGCGCCATGCGCGAGGTGAGTGGACCCATCATTGCCATTAGTCTAGTACTAATCGCAGTATTTGTGCCCATGGCTTTTCTGTCAGGCGTAACCGGGCAATTTTATCGTCAATTCGCGGTGACCATTGCAATTGCCACAGCTATTTCAGCCATTAATTCATTAACCTTGTCACCCGCACTTGCCGCTGCGATACTGAAAGGCCATGATGAACCACCCGACCGTCTTACGCGGATCATAAACACTCTGTTCGGCTGGGTGTTTCGTCCGTTTAATTACCTGTTCAAGCGCAGTTCAACAGGGTATAGCAATGCGGTATCCCGCATGTTGCACCACCGTCGCCCCATCTTTGCCATCTACCTGTTGCTGATCGGGTTAACCTGGGCATTGTTTCAAACTGTTCCAGCTGGCTTCATCCCAACGCAGGACAAACTTTATTTAATCGGCGGTGTTAAACTCCCGGAAGGATCATCACTTGATCGTACCGAGGCGGTCGTTAAGAAAATCAGTGAACTTGCTTTGTCAACTGACGGCGTGGTGGATGCGGTGGGTTTTCCTGGATTAAACACCCTGCAATTTACCAATACCTCCAATACTGGCACCATTTTTTTCCCGCTAAAGGGTTTTGACGAACGCACACGGCCAGCCACCGAAATTGTACAGGAGCTTCAGGGAAAGATATCCGCTATCCAAGAGGGTTTTGGTTTTGCCATCATGCCACCACCAATTCTTGGGTTGGGAACCGGCTCAGGTTACTCCCTTTATATCCAAGACCGCGCAGGTTTAGGATATGGCCCATTAAATACGGCTGTCCAACAAATGACTGGCGCAATTACCCAAGCACCTGGTCTTAGTTTTCCCGTTTCATCATATCAAGCTAATGTGCCGCAACTCGATGTTCAAGTAAACCGCGTCAAGGCAGAAATGCAAGGAGTCCCATTAAACAGGTTGTTCGAAACCTTACAGATATATCTTGGCTCGATGTACGTTAACGACTTCAATCGCTTTGGTCGCACCTATCAGGTTATTGCCCAGGCCGATGCGCCATTTCGTAGTGATGCGAGCCAGATCGCTGATTTAAAAACCCGTAACCAGAATGGTGATATGGTGCCAATTGGCAGTCTGGTGCAAATTAGTAATACCTTTGGCCCCGATCCGGTTATTCGATACAACGGTTATCCAGCCGCCGACCTGATCGGCCAGTCAGACCCGCGCGTTATGTCTTCCACGCAAGCCCTGGCCGTAGTCGATGGAATCGCCTCGCAAGTGTTGCCCAAGGGTATGGAACTCGAATGGTCAGATCTTAGCTTTCAGCAGGTAACGCAAGGTAATGCGGCGCTCATCGTATTCCCTCTGTCAGTTCTTCTTGTATTTCTCGTGTTAGCCGCACTTTACGAAAGCTGGACATTGCCGTTGGCCATAATCCTCATCGTACCCATGTGCGTATTATTCTCGCTGTTTGGTGTATGGATCACTGGCGGTGATAATAACATTTTCGTACAAATTGGACTGGCGGTATTGATGGGGCTTGCCTGCAAGAATGCCATCCTGATCGTGGAATTCGCACGAGAACTTGAACTGGACGGTAAAACACCGCTACAAGCCGCCATTGAGGCCTGCCGGTTAAGGCTACGCCCCATTGTGATGACCTCGGTTGCTTTTATCGCTGGCGTAATACCCATGGTTTTCGCCAGCGGCGCTGGCTCGGAAGTCCGTCATGTTATGGGCATTACAGTATTTTCCGGCATGATTGGCGTCACTTTATTTGGTTTATTCCTGACGCCAGTGTTTTATACAGGCTTGAGAACACTGGTGTTAAAGCTGCAAAAACATGAACCACGATCGATAACACGCTAATACTATAGTGATATTAGTAAATAAAAAATTAAATAATAACAATGAAATGACAAAAAATAATATTATAGATACCTTAGGGCTGATACCTCACCCAAACGAAGGCGGCTATTTTCGAAGAACATTCGAATCAAAACACGTAACCAAAATGGCCGGTTCGCATAGAAAGCTAGCATCATCCATTTATTATCTATTGACAGACGACAATCGCTACAGTTACCTGCATCGCAACAAATCGGATATCGTGCACTGTTACCATTGTGGCTCACCGATTCGCTATACTATTATCGTCGCAAGTGGGCACATTGAGCAACATGTGCTTGGCACGAACTTAAGCCAAGGAGAAATCCCGCAACTTATCGTTGCAGGCGGTGACTGGAAAGCATCTGAATTAGTGAGCGGTGAATACGGGTTAATCAGTGAAGTGGTCATTCCTGAGTTTGACTATGAAGACAATGAAATAGCCACAGCCCGTCAAATATCCACTTTATTCCCAGAATTGGCCAACAACATTCTCCGCTATATTAAACCTGAAAACATCGCTACGACTGACCATTGATTTGTGTTGCCGTAAAGTAAAAAAGCAATGGAACCCTTATTGGCAACATGAGGACTAGCCCTATACATCATTTTAGTGACAGAGTATCATTTTGTATCATTTTTCTTATTAATTATGTCAATGTTCACAAGGAAAGAAAATGCCCGAAGACAAATCATTACACAACAACCCGATAATAACATCCGCAACTAGCGCCATATGGGATAATCATGTCTCAATTCCTGATACACCCGATGGTTTTAGCGTTAGAACAACCTTTCCAAACAACCCACAAGGTGCCGAAGTAATGCTGGAAAAATGGCAAGCCGGAAGCGAAGAACCACCACACTCCCACCCAGGTGACGACATGACCATTGTCGTTGAAGGACAAATGTCCATACAATTTTTCACAAAAGAAGCCGGCAGGCTGGTACCTGATGGAGATCGGGTTTTCTTGCGTAAAGGTGAAACAGGTTACATTAAAGGGGGTAGAATTCATGATGCAAAATATATTGAAGACTGTAAGCTCGTCTACGTACACGACAAAGGGTTTGCCTTTCACCCGCACAGTTAAAAAGGAACGTACGCGTAATAACTTCCCTTTATGTCTTACCATTTTTTTAACGAGCGATTGTTGGAGTGTCGACCTTATGTTATAAAAAATAAGACCATCGTTAATTATTCATATCAATTCATTCATTAAAAGCTGCAATGATGAATACAATAAACGACACACATCACCTCGTTCTGGCGTTACTCATGTTAATGTGGTGCACCTTGCATAGCGTCATGATATCGATTTCAGTCACAACATTTCTCCAGAAACACCTAACAACAAAATACCGATTTTATCGTTTATTCTATAACATCGTTGCCATTGGCACCCTCATACCGCTGGCCGTATATGCATGGTCGCTACAAAGTCAGGCCATATTTGAGTGGACTGGTTACTGGGGTATATTGCAAGTGCTTTTTCTAAGTCTTGGCGGTTTATTGTTCTATATAGGTGCACGCCATTATGATGCCCGCCAATTTTTGGGATTCACACAAATAAAAAAAGGCACCCCAACAACCGCAATAACCACATCGGGGGAATTCGACAGCACTGGCATACTGGGGGTAGTACGACACCCCTGGTATCTCGGTTTGATTTTAATTATTTGGGCCCGGCCATTGGATTTATCGGCAATAATCGTCAATGTAATATTAACCGGTTATTTGATTGTGGGCTCCGTTCTTGAAGAAAAAAAACTTGTTCGAGAATTCGGAGACAAATATCGCCACTATCAAAAAACAGTTTCAATGTTACTCCCCATTAAATGGCTAAGCGAAAAACTAAACAAATCATGAGATAATTGTAACAACTCACCCTGATTATTTAAGTGTTCAGTCACTGCTCAGATTATCCTAAATTAATCAGTTGAATCGTCGCGAGAGCAACTAGGGCGCTGAGGGTAAAAGACTTATTGGGTTTTTTTGGACGACAGCGTATCACCCATACGGTGAATTCAGAAAATCCCAATAAGTCTTTTAGATTCTGTACTATCGGCGGTCGCAGTCGATTCAACTGAGTAATTTAGGATTATCTTTGATTTGTTCAAGGCAAGGAATAAAACGCGGCGTTTACCAATGTAAATAAGCACTTTTGATGAGGCTTTCTAACGTTAGGTGTGGAACTGAATATGATTGACATCGACGAACACCAAACAGCCACTAAAATACCTTTGTTTAATTTGGGCTTCAGAGCATTTTTTTTGGGCTCGGCAGTATTTTCAGTATTCGCCACGCTGGTATGGCTGAGCATCTTTGTGCTTGACTGGCAAATCCAGCTAAACACCTCACCATTAACATGGCATGCTCATGAAATGATTTACGGCTATAGCCTAGCCGTTATCGCCGGATTCCTGTTAACAGCCATTAAAAATTGGACCCATCGGCAGACGCTCAACGGCTTTCCACTTTTCATATTATTTTTTATCTGGATGTTAGCTCGAGCATTACCTTTTTTTGGAAATTCAATTCCGCTTGAATTTACCGCTATCATAAACGGCCTGTTTATCGTTTCTCTTCTATTCACAACAGCAATACCAATTTTTAAAGCAAGACAATGGCAGCATTTAGGCATTATTGCAATCATAGCCTTATTACTACCAAGCAATATATTCTATTATTTGGGTCTGCTTGGCCATTTGAATAACGGAGTAAATTGGGGTTTGTATTCCGGCCTGTACCTTATACTCGCCATGGTCCTTACCATGGCAAGAAGAGTCATACCATTTTTCATAGAAAAAGGCGTGGGGTATACCGTTCAAGTGAAAAACTGGGCGTGGCTGGACATTTCCTGCTTAGTATTTTTTCTGTTATTTTGTATCGTTGACACTTTTGCATCGAATCAACTCTGGAACGCCCTACTCGCAAGCATTTTGTTTGTACTGCATGGAATACGAATGGCCGGTTGGTATACTGGCGGTATTTGGAAAAAACCATTGTTGTGGGTGCTTTACCTGGCTTACGGTGCCTTGGTTGCAGGTTTCGCACTCAATATTGGCGTTTTTACTTTTGATTTATCACCTTCTCTGGCGGTACACGCTTTTTCGTTCGGTGGCATAGGTTTAATGACCATAGGCATGATGTCGCGCGTCACCTTGGGCCATACTGGGCGAAATGTCTTTGAACCACCCCCGGCACTCTTCTGGGTTTTTGCCTTACTGTTGATAGGCACCCTAATCAGAGTACTGATGCCCATTGTTGCTCATGGCTATTACACGATTTGGATTGGTGTTTCTCAGATACTTTGGGTGGCTTCATTTACTCTGTTTATCATTATTTTTTCCCCCATGTTAATGCAATCGAGAGTAGATGGAAGAGACGGATAACGTCTATGCTTTCTCAGTCTAAACCCATCAATTGAGCACTTACGCTGCACTAAAGGGAGAACACTAACTTTCACTTATAAGGGGGAGCACACAACGCCTACATGCCGCTCAACTGGCTCAAAGGTCACCGCAAACAAGCGGAACAAAAAACAAAGGCGAACTTTTTCGGGCCTGCCTTTATTGAAAATTCACGTTGCCTGTACCACATTCTCATCTAAAATGTTACCATTTTTTGAACGAATTAGCATGATGTGTGCTATTAGCCACTAAAACTAATAAGTAACAAACGGGGGAAGCGATTTCGCTTGCTGTACCCAGTCTGTTACCTTTTTTTCGTTTGGTATTTGCCTTACTAATTTTTTTTCATCGTTAACTTCACTGATTTTTTGATACAGATTTTCAACATTTCGGTTGCGCAGTTCTTTTACGGTATCCACACCCGCAGCCTCTAAAATTTCTGAAAATTGTCCAGCGACGCCGTTGATTCGAAATAAATCAGCCATATTGACCCATTTTAAAATATTACAAGCAGAGATACCGGTTTTGTTCACGATATCCTTTCGCCCAGATGGTGTCGCACCAGCCGATAACAGCTGTTTCGTGGTCTCAATACCAATTTCTCTCAGCTTTTCGCCAAAACTAGGGCCAATACCTTCAATCGACTCAATTTGTGCCATGTTAATCTCCCTTCGCTTGAATAAATTCTATGTCGAGCATTTTAAACCGTACACGCTAAAATTATCAGCACCAATGGTATTAACACCAATGCTTATCAACACCAATATTCTCTGCCTTCATTTTATCCCACAATGCCGGAATAATTGATTGCAAGCCATCACTCACCAACGATGTATCAAGGTTTGCTTGCTCGGCTAGTGCAACAATATCTATCTTGCCGAGAATGCTATCAGCGCCATCACCATGTGATAAATTTGCCATCGTCGACACAATGCTAATGGTTGCCTGCGGCAAGAAACCTTTTGCCTGTTTGTGATTAAAACCTTTTTCGACAAGGTTGGAAATCAATTCTGAACCCTGCCCTGATACTAAGTTTGAAAGTATATCCATCACACTCCTCCCTCTCTTTTTCAATAATTTTTTATAATAACCCACTTCTATTTTTTCTATATTGGGCTTATCACTTTGGATTTGTGAAGGTTAACATGTAACAACGATCTATCACACTCAATAACCGTCAATTTGACAATGCTTAACATTGACACATTGCATCAGAAATCATCGTATTATCCTGTACCCCGACCCATAGGGTTTTACTGAAGACCATAATTAACCTAACACGCGTAACGTTGGTAATACACAGCATTACCCATGAACTGACTTGCTTTAAATAAGGTTATTGGTAACAACCAACTGTTTTTAGCGATTTATAAAAAACAATTTTCATATTCGCTAGGTGGCGTTAACAATTAAGCCAGCCAAATTACTGAGCAGACCAAAAACAACATGGCTTGATAATTTCGCTTTAGTCTTTCATAACGT
>JAADGF010000079.1 GCA_013152545.1 Gammaproteobacteria bacterium
CACGTGGTCAATCGTTCGATCAAAGGCATCAACTTGCTGAATTGTTTATATCATGCTGACGACGTAAGCTTGCCTGTGGCTTTTGAAGTGATCACCAAGCCAATCCGTTTTTGCGATATCAGCACAAAACAGGAGAAACGAAAAAGTGAAGTCACTAAAAATGAGTTGCTGAGAAATATGTTATTCACCTGCCAGCAAAACCAACTGAAATGGCGTTATATCCTAGCGGATAGCTGGTTTTCATCAACCGAAAACATGAAATTTATTCATGATGGATTGAAAAAACAGTTCATCTTAGCCTTGAAAAGCAACCGACTTGTCGCGCTAAGCTTGTCGGATAAGAAACAAGGTCGTTATGTTCGCATTGACACATTAGCGTGGTCAGAAGAGCCTGTACAAGGGTGGGTGAAGGGGCTGGAATTTCCGGTACTTTTTCATCGCCAGGTCTTTACAAACAAGGATGAAAGTACAGGAACGCTTTATTTGATCACCAATGATTTAGAAGCCACAGCAACGACCCTTGAGACAATCTACAAAAAACGGTGGAAAGTCGAGGTCTTTCATAAAAATATTAAATCGAATACCGCGTTAGCGAAGTCACCCACTAAAGTGGTTCGGACTCAAAAAAATCATATTTTCATGTCGCTTTATGCAACGGCCAGATTGGAGACGTTGAGTATAACGCAGAAACTTAATACGTTTGCACTGAAGAGCAAACTTTACATTAAAGCGATTCAAACCGCTTTTGAGGAACTACAAGCTCTCAAGGGCGTAGCTGCGTAACATCAGTTACTATAATAACTGTATACCCAGGAAATTTTCAAAGATGACCGCTGCTGCTGGATTTACCATAATAAAGGAGCGTTGTTATTATTGGAGTTCATATTTTAGTTTTTTTGTACCAATATATATTTTTTGGCGAGTTGGTTTTTTTATTTATCGATACAGCACCGTCTCTTCAGGACGGCGGCGCTCGTTCATGCTATCTACGTCGTGATGATGGTTGTGTGCCACAAATTCGGTTCTCTTATTTATAAATGGCCACGAGTCACCACCACACAGTCATTTTCATGCCAATATCTGATACCCCCATATAACTCCATCGATTAGTCTCTTCAAATCGGGTCTCGTTGACGATGGATTTGCGAAACTGGGGGCCCAGCATGGGCAACAGTGATACTTTTACTTTACGACTAAACCAGCTTTCGACTTTTTCATTCATCGCACCGATGGGGTCTGTCATCGCTAAAATAAATTTATCAGTACCACTCAATTGTACGGCAGATTTTTTTTGGATATGGTTACGAACCGTCATAAAATATTGACCCACAAAATAGCCTGCCCCGGGTGTAACGATAAGATCTTGTATCGAAGGTTCTTCGAAAAAGGCCTCCGCACCAAATTCATACATTGACGACAAGGTTGCCGCATACAAAAAAGAACCCATAGGGCTAAGACCCCTTTGTTGGCCACGAACAAAATAAGTCCCTCCCCAATAAGGATGTAGAACGTAATTAATAAACCAGAGATCTTTATCCCAGACAACTTGACTGGCATTATCTGTATATTGCTGCATGCTGAACTCTCTTTTCGTCTCCTTTGTCCACCCCGAAATGCTTGATGGCATAACGTACAGTACACCGATAATAGAAAATTGATAACCCAGGAAATAAGCCGTATCTTTTGTCAATCCAACCCAATCAGTCGTACCTGGAATATCAAGGGACAGTGATGTCTCTACTGGCGACAAAGCGGGTTCCTCTGAATGTTCATACGCCGTCACTCCCTCCTCGCTCGCCAACAAATCAAAATGATAAGCTGATTCTGTGTCAGGCTGCGATAACGAAAAAAGGCTGGCCTCTTCTACAACCTTCCCCCAGGAGATAACAGGCAATAATAAAAAACCAAACAAGACTCTAAACGCTTGAGTCGTCAAACACTGGCGCATCACTTACCCTCATTTACTGGTTGATAAAAATTAGGCTCATGCCCTCGCGAAAGTGCGCAGAACTGAACAAGGCTATAACAGCATCAAACATGATATTGCTTCAACGCATATTTTCTATTTTTCCTTTAGAAAACCAGGCAAACAAGGTCGGCAATACAAACAAGGTCAAAAATGTCGCCGTTAATAAACCACCGACAATAACCGTCGCCAGAGGTTTCTGGATTTCCGCCCCAACACCGGTTGAAAGCAGCATCGGAATCAAGCCTAAAGCCGAAGTAATTGCGGTCATCAACACCGGACGCAAACGTGAAGTTGCACCATCAAATACCGCTTCATCCACCGACAAACCATCAGCAATACGCTGATTAATGCTTTCGACCATCACCACGCCATTCAGTACTGCGACACCAAACAAAGTAATGAAGCCGATAGAACTGGGGACGGATAAATACTGACCCGAAAAATAGAGTGCAAACACACCACCGATCACGGCCAACGGCACATTAACCAGAATAAGCATCGCCTGCCCTGCCGAGTTAAAGGCGAAATAAAGCAACAAGGCGATCAAGGCAATGGAGATGGGCACAACCGTGCTGAGCCGCTTTTGCGCTCGTTGCTGATTTTCGAATTGACCGCCAATATCGACCGAATAACCCGGCGGTAGCTTTACTTGCTGTTCAATAGCCTGGCGAATATCGGCAACGACATTACCCATATCTCGCCCTTGCACATTGGCCTGGATAACGACACGCCGTTGAACATCGTCGCGGCGCACTTGCGGTGGGCCGGATTCAATACTAATTTGAGCCACCTCCCCTAAACGCACCCACGCACCCGTTGGCGATTGCAATCGTAAATCGGCAATGGTACTTGGGTTGACACGAAACGATTTCGCCAGGCGCACATAAATATCATAACGTTCGTTGCCACTGATAATTTGCCCCGCCGCACGACCGCCCAAACCATCTTTGACAATCGCCATGACATCACCCACCGCCAAACCAAAACGAGAAAGCTGATCTCGGTCGGGTCGTACAACCAATTGTGCCTCACCTGAAATTTGTTCCATGGAGACATCTTTTGCACCCTCAACGCCTTGAATGGTTTTTTCAATTGCTTTACCTTTCTCGGCCAAAACAGCTAAATCAGGGCCAAACAATTTGATCGCAAGCTGTGCTTTAACACCGGATAATAATTCATCCACACGGGTCGCGATCGGTTGAGAGAAGTTCAATAACAGGCCAGGGTGTTGCTCCAGTTTTTGCTCCATCAAACCTTGCAGAGCCTGACGATTATCGGCACTGGTCCATTGGTTTATGGGTTTCAAGCCGATATAGATTTCTATGTTATTAACCGGTTCCGGGTCACCGCCAATCTCTGGCCGACCAATGCGGCTCAAGGCGTAAGTCACCTCAGGAAATTCCAATAACATCGCCTCCAATTTAGGCGCAGTGTTAAGCGCGGTATCGAGACTCGAAGAAGGTGCCAAAGTAACACGTAAATTGATCGTGCCTTCTTCAAGCTCGGGTACAAACTCAGTACCAATTTGTGGCACCAAAGCCAGTGCCGCCACCAGTAAAAGAGCCGCACTCACCACAACGATTTTTCCATTTTTTAACGAGAGACTTAACGCAGAGCGATACAGCGTATCCAACGGTTTCAGGACAAAACTCTCTCTCTGGCGTACCCCATGACGAAACAAATAAGTCGCCAGTGCCGGCACAATAATGAGTGCCACAAACAGCGCCGCCACAATCGCCAGCATGATACTGATGGCCATGGGTTGAAACAACTTCGCCTCAACGCCTTCAAAGCTGAACAGCGGCATAAACACCACCAAAATAATCGCGGTGGCAAAAAATATCGGCCGCACCACCTCTTTTCCGGCTTGTTGCAAACGTAAAGCGACGCCCTTATCTCGCTCGACATCATGAGGGTCAAGATCTTTGGCACCAATACGCTCTTGCACTTCTTTGTCATGCTCAGCATCGGGGTGGGAAAGATGTTTAAACATATTGTCCACCATCACCACCGAACCATCAACTAACATACCGATGGCCACGGCAATGCCACCAAGCGACATCAAATTGGCCGAGAGTCCCAGCCAGGACATGACCATCAGGGCAATACCAATCGAAATAGGAATCGAGATCAGCACCAAAAAAGTGGCGCTCAGATTCATCAAAAACAGTGCCAACACGACAACAATAAAAATAAATGCCAATAATAGCGCGTTAACCACGGTAGTAACCGCCTGTGTAATCAAATCAGATTGATCATAAAAAGCATCGAATTTCACACCTTCGGGCAAGGCTTGCTGGATCAGCGCAACACGACTATTAATGCCATCAATCGTCGCCTTAGTGTTGGATCCCATGCGCTTCAAAACAATGCCTGAAATCACTTCTCCCAAAGCTTCAGCCTGGCCTTGATCGTCACGGCGTGTCATGGTGACCGCGCCCTGGCGTATCTCGCTACCCAACTCTACAGTCGCCACTTGTGCCACCGTGACGACGGTACCATTCACTGTTTTCAAAGGAATTTGCCGCAGCTCGGCCAAGCCTTTTTCGTTATCGCTTAACCAACCTACGCCACGGATAACCAATTGCTCCTGGCCACGATTCATATACCAACCACCAGCATTAGAATTATTGTTTTCCAAGGCATCAACCACATTTTGCTGACTCAAACCATAGGCCAACAAACGGGATGGATTTAAGTTCACTTGATATTGCCGAACATCACCGCCAAAAGATAAAACATCCGTCACGCCATCCACCGGCATCAATAACAGTTTAACAACCCAGTCATTGAGACTGCGTAGTGCCATGGCATCTAATCCAGAGTCGCTATCGGCAACTAAAATATACTGGAACACCTGCCCAAGACCCGAGGTATTAGGGCCAATTTCGGGTGTCCCGACCCCATCAGGAATCAGTTCTTTTGCCGATTGTAATCGCTCAAAAACCAATTGCCTGGCGAAGTAAATATCCGTACCTTCTTTGAATACGACGGTAATTCCCGACAAGCCAGTTTTAGAAATAGAACGAACTTGCTCCACATCAGGCAATGCATACATCACCGCTTCAATAGGAAAGGTAATTAATTTTTCGACTTCTTCTGAGGCTAATCCCGGAGCCTCAGTATTAATAGAAACCTGCACATTAGTCACATCGGGAAACGCGTCAAGATTCAGCTTGGGAATCATCAGCGTCGCCGACGCGACAATCGCCAATAGAGCAATCACCACCAATAAGCGGTTGGTGACAGACCAATCGATTAGTTTACTTAACATGATCTTCTCCCTCCCTTAATGGTTATGCGGATCAAATCCGCCTTTGGCCATTTCAGACTGCACAAAAAAAGCACCTTTACCGACAATAGTTGTCCCCTCCGTCAGACCCTGGATCAGCATTTGGTCACCCACCGTATTTAAAATCTCTATTTCTTTTGGTTCAAAACGGTTGGGCGCAACTTGCACAAACACTTGCCAATCACCATCGGGGCTACGTAAAACGGCCTCAACGGGTACAACAAGACCCTCGCGCTTTTTATTGCCCTCAATCACGACCTTCACAAATTGACCGGGATGAAGTTCATCATTTTCATTGGCGACCTCAATGTGCATCGCGAGTGTACGAGTGGCTTCATCTAAAGTATGACGGGCCTGTACAACGTTGCCACTGAGCCAGTTTTGACCCACCTTTATTCGTGCCGACGAGCCCACCTTGACACGGTTGGCATCTTCAGGGGGCAAGCGAGCTTCAATCCACAGTACAGATTCATCGCTGATTGTCATTAACACATAACCGGGTTCAATCAATTCTCCGACGACAAAATCATCATTGATAATGGTGCCATTTTGAAAAGAAAGCAGACGAAATTCGCCTGTTGCATGGGTTGCATCACCTGTTTTAATGAGAGAGTCGATTTGTTTTTGGGTCATGCCATAGGCTCTGACCTTGGCATAGGCTTGCTGGTAGGCGATCTGGGCTGCAACAAAACGTTTTTCAGAAACCACCTTACGACCCAGTTTTTTAACACGACGCAACTCAACATCAGATTCCATTAAAGTACCTTGGGCTTCCGCCATTTCAACACTGGAAAGCGTAATTAAAGGTTGTCCTTTTTTGACGTGGTCGCCCAGACGCACATGACGTTTAATCACCTGAGCCGGTGTGCGTGGAGTGATTTTGCTGGTACGGTAAGCGTTGAGCATCGCCTCACCAGGCGCGGTGATGGCATCCCCCAGTGATTGGCGTTTTACGGTCATGAGTTCGATGCCAGCGAGACGACGCTGAACATCGCTCAATTCAACATCGGAGCTTTCTTCATCGTGACCATCGCTCCCCTCATCATCATGGGCACCATGGCCTTTTTCTTCATGGTCGCTCCCGCCATCCTTGGCTCCCGCGACATTAGCACCTCCATGTGCGTCGTCGCCATGATCATCGTGACCCTCTTCCATCTCGATGCCTGAAAAATCGTCAAGTCCATCCTCATCAGGTGTGTGACCTTTTTCAGCAAAAACAACACCGAAACTTGCCAAACTCAATAAAACCCATAAAATTAATTTCTTTTTCATTCTTTTATCCTCCAAAATTCTTTGTTTGTACCGGTGTGGTTACGCTCATGCCTAACCAGTCTCTAACCTGACCCGAGGCATCTAACCAGGCAATCGCCGCCTGCCACACTTCGCCCTTTAGCACTGCTGCCGCTGCCTGGGTGTCGATATTTTGTTTGGCTTGTATCAAGTAATCCGTAGCCGTTAATTCTCCCGCCTGCCATAACTGTTCCAACAAACTCATCTGCTCCCGCTGCGCTTGTTGCCCAGCTGCAACCCATGCTCGCCATGCTTCGGTAGTATTTTGGAATCTCCCCAAACTGCCATCAAGACGAGCTTTGGCACGACGACGTGCATCACGAAAAATCAACTCTTCCTCTACCGCTTCGTGAGAGGCAACACGCACTTCAGCTTTAAAGTTATTACGCACAAACAGCGGGATTTCCAGACTCAGCCCCAACAAGGTTTCAGAATCATCCCGACCAGCCCGAACACCGATAGTCGGATCAGCACGGCGCTCGCGTTCTATCAGACGAATACGCGCCTTGGCCGCCTCCATACGGCTGCGTAACACAGCGAGTGCAGGTAAAGATTGCAACAAGGCTGAATCAATCTGCTGCGGTGGGGGTGCCAATTCACGAGGTAACTGAGGCCAATGATCCAGATCTAGACCCAAAACAAGCCCAGTGGCAGCCTGCAAGGCGGCTTCTGCCTCAGCCAACTCACTTTCGCTGGCCGCCTGCTGCATCAATGCTTCGCTATAGACAACCTGAGCCAGAGTGCCATCCAGTGCGCCCATGTCTCCTGCAGCCTGACGCTGCTTCACCGTAGCAGTAAAATCCTGCATCAATTGACTACGGTGTAACGCCAGTGATTGCATTTCATCCGCGATGAAGCGGCGGATTAATGCACTCAACGTTTCTACTGAAACACGCTGATGGGTTTCCCGTAACGCGGCTGTTGCCGCCTGTATTTCGCGATCGGCGATACGGGTCTGAGCTTCTCGTTTATTACTCCAATCCAGGGTCTGGCTAAAACCAATCGAAGTCGTATTGATTCCCGTACGTTCAGCATCCAACGCCAGCGCAGGATTATAGATAGGCCGACCCGCACCCTCGGCTCTTGCCTGCGCAGCATCGATAGCCGCTTGTGCTCCCTGTATCGCCGGGCTTTCCGCCCATACCTGCTGTATGAACGTCTGTAATGACGGGTCGACTTTTTGCACAGCACTACGACTGATCGACAACGGAGTTTCTTTATATTCGGGCACGTTAACCGCCCACACAGGTAAAATCAGACAGGCGAGAATGCCTGCTAATAAACATTTTTTAAACACCATGAACTAAATCCTTCAAAGAAAGTGAAGCACCACGTATTAAGGGATGAAAATTAAATAACTTATAACAAGTGGCGCACAAATTTGGTTTCTATTTGAACGTTCTGAGTGAGAAAAAACGCAGCTCTAGTGGGCTAAAGTGAGTATTTTTTGATTGAAAAACGTTCAAAGAGGAGCCGAAGTTGTGATGCCAAATGCACAAGCTATTTCATTCTCATTCCTAAGTACGCGGCATGCACAAACAACGGTAAAAAGATTTAGGCGATGGGGGGTCTTAAAAGTGGAGAGAGATAGAGCAAGGTTGGGGTTTGAAATAGAGTAATAAAATTATCATTATTACCCTCTATAAACGGTGTGGTTTGGTGGAAAACGAGACCCACCAAATGAGCCGCACCATGACAACAGTGATCTTCTTTGTCTAGATCACCATCATGAGGGTTGTGATCTGCGCCGACCCGCAAGTCAGTCGCTGCTGAATCATACCCCAGCATACCCTCTGAATGGGTGTCCAGGGCAAAAGCCAATCCAGCACCCAGATTAGCCAATAGCAAAATGTAGATCAATATTTTTTTCATTGTTACATTAATTTAGGTGAATCATATCGCTTTTGAATTGCTCTGGTGTTTGAACCCTATCGAGACATTAAGTTCCATTCATAATGATTTATTTAGCGTGATCCTGTTCAACATGAACCGTAAGCTGATTAAATGGAATACTCCAACCATGTTTGTTGCAAGAAACCACGGCCTCGCGGTGAAAAAAACGGTTTATAGCGAAGTAATCACTCGCAGCCGCTCCATCAAATAATGAAATAATCAAAAAATCCAGAGAAGATGCGCTGGCTTCTTTGAATTCAACATTCAGTTTTTGATTCCATTTTCCAAAAGGCTGGTTGAATATAGCCTTTTGCAGATCAGTTTGCAACTGAATTGCAATCTCCGATATCGCGATGGCTTGGTGAGCATAATCCACTCCAAAAGTGATAAACAAACCAAAACCACGAGATAAATTACGTGGATTTAAAGCAAGAAAAGCCTCTGTTGAATAGGTTTTTATACTACCACCTAGTACATTCATTTGTACCAACTCTGGTGTTTGCACGGTAATGTAACCCAACAAATCATCATCCAACTTAACATAGTCTCCCAGACCACTCGGAAACCAAGGTTCATCGCGCGCATACTTTCGTGATTCTAAATCAACGATCGTATCCAGAGGCAAACGGATATTGCCGCCCATCAAAGCAGGATTACTCAGCATACAATGTAAATTTAATTCCGCAACCCGCCAAGGCAACCCCTGATAAAAAACCCGCTCACCTTCACGTACCGAACCCACATTAAGCAGGATCTTTGTTTCTTGAATATAACGAGGCACCGATTGCCGTAACGCCCAACCCACACCGGCAAAAAAAATAATCAAGATCGTTAAAATAAGCCAGTCACCTCGCACATACAATACCGACATGGCGGCCAAAATCGCACTAAAAATAATCAAGGCTTTAAACCCTAGGAAAGTAATACGGGAGAATACTCGCGCTTCTTTGTCTTTGGCTCGTGGCAGCAACCACAACACCCCTCTGACTAAAAGTTTCAAGACAAAATAGACGATGAAAAAAGCACTCAGAGCCAACACGATACTCAAACCACGACCGGAAAAAAAATGTTTCACCTCCGTTATGATATTAAGTTTGGACTCTTCTGGAGGGTTGAGTTTTTCTTCTAATTGAAAGCGAACTAACTCAAG
>JAADGF010000002.1 GCA_013152545.1 Gammaproteobacteria bacterium
ATGAAAAAAGATGTGGCAGCTTACATGAAGTATTACAACCTTGTGAGGCCATACTGCGAATGGTGATCAGTCACCAAGTAACTATGAAAATTCTCTAAGAAAAGTGTCCGGTATGGCTTGACCAGAACACAGCTACTCAGATTGCCTTTGATTTGTTCGAGAACAAGGAACAAACACAGCGTTGGCCGTAGCGTATTCACTTTATCAGGTGAATTTGCTAATATTTTTAACCTATAAAAATCGGTTGCTTAGCGATACATCATAATACCAATTTATATGTTAGGCTCAAGAAACCGGCGCAATCATTACAAAAATTCATGGATATCAAACAACTACACTCGTGGCCAAAAACAACCAAGCAAGCGAAGCAAATACAGGAAAAATTTCGTCAGCACATTATTACGACAAATCAGCTTAAAACCGTTCGATTTGTGGCTGGCATTGATATTGGTTTTGAGCAGGCTGGCACCGTAACCCGGGCAGCCGTCGCAGTATTAAGCTTTCCAGAATTACAGCTGGTTGAAAAACAAGTGGTTCGATGTCAAACCGTATTCCCGTACATCCCAGGTTATTTATCATTTCGAGAGGCGCCAGGGGCTTTAAGCGCGTTGAAAAAAGTTAAAACGCCAGTGGATTTACTGCTCTGTGATGGGCAAGGGATTGCACACCCACGCCGATTTGGGCTCGCCTGTCATCTTGGGATATTAACAAACACCCCCAGCATTGGTGTTGCCAAATCCAGACTCATTGGATCAAGCACCGAACTGGATCACTCAAAAGGCAGCTGGCAACCGCTACATCACAATAATGAAATAATTGGCGCTGTACTGAGAACACGCACCAACATTAAACCGCTTTATATTTCACTGGGTCACAAAATAGACCTCAAAAATGCAATGGACTATACACTACGATGCATTACCCGATACCGGCTACCAGAAACCACCCGTTGGGCACATAAATTGGCGTCAGGCTAAGAGGCCACAGGCAAGGGGGAACAATAAGCAAAATACCTAGCTATTCATTCACGTCATCACAATCACACTCTGCGTCATTATTTCCACGACGACTCCCCACGCTCGGAGAAACCCCGCAAAGCAGACTCCCACCTAATACACCGCTTTCTCCCTGCTCTACGGAAAATGTAGCAAAGAGAACCCGGCGCGCAGTCTTTTTATATGCTGCCTTCTTGCTGTAGAGCAAAAAGAATGATAACAAACGATATTCCAAAAAGTATCAGCGCTAACGACATTTTTTAAATCTCCATTATAATCGCGATGTTAATATTATGGGCTTAATAACAAACAATCATGGAAAATTATGGCAAACCACAAATTGAGAAACCTTGATATATGTCACAAAACCGGATGATTCCTCATTTATCGGCGGCTATCGTTTTTAATACACAAAAATTAACAGGCATCGTTGAAACTAACTGGCACAAGTAGAACAACTGATTTTCATAAAATTGCTTAAAGAACGGGCACCAGACAGTAGGCGCCGCAAGGCGAAGATGACGCCCCCGGATGGGTCAATGGAAGGAACACAGGCCAAGTTCAAAATTGGGACGTTATTGCGTACACGTTCTTTATAGGATCGCGTCAAGCATGAAATTTCTTTACAGACCCTAATAAATTAATTTAGCAAGTAGCCCATTGGTGTATTCGGCACCTGGCAACGGTATCCGCACCACGTAGCCACTACCAGGCGCACGCGCCATCGACTTTCCGGTTTCATTTTCCATGTATGCCAAGTCAATTCTTTTATTGCCCGAAGGCAATATTACTTCCAGAGCATCGCCCACTTCAAATTGATTTTTTACCACAACTTCGGCCATTCCACTGACGGTGTCAAACGCGGTAATTTCACCAACAAATCGTTGTTGCGCGCTATCAGAGCTATTTTCAAGGTAGTTCTGATATGCTTGGTCCGGATGACGTTGATAAAAGCCATCCGTGTAACCACGGTTAGCCAAACTATCCAAATGATGATAAAGCGCTGGATCAAAGGGGTTGTTTTTCAACGCATCATCAATTGCCTGGCGATAAATTTGCGCGGTGCGTGCTGCGTAATAGTACGATTTGGTCCGGCCTTCGATTTTCAGGCAATCGATTCCCATTTTCACCAAACGATCGACATGCTGAACTGCGCGCAAATCCTTTGAATTCATAATATAGGTGCCATGCTCATCTTCCATGATGGGCATCAGCTCACCTGCTCGATGCTTTTCTTCGATAAGATAAGTTTGGTCAGCTAATGGGTGCCGTTGTGTTGTATGCTCTGCGTTCACTGACGCGGTACGTTGCATCGCAGCAAATGCATCAAAATCAATTTTCTGGCTATCACCACATTGGTCCTGCGTTGTATTGTGCACTTTATATTGCCAACGGCAAGCGTTGGTACAGGTACCTTGGTTAGGGTCACGGTGGTTAAAGTAACCAGAAAGCAAGCATCGCCCAGAATAGGCAATGCACAAGGCTCCGTGCACAAAAACTTCCAACTCCATCTCCGGGCACTGCTGCCGTATCTCTGCTATTTCATCCAGAGACAATTCACGCGATAATATTACCCGGGTTAAACCCAGGGATTGCCAGAATTTCACCGCTGCGTAATTAACCGTATTCGCTTGAACAGATAAATGAACCGGCACTTGCGGCCAACGTTCACGAACCATTAAAATTAAACCCGGGTCTGCCATGATCAGCGCGTCGGGCTTCAAAGCAATAACTGGCGCCATATCGGCCAAGTAGGTTTTTATTTTACTGTTATGCGGTAGTATATTACTGGCGACGTAAAATTTCTTACCCAATGCATGCGCTTGGGCTATCCCCTTGGCAAGATTTTCCAAGCTAAAACTGTTATTACGCACTCGTAGACTATAACGCGGTTGACCCGCATAGACGGCATCCGCACCAAAGGCAAAGGCGTATTGCAGATGCTTTAAAGTACCGGCGGGAGACAAGAGTTCAATAGTGCTAGTTTGATATTTCGAGGGGGATTTTTGTTGTGCTGTCATTGATTATATATGGCAGGGTTACATCACGATAATATTAACCGCGATAATGAATAACTGTATTCTTCAATGTTCGGTCGTAAAATAAATATTTCAATGCTCAATGTGGAGCAGTCAATGTTAATAAAACCATTTTACCCTAATCCACTGTAAAATGCGGTCTATTTGAGCGGTCTATTTGAGCGGTCTATCCTAAATTCATCAGTTGAGCATTTATAAGTCTCACTAACGCTTTGAAGCAATTAAGATATTGTGTTTTCGTCGCTTTCACTTGAAAAGGTGGGTACGCGACAAGATCTGTGGTGCAGGTTTTTTCGCCTCTGGCGTCGTTGCGAATCGTTGTAATAATTCGCATTACAACGATTCGCGCCTCGCCAGTTTCAATAATTTATCGTGAAAAACACACGCTACATGCCGTTCCAGTCGATGATTTTAGGATTATTAAAACATGCCTCGCTTATCATGGAGGATCGGCAACTTTTTTCTCCAATGTCGCAGTATCCACGTCACCAGCGCCTTTAAGGGATGCTTCCTCATCAGACTGATTCCATGGCGCCACTTTAAATAACAACAACATGCCTGGAATAGCAATTATCGTGCAAAAGATAAAAAACTGCGTCCATCCCAATTGTTCCACAATAAATCCGACTGACGCATTAGCGAAGGTACGTGGAATCGCCATAAAAGCGGTAAATAATGCAAACTGGGTGGCCGTATATTTTGGGTGTGTTGAACGAGCAATAAACGCGGTAAACGCAGCAGTTCCCAGGCCAACACCTAAATACTCAAGGCTGATAACAATTGCCAAGGCAACTTTATCATTCCCTAATTCCGCCAGAATGGCGAAACCAATTATCGTCAATAATTGCACTACACCAAACAACCACAATGCGCGGTTAATGCCAATTTTCAGCATTAATAAACCACCGATCAAGCCCCCAATTATAGTGGGCCACAGTGCCGCATTTTTGGCAATAATCCCAATTTCCGTCATAGTAAACCCCAAATCCAGATAAAAGGGGGTTGCCAGGGCGGTTGCCATGTTGTCGCCAATTTTATACAGAAACATAAAACATAAAATAAAGAGCGCGCTCTGCCACCCCTTACGACCTAAAAATTCTTTAAAAGGATCAACCACTGCTTCTTTTAACGTTCTGGGGGGAACCTCAATATTTGGCTCTTTTATTGCGAGTGTCATCCCGATCCCTACTAACATGAACGCCGCTACAATTTGAAATACGGTATCCCATGGCAGGTGATCGGCTAAAATTAATGCCAGCGAGCCGGGTATCAGCCCTGAAATACGATAAGCGTTGACATGGAAAGAATTCCCCAAGCCCAACTCGGTATCGGGCAATAATTCCCGTCGGTAGGCATCAATAACAACGTCCTGACTGGCACTAAAAAATGCCACTGCGGCTGATAAATAGGCAATGGTCCAGACAGATTGTTGCGGTTCAAACATGCCGAGCGTGCCGATAGCAATCAACAATAGTATCTGCGTTATGATTAACCACCCTCTGCGTCGGCCTAAAAAAGGTGGCACATAGCGATCCATAAACGGGGACCAAAAAAACTTCCAGGTATAGGGGAATTGGATTAACGCAAACAATCCAATTGTTGCTAAGTCGACCCCTTCAGAGCGAAGAAAGGCAGGCATTAATGAAAATAAAATATAGAGCGGCAACCCGGAGGTAAAACCGGTAAATAGGCAGATTAGCATTCTGCGATTAAATACGTGATACCAAAAACGTTTATCAGTCATATCAAATTATCGATTTTAACTCATTTTTGCATCGACTTTATTTATCGATAAAAGTCATCTTATTTGGAATCATCCTTCGGCATAAGGCTAATAACACAAAAATTGTGTCTCTTGATGCTGATTTTTAAGGCCAATGGATAGCAATAACGGCTGACAATTCTTATACTTAACCGTTATTCGCTGATTGAAGCGCCATCTTAAACGGAAAATCAGGTCATGGCCAGAGCGACGCCTATTTACCACAGAGACCACAGCACTGGTTTTACAACTAACAACATGCAATAAAATCGCATTCTCGCTGGATAATCCACGGTACAACGCTATCAATGAATGTCAACAACTTAATCCACTGATTATCAATAAAGAAGATACTCAGAATAGGGATAAAACCACGCTATTTAGTGGCGCATTTTTTTCGGGAGAAAACACAGTGAAATTAAGCGTTAAAGCATTTAAGAACTGGCAAAATAAGCGTATCACCCTGCTGGGCATGTCAGGTGTGGGTAAGACCTATCTAGCTAACCTATTAATGAAAGCAAACTGGTTTCATTATTCCGGTGATTATCGTATTGGCACCCATTATTTGGACGAGGCCATTCTTGACAATATTAAACACCAAACCATGCAAGTACCGTTTTTGCGCGATTTATTGCGTTCGGATTCTATTTATATTTGCAACAATATTACCGTCAATAACTTACAGCCCGTTTCCAGTTTTCTTGGTAAACTAGGCAACCCGGAGCACGGCGGATTGCCTTTAAAGGAGTTTAAACGCCGCCAAGCATTACATCGGCAAGCTGAAATCGCCGCAATGACAGATATACCAGAGTTTATTCATAAAGCACAAAAAATTTATGGCTATCAACATTTCATCAATGATGTAGGCGGCAGCATTTGCGAACTTGATGATGAAAATGTACTCACGATTTTATCAAAGCACACATTGATGCTTTATATCAAAACCACGGAACAAGACGAAAAAGAATTGATCAAACGTGCAGAACGGGAACCAAAACCACTGTACTATCGCGCAGAATTTTTAGACGAACAGCTTTCAATTTATAGGCAGGAAAATAACTTGCCTTATGTGGCCTTGATTGAACCAGATGATTTTGTGCGTTGGATTTTTCCACGATTATTTTATTCGCGTATTCCTCGATATGAAGCCATTGCAAATAAGTATGGTTATACGGTAACAACACAAGAATTATTAAACGTTAAACAAGAATCGGATTTTCTTGATTTATTAGCAACGGCAGTTAGCCGCCAACCTCAATAATGGAATAGAAAAAATGCCTTTAATTGCACATTCTGATTTGCCCACTTATGCTCGCCTGCAACAAGAAGGCGAAACGGTACTTAGCCCAGATCGCGCGGCACACCAAGATATTCGCGAATTGCATATAGGCTTGCTCAACATGATGCCTGACGCCGCATTGGCTGCGACGGAACGCCAATTTTTTCGATTGGTTAGCGAGAGTAATCAAATTGCGCAATTTTATCTGCATCCGTTCAGCATTGACGCCCTGCAACGCAGCACAGAAGCAGCGGCCTATATTGAGAAATACTATGAATCATTTGAGCAATTAAAACAAGATGGTCTTGATGCCCTCATCATCACGGGCGCCAATGTAACGCAGCCAAATTTATCTGCAGAACCGTTTTGGGAACCCTTAATCGAGATTATTGATTGGGCGTATAATAACGTGACCTCGACCATCTGCTCGTGTTTGGCGACTCACGCGGTATTGGAATTCCTCCATGGCCAAAAACGCCGTCGCTTGCCAGCTAAACGCTGGGGGGTCTTTCACCACCAAGTGGAGGATCGCCAGCACCCTCTTGTTAATGGTGTCAATACCTTATTTGATGCACCTCACTCTCGCTTTAATGATGTAAGCAAAGCACAGTTCGAAACAGCTGGTTTACACGTACTTGCTGAGAGCAAGGAAGCTGGCGTGCATTTGGCCGTTAGTTCAGATCAGTTTAGAATTGTTTATTTTCAAGGGCATCCTGAATACGACATCAATAGTTTACTGAAAGAGTATAAGCGAGAGGTGAGTCGGTTCATTGATAACGAGTGTGATCAATACCCGCCGTTTCCCGATCATTATTTTAACTTGCAGGTACAGGCAATAGCGGACGAACACAAAGACCTTGTTCTAACTGCAAAAAAAAATAATGAACCGACACCTGAGTTCCCTGAAACGTTAATAACGACAATACTGAATAATACCTGGCATGACACCGCTGAAGCCATTATTAACAACTGGATTGGTAAAGTTTACCAAATTACCAATAGTGCTCGCACACTGCCCTTTATGGATGGCATAGACTCCGGCGACCCCTTAGGGCTAAAAGTATCGGCCCAAAAATAGAAAAGCACTACTCAACATGATTAATTTAGGTTTAAATGTGGTTTGTGCAAGAACAAGGAAAAAACGCAGCGTTTACCGATGTAATCAAGCACTTTTATGCCACTTTAATACAATAATCGGGCAAATCAACGGTAAGCTGAGTAGTTACCAATACGCAAAATACTTTTATTGCCGTGCTGGCGTAAACAGATCCTTAATGGCATCGAGCAAGGTTTCTTTCTTGTAATCTTTGAACTCCCCCGCATCGAAATAAACACCGTAACAGGTGCCACATGCTTCATACCAGAGATGGTGTTGGTCTTTGTCGACCATACGGATCATCGGTGTTTTACACACAGGACAATGAATTCGATCCACTTCATTGTATTGCTTCCCTAACGCTTTATTACCAATATCGATGGCTTCCGAGCCCCGAATTTTTTTCAGTTTTTCGTGTTTCAGCATATCAAACCACATACCACCACAATGTATACAGCGATCAATTTCAATCGTGCTAAAGACCACTTTCTCCATGAATTGTGCACATTTTGGGCATTCCATAACTTACTCCTGAATCGAATTAAATCATGATCGATAACAATGTATACATTACCCCTCTCCTTCTACTTTGTCATGGTTAACTGTCTAATTTGATTTAAATGCGCAAAAACAATCTAATCTACCCGCCAATATCCCGAGGTTATCGCACATCAAACACCTATAATAAAATAGCGAAAAAAAATAACAAATTGATTATATTGTAGTTTTTTGAAATATTACGAAGAGTCGGGAATAACTAATCGAAAAATCGTTGGGTTTTAAGGCCGCATTTTACCTCACTTTACAGCCCTTTTAGCCTAATATATCAATTAAGCTTACAACGAACACCAGCAGCAAAACACACGAACATACACCACAACCTTTTGATTTTTATAACAATACATTACCCATCCCATTGGTTTTTAGGACAATAAAAAAAGGCATGTCGGCGGCGCCGACATGCCCTTTTAACTGTTATGAAATTAGAATTGCTCTAATTCATGACTTCATTGACCCCAATTACCAATCACGATCATTGGCACGGTGTTCGTTATCACGCCGCTTGGTAATTGTTCTTAAATTTAGATCAGTGTACTCATGGCAAGCGCCAGCACAATCCCTCAGCTCCGAAACAGTGTAATTTGTCCGCGGATTCCGGGTTTTCTTGTGCTCACCAGGCTCATAATCCCGCTCATGACAACCTGCGCAATCCGGAGCCAGGTTCGGCGAAGGATACCTAATGGTCTCACGATTATCCCGATGACATGATATACACGTTACCCTTGAATTATGATCACCAGGGTAATCTCTGGACTGATGGGTGAAATTAATCGGTGCCCACGCCCTTGTTGAATGGCAAACATTACAATCCTGCGTGGTGACAAAATGGTTCTGTGACTTGCCAATCGCCGTTGCACCATCGTGACATGACTCGCAATTGCCGTTAATCCCCTGATGGTCAAACTTACCACCCGCAAAGGTTGCCGTCGTATGACACAAATAGCAATCCAAGGTAGTGGGTACGTGATTCGGTGTTTTGCCAATGGCTGTATTGCCATCATGACAAGAAGCACAGTTATCTACGATACCGGTATGATCGAATACTGCCCCAGCAAAAGTACGGGTGGTATGACAAACACCACAATCTGCATTGGTTAGCGGATGGTTAGGTGTTTTACCTTGAGCCAATACACCGTCATGGCAGGACTGGCAATTATCCACGATACCAACATGATCAAACGTTGCAGGTATGAAGCCTGTCGTTACGTGACACTCACCACAATCACTGTTAGTTGGCACATGATTGTTGGATTTTCCGATGGCAGTAGCGCCGTCGTGGCATACAGAACAGCGATCAACGATACCTTGATGATCAAACTTGGCACCAGCAAAGGCTGTGGTGTTATGGCATACGGAGCAATCCTGCGATGTGGCAACATGATTCAGTGATTTACCAGTCGCTGCAACGCCATCATGGCACGACGTACAATTGTCAACGATACCGGTATGATCAAAAACCGCTGTCGCAAAGGTGCCGGTTACGTGACAGACACTGCAATCCTGAGTCGTTGGAATATGCTCGGGATTCTTACCGACCGCTGTCGCACCATCATGACACGACTCACAGTCATTAATGATGCCGGTATGGTCAAAGACGCCAGTCGCAAAGTCGGCCGTTCCATGACATAAACCGCAATCACCAGTAGTGGCAACATGATCAACCGATTTTCCTGTAGCCGCAGTCCCATTATGGCACGACTCACAATTAGCAGTGATACCCACATGATCAAAAATCGATGGAGTAAACGCCGCAGTGGTGTGGCACACATAACAATCCTGATTAGTCGGGATATGATCTACATTTTTGCCCGTTGCAAAGCGATCATTGTGGCACCCTGCACAACCCCGTGTAATACCGTCATGATCAAAGGTTGCCGGTACAAAACTATCCACGACATGACAGGTACTGCAGTCATCCAGTGTCGGTATATGATCAGTGGTCTTACCTGTTGCAATGATGCTGTCATGGCAGGATGCGCAATTACCGACAATGCCATCATGATCAAAACCCGCCCCGGCAAAAGTATCCGTATTAAGGTGGCAGACAGAACAGTCCTGAGTGGTCGGTAAATGATTAGCGGAAAATCCCGTAGTGATCACACCATCGTGACATGAGGCACAATTATCAACGATTCCAGCATGGTCAAACACACCCACTGCAAAGGTGCCTGGAGTGTGACAAACGCCACAATCGTCGGTGGTTGGAACATGGTTAGCAGATTTACCACGTGCGTTAAGACCATTGTGGCAGGACTCGCATAACGCCTCTACGACCGCAGGCACAGTGTGATCAAAAACCTCGTCCACAATAAAAGTCCGGGTATTATGGCACATACCACAATCGGCAGTCGTTTCAGGGTGATCAGGTGTTTTACCCGTTGCATCGGTGCCATTATGGCATGAAGCGCAATCACCAGTGATAGTACTGTGATCAAAGATGACCGTCTCAAAATTGTCAGTGATATGACAGACACTGCAATCACTGTCAGTCGGCACGTGACTGTCGTGCTTGCCTGTTGCTACAATGCCATTGTGGCACACGGCACAATCGTTACTAATTCCATTGTGATCAAAGCTACCATCGAGTTCCAACTCCAAAAAGTTACTCGTATTATGGCAATCGTCGCATTCAGCGCTGGTCGGGACGTGTTTGTCGGATTTACCGATGGCTAATACACCATTATGACAGGTGCTACAGTTACCGAAAACTTCTTGATGATCAACAAAGGGGATCGCGGCAAACCCGATGGGGGAATGACAGGCCTGACAGGTATTGGTGCTAGCGGGATGATCAGGCGATTTACCCACAACCAAATCACCATTATGGCAATTCGTACAATTTGATGACAATCCCCCATGATTAAAAGGCCCGGTGGGACGTTCGCCCACATCAGCAACTATCACAGATGCAATGACACGCTGACTCGATATATCGCCAGCCCTAACCACCAACTGTACTAAATAAATTCCCTTAGCATCGGCAACGAAACTAGGCTTCGCTGCCGTGGCGTTCTGTATTTCAGTATTGCTAGCATCAGGTTTTGAGGTGAATGACCAGTCAAAGGTCAACGGATTTCCCGTTGACGTACTCGAAAGACTGCCGTTCAGGCTGGCCGTCTCACCCACTCGAATAGCAAGGATAGGCCCGGCATGAGCAGTAACGCTCACTAATGTATTTGCAGGTGTTGGTGTTGGTATTGGTGTTTCATTGGATGGTGTACCTGCGGTGTCTGAACCTCCGCCTCCGCACCCGGCGGTAAATACAGCCACCACTAATATAAATAAGTATCCGATCAGTGCTCGGCACTGTCCTTGAGTCATCATGGTTAGCCCCCTCAACCTTATTTAACTTTAATGTGAACGTGGATTTATACGATATGTCTATACATCCTAACTCTGCACAAGTATATACTTACCTTAACGCCATTTGTAAGTAATAAATCAATATATACTTTAAAAGTTCACATTTTTCTCCTGATATACCTGCAAACCAATATCAACAACATATATATAGGCTTATATTTTTGTCGACAGTTGAATGGACCACTTATACATACTTACGAGCATTAATTTAAAGTACCTACTTAAGGTTGCGCACGTAATAACTGCCCACTTTTTTGCTTATATTAAGCTTATATTTGTGCAATTTGACTAACAAAAAGTGGGACGATATAGGTGTTCCGTTTCGGGTTTTCGTAGTAAAACCACTCCCTAAATGCAAACAAGACAGAAGCAATAAATGGCCAAATTATTTCGCGCGCAGCTTTTACAAACAACTTTGGTAACTCGCATCAAGTAAATAAAATCGATCCCCCCTGATTTACCGCTTACTTTTTTCGTTAGTTATTTTTATACCCCACAAGTGGAATTTATTGATATTTTAGCGCAGTGATTACAACAATTACGCACAAATCGCTCAAAGTAATTCGCGCCTCGCGCACCTCAATGCAAAGATACGGTTTGATATTGATAGCGAATTTCGTTTTTTTGGGGAGGGCGGAGTTAAGGGTAAGTGCGTAACAAGCTGTAGAACACATTTTTTTCTCGCCTCGCCAGTCTCGATAATTTATCGTGAAAAACGCACGCGACATGCCATCCGACTGATGATGTTAGATTGAATAGCGGCTAATGCCGTGTTTTCGGATACCACTTTTAACCTTACTATTGGCATTCCTCAATTTTCTCAGAGATATCCAGCCATTTATTTTCAGTATCATCCAGTAATTGTTCCAAATTAGCCTGCTCCAGCAACAGCACCTTTAGCCTTTCCTTGTTATCATCTTCATATATTGTGCTGTCTGCTAAGATGGCTTCAATATTTTTTTTCTGGAGACTGAGTTTTTCCAATTGTTTTTCCAATTGCTGAGCTTGTTTTCTGAGTGGTTGTAATTGTTTGCGTTTATCGGCACTTTGCTGGCGCTGTTGCTTTTTAGAAACACTCGCCTCAATTTTTTCGTAAACGGTTTTGCTCTCCCGTTTACGGCTATTGAGCCAGACACGATAATCATCAATGTCACCGTCGAACGGCGATACCGTACCATCAGCGATTAACCAAAACTCATCCGCCACTGTACGCAATAGATGTCGATCATGTGAAACAACGATTAATGCACCTTCGTAGTCTTGCAGCGCAACCGTCAGGGCATGCCGCATATCTAAATCCAAATGATTAGTAGGCTCATCCAATAATAAAAGATTGGGTTTTTGGTAAACAATTAACGCCAGAACCATTCTAGCTTTTTCGCCGCCGGATAGTGGTGCGATAGGTTCCATTGCTGCATCACCAAAAAATGCAAAGCCCCCTAAAAAATTTCTTAGTTTTTGCTCTTCGGCATTTGGATCCAATCGTTGCAAGTGTAAGAGAGGGCTTGCACCAGGGTCCAGTTGCTCCAACTGATGTTGCGCAAAATAACCAATTTTAAGCTCACTGGACATATCCATGGAACCCTTATGAGGACTCAGGGATTGTGCAAACAACTTTATTAACGTTGATTTTCCTGCGCCATTCGGACCCAGCACACCAATTCGATCGCCAGGCACCAGGCTTATGTTGATACCGTGAACAATGATGGCTTGATTATAAGCAAGCGTAACATCTTCCAACCGTAACAATGGATTGGGAATTTTATTGGCTTTCTGGAAAGTAAAATTAAAGGGTGAATCCACATGGGCCGATGTAATAAGCGCCATACGCGACAACGCTTTTAATCGACTTTGAGCTTGGCGCGCTTTAGTGGCCTTAGCACGAAAACGCGTGATAAACTGGGTAACATGGGCAATTTCCCGTTGTTGCTTTTCGTAACTTGCCTGTTGGTTTGCCAGTTGTTCCGCTCTACGCCGCTCGAACTCAGTATAATTGCCCGTATACAGCGTCATATGTTGCTGCTCAATATAAGCGATATGCGTGGTAACATTGTCTAAAAAATCCCGGTCATGCGAGATAAGCAACAAGGTACCTTTATAATTATTCAGCCATTCTTCCACCCAAAGTACGGCATCAAGATCCAGGTGATTGGTTGGTTCATCCAATAACAATAAATCAGAGCGACACATTAACGCTTGAGCGAGATTTAAACGCATGCGCCAGCCACCAGAAAATGCCGCTACTGGCATACTCGTTTGCTCCGAACTAAAACCAAGGCCATGCATCAAGATAGCTGCACGCGATAGTGCTGTATAACCATCAATACATTCCAATTGCCCGTGCAGCCGGGCTATTTTGTCTGCATCATTACAATGTTGTGCAGCAAGTAAATTTTTTTCAATGGCACGTAATTGCTGGTCACCATCGAGCACATACTCAATGGCTGGCTGGCTAACTGCTGGGGTTTCCTGGGCAACATGAGCAATAACCCACTGAGAAGGTAATTGATAATCCCCGCTATCGGCATGCAATTCACCGAGCAGCAAAGCAAACAAGCTTGATTTACCCGTACCATTAGCACCTGTGACACCAATTTTTTGTTGCGGATAGACGGCAAAATTGACATTTTCAAACAGTAACCGGCTACCGCGCCGCAACGACAAATTAATCAGTTTTAACATAGAGAGAAGATAACGGTGGTATTTATCATGAGTGGTTTATGTAGCTGTGGCAAATAGGGTTTGAAAATCCCTAGCCGTAAAGTCAGTCACCATAGTTTATATACCCGTAGCCATCAAAAGTTACCACACTATGACTCGTTTTTCATTGATGCGCTAATTTTTTTATTCTTTAGCATATTCAGGTGCCACAAACACAGCAAAAATTGGGCAAAAAAAAAGCGTATGACGAGTCTCGTCATACGCTTTTTCAAAAGAAAGCCAAAGAACACCGCTAGTGTAGTTATTTCTCTTTTATTATTCAACTTTTATTATAAATAATTAACAATACTCAATTTTATTTATCCTGTTGCACTATGCCGACAATATTTTTTTTACCCGATTTATTAACATCAATGGCGACTTCGTTTGCTTGCAGTTTAATATCTACCGCTGTCGGAGTCGTAACAAATGCCTGTTCTTTATCAGACTGCGCTGGAAGATCATGCATTTTGAACGCTTCACGCCTTGCGCTTGAATCACTCGCCATGAGTGTCGATTTTTCAATTGCGAGTTGCACGACTTTTTGCTGCAATTGATTAATCTGCCCTTTGAGTAACGCCCTTTCCTGTTCCAGTGCCGTAATCTTTGTATTTAATGCACTAACATTGTTGCTCAATTGTTTTGATGATTCTTCAGAAGACTGTTTTTCCTGATCAACCTTATCCTTCAAGGCAATGCTTTGCTGTGTCAGTTCGGCATACTCTTGGTTTTTCTGTGCCAGACGTTGAGATACGTGGCCGGCTTGAGCAGCTAAAACAGAGGCTTGCTCTTCGGCAGGAAGGTCACGCAAATCTTTATAGTTCAATGCTTTAGATATTAATAATAATTTCTGTTCTTGCGCTAACACAAATTTTTCGTAGTCTTTTTTGTTTGTTTTTGAAAGTACAATAACTGCATCAGTAACCTGAATCAGGTGTTGCACAGCAAATCGAAACGCTTCGGCCACCTGCGCCACACCTGTTTTATCAGATACATTGGCTTCGATAAATTGATTGGCCAACTGTAACGCATCAAGCATAGCCTTAAAGGTAAGTGGCGCAAGTTTTTTTGCATCGGCTTTTTTTGCTTTTTCCAGCTCTTTTTTAGACACTGCCAATGCGTTATGTTTTACCACCAACACATTTAACGCCACCATGCGGTTTAAAAGCGTGCTTTTATCTTTTTTGATTGCAACAAATTCATTTTTTCCTTCCGGTTTATCGCGTTTAATCTTTTCAATATCGTCAATAATATCCCGAGTATCACTTAACAAATCTTCAAAATCCTCATTGTAGGAATCCGTGACATGATTAACCTCAAGAATTTTCTGCTGATTAAAAATATCGGTTAATTCCTGTTTCACCGACGCAGCCACTCGATTTGCATTATCAAGGTGTTGCTCTGCCACAAATACATATTGAAGTATTTCCCGGTTATTAGGTTTTTCCTTTGCAAGCACTTTCGCTTCTTCAAGTGCATCTTGTGCATCCTTAAAGTTTATCGGTGAATAATACCCAAGCCTCGCTTCTTTAGCTGCAATCACTTTTTTATCCACCACGCGCAATGCCTCAGAAGGCATTTGTCCTGCATATTTCGAATTCAGTGCTTCATCGGATACCCGGGGAGTACCCGCACACCCAACCACAAACAAAACGAATAACACACTCAACAAATGATACATTTTCACCCTACATCCCTCCAATCAAATAGCAGTACATTGACACGGCAATGGTTGGTTACATTCAGTAACCCGTTAATCCAGGTTATCGGACAGTCGATTGAAGAATTCAATGAAGAATAAAACCAGCATCCAAAGCACTGTCCAATTAAGATTGAGATACCGTATGTCTTTGTTATAACGATTGGTTGTTACGACGTAATCAGCGTTATTTATGAATTATCAGCAAACCTGCTGTACTTCTATTCACATATTCGCAGTTCGACGCTTAAACAACATATCCCGAGTGGCCTAAAGTAACCCCAATGGGTATAACGAGTTAGACGATGGGTATAGGCAAAACATGAGTGCCTGCATTAATTAATACCTGAATCTTGCAAGTGCTTGCTCGTACTCAATATGAATTGAGCAAAGCTGTGCATTATTACCATACTGCATGCTTGATATTACCTTTTTGTTGTTGCCCTACTCGCGTAGAATTCGCGCCTAACGCTATCTTTTTATTATTTTTGACTATATTATAACCTTAATTAATGATATTACTCGGGAAGCGGGACTCACCACGGTGAATCAAAAAAAATATCGCGATGTTTTGCCCTGTGGATACCAATTGCATTGGTATAAGTTATTGTCTGTGTTAGGTCGAGGCGCCTACGGCATTACTTATCTCGCGCTGGACACCAATCTTCAGCAATCCGTTGCCATTAAGGAGTACCTGCCCAATGAATTTGCCTCTCGCGAACACGACCAGACAGTGCACCCGACAACGGGTGATCAGCAAGAAATCTATGACTGGGGATTAAATCGATTTTTACATGAAGCCCGTACATTGGCAAAATTTAAACACCACAACATCGTGCGGGTCTTAAGTGTCTTTGAAAAAAATAATACGGCCTATATGGTCATGGAGTACGAACAGGGAGAGGACCTAGCGCAAATTTTAAAAAAAAATAAACAGATGCCGGAAAATGCGCTACTGGATATATTCATACCCATACTGGATGGCCTTTCCCTGGTTCATGCCGAAGGCTTTACTCACCGTGACATCAAACCCTCCAACATATATATCCGACAAGACCAGTCACCGGTATTAATTGACTTTGGCTCTGCCCGCCAGACCAAGCGAGATTCCAGTCACGCGTTAACCAGTCTAGTAACCTATGGTTACGCGCCTTTCGAACAGTACAATGAAGGAGAGGATCGACAAGGCCCCTGGACCGACTTATATGCGATGGCCGCAAGTTTATACCTCGCAATTATTGGAAAACTACCAATGGACGCCCTCTCCAGAGGCTCTGCCCTGTTAAACGATGGTGTTGACCCGTACGAACCCGTTTCGACATTAGCAAAACAGCGGTTTTCTGGGAATTTTCTTTTGGCAGTGGACAATGCCATGATGTTTCGCGCTCAAGACCGACCACAAAATGTAACGACGTGGACTGATATGCTAACCGGCAAAATACTCTCTCCGCCGCTACCTGCCACCTTGCTGGTACCCAAAAACAAACCGGATGATGGTAGCAACACAGTGCTAGTACCTGGCAATTATATCAGTTTTCGGCACACCGGTGGGCGGACACCTCAGTCCGCCCACCAAGCAGATTCCACGGTCGTCCGTGCCACAAGCCCTAGCCAACGTGTTGACACTGATCATCGCAAACATATCGGCTCCGCTGAAAAGAAAACATTCCAACCGGCAGTTGTACAACCACTATCAGCAGTACTGAACAACAAAAAACGGATTGCACTTGGCACCTTCTTACTTGCACTCATTAGTATCGCAATAGTTGCGACACTCTCCAACACTGCCCCCAAGAAGCGTAATACTCCAACCCCGACAGAACAAAACCCACCCATCGCGTCACGCATTGCTGAATTATTACAACTCGCTCAGTCAAACCTGGCATCGCAAAACATCCTGGCGCCAAAAAACAATAACGCCCGGCAACACTATCTCGATGTGTTGAAAATAGACCCAAATAATAATGCGGCCAAAGAGGGGCTAAAAAAGGTGATTGAACTGCAAGTCACCCTGATAGAGGCGCAGTTAAATAACAAATTCATCAATGAAGCAACGAGAAATATTGCACTATTAACTGCTATTGCACCTAACTTTCCCACCACACTGACATTGCAGCGTAAACTTGAAAATATGTCAGTATCAAAACAGCGCACCGAAATCGATACACTATTACAACAGGCAAAACAGCACGTCAAAGCATACCGCTTGATTAAACCAAACCCTGACAACGCGTTCAATCGCTACCAACGCATATTGGATATTGACCCTGACAACAACGCAGCAAAAAAGGGGATTCAGGAAATAATAAGCTATTATCAATCGACAGCAGAACAACAACTGACCCAGCAAAATTATTCCAACGTTAGTCGCATCATTAAAAATATTGAATACATCAACCCAGACTCCGCAACCGCCAAGCAACTGGCAAAAAAATTATCCAGAGCGAAACAAAAACGGCAGCGCATTACCACACTCCTTGCTGCCGCCAACCGTGACTTCAAAACTGGTAACATAGTGAACCCTGCCGATAAAAACGCCTTTTACCGCTACCAGCAAGTATTAGTACTGGACCCATCAAACCCAAAGGCCCGACAAGGGCTTATTAATATCGAAAATCATTACAAAAAACAATTTGATACAGCGCTGACAAAAAATGATTTATTACAAGCTGGATCCATTTTAAGCATATTACAAGCATTTGCGCCTAATGCGGCAACCACTCAACGCGCCGTCACCGAACTCGCCAGTGCACAAAAAACAGCAACAACCACCTCCAGCCGGCCTAATATAGATGCCATCAGTGAAATCATTGGCAAATACAAATCCTATTTTGAATCCGGTAATGCCCGCGAACTGGAAAACATAAGTGACTACAAACCGGGACGTCAACAGTTCGTGAACCAGTTTTTCGACCAATATCAATCCGTTGAAGTAGTGATTTCCGGATTTCGATATATTGGTAAAGAACAGAAAGGGCTGGCCAGCATTTCTCTGACACAATTGGAGAATAAACGAGGCCATACCATAAAACCAGGCACTTGGAGTAAGTTTGAAATTATAGTCAACAAAAACAGCCAAAGAGAATGGAAAGTCGTATGGTAACAAGATGCGAATTGACTCCTTATTCAGCAGTATATATTGTCGTTTTATAGTCACAACTCCGTTTACCGATGATTATCCCGGTAATGGCGGACAAACCAACGGTAAAAAATTGAGTAATTACCGTACATTTAAAAGGTAGAATAGTGATGTTTTATAAAGCGAATTCTTTACACCACACAAAAGGAAATACGATGAAACGAATGCTGCGGTTATGTTTGATTTTGCTGTTAAGCAAATCATTAGCTTTTTCGCCACTGCTATATGCTGAGCAGTTATCATTGCCATCAGGGGATTTAATCGCGCCCGAAGTTTCCCATACCCCTGACACTACGCCCGTCGCAGCGGGCTCTAACAAGATAATCAAAGCTACCGTCAAGGACAATATGAGCATTAAGTCTGTCATTCTTTTTTATCGGGCAAAAGGTGATCAGCACTACAAGCGGTTAAACATGTCCCGTATGGATAACGCGACAGATCAATATCTCGTGGAAATTGTTGATCTCGCCCGTCCAGGCATTGAATATTATATTCAAGCCACTGATCTTGCCGGTAATACTCTACTACACGGTTATGCCTTTTCTCCTTTGACGATTAATGTTTCACCCAATACTAACGTTACTGAGAAGGAAAATGAATTAACTAAGATGACCGCAATAGAAAGTAACGAAAAGAGCAATAAATGGTTATGGATTGGATTGGGCGTATTGGCTGCTGGTGCACTAGCAGCCAATAGTAGTGGCGGTGGTGGAAGCAACGGCGGAACTACCGGAAAACCGGAGGATAGCGCTTCTGTCATCATTAGTGCGCCAATACCTTAGAGAACACAATCTGCAGATAGTATTCGATGATTTGTTACCAAAATGGAATTACTGCGCTACGCCATCAATACGATTGAAATTGGGGTCTTCGCAGAAACATGTAAAGGCCTAATTATCTTGTGTAATAAGTGAAATGTTGAGGTAGTGAGCGAGAGCAATAAACTCACCGTTATAAGAGGAGCAACCCATTCAGGATCAAGCTCGTATGCGGAATCAACCAATTCTGAATAAGGTGTAGGCAGAAGAAAATAAGGAATGATATTTGTATTAGCAACTATACCCAAAGCGTTTAAGATTTAGGTGCTAAGTGTGCGCCATATTTATTTCATCGCACCAAAGGTAGGCGCTTTTAGACGAGGCAAAATGACACGTAATAGTTCGCGGTCTATTGCAAGGAATTTTAACGCCGCTATGGAATGAACAGGCCGTGCAATGAATGCCTAAATCTCAAACGCTTTGGGTATATCATGGTCTGCCTTCATTTATTGCTTGCTTGCCCATAAACTTCACACTTGGTAAAAGCACAAAAGGCTCACACCCCTTACCGACTTCCATATAGGCAAGGCGCGGAAATGGGCGCATCCCAAGGGCGCTTCTTTCAGGGCACATACTCGTTGTCTATAAGCTTTTGTGCAACGCCGAAGACGCAAGGACAGACACGCAAAATGTGCACGTTATTTCTTTACAGCCCTCCCCCTTAAGTTAAACATTGAAACAACCGTGATATCAGGCAATTTTTTTGACACTCATTAATTCTGGCAAACCCTGACGCTGATCGTTACTCGACGGAAGTACTATTTCGACATCATATCGGGTATTCTCCCATTGTCGCACACTCGCCTTTACGGCCTGCAGCTCTTCTGCTCCACCCGGGTGTCCCGAATATGCAACAACGACAATGACTCCATTTACTTTTAACAATCGCGCCGCCTGCTCCAAAGCACGCAATGTTGTAGCTGTTCGTGTAATAATGGTTTTGTTATTTCCAGGTAAATAACCTAAATTAAACATCACCGCTGAAATTTTTCCGTGTAGATATCGCGGAATTACAACGTCTAAATTTTCATGTCCCAGCTTACATAAAACGACCTGTTGATCCTGCTTAGCATTTTTCAAACGTTGTTGGGTATGTTCAAGCGCCGCCTGCTGAAGATCAAAACCATATACAACACCCCCCTCCCCAACACAGCGAGCTAGAAATAAGGTATCATGGCCATTACCTATAGTGGCATCGATCACCGCATCACCCGGTGATGCCACGCATTCAACGAGTTGGTGAGCCCGTTGAACCAACGAAACATCCTCTTTCGCAAAACGTTTTATATCAACCTCTGGCGGCAACGAAATACCTTGCAACAAATAATCACATAATCGCGATGTAAAATAGGGAATCATTAATGCGCCTTTTGAACCAAAACCATTAAAAATGGCGATTTTCGATTTTTTGGAATGCACACCAATAAACGGTTTTTTGTCTTTTGTGGTGGACCGAACACCTGCATTGTGTTCAATAATATGCAGGGGCGTGGCATGTATTAGTTTACGTTGAATGGATGCCATAAGCTCTTGCCGACCTTCTTCTGTAGCGGTTGAATTCAACACATCCCATGAATACGTCGCCCCAACCCGATATACATTATCGATTAACGGTACAAGCCAATGACCATCATTGATAATGTATTGCGGTAAATTCACATCGGTGGTAAGAGTTATGACCTCCCCTTTTGAAGGCTGGTAAGGTAATGTTTTAAACCAGGGGTTGGCTTTCGCGTTAAACCCTTCACAAAAAATGATTCTCTGCGCTTGAAAACCACCCCATTTAACAAGCTCCCCCTCACAGTCTATCGCTTCGTAATCAATGCTGGCGGCATGAAAGCATTGTCTCGAAATAAAAAATTGTTTTAATGCATCCAGCAATTCCCGCACCATTAAAAAACCGGTTTGTAATTGCTCAAAACCACCCAAAGGATCAACCAGCTTGTCACCAAAAGTACCCGTCGAAAATTTTTCCCCTAGGTAAGGATCATAAGACAAATCATGCCGGCGTTGTTGCCAAAGCGCTAATTGCTTTTCTGATCGAAATAACCGTAACATCCTGCGTTGCTGATAAAACCTTCGCGCAAACTTATTTTCTAAAATCTGATAGCAATTTAATGCGGTTGGTAGCAGCGCATCGACATGCCAGGATTTTACCAGTCGTTGCCCAGTAATCGGATTAATTATACCCGCAGCAATTCTTGATGCAGAATTGGCATTTTCGTTATCAATGATCAGGATGCGCTGGCCACGCTCAATCAACTCCCACGCCAACAAGCTACCAGCGAGACCCTGACCAACAATAAGAAAATCGAGCATCATGGAGAAATTATGTAGATGTAGTCTTTGCGTTAAATGCAATAACCGTGTGCATACCCAGCGTAGCTCGGGTTTCTCGCGAAAGGTGTGTGTGTGAGCAACGTTCTAACAAAACACGCAACAACGATAATAATGTACTTGTCTTGCAAAGCACTGCAACACCACTAGAAAGCCACTCACATACGCTATTTTTCAAAGAAATCATTTTGCACACATAATCAGTCGGCAGGCTTCTGACGGGCTTGCCAATATATCGAGTTTGCTAGCGTGAAACCATGACGCTATATCGTGAATCCTGTTAAGCAAACATTCAGGTTATCACCTGTACACTTCACCCATACTCTATTGTAACATTACCCCCTAGTTACAATGAGACGCTCCCTGAGCCCGCTGCCCCCAGCGGGCTTTTTTTAAAATTCTTATACAGCGTACCATGTTTTTACAGTATTGCCGAACTGGTTAACAATAGCCGTTGCGCTCTAACGTAGACTGCGCTCTAGAATAACCAAACTCAATCAGTTCATCCGCACGATGAAATTCGTAGAAACTACAAAGATTTCTTGGGATTTCGATAATGATATCTGGAGAATATGCCGCCAACCTTAGCTTTGCAATATTATTTTCCATCACATCCAAACTGGCTGACAAAACATCAAACAAACCCAGGCTTGACGACTTATCCTGTACAAATTTGTACTGAATATTCTCTACAAATTCTGCGATGGATTGGCTAATTTTATTATTATTTTTTTTCGTTTTTTTTACTCCAAGCATCAAACCTGACTCATACTTTGCGCTAAGATTGACGACAATAGTGATATCGGTAGTATCATTCAATGATGGAGCCATGGGAACCGGATTCACCAAACTACCATCCAACAAACGCCTACCATCTTTTTCAAAGGGCGTAAATATTGTAGGAATTGCAATTGACGCACGTATGGCATCAAATAATGGACCTGCGTTGATCCAAACTTCTTTTTGTGCATCAATATCAGTAGCAACCGCCGTATAAGAAATCGGTAAATCTTCAATGTTTTGATCGCCGATGAGATCTTTTAATTTATTCATCAGTCGCTCACCTTTGAATAAACCTGCTCTGGTATATGAAAAATCCAAGATACGCAATACATCAATTCGCTGTAGTGCTTTCACCCACGCTTCATACACCTCCAGCTTACCCGTCGCATATATACCACCTATTAGCGCCCCCATTGACGTACCGGATATTGAACGAATATCATAACCATGTTTGGATAAGCATTGTATAACACCAATATGTGCCAGCCCCCTCGCACCACCACTACCAAGCACTAAAGAGACGCTACGTTTGCTGCTCATGATATCCCCTCGACCCTGTACGATTTGACTATTGAACATCAGCGTTGAATATCACTGATCATATTACCCACATACCCACAACTCACCGTAATGTAAAAACACAAACCAGGTGAGAAAACTATTTGTCAAATATAACAAAATTTTTGCTGCATCTGTAGAGTTGGACGACCGTATTTTTTAATGCGATAAAGTCGTTTTATCCGTTTGACATTAAACCGGTATTGTTGCGCACCCAACTTATATACCCATCGCGAATTGGTTTTCTGGAATGAAAATGCGTATGGGCTGTTTTCTGGCAAGGCCTTAACAACGCCGCCAAAAAGCCACTCATACGTGCTATTGTTCCAGGAAACCTGTTCGTGAGGGGTATACCATGGCTACGCTAAAATTTCCAGCAATGGCCAGCTATTACACGTCATTTCACCTTGCCATGAAATAAATATGAAGTACACTTAAATACCTGAATCCTAAACAACACAGGTATAAACAATGACACCGCGACAATAATAAAAAATATGACGTTTAATCGGCCTCGTGCAACTGATAATAAATTCTTACCGTTATTGTGTAATTTTTCGGACTATCAGTGATGGAATTCAATATTGACGTAATAAAAAAGAGTTATGGACGATGCATGTTCACTCGCGAATCAAAGCTAAGGTTTTTTAAGCATTTTTATCAGCTTTTTTTCAATAGCCACCCCGAAATCAAAACGTTATTTGAACATACCGATTTCGAGAAACAAACCACATTATTAAAACACGCCCTTAGCATGGCCATCATGTTTGCTGAGGATGATAACGACCTGGCAAAAAGCGTGTTAACACAAATACGAAAAAGCCATTCGCGCACAAAGCTAAATATTAAACCAAAATACTATGCGCTCTGGCTAAACTGTTTAATGCATACCTTTTGGGTTTGCGATCCACAGTTCAACCAAGCACTTGAAAAAAATTGGCGTACACTACTTCAAATTTCAATTGACTATATCAGGGAAGGCTATTAACGTTATCTTCTCAACCAAAAGTGTTTAAAGCACGACAAAACCATAAGCAGAAATGGTCAAAGAAAATCACTATCATCCAAACATTGTAACATTCAATTTATTAAAGCAATTAATGGCCAATTTACTCAGCGGCAAGGACAATTGTAATCCACAAGAACTCGCACGAGACCCCGGCTATTATTAAATGCAAAACGTAGGACCTGTAAATAAATAACTTGAATATTTTGCTTGTCTATTCGTCCGTCTTCAACGCAATCTGTACAACTATTTTTTTACAGACACTTACGACGAAAACAGTGTGCGGATAAAATTAAGGAATGCTCACGTAAAACTACATTATGTCGTGGCTAAAGCCACGCTACATGCACGCCGAGAAAAACCTAACATTCGCTGTATCGGTAATATTGCTTTTTGGCGGATTTTTTCTTCAATCACAATCTCATTTGTACCAGCATCCAATACCTGGGTTAAGTTTTCCAGGCTATTCACCGCCATCCAGGGACAGTGGCCACACATGCTGCATGTCGGACTTGTTCCACCCGTGGGGGCTACCAACAGTTCCTTCTCAGGTGCCGCCAACTTCATTTTATGAAAAATACCGTAATCCGTTGCAACAATAAATTTTCTGGATGTTGATTCAGATACTGCATTAATTAATATTGACGTGGACCCTACTACGTCCGCTAACTTGATAACATCTTCTGGCGACTCGGGGTGCACCAATACCATCGCATCCGGATTTTTTTCTTTAAGCTCCTGTAATTCCTGTGCACGAAACTCATCGTGAACAACACAAAACCCCTGCCAGCTAAGCATATCCGCACCGGTTTTTTGCTGTACATAATGGCCTAAATGTTTGTCCGGTGCCCAAATCAATTTATCACCTTGACCTTTTAAATATAGAACGATATCAACAGCATTCGAGGAGGTGACCACCCAATCAGCGCGCGCCTTAACCTCCGCACTGGTGTTGGCATAAACAACCACTTTTCGGTCGGGATGTTCATCGCAAAAATCACTAAAGGCTTGAGCCGGACACGCCAAATCCAGCGAGCAATTGGCATTAAGGTCTGGCATTAACACACGTTTTTCAGGGTTTAATATTTTTGCGGTTTCCCCCATGAATCGCACTCCCGCAATAACCAGGGTGCTGGCCGAATGGCGATGACCGAAACCCGCCATACTAAGAGAATCGGCAACAAACCCACCCGTTTCGTCGGCAAGTACCTGTAAATCCTCATCAGCATAATAATGCGCAATGATCACCGCATTTTCCCGTTTCAATAACGTTCTGATGCGCACAAGAAGCTGGTCACGGCGTGCAGCAGAAATGGCCGCAGGCTTGGGCATACTTGCAGCTAAATTCAGTATTTCTCCCCGTAATTGTCCGGGAACTTCAAACGCTTTATTCATAGACATAGCTCGATATTATATTTTTGTACAACTTTTCGCAAATGATAACATTCCGCTGATTAAATTGGGGAGCAAGTGTGGGTATTAAAGCACTATGCTTGATCAAGCTCAGTCAACATCAGCATAACAAAACCCGATACCAAGCCTGTAGAATCTAGAAAACCGTTGCGATACGCAGTATGCCGATTTTTTGAAACAAAGCGGTAACCACCCAGCTTACCATTGATTTGTCCTATTACTGCGTGAAAAGCGGCGTTAAAAGCGATGTCAAACGTGCTCATTTTCATCGGTAAACGCCGTATTTTTTCCTTGTTCTCGAACAAGTCAACGACAATTTGAGCAGTTCCTGAACATTTAAATAATCAGACTGAGTAGTTGCACGAATCGTTGACTTATTTTAATAACTGATGTTATGCACGCGTAGTAATGAATCAATGACTTACAGTTTTTACGTGACGCCACAACCCGCATTCTGGCTGAGACCTGCGTAACATCAGTTAATAATAAAGACCTGGGCATAGCCAGCCGGTTTTGCCGCCATCGTCGATTCGTCCTAAAAGCTGTCAGCCTCCCAACACTCAATATTCGGAAGCGATAGCACATCGCCCTAACATACTTAGTTGGATGCAGAAAGGGCTTGCAATACATTGATGTGCATAGTGAATTTAAAAACGGTGCAGTTATATCTAAACCTCAAACGCTATAGGTATATAGCGCTAGCGTTTCAATAATTACCGACCAGAAGAGTCGCTTCTTTGGTAAAAATACCGACGCAATACTACCCTACATCGATACCTCAAAAAGACAAAAATACGAGGTTGCAGGTGTCAATAAACACTTTTGCCTCTGTCATCGGATCAACCAGCAGTAAACTGAATAGTAGCTCAGTTAACTATAAAAAGGACCGCTAATCTCATAGGTGATACCACCCGCAGATGTACCTAAAGTACCCCGCTGTGAACTGAAATACAGCTTATTGCCATGGCGATTAAAGGCCACTCCTGTTAATTCAGAATTAGGCTGATCTTCAACCTGAACTATTGGTAAAATCTGCATATCCGTCGTAATTGCAACAATTTGCATATCTCCACCATCTTCGGCCACAAATATTTCACCCGTCGGTAATATGGCGAGACCATCTACCCCCACTAAAACCGAATTAGAATAAGATTCTATGTCATATAAAATCGTCATCGTCTGGCTAGCAACATCAAATTGCCAGATTCGATTATCGCCTTTGGTGGCGAAATAGACCTGACCATCCAGATAACCAATTCCTTCCCCGCCTTTAAACGCTGTCGATTTTCCAATTTGGTAGCGGGTCGCTTTAGACTTTGCATTTGGATCATGAATTTTATGCCATAAAACATTTTCTGAATCTATCCCAACAAGTAATTCCGCCACTTCCAAGACACCGCTACGTAAATCCGGTCGTGCGTTAGTAGTAGTAAAATCGGGCGTAAAACGGTAAAGACATCCATCCGGTTCATCTTCCGTTAAATAAAGCTGATTGGTGTCAGTATCAAAAGCAACAGCTTCATGCGCAAAGGTACCAAGCGCATTTAATACCCGTGCACGTGTCACTCCCATAGGGTCGCATTCCCAAACCCGACCGTCACTCACTTCCTCACAAGACAACCAAGTACCCCACGGAGTAACACCGCCGCCGCAATTACGACTCGTATTCTCTAAAATTGAATAGGCATCCCGAACCACACCGTTATCGCCAAACACCAAAGCACCTGCGCCGCCTGCACCACCATTCAGTTCGCTATTGGAAACGTATATCCAACCACCTCCCGCCGTATCAAATACAGCGCCTCCATCAGGAGCCCAATGCCAGACATAACCAGAAGCCTCTACTGGTTTGCGGTTAGATTGAGCAATAATTTTCGAGGTAAAACCTTCAGGTAACCGGATACCATTCACATCAGGTGCCATTAGTGGCCCTAAGCTAGAAATATTACACTTCAACGTTTTAAAGTAATTGTGAATTTTTTTGAAGGAAAGTACATTACTACAAGCCGTTATCTGCGGAGCGCCAATCGCTATGGCCCCCGCAGCCATAAAAACACGCTTTAATAAACGACGACGGACAAAATCAACAGATTGTTGTTGCTGTGAGATATTATTAGTGTGAGATATAAACTGAAACTTGTTTGTTTGTTTTGACCTAATCGTAAACTTTTTTGACATATCCTACCCTTACTACTACTGCATAGCCGTTGCCTAAAACACAACAGCAAAACGTAAATCTAAATCTGTGAAAATAGTCGATTACAATTTGTATCACTAAGTTACATATTTGCCATTACCGAATGCAAGAAATATTTATGTCAATAGGACCAATCCTGCAACGCATCCAACATGAAAGTATATCCTTCAAATTTAAATTCTGCACCATTTGGTGTTATTGCAACCAGCGTAAGCTCTGCATTAACCGATTCACCTTCGCGCATTTTTCGGTCGTTAATCATCACCGAACGCCGTTTTTTGATAGAGGAATAAACATGCCCTGCAAATGAAATGCTAGGAATTTTTTGCCGTATCGCTTCCGGTAATTCAGAAATAGGCAAGGCCTCATGATTTTCATTGGTTATTTCATCGACAGCAGACACCGCATCTTCCAGCTGTAAATATTCTTTTGAAAAAATGACTTTTTGCGTCGGCTTTTTTTGATCGAGCACGGGCACTTGCTCTTGTTTTCTCGCTGATAATTTAACCGCTGCATCTGGTGTTGGCGCAGGAATTACCGCTACTGCCTGCGGAATCGACTCTGTGGACGTTGCTTCCTCCACGATTTGCATTGCCTCCTCCGGCACACCGTCTACCGTAGACACAGTAGAATTTGGCGGATAAAATAAATAAAAATAAGCCAACGCGGCAGTACTGAGTAATAACAGAGCTGCAATCACATATAGCCATAATACTGTCGCTGAGGTCTGTTCGTCTTCTGTTACAACAGCTGAGTGCACGGATGTAATGCTCGGTATTGCTTTACGTTCCCGATCACGCTCTTGTTCAGACTTTTTTAGTGCATCTAAGATATAAGACATTCATTCATTACTCAATTTACAACTAGCCCTTACATTAAACGGGGTACACTTTTACTGGTAACGGAATTAAGGTGAATTAACGTTTGTGCACCAGCAATACCATCGGATTCAAGACCTTGTTTTAATTGAAATAATTTTACCTGCGCGATAAGTGATGAATCATAACTCACCATGCCATTTGAAGAAATTGCACCACCACTTACCTCAGCCAATTGAGTTGCTAGCCATTCTACGCCCGGACCTTGGGCACCAGGGCGGAGCGGTCCCGTATAGTGAGGAGGAGAATGCCACAGCACGGTATAATCACCAAACCAACGTTTTTCCAGATTTGCCACCGAAGTATGTTTAGTCTGGCTACTGACTATAAGTTTAGCAACCTGATCTTTAAGGGATATAATGGTAACGTACAACGGTTTCCCTGATTGAGTTAATAACTTTAGTATCGCCGGCCGATTTAAATGCCGCAAGCTACGCAAATTACCATTTTTAAATAAGCAATTTAAACCTTTTGCAGCAGCATAGTCGCAGGGCCGCCCTCCTGTCTTCGGATCATACAACTCGCCCCATTCATAAAACAAAGCAGAAAATGCCAATTGCTTACTATTACCAACTGGTTGCGCATCTATAAAATCTAAAAACTCGTCGGCTTGTACTAATGCATCTTCCGACGAACCTGCCATGACAGCGGCCACCACTGGATCATTATTACCCCCCTCCAACGTTGAGACTAATTCTGCACTGTGATTTCGGTAATAAGCGGCTGAAAAACCGGCACCACCAACGACCAAAACGCTGACAACGGCAGTCCAAACCATTGTTTTTTTAGCAAAATATATATTTTTTCCTGCATTTCCAAACACTTCCAATGCGGCGCGCTTTAATATTTTTTTATCAATATACCGGCGGTTCTCCACATAGGCTCCCAGCATTGCACGATCACAAAGTAAGTTTATTTTTCGGGGAATACCGCCTGAATAATCATAAACTTTTTTAAGTACCGCAAAGGAAAAAAGTGGGTCCTTCACGCCAGCCACCCCCAAACGATGTTTAACGTAATCGATGCTATCTTTTTTTGATAGTGGTAATAAATGGTAACGTGCAGTAATGCGCTGCTCTAACTGACGCAGTTCAGGTCGAGCAAGGAGTGTCAGCAATTCAGGCTGACCAATTAGAATAATCTGTAATAATTTGCGTTGATTCGTTTCCAGGTTCGTGAGCAATCGCAGTTGTTCCAGTACATCGAATGCCAAATTTTGAGCTTCCTCGACGATGACCACAACCTTTCTGCCCATGGCATTGCTTTCGAGCAAATAACCATTAATACGATCAATAAATGCTTTAAGGCTTGCTGCACCTGCGGGATAATCGATATGAAGCTCGTCACAGATAGTTTCCAATAACTCATTGGAACTCACCTTCGGGTTTAATACCATCGCTACATTAGTATTATCCGGTAACTGCTCCAGCAAACAACGCGATATTGTCGTTTTACCAGTACCCACCTCCCCCGTCAGCAGTATAAAACCACCATCCATTTCGAAGCCATAGACCAAGTGAGCCAACGCCTCACGATGGCGCTCACTCATATATAGAAAACGCGGATCTGGCGCAATAGTAAAAGGTGTTTCTTTGAGTCCGAAATGTTCGTCGTACATAATTGTTTGTTAGTTGTAAACCTACAAGGTATTCGATTTAGAGAAAATCTAACCAGCAAGCACTACCTATATCGCCCGACACTTCCCTGTACCTCTTGCAATTGTGCAACGATATAAATTGGCCGATTTTTTTGTTTTAAGTCTACTACTGACCCTATCCAGCATTGAACGACACCGAGCCCCTGCTATCCTGCTCGCTTCATGATAATTCACTAAATCCGACAAACCCTTAAATGTTTAAGTTCATTCTTTGAAAGACAACAACAACGTTCACATTACAATCCAACGATAAGTCTCAATTAATTCAATTAAATCGTCGCGGTAGTCACAATAATACTGGCCAAAAACGATTGTTGAGGATGTTCTTTTTAGCAGGAAAGTGGACGACAGCCCCCCCGCACGGCAAGACTAATGTATGTATAGGCCTTCACAGTTTAGGTGCCAATGATGCATTTAGGGCAAGCGGACAATCAAAGTATAATACCTTAAACCTTCTCCATTCCCCGACAAATGTGACATTTATGACACATTACCCTTTTTTTGTGACAATCGATTTAATCGTATTATTTGCATGTTTACCAATCTATTATAAATTCTTTTCAAATCATACCTCTTTAATATGGGGTTGTTGATACCCCCTCTAAAGAGTAGATCACAAATTTCAATTCATATTCCCTAAAATTAAAATACTGGTATGTTTCATGCCTGTTTCATGCTTTAAATTGACTCAAAAATCCAGAAAATACTAAACTTAAAAAAACGGTGAGGGACGAAAAAACAAACAAGAATAAGTTATAACGAAATTTTCAGCATAAAATCGAGTAAAAAACAACCATTATACATGATTAAATAATCGGGCACGAACCAAACAACAACCGCACTAGCTTCAACTATAATAAACAATCTATATGCAAAAACTGCATTTCCAGCATGATGTTACCGACAACGAGGAGCAACCATGAACAACCTTGCGCACCCGCTTAATCATCACCTCATGATTGAACGTAGCCAAAAACGATGGAACCTCGTATCGCATTTACGTTTAGTAAAAGCGGAAAATAATGACCTACTTGGTCATCTTGTTGATCTCACCACCGAAGGGATAATGATGATCAGCGAAAACCCCATCCCTTTAGAACAAACCTACAACTTAAGAATGCAAATCCCGACAGAGAACGAAATGACACGAATGGTAGCCCTTACCGCCCTCAGCCTATGGACCAAAAAAGACGTTAACCCCAACTTTCACGATACGGGTTTTAAATTAATTAACCCCAGCAAACACACCGTTAACGCGATAAAATCGCTAATAAATAACTTAAGCTTTGACATTTAATTCAAGTAATTCATCCTAAACGGCACACGAGCAGCCCCCAGCCAGCAAGGTCATGACCCACCTTTTTCCATGTCTTTGAGGCTTTAACTGTATGTATTATTTTTATCGGTAACGACTCGGCAATTGCTCGCCTGCCCTGCATTAGCTCTGGCGTTCGCACGCACGTCAAAATAAGGTACAATGAGTACCATTATTAATTTATTATTGTAATAAAAGTGTTGCAACACAAAGCAGACTCTTTATGAATCAATCCGGTTGTACCGCAGACTCAACAGAACCGTTTGCCTTGCGGGTCATTGGTGACAGCATGAGCCCAGAGTTCGAAGATGGACATATCATCATCATTGATCCTGCAATACCGCTGTTGCACGAACATTACGCCGTCGTCAACTACGGTAGCGAAATTCTATTTGGCCAATATGCAGCACAAGAGCAACGGCATTGGATTCGGTATCTAAATCCTGAACTCGAAGACGTTGAATTAATAACACCGTTTGAGGTTAAGGGTATCATCGTACAACGCTCTACCGGACGACGCAAAGACTTAAAACATTACCATTACTCAAACAACCCATAACGATTGAGGTTTAGCCTATATTGGATTGACGTATTCTGACTGAACAAAAGCGCAAGAATAGCCGTTCTATTTTGAGCCTCATATGATAGCAGAAGGTAGGACAACTCAGGAGATGAAAGCCGGGATGCAATCCGTTCCGCTTCTGGTGTATGATACCTACATACTTTACTGACTTTAGCCACACAATTTAAAACTGTATCATTCTCCCTTATGAAATCAACTGTTGTCGCTGCATTATATCAGTTCGCGCCCCTGGAAGATTATCAAAAACGGCGATTACCATTATTGCACACCTGTTTGAAGCATGGCATTAAAGGCACGATTTTGCTTGCCAGCGAGGGCATAAATGGCACCATCGCAGGAACACGAAGCGGTATTGATGCGGTAATGAGCTTCATTCGTACTGATAGCCTGCTAAATAATCTGGAATACAAAGAATCCTCTTCTACTTCCCAGCCCTTTCTAAGAATGAAGGTAAAACTTAAAAAAGAAATTGTAACACTGGGCGTACCCGGCATTAATCCCACCAAACAGGTTGGTCAATACGTTAACGCTCAGCACTGGAACCAGCTGATCACCGACCCTGATGTTGTTGTCATCGACACACGAAACAACTATGAAGTGAATGTGGGCACTTTTGAAGGCGCAATAAACCCTGCTACCAATTCATTCCGTGAATTCCCTCAGTTTGTGCAACAAACGTTACACCCTGACAAACACAAAAAAGTGGCCATGTTTTGCACTGGCGGCATCCGCTGTGAAAAAGCAACCGCCTACTTATTAAAACAAGGCTTTGAAAATGTCTTTCATCTTAAGGGCGGGATTCTGAAATATATGGAAGAAACCTCAGCAGAAAATAGCTTATGGAACGGTGAATGTTTTGTCTTTGACGAACGAGTTACCATAAACCAGCGTCTTGCGCGTGGCCGCTACTCGCTGTGTTATGGTTGTCGCCTGCCAATTACCGAAGAAGATAAACAATCACCTAAATTTAAAGTAGGCGTCTCTTGCCCCACTTGCTATGACAAACTCAGCAATGAAAAACGTGCCCGCCTGGAAGAACGCCAACACCAGATTGCATTAGCCAAAAACCGCAACGAACCGCACTTAGGACGACAATTCTCTAAAGATACCCCCTAGGGGAGGGAACCTGTCCGGGAATAGCCGCCGTCACGAGAGAACGCCATGTATGTTGAGTCCATTTTTTTGATTGCATCGGGCACCTACTTTTGGCATTTGAGGCGAATGTTGCACCTTATTTAACGTAGTGATCGTAAAAATGGGCCAAAATGGCGTTTTCGCAGCAGGCGTTTCTATTCTCGGACAGAGGCTCCCCGCTACCAGCGCCAGCGGAACAGAGCGACGCAACCCTGACTAATAAAGTAACAAGTGGTCACGCACCCTTCATATCACAACCCATTGATAAAAAAGAAAACGATCATGTAAATCACTAAAACCAAATCGACACATTATTAGCTTTGCCTAACATCGATTAAAACCAAACTTTTACTCAGCGGTAAATCCTTCTACAATACGCGCCTCATCATTAATCAGAAACCTTCATCAACACCTATGACTGAATTAAGTAATTTGTTCCATCCTCCGTTAAGCACTAAAACGGGTCTAAAAACCCGTTGGGGTCGACTGTATGGTAGCAGTTACGGCTTAGCTGTGCACAATGCAGCCAAATTATATGAACAGCCGATCGTGGTGATAACGCCCGATACCCCTACAGCAGACCGCCTGGACTACGAACTTCGTTTTTTTGCCTCAACATCAAGCACTATCAATGATAAGGAAAAAATCGGTCTTGATACAACGGGACATGCGCTACCACTATTGCATTTCCCTGATTGGGAAACTCTGCCTTATGATACCTTCTCACCCCATCAAGATATTATTTCCGACCGACTGTCGACCCTTTATCAGTTACCAAACTTAAAGCAAGGTATATTAGTGGTGCCCATATCCACGATAATGCAACGACTCGCACCACGGGAGTTTTTAGAGCACAACTGCTTATTATTAAACACTGGCCAACAACTGGATATAGACAGCTTACGCACACGACTCACTCTCAGCAGCTATCGGTTAGTATCACAAGTGATGGAACATGGTGAATACGCAGTACGCGGCAATATTATCGACCTATTCCCTATGGGCAGCCGCATCCCCTACCGTATTGAACTGTTTGATGATGAGATAGAAACCATTCGCAGCTTTGACACTGAAAACCAACGCTCCATTGACCAAATTGAACATGTGCAATTACTACCGGCACAGGAGTTTCCCCTCAATGATCAGGCCATTAGTCATTTCCGGCAAGCGCACCGTGTCGCCTTCGAGGGTGACCCACAACGCAGCGGTATTTATCGTGACGTGAGTAACGCCATTACGCCACCCGGTATCGAATACTACCTACCACTATTTTTTGAGAACACAGCCAGTTTATTCGATTATTTACCTGACAACAGCATTATCTGCATGGTAGATGACGCCAAAGGCGCCGCAGAGCATTATTGGCAAGATATTGAACAGCGCTATGAACAACGCCGTTATGACATTGAGCGCCCCATTTTGCCACCGGAAAGGGTGTTTATCCGAATTAACGAACTTTTTCAGCGGACAAAAACCTATGCACAACTGCAACTACAGTCATTCAAACTGGAAGAAAAACCGGGCTCCTATAATTTCGGTACAGATGTTCCCCCCACACTTACTGTCGACAGTCGCGCCCCTGAACCTACTGAAAAGCTGACGCAATTCATTACGTCATTTGATGGCCGTATTTTATTTGCTGCTGAGTCCACCGGGCGCCGCGAAACCCTAATAGATTTACTCAAAAACAACGACTTAAACGTAAAAAAAACAAATGACTGGCAAAGCTTTATAAGCGGTACTGAGCAACTGGCCATTACCATATCCCCCTTAGAAAAAGGGCTACTCCTTAGCGATCAGTCCATCGCCGTTATTGCTGAGCCACAGCTCTTCGGTGAACAAGTACTACAAAAACGACGCCGAAAATCTCGCCAACGTGACCCCGACTTAGTCATCAAGAACCTCGTTGAACTGGAAAACGGCTCTCCCGTGGTTCATGAGGATCACGGTGTCGGCCGTTATATTGGATTGCGTAAAATAAAGCTGGGGGAAATAGAGCAAGAGTTCTTAACGTTATCCTATGCGGGTGGCGACAAATTATATGTACCCGTCGCCTCATTACATTTAATCAGTCGTTACACTGGCGCATCACCAGACGCAGCCCCCCTGCACAAACTCGGCACCGCCCAATGGGAAAAAGCCAAACGCAAAGCACGACAACGGGTACATGATGTTGCTACGGAATTGCTCGACATCTATGCCCGCCGCGAGGCCCGTGTAGGATATAGCTACAAGATTGACAAAGATCAATACACTGCTTTTTCCAGTTCATTTCCGTTTGAAGAAACACCGGACCAAATGGATGCGATACAAAGTGTGGTTCAGGACATGACATCTAACAAACCCATGGACCGACTTGTTTGCGGTGACGTGGGTTTTGGAAAAACTGAAGTCGCCATGCGTGCCGCCCTCATTGCGGTGCAAGATGCTAAACAAGTCGTGATGTTAGTACCCACCACTTTATTGGCCCAACAACATTATGAAAACTTCAAAGATCGTTTTGCCGATTGGCCCGTGTCAGTTGAATCATTGTCCCGTTTTCGCACCAAGAAAGATCAAAACACTGTTATAACCGGGCTGGAAAATGGCACTGTGGACATCGTCATTGGCACCCACAAACTCCTACAGGCCAACATTAAATTCAAGCAACTGGGCCTTGTTATCATTGACGAAGAACATCGATTCGGTGTCAGGCAAAAAGAACGCTTCAAAGCCCTGCGCTCTGAAGTGGATTTACTCACCTTAACAGCGACCCCCATCCCCCGCACTTTAAACATGTCCTTATCGGGGTTGCGTGACCTGTCTATTATCGCCACTGCACCAGCCAAACGCTTAGCCATCAAAACCTTTGTTAATCAATGGAACGATGTCACTATACAGGAAGCCTGTATGCGTGAAATTCGCCGTGGTGGGCAAGTGTTTTTCCTCCATAACGAGGTCGATACCATAGAAAAAATGGCGCACACAATTCAAGAATTACTACCAGAAACCAGCGTTGAAATAGCCCATGGACAAATGCGGGAACGGGAGTTGGAAAAAGTTATGGCCGACTTTTACCATCATCGTTTTAATATACTGGTGTGCACAACCATTATCGAAACAGGCATTGATGTACCGAGCGCTAACACTATCATTATGAATCGTGCGGACCGTTTTGGCTTGGCACAACTCTATCAATTGCGAGGCCGTGTTGGCCGTTCACACCATCAAGCCTATGCCTACCTCATTGTCCCTACGCGCAACTCAATGACTCCGGGTGCCATTAAACGATTGGAAGCCATCGAATCCATGGAAGAACTGGGCACTGGTTTCACACTGGCCACCCACGACCTGGAAATTCGAGGCTCGGGTGAATTACTCGGCGATGAACAAAGCGGGCAAATGCAGGAAATCGGCTTCACTATGTACATGGAGCTACTGGAGCGCGCCGTCAATGCCTTAAAAGCCGGACAGCAACCTGAACTGGACAAACCACTGGACCACGGTACCGAAGTGGACTTAAGTGCATCCGCATTGATTCCAGATGATTATCTACCCGACATCCATACCCGCCTCATTATGTACAAACGCATTGCCAACGCCGAGAGCGAAGAAGCACTACGGGAACTGCAAGTGGAAATGATTGACCGCTTCGGTTTATTACCGGAAAGTGCTAAAAATCTTTTTCAGATAACTCGTATTAAATTACGCGCATCCCCCCTAGGCATTAAGAAAATCGAATTTGGGCAAGATGGCGGACGCATTATATTTAATGAGCAACCCAATATCGACCCAATGAAAATAATTACGCTTATTCAACGTCAACCTAACGTCTATAAAATGGATGGTACTGATAAAGTAAGAGTCATCCAGGATAGTCCTGACTTAGACAACCGCACACAATTCGTTAACAAGTTACTTGACTTATTACAGGGAAAGCAAACGGCTTGACGAAACAATAAACCTCAAATAGCTGTGATAAACCTCGATACAACTAAAAATTGCTCTAATAACAAACAATATTAAACTGGTAACGCGGCTCACAGCCAAACGCCAATCAATCCTTTAGACATATTATTTTAGACATATTGTATTTGCACAGACACTCGCGTATTGTCACAAACCAATCGATGATACGCTTATTATAAAGTAATTACTTACACTAAAATATTTGTACGCGAATAGTTGAAAATATAGAGTTTATTTATAATACTAAGGAGCGTGCATATACATACGTATTCGGGCCGTAGCAGGCAATGAACTATTCTGACCAGGAGAGGCCACGGTGACAACACAACACCAACCACAATTCATCTATACACACACCAGTAGCACACGATGGACTAAAATAGGTTTCAGCAAATTATTCACACGTAATAATTTATCGGCATTATTATACTCGATCAGCATCATTCCGCTCGCGGCCTTACTGTTTGCCTGCACCTCGGCTCCATCAAGTAACACGGTTAGAGAATCAGACCAACAAAGCACCAACACGGCCACCGCAAAAACGAGTTCACAGGAACAAACCACAACAACACCTGCACCACCAACTACAAAATCGACGAAAAAACAGCTGGAGAGTGAAGCGCAACAAGCAAAATCGCCGCAGACTATCGCATCATGTCAACAAGAAACATACATTAAAGACGAACAACAAGCCCGAGAGAGCATTAAAAAAGGCCTGGCAGCCACCAATGCAGGAAAATTTGGGGTAGGTTTCAGAAATACAGAGGAATATCAAAAATGGAATGAAATCCATAACATGCTATTCAAAAAAGTTGCCGATGCCTGCGCCTCCTTTAGCAATTGCATCCGGGCATCTAAAAAAGACAAAAATACAGAATGCAGCCAACATGCAAAAATATTTCAAAACTGGCAGGCTATTACTAAAAGCTTTGCCGCAAAGGCTAAAACAGCGGAGACTACTCAACCACCAATAATCTGTTCCTCAAAACCAAATATAACAGACGCACCCCGTTGTTTTCACGGTCTTGCGGAGAATATCGAACGAGACTGTAACACCGCTAAATGCAAAGAAGTTAGTCAATGTTGGCATGGTGTCGCCTTTCTTGACGATGTCATTACCCAGGCCGTTCAATCCTGTGGTTTTGTGCACCAGGCACTCTCTCAATGTCGCAGTTATCAAGAAGCTACTTCACGGCGTGAAAACAAATTTACCAAATGTGAAAAACTGCAAGACAACTTAACGACGATATCATACCCAGTACTCTAAAATATCACTGGGCATGCACCATGAAGAGACACGCCTAATGAATTAGCATCATACCAATTGAATAAATTCTAACGCATTACCATCCGGATCGCGGAGAAATACCGCATTTCGGCCTGAGACACTACGAGTATAGTTAATATTATGTGTACCCAAACAGTCAACCAGCGCATTGATATCAGTAATCGTAAGGGCAATGTGGCGATCGCGTCCACCGTGATGCGGTCTGCCTGCAACAGGATCAGGGTTCGGTATTTCCATTAAGTGGATTTGTTGCTTCCCCACATTTAACCATGCACCAGGATATCCCAAATCAGGGCGGGACACATCAACACGCAAACCCAAGATGTCCCGATAAAATAATAACGACTGCTCAGTATCATCTACAATAACCCCAACATGGGGAATCGACCCAATATTCATACTCATTTTTTCTGCAATTTCAAACCACGCTAAGTAAGCAGCAACGGAGAAACATACGCGCCCTAATATACCCATAGCGTTTAACCTAAACCCCAAACGCCGCAGGTATATAACAACTCAGGAACTTGTATTCGAGGAATGCATTAATGAACGCGCTGAGAGGTAAGCCGCCAACATGATCATGCCTCCCCCCAACCATTCAGCCATCCCAATCACCTCATCACTCAACAATTGTGAGGATATGGCCCCGGCAACCAATTCAAACAGCAGTATAATAGCAGAAAGGTAAACAGGCATGTGCATTACGCCATACTGAACGGCAAATGTCACAATAAAGACCATAACAACGCCGATTAACATTGTCCAAAAAAACACATGTCCTTCCGCCGCTGGCAACGCATGATCCGTGGCTAAAATCCACACAGTAGCAACCACCGTAACACCAATCCAAGCGGTCATCGACTTAGCCCGAATCGAGATGCGTTGTAGTTTTCGAATAATAACATTGGAAATCGAAAAGGCCATGCCAGACGTTATCGCCAACCAATCATAAAAATCCTGAGGCCATGGAAAACCGAGCGAAGGGTCCCATAACATTATTATTGCACCCAGCATTGCCACCACCAAGGTAACGATTGATAAACCGGATAGTTTTTCATCCAACAACCACCAACCTAACAAAGTTGACCATACTGGCGACAAATAAAACAGCAGTATGACTCTCACAACATTGCCATCAATCACGGCCAACACAAACGCCACATTTAACCAACCATTCATAATTGCCAAAACAATCAATAGCGAGGGTTGCTGCCGGATTTCTGGCAACTGACGCCAGAACAGCATCAGGCCAACAATCATCGCAACGCCAAAAACAATGAGCGTAGTCCACAAACCAGGCAAGCCATGATTCTCAGCAACACGCAACGGATACCACGCAACGCCCCACAGGATTGCTGTAATTAGCAAACTGAATACAGGCAAAACCGTGGCCGAATGTTTGGAAGGACTGTCTCTATGCACTATAATTGTTATCTTGCTATATTTATACTTGTTATTGTCGACTCATGCTTTTATCGGCTAGCGATGAAATCCTTAATTGACGATCCACAATATTGTTAGGGTCTGTTTGGGGAGCGCCCATTTCCGCGCCTTGCCTATATGGAAGCCTTGAAGACGAAACGATATCCGACGCAATCTGTTCAACTTATTTTCTTTACAGACCCCTTTATTACAGCCCCTTAGTTTACCCTAACATTTCAAAATACGGCGGTTTAAAACCATAAATTAGAAACCATAATAGAAAATTACAGTTAAAAAAACCATTTTGCTGCTGTTACAAAATTCTCTGGGTATTTTAAACGCTTACATATTAAGTTAAATTTTAGTCGTTAATTTGGTATGCTTACGCTACCATTCAGATGTTGCCACCTAAACCATTGAATAATCAGAAATTATTATTTTTTAGGCAACAACATTCCACAACAATGGGAGGTAAACGAATCGTTTACTAATAATAATCCATAACAATCGAAGATGATCCATCCAGTCTTTGTATTCAGCGCAGGCCAATGAATCCTGATTTATTAAAATTACACCCTTATCCATTTGAGCGACTACTGGCGCTCAAGGCCGGAATTTCACCACCGCAGCATAAGCGCCACATTGCCTTATCCATCGGTGAACCAAAGCATCCGCCCCCCAGGTTTTTGCATGCAGCGATAGCACAGCACCTGGACCACATCGGCAGCTACCCATTGACCAAGGGTATAAACCTGCTTCGCGACAGCATCGCCCAATGGTTAACTAAACGGTTTCAGCTCAACCCTAGTAGCATTGATGCCGAGCAACAAATATTGCCCGTTAATGGCACCCGGGAAGCCTTGTTTGCCTTTGCCCAGGCTGTCGTGGACCGACACCAAGACGCTGTGGTGGTCATGCCTAACCCCTTTTATCAAATCTATGAAGGTGCCGCCCTGCTGGCAGGCGCCGTGCCATGGTATTTAAACTCCATTGCGGAAAATAATTTTTTACCTGACTTTGACACCGTACCCAATGCCATATGGCAACGTTGCCAACTGTTGTATATTTGCACCCCTGGCAACCCGACAGGCGCTGTCATGGACAAAAAAACCTTGCAAAAACTAATTGAATTAGCCAACAAACACGATTTTATCATTGCCAGTGATGAGTGTTATTCAGAAATATATTTTGATGAAGACAATCCGCCCGTGGGTTTATTGCAAGCAGCAGCAGACATGGGACATGATAATTACCAGCGCTGTGTGGTATTTCATAGTTTATCAAAACGATCCAATGTACCCGGTTTACGTTCCGGTTTTGTGGCTGGCGATGCGTGTATCGTGAAAAAATTTTTGTTATACCGAACCTACCATGGTTGTGCTATGCCGGCGTTTACACAACATGCCAGCATCCGCTTATGGAATGATGAGCAACATGTAAGCGATAATCGAGCGCGATATCGGGAAAAATTCCATGTTGTGTTAAAATCACTGACTCCCGTCCTTACCATTAGGCCGCCGGACGCCGCTTTTTATTTGTGGCCACAAACACCCATTGATGACGAAGTATTTGCACGTGAACTTTTTTCGCAACAAAACGTAACAGTATTGCCCGGTAGTTACTTATCCAGGGCCTCGCATGAGAGCAATCCTGGTAAAAACAGGATGCGTATCGCATTAGTAGCCAGCTTGGACGAATGCATAGAAGCCGCCCAACGCATTGTAGAATTTGTCAAAACCAATTAAAACAGGAGTCATCCATGAACGAATTTAAAAAAATCATCGAATCTGCCTTTGAGAATCGAGCACAAATCACACCCCGCAGCGTCGAAACACATGTCAAAGATGCCGTAAATGAAGCCATAAGCCAACTGGATTGCGGCAAACTACGGGTCGCTGAAAAACACGACGGCCAATGGGTTGTCAACGAATGGCTCAAAAAAGCCGTGCTGCTATCCTTTCGCATTGAAGACAACGAGTTTATGAAAGGCGGATTTACCAATTATTTTGACAAAGTACAACCCAAATATGCTGATTATAACTCCAGAGATTTTCGCGAAAGCGGCGTTCGGGTAGTCCCACCCGCGGCGGCACGAAAAGGAGCTTACATCGCCTCCAACGTGGTTTTAATGCCGTCCTACGTCAACATTGGCGCCTATGTCGATAGCGGCACGATGGTGGATACCTGGGCCACAGTAGGTTCATGCGCACAAATAGGTAAAAACGTTCACCTATCCGGTGGCGTAGGCATAGGCGGTGTACTGGAACCACTACAGGCGGCTCCAACCATTATTGAGGACAACTGTTTTATCGGTGCCCGCTCTGAAGTGGTGGAAGGTGTCATTGTTGAAAAAGGTTCGGTTATTTCCATGGGCGTTTACATTGGCCAAAGTACTAAAATATATAACCGAGAAACCGATGAGGTAACCTACGGACGGATACCGGCAGGCTCTGTGGTGGTTTCAGGAAATTTACCCTCAAAAAATGGCAAATACAGCCTTTATTGCGCAGTCATCGTAAAACAAGTGGATGAAAAAACCCGCTCAAAAGTTGGCATCAATGAATTATTACGTGAAGCCGAATGATTACCATTTACGGCATTAAAAACTGCGACACCGTCAAAAAAGCTAAGCGCTGGCTGGATGAACACAACACCGTTTATCAATTTCACGATTTCAGGTCCGATGGTCTTGATGAAAAACTACTGCGCCAGTGGCTACTACACATCAACTGGGAAGTGCTGCTGAACAAACGCGGCACCACCTGGCGCAAACTTGCCGATCAAGACAAAAACAATATCAATGAGGCAAAAGCAATTGAAATCATGCTACAACACCCCGCAATCATTAAACGCCCCGTGTTAGTTAGCGACGAGACCATACAGGTGGGATTTAATGCAGACGATTATCAACAACTGTTGATTTCATAGCGGGCGCAAGCACTACCTATCGCATGGCAATACAATTAACCCACATTGATCATTTAGTACTGACCGTTGCAGACATAGAAGCAACGTGCCGCTTTTACACTGCCGTGCTGGGAATGAAATTAATTGAATATGGTAATAACCGCAAAGCCCTGGCTTTTGGTGTGCAAAAAATAAATCTCCACGCAATGGCTGACAACATTCAGCCAGCCGCACAACATCCAACACCAGGTTCTACTGATCTTTGTGTTATCAGTACTTGTCCGGCAACGGAAATTATCGCACAACTTAAAAAACGAAACATTACTATAGTTGCTGGCCCTATCACTCGACATGGCGCTCAAGGAATGATGCAATCTGTTTATATTAACGACCCGGATAATAATTTAATTGAAATAGCCCACTACAATTAACGAATTCACTCATGCCAAAAACACCATCAAGCACATTATCAGAAACACTTGAACTCGCGGAAACACTCATCAGCCGTGAGTCAATCACACCTGACGATGCAGGTTGCCAAGATATTATTGCGCAACGCCTGTCCGCAATCGGCTTCCATACAGAACGGCTTCGCTATGATGACGTTGATAACCTATGGTTACGGCGTGGTAATACCGAACCATTATATGCCTTTGCCGGTCATACGGATGTGGTACCTACCGGTCCTTTAGATCAATGGCGCTCCCCGCCCTTCTCTCCCAGCTATCGAGACGGCTATTTATACGGCCGAGGTGCCGCCGACATGAAGGGTAGCATTGCAGCCATGGTTACCGCTTGCGAACGTTTCGTGGCGAACCACCCACAGCATAAAGGGTCATTTGCATTTTTAATTACCAGCGATGAAGAAGGCCCTTCCGTTAATGGCACCGTAAAAGTCATGCAACACCTAGAGGCCCGAGGTGAAAAAATAACGGGCTGCCTGGTGGGTGAACCATCCAGCACCAATACTGTAGGAGACGTGATAAAAAATGGCCGCAGAGGATCATTGAGTGGTCATTTGAGCGTATACGGCACTCAAGGTCATGTTGCATACCCACAACACGCCGCCAATCCCATCCATCTCTGTTCCGCCGCAATCACCGAACTGTGTGTCATAGAATGGGATAAGGGCAATGCCAATTTCCCACCCACCACATTCCAGATTACAAACATCCAGGCGGGCGCCGGTGCCAGCAATGTAATCCCAGGTAAACTGGAAGTCTGGTTTAATTTTCGTTATTCCACCGAAGTCACACACCTGCAACTACAGGAACAAGTTACTGCACTACTCAATCGTTATCCGCTCAAATTTGATCTCAAATGGAATTTATCCGGAAAACCGTTTATCACCAACGCTGGCGAGTTGGTGGATGCAACCCGATCAGCGATCAAAACAGTAACTGGCATTGACACTCAACTGTCAACGGCGGGTGGCACCTCCGACGGTCGTTTTATAGCACCCACTGGTGCGCAGGTGGTAGAATTAGGCCCTTGCAATAACACCATTCATAAAATCGATGAATGTGTAAAAGCCACTGACCTGGATACCTTATCTGATATTTATGAGCTAATACTTCGCAAATTATTAACTTAAATCGAAACAGCAGTTAGACCTGAACTCATCAATTGAGCGCTTATATCATTGCACTAACCCTTTGAGTCAATTGAAATATTGCATTTTTATCAGCATCACTCAAAGGATGAGTACACTGCAATACCGTCCAACTGATGATGTTAGGTTGACGTAGCAAGAACAGCTAATGCTGCACAGATTCAACTGACCTGACCTGTGTTAGGTTAAGGTATTCACTGACCTGAAACCTGCGATACTCAGCAAAAAGTATTAATAAATTCTGTAATGATAATAAATTTCACCGCCAGATCGGGATTTCTTTGATAATTTGGCAAATATCAGGCATTATATGCGGCCATTTGATCCGAAAATACTAGAGTTAGAGTTGGAATTTATGCCAAAAGAAGAACATATAGAAATGGAAGGCACCGTCGTAGAGACGCTGCCCAACACCATGTTTCGGGTTGAGCTTGAAAATGGACATGTGGTTACCGCACATATTTCAGGCAAAATGCGTAAACATTACATCCGCATATTAACCGGTGACAAAGTAACCGTTCAACTGACGCCTTACGATTTATCCAAAGGGAGAATTGTCTTTCGCGCACGCTAAAAGACCTTCTTCTACTACCGAACAGCTGTGCAGCAGCTGTTCTAATGTCACTCTCCCAATACTTACCTTTTCAGGTTGCCAGCCTGACTACCCGAAAAATTTGATACAGGTATTATTAATATTTATCGTTAATGCTGCTATGTTACGGCACCATTAATGCGACCTTAAAATATCACCTCTAACCGGCAGGTTTAACCTAACACAGCAGTTGAATCGTAACGAGAGCGACTAAGGGCACTAAAAAGACGAGATTTTTTCCGGATATTTTGGGCGATGACGTATCACCCATACGGTGCGTTAGGCAAGTTCAAAATATACGAAAAAGTCTCGTATTTTTAGTCTATTAATATTCGCAACAGGCTCAACTGGTGTGTTAGGTTTAATCACAATCATAGGTAACAGACACCGACATACCCGTTCAGCTGACCGTTTCCTGCTGAATTTCCTGCTGTTCATCGACATCAAATTCAAAAACCAAATTGTCGTCCTTGACAATAACAGTCACAGCACCACCATCGGCCAACTTACCAAACAACAGCTCCTCGGCCAGCGGCTTTTTAATACTGTCTTTCACAACACGTGCCATGGGTCTAGCCCCCATTTTGCGATCATAACCATGCGTCGCCAACCAGGCGCGGGCTTCGATAGTCACCTGCAAAGTAACTTTTTTCTCTTCGAGCTGTGCTTCCAATTCACAAATAAACTTATCAACAACATGCGAAATCGTGATTGGATCCAGGTTCTTAAACTGAATAATTGCATCCAGACGATTACGAAATTCTGGCGTAAAAGTACGTTTAATTACCTCACCGCTATCTGTGCTATGATCCTGCTGCGAAAAACCGATTGAAGCACGATTCATTTGTTCTGCACCAGCATTAGTGGTCATAACAATAATAACGTTGCGAAAATCTGCTTTACGGCCATTGGTATCCGTTAAGGTACCGTGATCCATCACTTGTAATAATAAATTAAACACGTCAGGATGAGCTTTTTCAATTTCATCTAACAACAATACTGCATGTGGGTGTTTGTTAACTTCCTCCGTCAATAAACCACCCTGATCAAACCCTACGTATCCCGGTGGTGCGCCAATCAAGCGCGACACAGTATGCCGTTCCATGTATTCGGACATATCAAAACGAATTAGCTCGATCCCCATAATGGTTGCCAATTGACGTGTCACTTCGGTTTTACCCACACCGGTAGGCCCAGAAAACAAAAATGACCCAATGGGTTTTTGCTCGTTCCCAAGCCCAGCCCGGGCCATCTTAATGGCGGTAGCCAGTGTTTCAATGGCTTCATCCTGACCATACACCACCAGCTTCAGGTCTCTATCTAGGTTACGCAAACCCTCTTTATCAGAAGAAGATACCTGCTTGGGTGGAATACGCGCCATTTTTGCCACGACGGATTCAATGTCCTTGGTACCAACGGTTTTTTTACGCTTTGAAGGCACAAGTAACTGTTGTGTCGCGCCCGCTTCATCGATGACGTCAATCGCTTTATCAGGCAAATGCCGTTCATTGATATAACGTTCGGATAACTCTACTGCTGTTCTTAACGCCTGGCGGGTAAATTTAACATCGTGATGCTTCTCAAAGTGCATTTTTAAACCACTGAGAATTTGCACGGCCTCTTCCACAGTGGGCTCTGGAACATCTATTTTCTGAAAACGGCGCGCTAACGCTCGGTCTTTCTCAAAAATACCGCGATACTCCTGATAAGTAGTGGAACCGATACATTTGATATCGCCTGAGGCGAGTACTGGTTTAATCAGATTTGAGGCATCCATGGCCCCTCCTGAAGCAGCACCGGCGCCAATGATGGTATGAATTTCATCAATAAACAGAATTGAACCTTCTTCTTTTTTCAATTGTGACAACACCGCTTTGAGTCGTTTTTCGAAGTCACCACGATACTTGGTCCCCGCCAATAATGCCCCTAAATCCAACGAGTAAATCACACTATTCGATAATACTTCAGGCACTTCACCATCGACAATTTGTTTTGCCAGGCCTTCAGCGAGGGCTGTTTTACCCACACCAGCCTCGCCGACAAATAAAGGGTTATTTTTACGACGCCGACACAATATCTGCAAGGTACGCTCAATTTCAGGTTTTCGCCCAATCAGGGGGTCAATCTTGCCCTGCATAGCCAATTGATTCAGGTTAGTGGCAAAATTCTCTAACGGACTTTTGGACGGCGCTTCGGCCTCAATGTCTTCTTCTGAGTGAGGAACAATAGCCTCATGCTCACCGGGATCATCAATTTTTGAAATACCATGAGCAATGTAATTAACTACGTCCAATCGTGCAATATGCTGCTTTGATAACAAATAAACCGCTTGTGATTCCTGCTCACTGAAGATTGCAACCAACACGTTGGCGCCAGTCACTTCTTTATTCCCCGATGATTGCACCTGAAAGACGGCACGCTGTAAAACTCGTTGAAACCCTAATGTAGGCTCTATTTCCCTTTCATCCCCACTAGGCAATACTGGAGTAGTCTCTTCCAAGAATTCGTCAAGTTCCCGCTTCAATTGTTCTATGTTCGCACCACAAGCACGTAATGCACTGTTGCTAGTGGGATTACCCACTAACGACAGCAATAAGTGCTCGACCGTCATAAATTCGTGCCGTCTTTCGCGTGCGTCTTTAAACGCCCCATTTAGAGTCTGTTCTAACTCTTCGCTTAACATATTACACCTCTCGCAAGACTTATAAGCTCGCAAGACCGCTTATACAGATTCCATTGTACACAGTAGTGGATGCTTGTTACTCCTTGAGTATTCGTTAACTTGCGCAACCTTGGTTTCCGCAATTTCCCTTACAAATACTCCGCACAAGCCTTTTCCCTGTGTATGTACATGAAGCATAATCCGCATTGCTTTTGCGCGGTCCATACGGAAAAATTTCTCTAAAACGTGAACGACGAACTCCATAGGAGTGAAATCGTCATTTAATAATACCACTTGATACATTGGCGGCCGTTTCAGCCTGGGCCTTGACTCTTGAACGACTAAATCTTCGTCTTGTTGAGAATTATTCCCTGTATTCATAGACATAAGCTTAGACAAAACCCTCTCCGTTTTTTTTCACAAACGTTGGCATTTCAAAAATCTCAACCGACACTCTTATAGTACAACGCTGCTTACATTTTGGCACAACTTTAATAGCTCTCAAATCGATAAACCAAACCTTATAGTACCGACTATTCAACCCAGATTAATCCGTTAAAACATTATGAATCAGATAGTTATTTTTTCCATCCGAATAATTTTACTCAAACAAACAGATATTTTATTTCTGATTCATATAACAAATAATCGGATATTATTTTTTATCGGGTTTTATGATTTTCGTGATGGTTTTCACGAACCCCTGGGGCTGTTCACGTTTCATTCTGATCACTGCTGACGCCGCTTTTTTGCCCGAGGAAGCAACCCAGAGCAGCCCGTCAGGTTGCGCCTAAAAAATCACCAGACTGTATTAATCATCATTCGTTTGGGTTGCTCGAATCTCTCGCCTTACCCAGTTGTAACAGACATGATAAACAGGATCTCGCCCCGTCTCACATGCCAGTACAAGCGCTGGGGTTAAACACAATACCGCTCAGTCCATACGATGAATAACCGCCTCCGCAAATCCTGAACAAGATAACAACGATGCCCCCTTCATTAGCCGCTCCAAGTCATAGGTTACCGTTTTAGCCTTAATTGCACCTGATAAACCTTTGATGACTAAATCCGCTGCCGGAGTCCAACCCAAATGCCGTAACATCATTTCAGCCGACAAGATTAAAGAACCCGGATTGACTTTATCCTGTCCAGCATACTTGGGTGCAGTACCATGGGTTGCCTCAAACATCGCAATATTATCCGATAAATTCGCTCCAGGTGCGATCCCAATCCCCCCCACCTGCGCAGCCAGCGCATCGGAAATATAATCGCCATTTAAATTCAGCGTAGCCACCACGCTATACTCCTCAGGGCGCAGCAGAATTTGCTGTAAAAATGCATCGGCAATAACATCTTTAATCACAACGGGGTTACCCGAATTAGGATTGGTAAACTGACACCAAGGGCCACCATCGATTTCAGTGGCACCGAATTCGGACTTGGCTAATTCGTATCCGTAATTCTTAAAGGCACCTTCCGTAAACTTCATGATATTACCTTTATGAACCAAGGTAACCGAGTCTCTATCATTCTCAATGGCATATTCTATCGCTTTGCGCACTAAGCGATTGGTACCATCACGAGACACAGGTTTGATACCAATCCCCGACGATTCCGGAAAACGAATTTTGCTGACATTCATGTCACGCTGCAAGAAACGAATTAGCTTCTCCACTTCTGGAGTACCAGCCGCCCACTCAATACCAGCATATATATCTTCTGAATTTTCCCTGAATATGACCATATCGGTTTTTTCGGGCGCTTTCAGCGGGCTTGGTGTACCGTCAAAATAACGCACAGGCCGTAAGCAAACATATAAATCCAACGCCTGACGAAGCGCCACGTTTAACGAACGAATCCCCCCTCCCACGGGCGTGGTTAACGGCCCTTTGATAGAGACAATATACGCTCGCACCGCCTCCAGTGTTTCAGCTGGTAGCCAACTGTCACCACCATAGACCTTAACTGCTTTTTCTCCCGCATAGACTTCCATCCAGGCAATACTGCGTTTACCGTTAAATGCTCTTTTAACCGCAGCATCCACCACGTTACGCATTGCAGGCGTTACATCAACACCAATACCATCGCCTTCTATGTACGGTATTATTGGCCTATCCGGAACATTGAGAGAATGATCGGCATTCATCTGAATTTTATTTCCATCACTGGGGATTAGAATTTTATTGAAGGCCATAAAAAAGTCCACTTATGTTATTAAAAATTATTAAAAAGTAAAATTAGGCTAAGCAGTTACAAATCATAAATGGTTTTGAAAGTAACATTAGCGCTATATTAACATTACCGTTATCACTTAGCATTTACTGTCAATTAACCGACAATGCCCTACGCCATATTTTTCTTACTGAGCAGGCACTGAAACACAACAAAAAAATCGATAAAATAACGTATTCCCATGATATTTAGAATATTGACATCCTTGTACACCCGCTTTCATTCCAAGTGACGTAAAACCTAAGGGTCTGTAAAGAAATAACGTGAACATCGAAGCCACCTCAAAACACCACGGGTATAATAAACCGTATTTCGCTTCGGGATTGACAAATTAAGCGTATAAAAAAACAACTAACGCAATCACAAAGCACTTCATAGAAGCCCAAACGCCGATAAGTTGCCAGACTGAGATACTTTAACTTTTCCTTCCGGGCCAGGCCTGCCCATAGTCCGCAGGGCATTCGTAAGGTTGGGCTGATTGCCCCGCACAGCAAACGCACCATTAAACTGGTAACTGTTATCCCGATTTAACTGAAGAATACCATCAGCGATTAATGGCCCACCCTGGTCAGCTAACACCCCCTTAATACCATCCTCAGAAGGCTCTAATGTTACTTGCAAATCCCCAAGGCTTAATTTCGTTAACAATGTCATTTCCGCACTATGCCACGCCAAATCCCCTTTAGCTGACACAATGGTATTATTATCAATTTTCACCGAGGATAATTGTACATCCAGATCTCCAGCGGGGCGCAATGCAGAAACACTCAATAGATTAGCGACTTCGCTGACTGGCAACCAAGCTTCAACGTTACTAAAATAGCTACCACCAAAAAAACTATGGCCAACAATCCCCTTTGCATAACCATCCTGCACCTTAAGTTCAACATTCAACTCCAGAATCCCTAACAACAAAGTGTAAACATTGACATCCCATGTAATAGCCTCTAGGCGTTGCCCTTTCACCAAAGCCTTGCCCGCTTTACCTGACCAAATACTACCCTCCACGTCACCAAGCACAATCGGAACGTTAACACCCAGTATTTTTTTCCAGTAAGAATAAGCCACATTCGCTGGCAAGGTTGCCACCAAAAAAACCACAAATGCAACAATACCGATCAGACTAAGCTTAAGTCCTGATTTAACTCCTGGTGACATTATTTCTATAAACCCCTGTTTCTATAAACCCTTATTGCACACCCTCTTTATTTCATGATGGCATTGCAATTCGTTACAAATAGTTCCGCAATTACGCCTCATGTCGCCGTTCTCATAAACGTTTACGATTACTACCATGAAATAAATCGAAGACACTCTTACTTTACACCGAAACCTAACGTGCAAATACTCTGCTTTAAACCTTATTTATACTAAAAAATTGCGCAACATCATTACGCTTAACAGGCGCTCTATCCCCCTAACACATCCGATAAACCACAACGAAAGCGACGCGACGATCAACAGCAGGCATTTTAAGCGTCTGTTGACGTTTCATTTTCATCGCGACTGGGGCCAATTTTTTGCCCCACAAGACGAAAAAATAATGAAGACGAAACCAATAGACCCTAAGTACGGCATCAAAAATGTCGTATTTTTGGTGATAAGACATTCATAACCGACTCAATTAATGTGCTAAGTCAAACAGAAGAACCTCGAAACACTAATCGGGCATTAACCCGCCCTGCTTCCGACTGTTTTTCGATAACAGTGGTGACAACACGAATACCTTGCTGGCGCTGTAGCTTTTCTAACCAGGCAAGCATATCGTTAAACGACGCATTTTCCAACCACACCTGCGCCTTGGATTCTCCATCCGGCTTCACTCGCTTTACTGCGCTACCCAACTTACCATTCTTCGCGGTGCGATCAATAATACCTAATAACGACTGACCTTGTATTTTTTTCGAGGGATTCATTCTCAGCGCACTTTGGCGTAATTGTTTTACCTCACGCGCCGTATCCTCCATCCAAGCAATTAGTACTTGTTGTTGTTGCGTGCTATTTTTCAAGCGCTCCAACTTTGTCACCATAGGATCCCAAACAGCCAGATACACAATCATTATTGTCACAATGGCCGCTGCGGCAACCAGCAGCTTGCGCTCCCTGGGTTCCAAACCATTAAACCATTCTTTCATTTTTTAGCATCCGGTTTTGCATTGGTTTTTCCTGATGCATCCAGCTTAGCATCAGCACTAATTCGCATACGGCTTTCCACTTTACCTTCGCGTGATGAAGCAGACTGTATATCCACAATTAAATCGGCTTCATTCAATAATCGAAGCTTGAATTCGTCCAATGCCTGCAAATCAGAAATTTCAAAATCCAAATCCAGCGTTTCAGCTTTATAACGTAGGGTGCGAATTTTCAGTGTTTCCGTATCACTCAATACATCCCCTGCCTTGGACAATAAGATGAACATATCAGTGGATTGATTGGTTTGCTCGCGTAACTGAGCGAGCCCTCTTTCCATCTGTAATTTAGGGTCAACGATATTTTTGGAGTCGGGAAACGCATCACGATAAATCTGCTCTATCTGGGTACGTAACATTTGATCTTTTTTTGACAATTGTTGATAATCTGCAAACACCAATCCCGCTTGCAACACTATCCAGGTCAAACCAATAGCAACCGCAGGCCGCCAGGGACGAAACAATTTTTCAAGTCGTTCACGGCGGCTGTAATCACCCTGCAATAAATTCAGGCATTGCGTATCATTAAATTGTTGTGCAATATAAATTAAATAGGATTGATCGTTATGATCAATTGCAACATCAATACCCATGGGCGGGCACAATGATTCTAACTGAGAAATGGCTGTGGTGAGTTCATCGTGTTCGCGTTCAATGTCACTAATACTTTTTCGGTTTTTTTGAGGTGCATCACTACTGCCGCGCGCATCTTCACCAACCGCCTCATCCACGACGGCTATTGAGGATGCTTTTACCGTAACGTCCTCCGCAAGAGCCGGATCAATACTGCGCGATTCATCACACAGTACCACATGCAGCTTCTTCGGCCGAAGCTCCTCCGCTAACGACTCCAAACTAGCGCGCAGCAATGGCACCACGTTGGCTACATCCAACGCCATGCCTGCCTGGGGGTTATTACGCAATATCGCTTTTGCACCAGATTCCTTACTGGCCCTCTTGACTAATAATGTCCAGACGTTTTCTTCATAGGGCACACCAAAAACCTCAGTCGAAACCACGTCGGGCTGAATCCCAGCATCATTTAGCCCCTGCAACCATTTTTCAATAATATTGCGTTCAACTATAGCGCAACTGATCTGATCGACTTTATCCCTTTCACCAACGGCAAAATGCAAGTCGTCGACATCACTGGCGAGCTGTTCCTCCAGCGCAAAAGGGATCGCCTTGAGTAATTTCTGGCGATTCATGTTAGGTAATTCCACCTGGGTTAGTAGCACCTCCACACCAGATACAAAAACAACAACACGACAACCGTAAGCGTGATTAGACGCTGTTTTTAAATCACCATGAAACAATGGGCTCAACGCATTATCCGGTTCTTTAACCACCCAATGAACATCTTCCGGCATATCGCCAGACAGAGTTGCGTCCCCTAAATGTATAAATATCTGCCGCTTCACTAAAAACCTCTATTTAATGCAGGTGCTTTAATTGACACCAATACTGCGTCGTAAGGTACTTATTTTCTTTTCATCTCTTTTCAATAAACTAATTAAAGTCAATTGCATGCGCCCGATCTGTACAATTGAAGTCACTTCAAAATATTGACTACCAACACTTAATTTAATTTTTTTTAAAGCCGCATCAATCTTATTTCTCTCTTCCGCCGTTTTGCTGTTAAAATCAATTTCATCTTTTAAATCATCAAGAAATTTATCAACTGTTTTATACGGCGCTTCGTCTTTGGATTCACTTCGCACTTCCATGAGATTACTAACCACAGCAGCATCAACCAGATTATGAAGACTTTGCAATACTTCAGGAAATGCCGTATTGACGTTAATCGCGACATCCGCCGCCGGAATAGCATTCACCAACGGCGGACTATCCCCGGTGCTGACCACTAAGCAATTGTATTCTTCGGCGATTATACCCGATAGCGACCTCAATTCACTGATACTGGCAACACGATGATTTGCAGTCCGGTAAGGCAATTCATGACTTAAATACGCCGGGTCCTCCGCGCCGCCCACGCTAGGTGTCTCATTCTTATCCAACCAATCAAGCAACACAGAGGCCAGATCCGGATTAAATGATTCCTGCTCACCGCATTTACCGCCACTAACAACATCATTAAAAAATCGCTGAAATGCGTTAACGTAAACCTCGCTCTTTTTACCCTTATCATCAATTAAATTATTGACTGGAAAACGGGCTGTGGCATCACGAATATAACCGACAATACTGCCACCATCGACAGGAACGACAAGAGGCTCCTCCGGTAATTCACCATAATGATCCACTTTTTTGTCCGGATCTTTTAATAATAACTGCCCTGCCCATGCTTCGGCACCCAGAGCATACATGTATGCCTGATCATAATGCAGTAAATTTTCAGTACGGCGAATATCCAGAACCTGACGCTCTGCCATAGCGATCGCCGCAATGGTGACCAGCGAAAAAATAAATAATGCGGTAACTAATGCAATACCCTGCTGCCTGACCGGTAATGGCAACCAACCTTTATGTGAGAAGCGCGAGATCATTGGCCCATTAACATAGTGGGCTCAATGTCATCCTTCAAGCTGTCCATTATGACACCACCCGAAACAAGCGCTTTAATTTACCGTATTGTTTGGTATCCAATGTAACCTCAACAGCACGCGGCAATACCACCGTAGCGGCGTTGTTTCCCAGCGGCTCATCAGGCCAACTGGTATGCCAGTCATCACCCGCACCTAAATATCGAATTTCGAGTGACTTAACACCATCTAATAAAATATTTTCGTAAGCCTTACTATCATCAGCCCGGTCCAACACCCCCCAATAAGCACGCACCAGTTGTTCTTCACGCACAGCATACGCAACACGTTGTAAATGACTGCGCGCCTGGTTGGCAGGGTTACGCCAACCACCGCGAGTCAATTCGATAAGGTAACCCTCAAAATCGTTTCCAATCACTGGAAGTATAGGCTCTCCATATTCATTTCGAACCCCACGATCGACTATCTGTTCAATATCCCGTGCCAACCACGTCATCGCAGCCTGCACTTTCTGTAATTGTTGCGCATGTGCATCCGTCTGTTGGCGAGCTAATAACACATTATTTAAACCACTGTAGGCCATGGCAGACATAATCGCAAATATGCCAATCGCCACAACAAGCTCTAATAACGTAAAGCCTGCGGACAGCCTGTGTGGTGGTTTGCTGTTAACCTTCATGAGGGTTTGGCGACAAACCCCACTAACGTCGTTAACGGGAATTCATCATCTTCATTGCTTCTTATACGTATATAAACACGACGAACACTATCATCTTCTGTCTTTTCCACTTTCATCGTCCAATACCACTCATGCTCAGCCATCAACTCCGTTCCGGTGGTTGTACGCGTAGCCGGCCACTCCTTGTTGTTGATGTGCAGTTCCGCCATTTTATTCATCGCCACCCAATGCGCAAAAGTACGTTCTTTAAGTCCCGCCGCATTTCTGGCGTTGGTGGTCACAGTGGTCATCACTGCGGCCATACAAACCGCAATAATACCCAACGCAACAATAACCTCAATTAAAGTAAAGCCGTTATTACGAAATTTTTTATGACGGCACCTTTTATTATAGTGGCACCCTTTATGAAAAAAATGGCTGGCACGACGATGCTGATGATTGTCCGAAAGCCCGGTTAATTGATGAAAATCAGCCACCAAAATCGACCTCATTCGCATCAGGACGTAAGTAAGCGAGCTGTCCCGTGATCTGACCAGTAACAGTATATGGCAACTCGCTTTCACCACTAAGCGTTAATTTAAAAGGTGTCACCTCACCGCTGGACAACAAATAAATCTGGGCAGGTTTTTCCGCGTCATCTAAGTCCGCTTTATTTTCGTAAACCATTAACGACACATTCAAATCAGGCGGAAATTCCCGGTCACGAAATAATTGATCATCTGCAATAGGTTCCCATTTTGCCCCTGTGAGCCGCGCAAAACGATAACCTTTATTTGTGAGCAGCAATGAATATTCTTGTGAAAGTAATACCGCTTCATCCCTGGCCAACTGCATTAAATGATGTATCCGTTTAGCCTCATCTTCAATGTAACGATCACTGTGCTGACTTATCGATAAGCCACCAAAAGTCACAATGATCCCTATAATGAACACGACCACCATCACTTCAAAGAGCGTGAAGCCCTGAAGTCGGTGCTTACCAACAAGCATACATCGATTCGGTATCACTGCATCAACCTTACAAACGTCCAGACAAACTTGCCTACATAACATAACCCACTGGGCCGCTCTGATGACAGCAGGCATTGGCATTAACAAAACGAAAGGGGATTATTGCAAATCCCAATTACCGACATCAGTATTGGCCCCTTCCCCACCAATTTGACCATCTGCGCCAAAGGAGAATATATCAATGTCACTTTTTGCACCAGGCGACAAAAACTGATAGGGTCGGCCCCAGGGATCTTTAGGCAGCCTATCCATATAGCGTTTCCAATTTTTCGGTTCCGGGCTGCCCGCAGGTTTAGCAACCAATGCATCCAACCCCTGATCGGTATTTGGATAAACAAAATTATCCAATTTGTATAAATTTAAAGCACTTTCTAATGCCCGAATGTCTTGTCTCGCCTTGGTAATCCGTGCATCATCAGGGCGGTCCATTACCCGGGGTACCACGATAGCAGCTAATATTCCTAAAATAATAACGACCACCATGACCTCAATGAGCGTAAAACCAACTTGTTTTGGTGCACGTTTATACACTGAATCTTGTTTTTCGCCCGCTTGCGGGACATTTTTCTTGTTACACACATTTGAACATTGTTGATACACTTCGCTCTCCACTTGGTTAGTATGAGATTAGGTTATATGCGATAACTATAATCCGTAATCATTCAATGAGATTGGATATACAGGGTTTAATTTGCTAACTATAGGTAATTCTTGTGATTTTTAAAGGTATGGTTCCGACACAATACATGTGCCAATGGCTTCAGTATATCGCACCCCAGGATGATAGCTCACACTAAATTAATCACAATTCAGTTCCGACGCTTATTCGATCATCGTAACACGATCAATTCACCATCAATTACCAATAACTAACGCCGACAATGTCCAACCCAAACTCAGAACAAGAAACCGAAATACATCCCTTTCTGCGATATCACGGGCTTCCCATAGTAATCATTTTAAGTCTGACATTTTTGGGTTTTTTTGGTTCAGATGTAACACTTTGGCTGCGATTTGACCGAAATGCGATTTTTGCCGGTGAAATTTGGCGTTTATTAAGTGGACACTTGACCCATTTAAGTTGGTCCCATTTACTGATGAATGCTGCTGGCTTAGCATTAATCTGGGCATTGTTCCGGCGGCGACTTTCCAACGGACGCTGGATTCAGGTCATGGTGATTAGCGCGCTCCTCATCAGCCTGCTATTATTACTGCTCAACCCGCAGCTACGTTGGTATGTTGGGTTTTCCGGCATATTACACGCAATGTTCGTCGTGGGTTGCATTTATGATTCCAAAGCAGGCCGCTGGGATGCGAAGTTATTATTATTTATTATTATCGCAAAATTAGCATGGGAGCAGATCATTGGTCCACTGCCCGGTTCTGAAACTACCGCAGGCGGCGCCGTTATTGTCGACGCACACTTATACGGCGCTGTATCGGGCTATTTGATTTATCGATTTTTCAAATACCGAGATGAAAAGAACAATGCTACATAATGAAAACAACGCCTCACGGAAAACCAAGCAATGCCACGCTGTTGCTTTCTGTAAAGTTGTTTTCTGTAAAAAAGCCCCACTCCCTCATGTTATTCAAGGCGCTACGTTGAATGTCCTTACAATCACCCAACCATTGCCCATCATTTAGCCTAACCGTGAAATAAGTCAGTCGGATTCACTCTCTTCACCTAAATCTTAGCCCCATTTAAGTTTTAGTCGTTTTGGATACATGCACCTAAACCCTATACGCCACGCAGGTATATACTAATCCATGTCAATCAAAGAAACCAACCGAAAGAGTAACAACCCCTACGTTCATCGGGTAGACACACCGGAAGTAACAACAAGCCATTGTAACAATAATGTCGACCAAGACATCAACAATGGCAATAATAAAAATGGCAACGATAAAAAAAGCGTATTCGAGCCAAAGCACTTAGCGCTAGGCGAACAAGGTAAACATCTACCATTATCCTAATGGTGCCATCAATAATTACTACTACTCTCAATTTCTACACATTTCAGATAAAATACAGCATAATTGCGATTTAATAGATAAGAACTAATATTTATTGCCATTATTTATTTCCAATAAACATAAGCAAACAATAATCACGAATAGACAATGCAATCTATTACCCGGAACCGAGAATATGCAGAAATTCGCCATCAAGAACACCTCACATTGCCATTATCACCCACTAAAACAAGTATATTTCAATTACCGATATGAATTGCTACGGCACATCGCTACGACACAGTCGTAGACGCGACATTAAATACTAAATTCGTTAGCATTGTTATCCACAACGACTTTTAATTCATAGCAATAAATCAATTGTCTTCTTGCAGCTAATAATTTTATGCGTACACTATTTATTATAATCGCCCTGGTTTTAGTTATTCTTATTCTAAAACGCCTCATTGCCGCGAGACTACGGTATAAAAAAAAGCCGGTTCAAACTCAAGTCGTGGATTACACCCCTACAGTACGTTGCAAATTTTGTGATGCTCATGTCCCCTCCGGCACAGCACTGAACGCTGAAAATGCGTTTTTTTGTAATAAAAAGCATTATTTAGCCTACAAAAATTCAGAAAAAATACGTTTAAAACCCAAAAAATCGACACATAGCACCCTCAACAATAACAAACAACGTAACCGACATTAATAAACGCCACTGATCAATAATAAATATTCCTTAAACCGAGCAACAACAAATCATGCTAATTTAGCCTATGTCTATAAAACACCCCATTATTGCAATTACTGGCTCTGCGGGGGCTGGCACATCATCCGCCCAGGCCGCATTCGCAGACATTTTTTTACGCGAAGGCATTAATGCCGTTTTTGTGCACGGCAACAGTTTTCGTCGCTATACGCCAAGCCAGGTTAATACGATTTTTAAGAATGCCGCCGAAAGTGGCCACCCGGTCAGCCACTTTGGGCCTGAAACCAACTATTTCGACCGTCTGGAAGGATTGTTTCGGGAATATGCCCGTAGTGGCACCGGACTAATGCGCGAATACGTATCCACTGAAGAACAGGCACAACGATTTGATCAGACCATTGGCAACTATAGCCCGTGGGAGGAAATACCCGGCGATACAGAGCTTTTATTCTATGAAGGGCAGCATGGTGGCTGCATTGAAGCGACTTGGTCACGACGAAGAATGAGCGAATCGCATCATCCAACCATCGTCAACGAACGCCATAACCCCAACGCACGACATGACACTGGTGTTGATATCGCCCAATGGGTTGACTTATTGATTGGCGTTGTACCAAGTATCAACTTGGAATGGATTCAAAAAATCCACCATGATTATAAAGATATAGGCCGATCAGCAGAAGCCACCGTGATGACAATTCTGCGGCGCATGCCAGATTATGTGCGCTACATTACCCCGCAGTTTTCATGGACAGATATTAATTTTCAGCGTATTCCGTTAGTTGACACCTCCAACCCCTTTATCACACATGAAGTGGCATCGGCGGACGAAAGCATGGTAGTGATTCGTTTCCGCGAACCAAAAAAATTTGATTTTCCAGATTTATTGAACCGTATCCACAATGCCTTTATGTCTCGCCCCAATACGCTGGTAGTGCCTGGCGGCGAAATGCGAAACGCAATGGAAATCATTTGTACACCACTGGTTCAGGCATTATTAGCAAAACAACGGAAAATAACAGAAATATAAGTAAAACAACGGGTGCCTAATCATTACTGTTTAGCACTTAACGTTCAATCGCCTGCCAAGCGAGGAAGTGCTAGGAACCGAACTTGAAAAAGAAGTTGGAATAATCAACAGAGAAATTATTACATATCCACCTTTCAGCACGTTTTACCAAACCCCACCCGCCAGGGCGACGGACAGGGTTTGATAGGCGGAATGTCGTTTCATACATAATGCAAACATTAACATTGGTGCACCGCTGTCAATTGCGGGGTGGTCATTAACAACAGTGCCAATTATGATATTTTCTGCGCTAGAAACCCTCCTTCGTTTATGTGTCTTCTCTCTGTATCACTTACAACGACAAAAAGAAAACAGTGACAAAAAACTCATCGCGAACCGGTCAAACCAACACGTTGCACTATTATAAGATAGTAAATACAAGACAGCTTGACCGAGCACAACAAGCACTCCGTGCACTTCAATGACAGCATTTGTCACAACCTAATCACTGAAGATACAAGCAACACACCGTCACCTTAATTTGCCATTAATGCTCAGTATGCTGCCATGAAATTAAATCCTTTTATTCGAGTAAAGTAAACATACACTCACTCCACCTCCCTGCATTGCTAATTTTTTTACTTTTCAAGATTAACAACACATAAACATTATGAACACAACAGCAGAAAAATCGTTGATGTAGGTCAAAGAATTTTACGCTAAGATAATAGCAATTATGTCAGCGATTGTTTAGGTTTATGTTGCACCACCTTTTTGAGCGGAGAAAGATTAATTTCGTCAACAACAACTGACGCATGCATGCTAAGCACCCATGATACTGCATTTGCCACATCATCTGACACTAAGTAATTATCCGAATTATCACCGGGCTCAAAACCCAACGCATCAAAAAATGGAGTCTTAACCATACCTGGATTGACAATACTGACTGAAACACCACTTTTAGAACATTCATCTCGCAACGCGTGTGCCATACCTCTTAAAGCAAACTTGCTAGCACAGTAGATAGCCCCTTTACGCTCTCCTTTTAGCGCAGATTCCGAACCAATAAAAATCAATTTTCCGGTTTTACGTTTTTTCATCATCGGCATAAAAGCTTTTGCCAAATAGGCTTGACTTAAAAAGTTCAAGTTAATCATTTCCTGAATTTGAGCATATGAAAACTCTTCTATCGACCCGAACTGGCCCCGCCCAGCACAAAACACAATGGCGTGAACATTAGAGTTAGCCTTTGCCAATAAGGTCACTTTTTCCGGCAATGCCTCAATGTTGGATAAATCCATTTCTACCGCTGTAAACTGCTCATGGTCGATAGCGCGACAGGAAAAGTTTCTCGCAATACCGATAACGTGACAATTATCTCGCAATAAACGATAAACGATCGCTCTACCAATACCGGAACTTGCGCCGGTAACAACAATGTGAGGGGTGGTTTTCAGTGAACTCATGTCACCTTTACCCCACGGTGCGCAATTTTCGTAACAAATAGTTTCACAGCAACTCCACAATCAGTTACCCCAGCGTACAGGGGAAATACTTATGTTTTGGGATATAGCGCAACAACATCTGCTCGCAATATTGAACCATCGCTTGCTCAATTGCAGGGTAATAGGAAATCATACCTTGCTGTTTGTTCAGTTTTGCGGCAAATAATTTTTCGTCAGGATAAAGTTTGGCCATATTGCGAAAATATGTTTCCGGCAGTCGAAACACCCCCATACTGACGGAGTGTAACTCATCAATATTTATTTGGTTAAAAACAGACTCAAATAATTCACGATAGTACTCGGCATAATTATCATCATAAATTAATGGATCAAATCGCAGCCCAACCTTCCAGCCGCATTGTTGCAATTTCTTAATAGCGTCAATTCGCTTAATGATACTTGGCACTTTATGTTCCAACGCCTGAGAGATTATCGTTGGTGTAAAACTAAACGCAACAATGCAGTTTTCAATCGGTTGCATATTCAACAAGGAACGAATCTGGGTACTCTTGGTACGCAACTCCAACACAGTATTGGCATGGCATTTAAAAAATGGTAGAAAATAGGCAGCAAATTGGCTCAACGGCTCAAAAGCCAAGCTATCACAATCATATCCAGAATAAAAATAATTGGTTTTATCATTTTGCGCTTCTGCTTTATGTTTAATATCCAAAGCAAAGTCTTCATAATTCACAAACAGCACATAATGAGCCGAACGATACATGCCTTGCAAAAAACAATAACGGCAATCGTAAACACAGTTAAGCATGTGCGAGAAATAATAACTTCCCCCCTCTCCGATACGATACTCCTGCGGTGCTGGCAACGAAAATTTGTTGTGTTTTTTTGCTAAAATCAATGCAGGCTTAAATTTTTGTAAACGAAAATTTTGCGCTTTACGGTTAAATACTTCCCCATAACGCTCGATTTTTACCTTTGGTAATTGTGGGTAACGCTCAATGATCTCCTGCACGCGGGAGAAGGAATAGATTTCTTCCTCTATATAAATGGCAGAAAACATAGTCGGGTCATTTAATCTGTGTTTGATCTGGACTTAACGGAATGATGGTTGATAGCTGAGGGGCATTGCATCCAGGTTATTTTGTAATTCAGCAAGCAATGTTTTGGCATTGCGACAATGATGGAGCTTTAATTCGTTTAATAACGAACAATTGGTGAGTGCGTACCAATGATTAAGTTGTGATTTCAGTTGGAGCTGTTGTGATACCGTAAAATGAAAACGCTTGATAATAATATGATAGTCATCTGTATGCATGCTATTCGGCGCTAACTGTTCAGTTAATGATTGTACTTCGTTGGCCAATTGCGCTATTTTCCCTATTTGCGCTGTGATCAATGCATGCACCTGTGTGGCATTAACATTATCAACGGAATTATGTTGGTTATCTGAAATAACTTTCAAACAATGAATCAATTCGTTGCTATTAAATCGCGTAGCGGCAGCATAAAAACCCGCTGCTTCCATATCATATACCCTATCACCGCTGTAAATGGTTGCGGGTTTAGGTACGGTAATAATACTGGCTGTTTCGCACATTGGGTTAATAATCAACGAGGGGTAGTAACGCCTTCCATCGGTGGCATCAATAACACGATGCGCCAAAACCGCATCGCCAACATCCCGACTTAAACTACCCGCAATACCGATATTCAACCAAGCCGCGGCACCTTCATTGCGTTGTCGTGCTGCCAGATAACCGGTAGCCGCCGCTGCCGCAACAGTACCGACACCTGAAACAATTAACTCAATTGTTTCATTACTGAATATTGTAAAGCCGTGGTTTCCGGGAATTTTTCGCAACCGGAAGTGTTGTATAATCGGCTTCGCTTCCACTGAAAGCGCAACAACAAAATTAAGCATAGGCATGTGGTTTACAACGTGGTGATTGCTAATAACGACCTCATCACGGAATCGCATCAACTCATTTGTAATAGCAGATCCCGTTTAACGCGCTCACAGTACGCCAAGCACTCAATGTTACCATACTTTAATGCACCTCTATTGAGAATTCGGCACTTCCGTGCAATCATCGCCATAGCTGCCTCATGATCCTCAACACCCAATACACCCGATTTAATCACGTTTTCCAACGCCTGAATACGAAATCGATCCATCCCCCAATAACGCCGCGATAACTGATCGTCATGACCACCGTATTTAACCAACAAAGGTTCATCGATATATAAAACAGAATAACGCGCGCAAAAACGCAACCAATAATCGTAATCCTCACAGGCAGGTAGGGTTTCATCAAACAAGCCAATATCATCAATTACTTGACGGTGCATCAGCACTGACGATGGCGAAATAACACACATAGGCAGACATTGCCGAAAAATATAGCCCCCTGATTTAGCGTGTTTTTTCATGGCATTGACCCTTATGCCATTGCGCACCCAAATCTCTTCTGTATGACAAAAACGATTATCAGGTTGTGCAATTAATGCCTTAATCTGGGTTTCCAGTTTTTTTTGCCGCCATTCGTCATCAGAATCCAAGAATGCAATCCATTCACCACGAGCCGCTTTGATTCCCCGATTGCGCGCACTGCTCACACCTGCATTTTTTTGGTATATATACTCTACTGTCTTGAATCGGGTTTGTATGAACGCCGCCGTGTCGTCGTCAGAACCGTCATCAACAACAATCACCTGATAAGCCGCGAACGACTGGCTTAATATGGACCGAAGTGCCCGCTCAATGGTGTGCCGACGATTGAAGGTTGGTACAATAACACTAATATTAAATCCCGATGTCATAATATCCAAATCGTTATCCGCTCATTACGCAACGAAACACAATATCACTTATCGCAACAGAATACGCTTAACCTATTATTCTGAATAGCCTATAGTTACGAGTATCTGACAGCCGAGCAATTGCAAACCACATTTTATTATGGCATTCGAGATTTTTGACAATATAATATCTGGTGAAAACCAACCCGATCGGTCAACGCAGGTTTGGACATTTTTAAAATACCTCAATTTTTACCGTGTCATCCTCGCAGCAATTTTTGTCAGCTCTGTTTTTATCGAAGCTAACCTGCCCGTCCTCGGCGGCCACAACCCTGGTAGTTTTGCGATAACAGCCTACATCTATCTGTCGATTGCTGCGCTTAGTAACTTTGCCATCCAATGGCGCTGGCCCAATTTCGAGTTATTGATCCTGGTACTGACACTAACCGATATCACGGTTTTAACTCTAGTGATGCACACGAGTGGAGGCATTGAATCCGGTCTTGGCATGTTACTAGTGCTTGCCATTGCTGGAAACAGCCTGCTGATTGCCGGGCGCACAGCAAACTTGTTTGCCGCGATTGCAGCCATTGCAGTCCTGTTTGATCAAGTGATATCAAATATGAACCAGTCCGTCACAACGAATTATACCCAAGCAGGTATATTGGGCGCCACCTTGTTTGCCACTGCAATGTTATCCCATGTGTTATCCAAACGAATTCGCGAATCGGAGGCATTAGCAGAGCAGCGCGGCGTTGACCTTGCTAATCTTGCCCAACTCAATGAACACGTTATCAAACGCATGCAGTCCGGCGTCATTGTTGTGGATGCAGACGCCCGAATACGATTAATGAATGAATCTGCCTGGTATATGCTGGGGCTGCCTTCAATGAGAAACACCGGAAACAAAACATTAAACTTTATCTCCCTTGAACTCGCCAACCAATTTGAAGCCTGGAAAAACCGCCAGGTAACAGAAACCAAAATTTTTCGCGCCACAGGCGCATCGGTTGATATTTTACCCTCGTTCACCAGTCTGGGTAACAACGATACATCTGGGACATTGATTTTCCTGGAAGACACCGCACGCATGGCACAACAAGCACAGCACATGAAACTTGCTTCATTAGGCCGACTGACCGCCAGTATTGCTCATGAAATACGTAACCCCCTGGGCGCCATTAGTCATGCTGACCAGCTACTTGCAGAATCCAAAAATTTGAACTCAACCGACAAACGCCTGACTGAAATCATTCACAGCCACACCAAGCGAGTTAACGGAATTATCGAAAACGTGTTACAATTAAGCCGACGTGGTAACACCATGCCTGAAAACATCGTGCTTAATGACTGGTTAAATAATTTCGTACAGGAATTTGCGCTTAGCCAAAATATTGACCAAAGCACTATCTCCCATCATGTAATGCCCAATGATATAAAAATCCATATCGATCCTACGCAATTACACCAAATTGTATGGAATTTGAGCCATAATGGCTTGCGTTTTAGCATCGATTACCCCGCAAATCCAAAATTAGAGATCCGAGCTAGCCTGAACGATGAAAACTCCCGCCCCTTTTTGGAGATAATTGACCACGGCCCCGGCATTGACCCGGAAACAGCCCAACAAATATTTGAGCCTTTTTTTACCACTGATTCCATGGGGTCTGGATTAGGCTTATATATTGCACGCGAGCTTTGTGAACTCAATCAAGCCCATATACAATACATACCAGTACCCTCCGGGGGCAGTTGTTTTCGAATCGACTTTGCGAGTACAGGATTAACCCATTAAACCATGATATCCAGCAATGCACTTACCTTAATCGTCGACGATGAACCCGATATTCGTGAATTATTAGAACTAACCCTGGGTCGAATGAATATTGAAACCCGCTCGGCCGCCGATATTAGCAGCGCAAAAAACCTGCTCAAACGTCATCCGTTTGGCATGTGTTTGACTGATATGAAACTACCCGATGGCAACGGTATCGAGTTGGTGGATTATGTGCAAGCACATCATGCGAATATTCCCATTGCAGTCATAACAGCGCATGGCAGCATGGAACTCGCGATTAAAGCGTTAAAGGCTGGTGCCTTTGATTTTGTTTCTAAGCCCGTGGATTTACAAATACTGCGCAACCTGGTCAACACCGCACTGAAAGTCACGCAACCGTTCCCGCCGTTGGACCGCCGTTCACGCGATGTATTGCTTGGTGACTCCCAAGCCATGCGATCCACTCGCGCAACCATTGCCAAAGTTGCCCGGAGTCAGGCACCCGTTTATGTCAGTGGAGAATCGGGCACAGGCAAAGAACTCGTCGCGCGGCTCATTCATTTCAAAGGACCACGAGCCAGCGAGCCCTTCGTACCGGTCAACTGTGGCGCCATTCCTAGTGAGTTGATGGAAAGTGAATTTTTTGGCCATAAAAAGGGAAGTTTTACAGGAGCAACAACGGATAAAGAAGGATTGTTCCAAGCCGCCGATAAAGGCACGCTATTTTTTGATGAAATCGCTGACTTACCTTTGCACATGCAGGTTAAATTGCTACGTGCCATCCAGGAAAAAGCGGTGCGTCCCGTGGGTTCTTCCCGCGAGACCCCTATCGACGTGCGAATCCTCAGCGCTACGCACAATAACTTGGAAAAGCTTGTCCAGGAAGGCAAATTCCGTCAGGATCTTTTTTATCGAATTAATGTCATTGAATTACATGTCCCCCCGTTGCGGGAACGCAACGGCGACATCGGACAACTCACTGGGCAGATATTAACACGCCTCACGACAGATAGCGGCATGACCAAACCTCAACTCAGCGAACCAGCGCTCAATACACTGAACCAGTATGCTTTCCCGGGTAATGTACGAGAGCTTGAAAATATCCTGGAACGCGCCTTAACCTTATGCGAAAACAATATCATCGAAGAACACGACTTACGCCTACCACAATCCACCCAAGCACATTTCTCTATCGACACCAACCTCAATATCGATTCCGGAATTTCATTGGAAGACCGGTTAGGCTCCATCGAAAAAGAAGCAATACTAAAGGCGCTGGAAACAACCAATCAAAACAAAACAGCGGCGGCAAAGTTGCTAGGCATGAGTTTTAGGGCATTGCGATATCGGTTAAAAAAATTAGAACTGGATTGAAATACTCCGACTTAATCAGTGTATTCTAATTCTAATATAACGACTCAACTTGCCTTTGAGATACCCATAACGATTGAGATTGAGATATAGCACTGTAGATTTAAAATCAGGCTGAGTAGCTACATTTTACTCGACATTAAGCATCAAGTGCAGTGCCGACACAGCACTTTCAGCATACGGTTTAATCCTTGAGGGGATTTGGTGTGGCAATATTTCTGGACCAAGAATCCCTACACCAACAGGCTTAAGATAATCGAGTTGGAGGGCAATAATAGCATCAATCACTGACGAGGCCATAACAACCCCATGCTTGGTTTCCCCTTTTTCAATTATCCCAAGTACAACCACGCCATCCACATCATCTCTTGATAACAATCTCTTAAGCGCTAATGGTTTTTCCATTGAACCAGGTACCCATACCTCGTCCACTATTTGCAAATCGTTGTCAGACGCATATGAACGCACTTCGTGCAACATATCGTCTACCTCATTTTTATGAAACGACCCTAATAAAATTGCAATATTATTACTCATTAAAAATTACTCATTAAAATAGCCCCAAATATAACGTTATTGATGAATATTAGGCGCTGGACCGAGAATGTTATAACGCCATATCAACCGCTTCATCAACATCAACCGCCACCAACCGGGAAACACCGGGTTCACTCATGGTAACGCCATTAAGTTGATTAGCTAACTCCATGGTAATTTTATTGTGGGTGATAAAAATAAATTGGACCTGCTCCGACATCTCACGCACCATCTGACAAAAACGCCCCACATTGGCATCGTCCAACGGTGCATCCACTTCGTCGAGCATACAAAATGGCGCTGGGTTTAACTGAAAAATAGCAAAAACAAGTGCTACCGCAGTCAGCGCTTTTTCGCCACCGGATAACAAATGAATGGTGCTGTTACGTTTGCCCGGCGGTCGGGCCATTACAGTGACCCCGGTATCCAATAGATCCTCGCCGGTCAATTCAAGATAAGCCTGGCCACCACCGAACAGACGCGGAAAATTGCTTTGTAACCCAGTGTTGACTTTTTCATAGGTTTCCTTGAAACGGATGCGGGTTTCCTTATCGATTTTACGAATCGCATTTTCCAGAGTTTCCAATGCTTCGGTTAAATCTTCGTGCTGCTTATCCAGGTATTCCTTACGTTCTGACTGCTGTTTATACTCATCAATGGCCGCTAAGTTAATAGGCCCCAAACGACTGATACGACGGTCCATCTGATCCACCCGTTCTGACCACTCGTTTTCATTCGCCTCTTCCGGCATTTCATCAAACAGTTGTTTAAGCTCAAAACCGGTTTCCTGTAGTGCTTCTTCGTGGGTTTGACGACGAACGTTGATCTCCTGCCAAGCCATCCGAGTCAGATCAAGTTCGTTACGAATGGCCGTACTGGCTGCCTCCACCTTATGTCGCTCAGTGGTATTCTCTCGCATACCATGATCTAATAATTCCACGTTGCGCCGCGCTGCACTCAAAGTCGCTTCCACTTCAACGCGTTTACTCAACAACTCCTCCAGTTCCTCCGCCATTTCGTTTAATGGCTCGCCACCCTCTGCAATGGCTTTCTCAAGCTCAACCTTACGCTCCCGCAACTGCGATAACTGCTTATCCATGCGCTCACTGTTTTGATCAATAGAGGCAATTTCGGTACGCGCTGCTTCAGTTTTCAAGGCAATTTCATGCGCTTTGTCGCGATCATTACGCGCCGTCACACGCACCGCATCCAGCCCAACTTGCAACTCGCCACGTTGTTGCTGTAAGGCTTCACGCTTTTCCGTCAGCGTTTCCATTTCCTGAATAGCCTCATCCAAACACCGACGCGAGGCAATGGAATCCTGCTCTGCTTGTACTATCAGCGTTAGGAGTTCCTGTATTTCCTGTTCAAGGTGATTGCCACGCTCCTGCATTTGCACCACACGCGTTTTTTTACTGCCGATACGCGCTTCACTTTCTGCATGGCTACGGCTGGCCTGTTGCAATTCAGACTGCACCGCATCACGCGCTGATTCTTTCGCCTTTAATGACTCACGGGAATGGTCAATTTGTTCTTCCAGCATTTCGATGACTGCAGCCAATAATTCGATATCCTGCTGCGTTTGATGCATTTCTTTTTCACGCTGCAAGACACTGGAGTTTTCATCAATATCCTTGGAAAACCGCAGCCAACGACAGCCTACCCATACACCATCTTTGGTTACCACAGACTCATTGGCAGCCAGCGTCGGGCGCAAGGCAAGCGCACCGGCCAAATCATCAATGCAATACACGCCACTTAGCAGGGGCTCTAGATTCCATGGCGTATTTACTTTCGACAGTAATCGCTGAGCCCGGTCAGTGACAGGGGTAATATCCGTTTGCATGGACGCGGTTTCAAACAGGGTAAGACCACCCTGCTCCAGTTCGGTTAACACCCCCGCAACAGAATCCACTTGCTCAACACAAATCGCTTCAAGGTAGTGACCTAAAGCACATTCAACAGCAAGCTCCCAACCCGGATCAACGCTTATATTTTCCGCAAGGCGTTTGGCCTCCGAGAGACCATGACGCTGTAACCAATGGGAGACAACACCTTGTTGCTTGCCTAGCGCCGCTTGCTGCAATGCCTCCAATGATGCAAAGCGCCCTTTTTTAGTCTGTAATTCACCGCGTTTGGCATTGAGTTCATTGTCTGCTGCGCGGATGGATTCGCGCAGTTCTATAATGCCTTGTTGGTGCTCCTGCAAAGTATCTTCATATTCCTCACATTGCAGCTTAAGCATTTGCTCCTGCAACGCATGTTCTTCAATTTCCCGAATGATCGTATCAAAATTCAGATTTTGTTTTTCGGCACTGAGCTTTTCGACACGCTGTTGGGTTTGTATCATTTGTTGATCAAGATGATTCAAACGCGTGCGTTCCACTTCCGCATTTTTTGCTGGCAATGCCGCGTTTTCATTAAATCGCTGCCACTCCTCTTGCCACTGTGACATAGCACGTTCAGCACTCGCCAACGCTTCTGCCGAGCGCATCTCGGTTTCACGAGCACCATCTAACACCGGCTGATTTTCTTGTAGATAAGCCGTCAGCTGAGCATATTTTTTCTGATCAGCATCCAAATGTGCCTGTGATTCAATCAAGGAATGCTCAGCCTGTTTCAAATCATCCTGTTGTTGCAAACGCCGCTCTTTGGCATGTTGTATCGATTGCTCAATGCGGGCAATATCCGCACCTGCGCTATAATACTGTGCTTGTACCTCATTAAAATTTTCAGTGGCTGCCACATGATCTTCACGAATTTTTTCCAACGCTGCTTCTAAGTGGCGTAACTCGGCAATAGTGGCTTCAAAACTGGTTTCCTGCTCTTTAAGCAGGCGGTCTTTTTGCTCGATTTGTTGATTCAAACTCTGCCAACGTAATGCGGTTAACTGGCCTTTGAGCAGACGTTCCTCATCCTTATAGAGCTTGTATTTTTCGGCGGTTTTTGATTGACGATTGAGCTTATCCAGTTGTTTGCCAAGCTCATCACGCAAATCAGTCAAACGTTCCATGTTTTCGCGAGTGTGTTTTATGCGGTTTTCAGTTTCACGACGCCGTTCTTTATATTTTGATATACCGGCAGCTTCCTCCAGAAACACACGCAAATCTTCCGGCCTGGCTTCAATAAGCCGTGAAATCATACCTTGCTCAATAATGGAATAACTACGTGGCCCCAAACCTGTACCCAAAAAAATATCAGTGATATCGCGGCGCCGACAGCGAGTACCGTTCTGGAAATATTGCGACTGCCCCTCACGGGTCACGATCCGTTTAATGGATATCTCGCTATACTGAGCATATTGACCACCCAGAGAACCATCGCTATTATCGAATACCAATTCAATGGAGGCTTGCCCTACCGGTTTACGGGCACTGGAGCCATTAAAAATGACATCTGTCATCGATTCACCGCGCAGGTTTTTAGCAGAGGACTCCCCCATCACCCAGCGCACAGCGTCAATCACATTGGATTTACCGCACCCATTGGGACCCACGATGCCGATAAGATTGGTCGGCAATGGGATGCTGGTGGGATCAACAAATGATTTGAAACCGGCTAATTTGATTTTACTGAGACGCATGGATCGCAACCATACAAGATTGGGGGGGCAATGTACAAGATTGACATTACAAATATCTGTTGAAAATACTAAAATAGCCCATTGAATCCTTGCATCAAGGCGCTAAATTCTTGTATCTTGCGAGCCATGATAAACCAAGCTGCTAAAACCCTGGATGTATTTGATAATCCGGTCCTTGAACGGGACTATACAATCCGCATTGATGTGCCGGAATTTACCTGCTTGTGCCCCAAGACGGGGCAGCCGGATTTTGCCACTTTCAAAATAGAATACGTACCCGATAAGTATTGTATTGAATTGAAATCATTGAAATTATATATGTGGTCTTACCGACAGGAAGGTGCATTTCACGAAGCGGTCACCAATCAAATACTGGACGATCTTGCGCATACCTGCAATCCGCGCTTTATGCGTATACAGGGACAATTTAACGTACGGGGTGGCATCTATACCACGGTGGTAGCAGAACACCGATCTCCACACTGGGAAGCACCAAGTCTTGTGGTACTACCCTAAGGGGGCCTTGAGAACTCCTTACAGCACAATCACATTTTATACATGTTATTTTGGGATTACTGACGGGAATCATCCTCGCCGAAAAACCGGTCGAGATATTTACCTGAAAACGTTAACTGAAACTTGACTAGAATCAAATACGGTAGAAATAAGAAATTGGGGATTTCGCTGTGTCACTTTATATTGGAATTGATTTAGGAACCTCGGGTTGCCGAGCCATCGCTATCGATGAAAACAAAATGGTATGCGCAGACGCGGAAACCGCTATGCCACTACCGTTGCGAAAAGGGACATTCATCGAACAAGAACCGGATGTCTGGTGGCAAGCGACTCAACGTGTCCTGAAGGATATCTCTAAAAAACTGGACCCCACCCAAGTAAGTGCCATCGCGGTTGACGGCACCTCTGGAACGCTCATCGTTTGCGACAAAAACGGCAAGGCGGTTAACGCCGCCATCATGTATAATGACAACCGCGCAAAAGAAGAAGCCGTACGTATCAAGCAATACGCTCTCAAGGAATCAGCCGCTCACGGTCCAAGCTCGGCCCTGGCAAAGTTACTGTGGTTGCAAGATAAACAAATCACTCTGCGCGCCAATCATGCCCTGCATCAGGCTGACTGGATTACAGGACATTTGTGCGGCAAATTTGGCGTCAGTGATGTGAATAACGCCTTGAAACTAGGTTACGACCCCATAAAAAACGAATGGCCTTCCTGGCTGAACAGGATCAACACGCCACTAAAATTATTGCCAAAAGTCGTTAAATCCGGCGCCGTGATCGGCACTATAAAATTTGAGCTAACTGAACGATTTAATTTTCCAATTACCACTCAAATTATTTCCGGCACCACAGACAGTACTGCTTCGTTTTTAGCGACTGGCGCACAAAAAACCGGCGAAGCCGTCACCTCACTGGGCTCTACATTGGTGTTGAAAGTACTCGCCGACAACCCCGTTTTTGAACCGAAATACGGCGTATACAGTCAACCCGTTAATGATAAATGGTTAATTGGTGGTGCTTCAAATTCCGGCGGCGCAGTGTTGTTGAAGTTTTTCACGACAGAACAACTAGACGAAATGACCCCTAAACTCAAACCTGCTTTGCGCACCAATTTGAATTATTATCCCTTATGCATGCAAGGTGAACGATTTCCCGTTAACGACCCGGGGCTACTTCCCAATCTCATGCCGCGCCCTACAGATGATATTACCTTTTTTCAGGGTTTACTGGAGGGCATTGCAGATATAGAACACAAAGGCTATGACCTCCTCAGCACGCTGGGAGCTCCTTCGCCCACAAAAATATATACCACGGGTGGCGGCGCAAACAACAATGCCTGGACAACAATCCGATCCTTTGAGTTAAATGTTCCCTTGGTAACGTCAAACCATACTGAAGCGGCCTATGGCAGCGCCTTATTGGCCCAACAGGGATCGGTAAAGCTTGCTGAAAACATTGACTGATGTAGCGTATTAATAATTCGATTTAATTGTGGGGCACTGCATTCAAAATCTGAAAACGGCGTTATCCCATTATTTTTTGCCCACTCGCCCAAGCATCTGTCTTAACTTACTAAGGGGTCAGTCACCCACTAGACAGCATGGTAGCAGGGGAAATATTATCACGATATTTAAGCTGTATACCCTTTAGAAAATTACGCAAGACCTGATCTTTACAATCTCGGTAGTGTTTATGATTCAACTTGCGAAAAAATGCACTTAATTCGTGTTTACTTATGCTCACATCAGTCAGCGCCATTATCGCCAATACATCATCGGCTTTCAGGTCTAATGCGATTTTTAATTTTCTGAAAATAATATTATTATTTAAACACAACTCGGGCTTGGGTTGTGCCCCTTCTTTTTTACCGCGTCGATCGCTAATCAGACCATTGAGAAAAATCGCCAGTTCAGTATCGCTGCATTTTTGAAACGCAGGGTCATTATCTTTTTTTAACCAGTCGCTGATTTGCTCCCGCGTCACCTCACCATCTGCCAGACAAAATATTGTCATCATTTTTGAATCACTAAAATCAAAAGTGTATCGAATACGGCGCAATATATCGTTATTGGTCACAGATGTTTCCTACTTTATTAATGTTGTTGTGTTTTAGCTTCACACCTTAAGACTGCAATGTCACCATAGCAACCCTACTTAGGGAGCACAGTTCAACCAAGAATAGAAAGCCTGCTGCGGAAAAGTCATTTCAGCCGCGTCTATCCTCGGACAAACTCCTAGGGTATGATATCAGCTTCATAGCAACAAGAAAAATACACTTTTTATATCTCTTCACTTCAACGCTCTTATCATGAGAGCCTAATATTCCAGTAAACTCAAAAGACAGCAGAATGTAAAAGTTACTTTTGGGAAAAAGTGAAAGGGCTATTTCTCCACTATTGCCTATCTCATTCTGGACAGGGTATATAAGCCATTGCGTTTGGTCTTCAGCTAACGCCGACCCCTTTGAATACCTCATGAAATGTAATAAAAAATGATTAAAGTAGGCTTTTTCTAGAGGAAAGAGCAACAAACCTAAAAAGCACTACTTTGAGTAAAGTGATTTTTCCGCCTAAAAAATATATTTTCTAGCCATGATGAAAAAAATCAATGATTGGTTGATGCCGAAAGAGTAGCGGGAGTTCTGCTGTCCATACGATACCAATATTTGTCTCTCGTGAGACCTTGGACTATAATGCCCAACCAATTTAGAGGCGCGCGACACATGAATAATCCGTTTATCGGAGCCCGCTATTTGTTACGAGGCTTTCAACTCATTATCATACCAGGTATTCGACGTTATGTGCTCATACCCTTGGCGATTAATACACTATTATTCATCGCCGTTATTTGGTTTGGCATTGGGCAGTTTAGCGAATTGGTTGACTGGGCAATGAACTTATTGCCCGTCTGGTTACAGGAATGGCTAACCTGGCTGCGCTGGATATTTTATATCTTGTTTGGACTACTGACGCTGTTGATTGTGTTTTTCACCTTTTCCCTGGTGGCCAATATCGTCGCAGCTCCCTTTAACGATCGATTAGCCGGTTCCGTTGCCAAACACCTATCTACCACCATCGCACCAAGCGCCAGACAATCCCTACCAGACCTCCCCCACAACGAATCTGACGAGAAACTGGAAACATCCTTTATAAAACAGTTTGCGCCACTTATTGCAAATGAGTTAAAAAAACTAGCCTATTTTGTTGCCTGGTCCATTCCTTTTTTATTGTTATTCTTCATCCCAGTGATCAATCTGGCAGCTCCCTTATTATGGTTTTTATTTAGTGCCTGGATATTAAACCTAGAATACATGGATTATCCCATGGGCCGGAAAAACCTGTTGTTTTCACAACAACGCAAGCGTCTAAAGCCACATAAATTTTTAGCCCTGGGTTTCGGCAGCGCTGTCAGTATCGCCACAATGATACCAATTGTTAATTTCTTAGTCATTCCTGCAGCAGTAGCCGGTGCAACAGCTTTATGGGTTGAGCGACTGGAGAATCAGTCTTCATAAATTTGAACATCTCGACAATATTAGATACGTCCCGAGTTATTGTGGCAGCCGTCTAGGCATCAACCTAACACATCAGCTGAGTCGTAGCGAGAGCGACTAAAACAGATTAAATAGCAGGATTGACTCTCACCAGAACCCGTGAACCATAGTTGACTCACAACCTGAAGCAGGTAAGCAAATTCAAGTTAAGCCCCAACGAGGAAAGTTACTACGTGTCCATTCCTAAACATCGGTACGATAATCAGCAAGGTTAACTCATACAACACCAATATGACATACAATGCCAAACTTCCATATAGGATTTGATAACCGCTAATACAGTTAAATAATCGAAAATTCTTGTGCATCACTAAAAAAAATACACAAAACGCTGTTAATGAAAATTTTACCATAAAAAACAATTGCACATCTTTTTCAATGAAGTACTTCATCAAGGGATTGAGTTCTTCACTGCCATAAAAATTTAACAATATCATGGTAAAAAAAGCATCGGCCGTACATAACAACAATGCGGATAACGCGATAAAAAACAAACGCGACTCATGCACATCGACATAATAACGGCCAAATTCATGTTCATTAGTTCGGCGTAGCGTGGTACGACGATTGGAATAACAGGAATAAATAGCCGTGCGAAATGAGTTTGAGCGTCGATCAATACCGGAATGACGTAAACAATTCGGCTTGGCATGGTTATTTTGACGATCAATTATTGTAGCCATAACATTATTAGATTTACATTTTTTACTTTAAAAATCAAAAAATTAACACCACACCCGCAATCAAACCATAACGCATCGATCAGTCATACGAATTGATTTAGCGTAAACCGGCAGTGCCAAAGTAACGCTATTTGTTTTTCACTCACCCCAAACAGTACAATAATTAACCACATCCTTCAATACAAAACCATCGGAATTTTGTGTATTTAGCTTAAAAATATTTTATCGCCTAGCAACGAAAAAGATTAACCGAAAATCATCCATTGGACAGTATGTAGCATGCGTTTTTCACCATAAATTTGCGACTGACGAAGCACGGCGAAGCGTAATAGCGAGCAATACACGTATTTAGAAATGGCTGTTGAGGTAGGCCTTGATACGCTCCACACCTAATTGTAATTTATCCATCGATGTAGTGTAAGCAAAACGCACATAATGCGCTGCCTGGTTGCTGCCAAAATCTTTCCCGGGTGTAATCGCCACGCCGGCCTCTTTCAGCAACGAATAGCAAAAAACAAAGCTATCATCCGTCAAATCCGAGCAATCCGCATATAGATAAAAAGCGCCTTGTGGCTTTACTGACACCTTGAAGCCTAACGCTTGTATTGCCGATAATAGAAAATCACGGCGCTGTTTAAGTATCTCGCGTTGCGCATCCAGTATTTCCGTTGTCTCCGTCTCAAACGCAACCAATGCAGCATATTGCGCCAAAGTCGGTGGCGCTAAAAATATATTCTGCGCCAACTTATCGACTTCCCGGCAATAGGCCTGGGGAACCACCAACCAGCCCAGACGCCAGCCAGTCATGCAAAAATATTTCGAAAAACTATTGATGACAAACGCGTTATCAAACTTACCGGCAACCGATTCAATATGGGAATCGTATACTAACCCCTGGTAGATTTCATCAACCAATAGATGCGTACTGGTTTTATCAGCGTATTGATTTAATGCAGCCAACTCAGTAGTGGATAAAATAGTACCGGTGGGGTTCGAGGGTGAGGCCAACATCACAGCAACAGCATCTTCATAACGCTGTTTCGCCAACATGTCAGCCGTTAACTGATATTGTGTCGTCGCATCAACGGCGATACCCACTGCCTGACCTTCAAACAAACGCACAAAATGTCGATTACAGGGATAACCGGGGTCGGACATTAGCACTTTGTCACCTGGGTTTATTAACACCCCCAGCGCCAACATGAGTGCACCGGATGCACCGGGCGTTATTATGATTTGTTCTGGTGACACCGTTGTGTTGAATCGACTAAAATAATGTTCGGCAATTTTCTCGCGCAATATAGCAATTCCCACAGCCGGCGTATAATGCGTATAACCTTTTTCAAGCGCCTTTTGTGCTGCATAAATAATAGCAGGCGGAGTTGCAAAATCCGGCTCACCTATCTCCATATGCACAATTTCCCGGCCTTGCGCTTCTAACTGCTTCGCTACGGCCAGTAAATCCATCACATGAAATGGCTCAATATCGGCCATGCGCTTGGCGATGTGAGCAAAGGGTTGTTTACTCATTCAATTTTATTTATTTTAACGCTCTGATGTCGGAGGAATAATTTCGATGCATATTCGACGCATCAATGTTGGAACACGACCATTGGCGACAGGGCGGCCGCCTATAAATATTTTAAATCAATAAGTTACGAAGACAATACATGGAGTGCAGCTAAATTTACAAGTATATTGGCTCCCACTTGAGTCGAATCCAGCACAACCTTTGGGTAACCTCAAGCTATATCAAGCGCTTTCTGCCCTGGATCAGTCTTGCAAAGCAACCACACGTACTATCTTTCAAGAAAACCTACTCGTGTATCAGTATACAAACACCCAACCACATTTTTCCAAACCGAACGCTCAGCACAATATGGCGCATACTGAATGCCTAAATCTCAATCGCGACGGGTATATTCGTAACAATATTCATTGCTAAAAAACGATTCCACTCACCCTCTGGACTGATGCAGCTGTTTTATCAATTCAATATTCAAGTAAGCATGGTCCCCCGCATCGCCCTGCAAGACATCAAAGGGCAAATCAGGCTCTCCCATTTGATCCAAAACAATCGCAGCATCGGCAAAGTTATGCTCACGCGTATACCCGTTCACCGTGATAATACTCGTAAGACCAGCTGCATGGGAGGCACGTATCCCATTTTCAGAATCTTCAAAGGCAATGCATTGATCTGGCCTTAACCCCATTTTTTCCATGGCATAAAAATAAATGTCTGGCGCTGGCTTCTTTTTAGGCACAACATCACCTGCTGCGATGATCTCGAACCAACCTACCGCATCGGCACCAAGCGTATTAAGCAGCAAGGCTTCAACGTTTTCAGGGGTGGTAGTGGTGGCTATCCCCAAGCGTAATCCAACTTCTCGGGCCTCTAGCAAAAGCCGCTTCACGCCTGACCTTAGGGGGATAGCCCCACCAGCCAGCAAGTGCATGTAATACGCTGTTTTAGATTGATGCAACCCGACAATAAATTCATCTAAATCCATAGGCGCTTGAAAATCATCCAAATAAGTCTCGATATAATGGCGTATGCGTTCTTTGCCACCGGTAATAGTCAACAACTCCCCATACAGAGCGTCTGGCCAATTCCAAACCAGGCCCGCTTCTTGGAACGCCCGATTAAACGCCACACGATGGCCATCCCGCTCAGTATCAGCAAGAGTTCCATCCACATCAAACAATAATCCCCGTAACTCAGTCATCGCTACCTGTCCATTTTCAATCATTAATAATTGAAGTTCAGCTATTTAGTTGATAATTCACGCAACAACTTACAGAATATTTAGTCATAATCCAAGATCGAAAATCAATTTTTTTATTTTTTTGCACCAAATCGTCCATATCCAAAGTGTTCACAATCATTGGAAGACATTTATTGGCAACACCGCATTAAGTAATTGAATAATTGCAGAATAGTTGACTACACTATCAATTACACATAATTTACAAAAACGGAAAAACCGCTTACCGGCGATTTTGCAATTTCAAGTTATTGTATTTCGTATCTAAGTTTGATATAAGATGCGCCCTTAGATTTTCATGAATCTAGAGCAGGAGCTGCAATTATGGCTGCAACAAAGAAAAAAACGGTCAAGAAGACGGTAAAGGCCAAAGCTGTGTCTAAAGCTAAAACCTCGTCTGCCGTTAAGGTTAAACCCAAAGCGAGAGCGGTTGTTAAAAAAACAACAGCAAAAACCCAGGCTGCTGCGACGCCTGCCGCAAAAGTGGTCACAAGGCCAAAAACCACTAACCCATTAACATCGGGTCAACAAGTGGCTAAAAAGCCAACGGCTTCCCAATCAACCGAACCAAGTAATAAGCCTACCGCCGTGAAATCAGTTAAATCGACAAACAATCTTTCAGACAGCCTGGGTTATACCGACTTCACCCCTTATGAAATTCAAACGGGTGAAGACTACATGAACCCTGAACAGGTTGATCATTTCCGAGAAATATTAACCAGTTGGAAAAACGAGTTAATGGCAAAAGTGGATGAAACCGTACACCACATGCAAGATGAGGCGGCCAATTTCCCTGACCCAAACGACCGTGCTACACAGGAATCCGATTTCACGATGGAATTACGCACTCGTGACAGGGAACGGAAGTTGATCAAAAAAATCGAAGAGTCTCTTACCGCGTTAGAAAACGAAGAATACGGTTATTGCGTTTCCTGCGGCATTGAAGTAGGCATTCGACGTTTAGAGGCTCGCCCTACAGCATCAGAATGCATTGACTGCAAAACCTTAAACGAAATCAAGGAAAAACAATACGGTAAGTAGCGCATCACCCAAATAGTGAATGGAACTGATGTTCAAGTTATTTTGATACACCTCCTTGGCGGGCAGTTGCAGATTGAACGATCTGAGCTTGGCATCCGTGGCAGTTTTCACGACGCACATTGAACCTAGAATCCTCAGTTGACCGCTCCATTCTGATACTAAGTTATTGATATGAATAGCATTGAAATCAATTTATTGCATCACCTGCTGGGTGAACCACGCGACAAGGCGAATTGCACGCTTGCGGCGCTGCATGACAGCGTTGTAACTCCTTGGAATAGAATCACTATTCCGCGTCGTTACGCCTTGTCCTACACCGCCGCAAACGCACACTTCACCTCGTCCAACTGAGGATTCTAGGTTGAAGGAGTAACTCAACGGCTATTTTATGCTATCGAGTGACTTACAACCCCGTTACCGTGGGCGCTTTGCTCCCTCACCGACAGGTCCTTTGCATTTTGGCTCATTGGTAAGCGCCGTGGCGAGTTTTCTACAAGCTAAATCGCAGCACGGGGTGTGGTTATTGCGCATAGAAGATTTAGACCCGCCACGAGAACAGGCAGGCGCTGCTGACCAAATATTACGTACTTTGGACAATTACGGTCTACAGTGGGACGAATCGGTGGTTTATCAAAGCCAACGGCATGAACGATACGAAACACTACTTGCACAACTTGCGCACAGCAAAGAGAGCTTTCCCTGCTTCTGTAGCCGAAAAGAGCTGAGTACCGCCATGCGGCGCGCAAACGTGCTGACCTACCCTGGCAACTGCCGTCACCTAAATACCGACATAAACAAACCCCATGCAATTCGTTTAAAAGTGAATACCACTACCATTACGTTTCACGATAAAATCCACGGCAAAATCAGCCAACAGCTCGATGAAGTAGTTGGTGATTTTATAATCAAACGAAGCGATGGTTTTTATGCTTACCAGTTAGCGGTCGTCATTGACGATGCAGACCAAGGCATCACCGAAGTGGTCCGTGGCTGCGATTTATTAGACAATAGCCCGCGGCAAATATACTTGCAACAACGCTTAGGGTTACCACAGCCCGATTATGTCCATGTGCCAATAGTGACAAACGTGCAACACGTCAAATTGAGCAAGCAAACGTTTGCACCCCCTCTCGATAGACAAACCCCACACATCGAATTATTCAACGTATTGCAGTTTTTAGGACAAAAACCACCCATAGAACTTATTCAAAGCGACTTGAATAGCGTTTGGAGTTGGGCAAAGCAATATTGGAATCTCACCAATATCCCCAAGATACACAGCAAAGTCGCTAACCCACAAGACAGGCTGACTGACACTTAATTTGTCTGCCAGAATGTCTCTATACCGGTAGCCGTTACCAGAAGTGCAACACACTTTTGCACAAGCCTTAACATTGGTACCATAGGTTGCCGAATTATTACTAAATAGGCATCAATCAATTGAATACAAACGAGGGAGAGCTTATGTCCAGCGACAACATGTTCGGCAATAATGTCACAAAAAATATAGAATCCACCCTCCAGGAAGATCGCTTATTCCCGCCGCCTGACGGTTTTGCTGCAGCCGCAAATATCAAAAAAACAACACTTGCGGAATTACAGCAACAAGCAAAACAGGACTATGAAGGTTTTTGGGCCAATTTGGCCCATCAAGAATTAAACTGGCAACATGCCTTTAGCGCAACCCTCGACAGCAGCAATGCGCCCCACTTTCGTTGGTTTTATGATGGCCAGTTAAACGCATCTTATAATTGCCTTGACCGACACTTAGCGTCACGGGGCGATAAAACTGCCATCATTTTTGAAGGAGAAAAAGGTGATACCCAGCAACTCAGTTACCGGCAATTACATACCAAGGTATGTCAGTTCGCCAATGGACTAAAGTCCATTGGCATTAAGAAAGGCGATCGTGTCGTTATCTACCTGCCAATGGTGCCCGAAGCAGCAATCGCAATGCTGGCTTGCGCCCGCATTGGCGCAATACATTCTGTTGTATTTGGTGGGTTCTCGGCAGAGTCATTAAAAGACCGTATCGAAGATGCTGGCGCCGTTTGCGTCATTACAGCTGATGGTGGCCACCGAGGTGGTAAAATCATCGAACTGAAAGCGGCCACTGATAAAGCACTTGCTAATGGTTGCCAGACCATTAATCATGTTATCGTTTTACAACGCAGCCATCATGATGTAGCTATTGATACCCAGCGGGATATCTGGTGGCATACACTAGTGGAAAATCAGACTGAGCACTGTGAACCGGAATGGGTCAATAGTGAACACCCGTTGTTTTTGCTTTACACCTCCGGTTCAACAGGCAAGCCCAAAGGCATCCAACATTCCACTGCCGGGTACTTATTAAATGCCATTGTAACCATGAAGTGGGTCTTCGACATTAAGGACGATGACATTTACTGGTGCACAGCCGATGTAGGCTGGGTAACAGGCCACACCTATGTTACCTACGGACCATTGGCCGTCGGCTCAACCCTGTTAATGTACGAAGGTGCCCCGATTATCCCTGATGCCGGCCGATTTTGGAAAATTTGTCAAGACCATAAGGTTAGCATTTTCTATACTGCACCGACGGCCATCCGCGCCTTAATGAAACAGGGCGATCAACACCCCAACCGTTACGACCTGTCAAGCATCCGCTTATTAGGCACTGTTGGCGAACCCATAAACCCGGAAGCCTGGATGTGGTACCACACAGTGATCGGTAAAAAACACTGCCCAATCGTCGATACCTGGTGGCAAACCGAAACCGGAGCCAACATGATCGCTCCAGTTCCCGGTGCCATGGCGACAAAACCAGGATCGTGCACGCTGGCCTTACCCGGCATTGATGCCGATATTGTTGATGAGGCGGGCAACCTCATCACCGCCCCCAATCAAGGCGGCTATTTAGTCATTAAAAAACCCTGGCCATCCATGTTGCGCACCATCTGGAATGATGATCAACGTTACATCGACACCTACTGGGGTAAATTTGAGGGCAAATATTATCTCGCTGGCGACAGCGCTCGACGTGATGATCAAGGCTATTTCTGGATTATGGGCCGCATTGATGATGTGCTCAATGTTTCAGGCCACCGACTCGGCACAATGGAAGTGGAGTCCGCTCTGGTCGCCCACCCAGACGTTGCTGAAGCGGCAGTGGTTGGCAAACCGGATGACATCAAAGGAGAAGGCATTTTTGCTTTTGTAGTGCTTAAAGGACAACGTCCCGAAAATGGCATCGACGATATGCTAACTCAAGAGTTGCGCACCTGGGTTGGCGAACAAATTGGCGCCATCGCCAAACCGGATGCAATACGCTATGCCGATAACCTGCCGAAAACCCGTTCCGGTAAAATAATGCGCAGACTATTAAGAACCATTGCTAAAGGTGAGAAAATCACTCAAGATACATCCACCCTGGAAAACGAAGCTATCCTGGAACAATTACAAGGAAAGTCGTGATTCAAACTTTGCTATATTAATAGCATTCATTTATCACCCAAAATTGTAACAACTCAAATCAGCTTTGGTCTTTTCAAGAAAAGGAAAAAATACAGAGACTTTAGAGATTAGCTATGCAAATGAGCGCTTTTTTCATCGTCATAGCTCCAAATCAATGACAACCTAAGCAGTGACTAAAAACCAAGATGAAGGAACGTGCGCGCCATAAAGCTCTCTCACAACAAACTTAATCTAACACATCAGTTGAATCGTCGCGAGAGCGACTAGGGCACTGAAAACAAAAGACTTTTTGGGATTTTTGGCCGACAGCGAATCACTCATACGGTGCGCTCAGACACCTCCAAAAAGTCTTTTAGATTCTGTGCTATCGGCGTTCGCAGTCAATTCAACTGATGTGTTAGGTTTAACTAAAGCTTTAGGTTTGTGCGCCGAAAAAGGGTAATAGAACAGCTCATAGCGTACCACATTAAGCATGAACTGAATGATTGAATGATAAAACCTCCATAACCAACCAAAAAACCTAAAAAATATGTTCACTCCCCCTAAGCACAACTCTACAGAATTGCCCCTGCAACCACCAATTACCCCCTCAAATCGTTAAATTTAAATTTTATTACAACAACGTGACCACAAGCGACTCTAAAAAATTCATCATTATTGGGTTCGTTAGCATTATCAGCCTACTGATGATTCTCATGTCCGTATGGCACAAAACCATTTCCGACAGTACAAGCCAGTTACATAAAATAGCTGGCGAACAGTTGGAAACCAAGTTGATCACCTCCATGCGAGATGTAACCTATCGCCGCACAATCGCTTTATACACCATGAATGCAATAGAAGACGCTAAGCGGCGTGACAAAGAATTTCAGCACATTCAGAATATAAATAGTGAATTCCGCGTGGCCCGCGAACAATTATTTTCCAAACATCGAACACCCGATGAACAAAAAATATGGGGAAAAGCAGGCGCATTAATAAACCAAGGTGAAATAGCTCAATATAAAGTATTAAAACTCATTGAAGAAAAACAAAACAAAACAGCCAACCAAGTATTAGCCGAGGAAGTAATACCGACCCAAGATATATTTGTTAACAACATAACAAACATTTTGGACACACAACGTGAAAAAATTGAAAAAGACCTTACTAAGGCTGTACAACACAACAATCAATCCTATAAATTACTGGCGTTATTAGGCAGCATCGCAGTGGCGGTGGTTATATTTATGATCGCTGTTATCAAGCGCACCCATGAAACAGAAAAAGCTTTCCTTGAGCAAGCAAATCGTATACGCGCGCTATATGGCGTAACATCCAAATCGGGATTATTATTAATTGAGCAGATAAATGAAATGCTGAATATAGGCTGCCAATTGCTCGACATGCAGTGGGGACGAATTTTCAGAATCGACAATGACGTGGATGTTATTACCGTTTTAAATACCGCCAACAACGAACACGGTGATAAACTGCAGCCAGGAACCACCATTAACTTAGATGAAACACTGTGTGTAATAACCTATAAATCACAAACCCCTACGGCAATCCATGATACAAAATCGCTCCAAACACTTACGAAACACAAGCACCTCCACGCCTCCAACATAAATGCATATATTGCCGCACCGATCATAGTCAATAGCAAGAATTATGGCACGGTAAACTTTTCATCAGCAACTAAACGCTCAGCCCCATTCGCCGAAACAGACAAAGATTTAGTAAATTTAATTAGCAGCTGGGTCAGTGGCGCGATAGAACGTCAGTTGGAACAACAGGAAATTCGAGAAGCAAAAGAGGCGGCAGAGTTTGCCAATCAGACAAAAAGTGCCTTTCTTGCAAATATGAGCCATGAATTACGCACCCCCCTCAATGCAATTATCGGTTACAGTGACATATTAGCAGAAGAGTCTGCCGATGCAGGCAACAAACAATCAGCAGAGGACCTTAATAAAATAAACACATCCGGCCATCACCTATTGTCACTGATTGATAATGTGCTTGATTTATCAAAAATTGAAGCCGGTCGCATGGATATAAGCCTGGAATTAACCAATATAACCCCCATTATCGACGAAGTAACGTCTACGCTAGCCCCCTTTATCGACAAAAAAGGTAACACGTTAAACATTAACACCGAGATCAAAAACTACCATATAAGCACCGACAAAACACGCTTTAAACAAGTACTATACAACCTCCTTAGTAACGCCAACAAATTCACCAAAAATGGTCGGCTTACATTAAGCATTATGCCTGAACAAAAAAATGGTAGCGATTGGATTATAATAGAAGTAAAAGACACCGGTATCGGTATGTCGCCCAAACAAATGGGTCGCTTATTTGAAGCATTTACACAAGCAGACCCATCCATCGGAAAAGAATTTGGAGGAACTGGACTTGGGTTAGCCATCAGTCGCAGCATTTGTAAAATGATGGGCGGTGAAATTTTTGTTGAAAGCGCCATAGGACTCGGCTCAACATTTACCGTTGTATTGCCAGTGAGTAAATCGTCATTTGATACCGAAGTCGCCTAAACTTAAGAAACGACATTGCCTCACACAATGCCACGCTTTTTCCACTTCCCTCGAAAAAACCAAAAACAAGCTGAATAGTTTGGCCTATCCTTCTGGCAAGCGAAGCCGAAAGATTCCCTCATTTAGTTGAATCTACGGCGAACACCCATAACACAGAATCTAAAAGACTTTTACCTTCAGGGGCTAGTCGCTCTCACGACGATTCAACTGATGAGTTAGGTTCAATGCTCACGTTGTTTAACCTAGAATCCTCAGTTGACCGCTCCATTCTGATACTAAGTTATTGATATGAACAGCATTGAAATCAATTTATTGCATCACCTGCTGGGTGAACCACGCGACAAGGCGAATTGCACGCTTGCGGCGCTGCATGACGGCGTTGTAAACTTCACCCCGTCCAACTGAGGATTCTAGGTTTAACTTAACCAAATAAATTTACACCAAATTTGGCGAATTTAGTGTAAATTTGTTGCGATCTTCGGCGAATCGACTATTAACCCCGGATTTTCATCATTTTTTTCTGGACAATAGCATTATGTTGAGGGATAATCCACAAGATTGGCGAGGAATAAGCTAAAACGGCGCTTTTCCCGACGTTAGCCGATGTTCCAAACAAACTTACTATAATTCCAGCCTTACCGTCGGCTTAGCGATTTAAAATTGATAAAAAAGTCTTTAACAAATTAAAAGCGAAAATACACAATGCCAGGAATTTTGGTATTACATGGACCAAATTTAAACATGCTGGGCGTACGTGAGCCACAGCATTACGGCCATACCAGCCTGAGTAAAATCAATAAAGACTTGGCTGTTCAAGCAAAACAAGTCGGCCTTACCCTGGAAACACTACAAAGCAACGCTGAGCACACGCTCATTGAGCGCATTCAAGCCACACACGACAGCGACATCCAATTTATTATTATCAACCCGGCAGGATTCACCCACACCAGCGTAGCGCTTAGAGATGCCTTAAGCGCGGTAACCATTCCTTTTATCGAAATACACTTATCGAATATCCATCGTCGTGAAACCTTTCGACAACATTCCTATTTTTCCGACATTGCTGTGGGGGTTATTTCCGGTCTGGGACCGCAGGGTTACGGGCTTGCGTTGCAAGCGGCGACCGCATATATCAACCAAGCTGACACAGTTAACGATACGGATGGCAACTAATTGTGCATCACACAAAGACAAGCTAGAAGGCTGATAAATTTAGGCTAAACAATTAATATCAGCGGCGTTTTTGAAACATTTAATGGTAATTTATTTTTAACTTTTTCTTTTAAATGAAAGCAGGCACGATTTTATGGATATACGTAAAGTAAAAAAACTCATCGAGCTTCTCGAAGAATCCGGTGTTGCGGAACTTGAAATTCGGGAGGGTGAAGAGTCGGTACGGATCAGTCGCTATAGCCAAAACACCCCCGTCGCCATAAACGCGATCGCCCCCCCCATGCCAGCCGTCGCGGCACCACCAAACACTGCCTCACCAGCACCCGAAAATGCCATCGCTGTGGCACCGCAAGAAGACGAGATTGCGGGTCACGTTGTTAAATCCCCCATGGTGGGCACATTTTACCGGGCACCTTCGCCAAGCGCCAAACCTTTTGTCGAGGTTGGTCAGAGCGTGAATGCGGGCGACACCCTTTGCATTGTAGAAGCCATGAAGCTGCTTAATCAAATTGAAAGTGACGCTAACGGCGTTATAAAAGCCATTCGCGTAGAAAACGGCCAACCAGTGGAATATGGCCAGCCGCTTTTTATTATCGAATAGTGTCAGATACGATTTTAACGGCAACAATTGTTTAGCATATTCTGATGTGTAGCCATTTTATTTATAACCTTTTTCAATAAAAGACAGTGCCTTGTTATGTTTGATAAAATCGTCATTGCTAACCGTGGTGAAATAGCCTTAAGAATATTACGCACATGCCGTGAACTCGGCATACAAACCGTTGCCGTACACTCCACTGCCGACCGTGATTTAAAGCATGTACGTCTTGCCGATGAATCGGTCTGTATAGGGCCTGCCCCCTCCGTCGACAGCTATTTGAATATCCCGGCGTTAATCAGTGCCGCTGAAGTAACCAACGCCGTGGCAATACACCCTGGTTACGGTTTCCTGGCGGAAAATGCCGACTTCGCTGAACGACTAGAACAAAGCGGATTTACGTTTGTTGGCCCTCGCTCAGAAACTATTCGTTTAATGGGCGATAAAGTTTCAGCCATTGAGTCCATGAAAAAATCAGGTGTACCCTGTGTACCCGGATCCGATGGACCGTTAGACGATAATGCTGAGCGATCCCTTAAAATTGCAAAACAAATTGGTTACCCCGTTATTATTAAAGCGGCGGCGGGCGGCGGCGGGCGCGGCATGCGGGTTGTGCACAGTGAGTCCAATCTGATAAACGCTATTACGCTAACACAAAGTGAAGCGGCAGCCGCCTTCGGCAGCGATATAGTTTATCTGGAAAAATTCCTTGAAAATCCCCGTCATGTGGAAATTCAAGTATTAGCAGACCAACACGGTAATGCCATTCATCTTGGTGAGCGAGATTGCTCCATGCAACGGCGCCATCAAAAAGTAATAGAAGAAGCACCTGCACCAGGCATCAGCGAAGAACTGCGCAATAAAATTGGCAGCCGTTGCGCAGAAGCCTGCAAACGAATTGCTTATGTGGGCGCCGGTACGTTTGAGTTTTTGTATGAGAATGGAGAGTTTTATTTTATCGAAATGAATACTCGCATCCAAGTGGAACACCCGGTTACTGAAATGGTGACAGGCGTGGATATTGTGAAGGAACAAATTCGGGTAGCTGCTGGTGAACCCCTTTCCTATTCCCAAGACGAGATTATTATCCGGGGACATGCAATGGAATGCCGCATTAATGCCGAGGACCCTCATTCATTCATGCCATCACCCGGGTTAATCACCGAATTTCATGCCCCTGGCGGTCTGGGCATTCGGGTGGATTCACATATCTATAACGGCTATCGCGTTCCGCCCTATTATGATTCAATGATTGGCAAATTAATCGCTTATGGAGAAACTCGGGAGATTGCCATTGCACGTATGCTGACAGCCTTGGGCGAATGTGTGATCGAAGGCATCAAAACCAATATCCCCCTGCACCAGGAAATATTTCAGGATAGCGGTTTTCAAACGGGTGGAACCAACATCCATTATCTGGAAAAAAAATTAGGTTTGTGATATTTCTCAATCATTTTTGCAGCGCCCTTCAGCCTGCCCTCAATACGTAGGCTCTCAATTGATCGGTTTCAAGGTATTATCATGTCGTGGATCCAACTGATATTTACCACCCAAAAAGACACTGCCCTCGCGCTTTCGGATGCCTTAGGCAATCTGGGCGCAGCCTCGGTGACACTACAAGACGCAGCAGACCAACCTTTGCTGGAACCTGGCGTCGATGAAACACCGCTGTGGCAAGACGTGATTGTCACCGGGCTATTCAATCGCGAACGAGACACCGATGCAATTATTCACGCGCTATCAGCCACCATTACCCCCCTGCCTCGTTGGAAACAAACACAACTCGACGATAAGGTGTGGGAGCGGGAATGCATGCAATACTTCCACGCCATGAAATTCGGCGAGCGGACCTGGGTGTGTCCCAGTTGGGAGCCTCCTCCCGCCCCGGATGCAATTAATATTTTTCTCGACCCAGGACTGGCCTTTGGTACAGGTACCCATGCAACCACGGCCCTCTGTTTACAGTGGCTGGATGAACATATCAAACCCGGTGAAACCGTGATCGATTTTGGCTGTGGCTCTGGAATATTGGGCATTTGTGCCCTAAAGCACGGTGCATCAACAGTATGGGCTATCGATAATGACCCGCAAGCGATCATCGCCACCACTGAAAATGCAAAAAAAAATAACGTCAGCGAAAAACTCGAAATTCTGCAAATAACCCAAAAACCCGACCAACTTGTTGATATTATCCTCGCAAACATCTTGGCTGCGCCATTAATCGAACTCGCAGCCCTTTTTGCAAACAGGGTTAAACCCGGCGGTTTTACCGTATTATCAGGTATATTAGACCATCAGGCACTAACGGTAACGACAGCTTATCAACCCTGGTTTACGCTGAAATCAGAAGCGCATAACGATAATTGGGTACGACTTGTATTTGAACGCAAGTTGACAAGTCAACATCCCAACAACAAAAACAGTTAAAATACAATTTTACATTATTAATCGTCCTATTTAACGCTATAATTCACAACAGATACATCGACTATTTTAACCGTTTCATTGCTCTAAAACCGTCAGCGATAGAACACACTAAATAAAGGCATCAATCGATTAAGCACACTACTCATTACGCTAAAAATTGCCCAAATTGGTTGCCGTTTCGTACAATCAGATGATTTCCTCGACAATGACACAACACATTAGCAATTGATTAACCGCCATATTTACAGAAATATCACCTTAACAAAATGGAAATTGGCGATCACAGGGAATTTAGCGCCATGCTGCCGTGCTATAGTCATTAATGGCGTGGATTTTGCTATGCGAAAAAAGGCAATTGTATGCAAACTTAACAATCGAAACAGCGGACTATGTATACCCAGTGCCCCAAATGTTTAACTTACTTCCAGGTTTCTGCCGACCACCTTAAAGTCGCACAAGGCAACGTACGTTGTGGCCAATGCCGTAACGTGTTTAGCGCGCTGGGAAATTTAACAGAACTGCCACCACAACCAAACTCTCAGGAAAAACACACTGAAAGTAACACTGACAACAATTCTAGCCAACCAATACAGCAAGATAATTTAAGTGACGCCATCGCTGCCATTCAGGCGCTCAATCAATCTTCTGAAAAACTACACATTTTATCAGAAAACAAACCGCATTATGCTCATCCACTCGATAATGATGCGCTAATCACGCATGACTCAGCCAGCCATACTGGCGGCAATCATTCCACAGCAAGAAAACTACTCCAGCCAGCCTCTGTAGACACCCACGAGAATATCCCCGAACTAATCACCGATGAAGAACCAGAGGAGCTTATTAATGACTTTAACTTTGATGAAGCATTAAAGGCAGTGGATGAAATTGGTATAAATAATGAAGTTATTGATATCCCCGACGATAACCCCGTTCACTACAGTATTAGTGATGATGAAGAGATTACGCCTACCATCGACGGCTCACATTTAGTCGAAGACTATACATCATCCTCTAACGAACCTTACATTGGCGCCCCCCAAGAAGAGACGCTGTTTTTCACAGAAACCGACCGTCAAAAACAAGCACCTGCCACACCGGATACCGTCCAGAACACAACCGAACACGAAGAAATTTTTATCGCTATCACCCCAGATGATAAAATAGGAAAAAAAACAAAGGCGGTTAACAAAACAAGTACTAACGAGCCTATTGAAGCAGTCATTAAAAAAACAACCTTGCCGGATACTGAAGACCTAACAAAACCCGCTAACGCTCCTAAAAGAGATAAAAAAACGAAACACAATCCCGCCGAACAAATCAAAAATCTCCCGGCGATCCCAAAACAGCTCATCGACGATTTTCGACAAGATCACCCTATGTTAATTACAAATTATCGCTCCATTGCCACCTGGGGCACTGGCAGCCTATTGTTAATGTTTTTGTTTTTAGGTCAATCAATTTACTTCAAGCACGACGAACTTGGGCAAGTCAGTCAACTAAGACCGTGGATTGAGTTTTTCTGCCGGCACACCAATTGTGAACTCTCATTACAAGCTGATATCACTCAATTAGAGTTACTCGGACAGGATATTCGAAGCCACCCAACCACCAACAATGCCTTGTTAGTCAGCGCGACTATCATTAACAACGCGCCATACATTCAGCCCTACCCTGGATTGCAATTAAATTTTTCAGATATTAACGGTGAAGAGGTCGCGGTTCGAAACTTTGGGCCTAAAGACTATGCCGCTACCGGTATTAATGTGAATAAAGGCATGGAACCCAACACTCCTATTCAAATCGAATTGGAAATAATCGACCCTGGCAAGAATGCCATTAATTTCGAATTTAATTTTTTCTCGCTATAATCCAGCACCTAACAAGACTTCAATGCGACGTCAAGCAAAGATTTCGCAAAAAGAGAAAAGTTACAATATTTCAAAAGAACCACTTTATCCTTAAACGGTTAGCGAGTATTATTTGCTTTCCGTTGCACCCCAGAAAGAAAATAATGCAGCATATGCAAATCGGTCCTTACAAACTCGTTAACAATCTTGTATTAGCACCTATGGCAGGTGTTACTGACAGGCCGTTTCGCCAGCTGTGTAAAAAATTAGGTGCGGGATTAGCCGTATCCGAAATGGTCTCATCTAATTCTTTACTTTGGGGAAGTACTAAGACCAAGCGCAGAGCCAACCATGATGGAGAGACAGAACCTAAGTCAATCCAAATTGCAGGGGCAGACCCTAAACTGATGGCCGAAGCTGCACGCTACAATGTTGATAATGGTGCGCAGATCATTGACATCAACATGGGTTGCCCAGCAAAGAAAGTTTGCAATGTCATGGCCGGTTCCGCGTTATTGCAAGACGAACCCCTGGTTAGTCGTATATTAGACGCTGTTGTGGCAGCGGTTGAAGTGCCTGTGACGCTAAAAATCCGTACCGGATGGGACAAACAAAACCTAAACGGCGTACGTATTGCGAAACTAGCAGAAAACGCAGGTATTCAAGCGCTTTCTGTTCATGGTCGTACACGTGCTTGCGGGTATAAAGGCGACGCAGAATACCAGACAGTTGCCGCGATCAAAACCGCAGTTTCCATACCAATTATTGCAAATGGTGATATTAACACGCCAGAAAAAGCGAAATTAGTGTTGGAATCTACTGGCGCCGATGGCATTATGATCGGACGTGCAGCTCAAGGCCGCCCCTGGATCTTTCGGGAAATAGCATATTTTCTGGAAACCGGGGATAATCTGCCTGAGCCGAGTGTTACTGAAGTTCGTAACACTCTTCTTGAGCACCTACAAAATTTATATACGTTTTACGGCGAATATACAGGTGTTCGTGTAGCACGGAAACATATCTCATGGTATAGCAAAGGCCACCCTCACGGTGCTGTTTTCCGTCAAATGGTGAATCGCGTTGATACCATTGAGAAACAGTTACAACTAACTCAGGAATTTTTCGACAAACTAATGATGCGAGAGGAACTTGCAGCATGACAACTGAGCTACCCTCAGCACTTGAAAAACAAGAATCCGTTGATACATTGGACAGCGGGCAATCATTAGCTGATCATATAAAAGATGTCTTACAGAGCTACTATAAAGATTTGGACGGACATGAACCCGCCCATCTTTATCAGTTGGTTTTGCAAGAAGTCGAGCGCCCGTTACTTGAATCAGTGATGCAGTATACTCGTGGAAACCAGAGCAAAGCTTCAATTGTACTGGGTTTAAACCGCGGTACATTACGTAAAAAACTAAAGCAATACGATATAAAATAAAAATCATGTACTCATTAGCATTAGTAATAGTAATAGTACACTGATAATTTGAGCATTATTTTTACTTGTGCACACTTGCACTCAAAGTAGAGTATTGCGGCGCTTAACGGTTAGGTTAATGATCGGGTTCCGTCTCACACACGGAGAGACTCATTGGTTTGACTGTAAGCGCCGCAGATAAGAAGCGCCAATTGCGGCAAAACATAATCAAGATAACGTAATTACGTTAAAGTATAACGTATTACCAATAACGGAGAACGTAATATTCCCCGCCGTGATATCTAGCACGCATACCCGGGACAAATCCGATGTTTTGTGAGCCCCTTGTAACGACAAATCCAGAAACAGTTTTATACACACGATAATCCCCGGCAATTTCAGCTATACTACGAAACCTTAACGTAATATTGCCTCCACAACAGCTACATTGCCAGTACCGTCAACATGCATACAGCACTGTTATCACAACAATTACCATAACTAACGATTGATAATAACTGGACCCGTTTAACGACCCCTTATTTCAAATACGTATTTCAATCGCGCATAATTTCACTTAACAAATCAATAACAACATTAGGTACATCATGAATGCAGTAAAACGAGCCATTATCAGCGTATCTGATAAAACAGGAATTGCAGATTTTGCCAACAGCTTGCAGAACCTGAGTATTGAGATCCTATCCACTGGCGGTACCGCCAAATTATTACGTGAGCAAGGTATTAATACAACCGAAGTATCTGACTACACAGGCTTCCCCGAAATAATGGACGGACGGGTTAAAACCTTACATCCAACAATTTATGGCGGAATCCTTGGCCGACGAGACCAAGATCAGCAGGTTATGCAACAAAATCAGATAAACCCCATTGATCTGGTTATCGTAAACTTATATCCCTTCGAACACAGTATCGCAAAACCAAATTGCACGTTAGCCATGGCAATTGAAAATATCGACATTGGAGGCCCATGCATGTTACGCGCTGCTGCAAAAAACCATACAGCCGTTACCGTTGTATCAGATCCCGCCGATTATCACCGTGTGTTACAGGAATTGCAAAATAACAACGGCGTCATCAGCGACCAAATTCGATTTGAACTCGCGGTCAAAACCTTTGAGCATACTGCCCGTTATGATACAGCAATCGCAAACTATCTAGGCACATTGCTGGAAACGGAAACCACACAACAATTTCCACGTACCTATAACACGCAGTTCACAAAAAAACAGGCTTTGCGCTACGGCGAAAACCCTCACCAACATGCCGCTTTTTACGTTGAAACCAATAACATAAGGAACAACGCTAACAATCAACAAGGCGATCCCAATGTATCAACCGCACAACAGCTTCAGGGCAAAGCATTGTCTTTTAACAATATTGCCGATACCGATGCTGCTCTGGAGTGTGTTAAACAATTCGAGCAACCCAGCTGCGTTATCGTAAAACATGCTAACCCCTGCGGCGTCGCCATCGGCAACACCATAAACCAGGCTTATGAAAACGCATACCAGACGGACCCAACCTCCGCATTCGGGGGCATTATTGCATTCAACCGAACCCTGGATGCGCAAACTGCACAAAACATCCTGGACCGACAATTTGTTGAGGTGATTATTGCCCCCGAGGTGGACGAAGACGCCAAAACCTTACTCAATGAAAAAAAGAATATTCGTGTACTGATCTGTGGTAACGGGCATAACATCACAAAAGCGCATGATTTTAAGCGAGTCAATGGTGGATTATTAGTGCAAGACCGAGATACTGCTATGGTAACCCCAGCACAGCTAAACATTGTTACCCAGCGGCAACCAACTGAAGCAGAATTACTGGATTTATTATTTACCTGGAAAGTCGCCAAGTATGTTAAGTCCAATGCTATCGTGTATGGCAAGGACTTAGTCACCATCGGTATTGGTGCGGGGCAAATGAGCCGTGTTTACAGTGCACGCATTGCGGCAATTAAGGCTGCCGACGCCAATTTACAAGTGACCGGTGCCGTCATGGCCAGTGATGCATTTTTTCCATTTCGTGATGGGTTAGACAGCGCTGCCGAGGCTGGTGTAACCGCAGTGATTCAACCCGGTGGCTCCATGCGCGACAATGAAGTAATCGCAGCCGCTAATGAACATAATATTGCAATGGTATTTACTGCTATGCGCCACTTTCGTCATTAGAACTCGCTATCCCCATGGCGTTTGGGTTTTAGATTATTAGCGTACGCCATATAGCACCAGAAAGTAGGCTCTTTAATCTAAACACATCAGTTGAATCTACTGCGAACGCCGATAGCACAAAATCTAAAAAATAATGGCTTGGGATTATCGGCACTCTCCTATTTTACATCCTTGATGTTCGTGCCTTGATGTTGGTGCCTTGGTGTATTCTTCATCGAGCAAGACCTCCTTAAGTAGCGATTATAGTGTTTTATACTGATCTGGCGCAACTAACTACATTACGTATTGCTAAACAGTTATAATCAGGCTTGACTTGCAGCTCAACCTGGTCCAAATCAGCACAATCCGTTGATTGATAACCGTTATAACAGTTTACTGAGGCGAAAATAAAGTAATATCATAATAATAAATGTTAAAAATTACCGAATCGCATGAATATTTAAGCCACAGAATGAGCTGTTTTATTCCGAAGGTATAATTTAGATGAAAGTGTTAATTATTGGCAGTGGTGGCCGTGAGCATGCTTTAGCATGGAAGGCCGCACAATCAAGCGACGTGAAGCATGTCTATGTTGCCCCAGGCAATGCCGGCACAGCGCTGGAACCGCTAGTGGAGAATATTGATATTGCGGTCGACGATATTACGGCACTACTCTCGTTCGCAGCAGATAATAATATTGACTTAACCATCGTAGGGCCCGAAATACCCTTGGTACTCGGCATTGTGGATACCTTTCAACAAGCTGGCTTACGGTGTTTCGGCCCCAGTAAAGCCGCCGCCCAACTGGAAGGGTCAAAGTCATTTACCAAAGATTTTCTGGCGCGGCATAACATACCTACCGCGACCTATCAAACATTTACGGATTATGCAGCCGCGCTTGAGTATTTAAAAAAACAGGCTTTCCCCATCGTCATCAAGGCGGATGGACTCGCTGCGGGAAAAGGCGTTATTATTGCTCAGAATCTACAGCATGCAACAGATGCTGTTAAAGACATGTTAGCAGGCAATGTCTTTGGCGAAGCCGGACACCGGGTTGTCATCGAGGCGTTTTTACACGGTGAAGAAGCCAGTTTTATCGTCATCGTCGATGGGGAAAATATCGTACCTCTGGCAACCTCGCAAGATCACAAAGCCCGCGACGACGGCGACACAGGCCCAAATACTGGTGGCATGGGAGCCTATTCCCCCGCACCAGTTATAACAACGGCGATTCACGCGCGAGTGATGGAAGAAGTCATTATCCCTACCGTTGCCGGCATGGCCAAAGAGGGGCACCCTTATGTGGGTTTTCTATATGCTGGCTTAATGATCGCCGCCGACGGCACACCAAAAGTACTCGAATACAATTGCCGTTTTGGCGATCCGGAAACCCAACCGATAATGATGCGCATGACAACGGATCTGATCGCATTATGCAATGCCGCGCTCAATGGTAAGCTGGCGACAATGACCACAGAGTGGGATTCACGCGCTGCCGTGGGGGTTGTGATGGTTGCAGAGGGTTATCCTGACAACTACCTAAAAGGAGAGGAAATAAACGGTCTCCCCGTGCCCAATAATACGCCAAGCGCCTCAGGTACCATCACCAAGGTATTTCACGCGGCGACCCGACAAGTTGACGCTAAAATTATCACAAATGGTGGCCGCGTATTATGTGTCGTTGCTCTGGGCGACAACGTCAGGCAAGCGCAATCACGCGCCTATGAACTGGTTGACAAAATCCGTTGGAACAACGTGTATTTCCGTCGCGACATCGGCTACCGAGCCATTGCCCGCGAAACAAAACAACAATAACCAATCTAACAAGTGATTTTCAATTGGAGGAACTAAAACATGACTAAACACTTTGTCGCTATATTAATGGGGTCAGATTCCGATTTACCGACCATGCAAGCTACATTAGATGTGCTCAACAAGCTTGATATCCCTTTTGAAGTTAAAATAACCTCTGCTCACCGGACACCGCAACAAACCCACAATTATGTGACGGATGCGGATCAACGAGGTTGTGCGGCATTTATCGCCGCCGCCGGGCTGGCAGCCCACTTGGCCGGAGCCGTCGCAGCAACAACATTAAAACCTGTCATTGGCGTTCCTATTGATGCCGGCCCACTCCAGGGACACGATGCTTTGCTATCCACGGTGATGATGCCAGGTGGCATTCCAGTAGCAACAGTTGCAATCGGCAAAGCAGGCGCTAAAAATGCCGCTTATCTGGCGGCGCAAATCATCGCCGTGTCTGATGCAGACGTTGCAGCCCGTTTGAAAACTGAACGTGAAGAAAACTCAAAAGCCATTGTGGCAAAAGATGCCGAAATACACAAAAAGTATAGCACCAACTAGCATGGTGCTCTCAATCCTCGCACGCTCGCCGCACTGATTTTTTTATCCAACAACGAAACGAATGTCATGTGACTATGCCCCATCAGCAAGCGACAATGCCGATGGGTGAAAAAACAAGCTGGCCCTGCGAATTAATGCCCGGGCATCATTGATCACTTATTCAGCCTGAAAAAATCAGTTGGGAATAAACCAGTCATATCCCACTGATTTTTTCAAGGCAATACAATCCCGAAGCAATTAACCAATAAATTTGGATTCAAACTTGAATCAGTGGCACCTCAAACAAGCGGCACTTCATGTTCTAGGGGGAAACATACTTGCTTACCCCACCGAAGCGGTATATGGGCTGGGCTGCGACCCTTATAACGCCGAAGCCGTATTGCACCTATTACAATTAAAGCAACGCCCCGTCCATAAAGGCCTCATTTTGGTCGCTGCAAATTACGACCAGCTTGAGCCCTTTATCAAACCGCTGAACCGCACGCTAAAACAAAAAATTCTCGCTAACAGACCAAGCCCCATAACTTGGTTATTACCCGCCCACCCCGAGGTACCCCGCTATCTGACGGGGCGGCATTCCAGTATTGCAGTACGAATATCATCCCATACGACAATACAAACTTTATGTCTAAAAATTAACCAAGCATTAGTATCAACCAGTGCAAATATCAGCTCCCGCCCTCCAGCACGCTCCGCATTAACGGTACGCGCCATTTTTGGCCAAAAAATAGACTACATCCTTCCTGGAAAGCTCAACTGTTCAGGAAAACCCAGTGAAATTCGCGATGCGCTCAACGATCAAATTATTCGGCCAGGCTAACGAGGATTAACCACAAATAATCGGCGAAATAATTCGCTATACCCGATTGATTTTTGTAGCGTTTTTTAGATTAACGATAAGAAAAAATAAGTCAACATTAGCAACTTGACTTAAAAAGAAATTACAGTATATTATAATATAATTAATTATATATTTCTATACCGATATTAAGGAGGCTCCAATGTCATTAATACCTAATTTTCCTCATGATGGCGTAATTACGATCAATCGTGTCATTTTAAAGCCGAATTTTAGCATCGACGATTTACAAGAACGTGTCGCCATGCTGTGTGAAAATGTTAAAACCTATCATTCAGAAACGGGATTTGTCGGCGGAATGGTTGCCTTAAATACAGGTCAAATCTCAAACGAAGGTAGCACAGTTGGGCAAGCTGTAACCAGCCCGCTCAAAAACAAAGAAGCACTCATTATTACGTTTTGGAGCTCATTTGAAGAACATGAAGAGTCTCATAAAAGCGATACATTCCAGCCGCTGTTTGAAGATGTATTGGCACTTTGCGAAAATGGAAACGAAGAAATTGCTTACACCATGCTTTGGTCCGGTCAAGCCTATTCTGCGACACAAGCCGAAGCGGCTAAAGCAGCTAAAGCGAAATACGCGTAATTGGAAAGAGGGATGCCTCACGACATCCCTCCTCCCACACCACCTTTCCTATTACCCATAAATCTGCATCAATAAAGTTAGTTGCGACTACTTTCCTTGAATATTTTGATGTTAAGATCGAGAATCATTTCTGTAATATCTCGATACTTTCTATAGCTTAAAATCAATTTTCTCACCTCTTTTACCCTGCTGTCTGGCACATAGACAGTTTGTGTCTTTTGGTTCTTGTCTTTATAGGTAAGTCTGTGCGCCACGATTCCTTTTGGTTCCGGGCAAATACAGTTTGCGCGGCTGCATGCCATGCAAACGCTAGTCAGGCTGCCTTTGACGAAGTAACTACACTTCGCCAGCCGCTCCATTAATACCTCTCTCTTAATTTCCAGCTTGTTCATTATGAATAACCAATATCTTATATTAAGTAGACGCTTATAATACGTCTATCATTAATAATAGGCTGGCGAATTTATATGAGCACACAAAATAGCTGAGCAGCTGACGAATTCTCTGACGTAGATTTTGGGGATGAACGACTCAATAGCCGATTAGTGAAAATATGTGATAGTTTTTCCGATTCACCAGAATTTTCCATTAACCAGACAGGCGCAGGCTGGACTGCAACTAAAGCGGCATATCGGTTTTTCGCTAATGATAAAACGAGTGGTGAGAAAACTATCAGGGCTCATAACGCAAAATTTGTCATCCGGGCTAAAGAACATAAGACTATCCTGGCCATCCAGGACACAAGCTATATGGTCTATAGCAAGCATCCGGCAACAATGGGACTTGGCAATATTTCGGTTAAAGAAGGGAAAAATGTCAAGAAAATTTATGCGAAAGGTCTTGTATCCCATCGTTGCCTTGCGGTATCAACGGACGGGTTACCAATAGGCATTCTGGATCAAAATACCTTTCCGAGAAAACTCAACAGCGATGAAGCTAAACGAAAAAAGAATGTCACTCCGATAAAAGAGAAAGAAAGTTAATGTGCCTTCAAAAAATAACAACGCAATAGCATCAAACCCTCATCGAGGGAGGCAAGGATCGGTATTAAATATGGAGATTTCAGGCTGAGTCCGCCCAGAAACAACATAAAGCACAGAACTGAAACACGTCCTGACCTTAAAATGTATGCCGTCTACGCCTATAAAATTAACCCGTCAAAAGGCGTAAAATCACTCGAATGGATGTTGCTGACGAATCTTCCAGTAAAAAGTTTTGCTGATGCGTCTGAAAAGGTTAAGTGGTATTGCCTGCGCTGGCGTATTGAAACGTATTTCAAGGTTCTGAAATCTGGATTCAAGATCGAAGAATGTCGTCTGGGAAATGCTGATAAATTAATCAAATTTATTGCGGTAATGAGCGTTGTTGCGTGGAAGCTGTTTATGTTAACGTTGATCGCCAGAACGGATCCAGAAATATCTTGTGAGATTTTTATCGACAAACAACACTGGATGCCACTCTATTTGGAAATTCATAAAAATAAAAACGGCCCAAAAGCGCGCCCAACATGGGCAATACTGTTAGGTGGATTGCTCTGCTTGGGGGATTTTTAGGAAGGGCGGGTGATGGAGATCCAGGAATAATAACATTGTGGCGGGGCTGGATTCTCGCCCAAAGTATATAATTTATGGGTAATAGAAAGGATCTGTGCAGGGGGCGTGGGGTAACCGGCGTTCCTACTGCGACGATTTTTCGCAGGACTTGACAGCGGGTATAACCAAAGTTATACTTTATTTTAATGAAAACTGCAATTTCTATACCAGACACCATATTTCAGGCTGCTGAGAATTTAGCTCAGCGTCTTGGTCTTTCTCGCAGTGAGCTATATGTCAAAGCTGTAAATGATTTTATAAAATCTCATAAATATCAAAATGTTACAAAAAAATTAAATGAAATTTATAGCTCTGTCGATTCAGGTATAGAAGATGATGTTCATTCTATGCAAGTTCGCTCAATTCCAAAGGACGATTGGGAGTGAAAAGAGGTGAAATCTGGTGGGTTTCATTAGAAGATCCAAAAGGTTCAGAGCCCGGTTTTAAGCGCCCCGTAGTTATCATCTCATCAAATGATTTTAATGTCAGCAAAATTAAAACAATTATTGTTGCTATTATCACATCCAATCTTCGTCTATCCGAAGCCCCAGGAAATTTTGAGCTTACAAAAAAAACTACAGGCTTACCTCAAAATTCAGTTGTTAATATTTCTCAACTTATCACCATAGATAAATCATTTTTAATGGACAAAACTGGAAAATTAACAAACAAGCAAATTGACTTGTTAGATGATGGGTTAAAGTTGGTTCTATCGATATAAAAAATCGTAACCGTTCACGGAATTTTGGAAGTAGCAATTTTATCCAAACAGTTTAATTCGACATCGACGTTAAAATAGATTGGATCACCCGGTATCAGGTAATAATGAAGGTGGCGGTTTATTACGCCAGTCAGCGTAAAGGGCCTGGCATATAAAATCAAAAGCGGATCGTCCTTGCATTGCACAAGTTGTGATCACCGTCCGAATTCCGTTCACAAGCGGCGCGTCCACGTTCGATTCGGGTACCCTGAGTGATATAACGATCAATTACAATAAACCGAATCGCTTGCTCTGCCAGATTATTCGTTGAATCAATGCCGGGGGTCGTAATGAACTCAAAATAAGCATCGCCATGGTTTCGAAAACGATTAGCCAAATTTTGTGCTTTCGTTTTACGTTCTTTTCCCTGCGCGTCCCATTCACTGGAGACAGTCTCTAAAATAATGGCACAGAGTTCGGCTTTCGCCCTTTCTAATGCTAACTTGAATACATCAGCAGTTTGCGTTTCTTGCTCATGAAATATTTTGAATAACCGGCGAACACCCTCAAGCACTCTTTCTCCGTAATTTTTCGTGTCCTGATCAGGTAATGTCGTGAAATAACGAATATCACGTATCAAGTGGGCCAGACAAAATTGCACCGTCACGTTACAGTCTTTCATGTACTTGCGGTAAGCGAAAAAATAGTCACAACCCAAGAATGAAAGGTAAGTACGGATCAATGATGGAGGGCCGTAGCGTTCGTTCAACCTTCGGTAATCCTGCCTGGGCTAAGACACGATCGACGACGGAATGATGAA
>JAADGF010000120.1 GCA_013152545.1 Gammaproteobacteria bacterium
GCTAAAAAAACTTGGGACAATTAGTGAAAAAACCAAAGTAGATATTTGTACAAATTTACAAGAAATGTTTACGTTATAAAGCACAGCTAACGAATAAGGTTAGATTGTGAGAGCGAGGCACGAGCGAGCCACAATCTGAACCGTTTGTTGGACAAGCCCGGCAGATAAGAAATGAGATTTGCTATGAAAATATCTTTTTGGGTTTTACTGGAATCTTAACTTTTACGTAACCCACAAATATTGAATTCTAACAAGTAATCTTGAAAGCGAGCCGTTACTTGATAAGCTGACTACATTGTTCCAGAAAAATCCTTGTCTTGTGCGAAAACATCGTAATCCACCTCGTGAAAATTCGTCCAGCAGAAGTTTGTTGGATTTTCAAAGGATTTTCAAAAACGGCAAAGGAAACGTTGTTTTTAGCATGAATTTTCTTAACTTAATGGCAGTGAGGGTAGCAACAGCAACGTTGTGGGTCAGAGCTGTGTCGAACGCTTTGATCACCGTAGAATCGTATGCCTGATTGGGCGCGTACAGCTCATTGGGGGGGGCTCGTGAGGGCTGTCTCTACCCGGAATTGGACGTTGCAAAGCGTCATGATTTTTGCGGGGTAAAAATACATGTCCCTTCGCCCCACCAATGAGCAAGGCGTTAGCCTTCTTGAAAATTTATGCATATTGCCATAAAATTGTATGCATATCTTATGGAGGAAAAAATGAGAACAACCCTAGATTTACCCGAAAATTTACTCAATGAGGCAATGAAGGTGACGCATACCAATACGAAGACTGCCGTTATTGTTAAGGCCTTGGAAGAATTGATAAGAAAATCAAAGATATCCGATCTTAAAAAGTACCGAGGAAAAATTGATCTAGACATTGATCTAAACGAACTTAGAGATCGCCATTAATGGATGTGCTGGTTGATACATCAATATGGATTGATTACTTCAGGGCAGGTGATAACTCTAAAGATCTAGATTATTTGATAGATGAAAACATCATTGTTATCAACGATATAATTCTCACCGAGTTAGTCCCTTATTTGAAGTTAAAAAAGCAAACGAAAGTTATCAGGCTGCTCCATGAGATAAATAGAGTCCCTCTGGCTATTAGCTGGGACGAGATTATAGAATTTCAAGTGAAGTGCCTAAGGGGAGGTGCTAACGGGGTGGGTATTCCTGATCTGATTATTGCTCAAAACGCAAAACAAAACGGCTGCCAAGTTTACTCACTTGACAAACACTTTCGCCTGCTGAATAAGGCATTAAAAGTTAAATTATATGTGTAAAAAGGCTGACAAAAGCAATCTCGTGTCAAGTTAAACCCAGATCCTTGGGGTTTGCAAGGAGGCAGAGAAATAGGATTAAGTTACCCAGTGGGGTGAGTGAACACATAAACACAAATCCCATCCAGAGAGAGTAGCCATCTTGGAGATAGATGAAATGCATACCTATATTGGTTCAAAAAAAACTATTGCTGGATATGGATTGCTGTTAATCGAGATGAAAAAAGACTCATCGATTGTGTATTGGGTTCACGGGGCACGATCACAGGAGGCAAACTCTGGGACTCGATAGGGTGTTTGGCCACCAGGAGAACGTCATGACGGATTACTGGATCCCGTACGAAGGATTTATTTCTGAACAGCTGCATGTTTAATCGAAAGCAGAAACTTATACAGTCGAGGGTTATAATAGCCTGTTTAGAGATTTTCTTGCCCGGCTAAGGCGCCAAGTCCTACGGTAAATGTCAAAAAATGCTGGAGCACTCGGTTAGGCTTTTGATGGCAAAATGGAATAATCAATTATCGATACTAAATTAGTAATGCCAGCATTAGGAAGCCACTTGTTGTGGGCGAGCATATTTAGCCAAGTTAACACCTAAATCTCAAATGCTACGGGTATAACTATCCATTTTTTGCAATTTTTTAACAATTGGGTAACGAAAACATGAAACTAAGTGATCATTGACCATGCCGGTTGCCTGCATATATGCATAGCAGGTAGTGGCTCCAACGAATTTGAATCCCTTTTTTTTAAGTCCCTTACTCATTGCATCTGATGTTGGTGTGCTTGTAGGGACGTCAGATAATTTTTTCCATGAGTTATTGATTGGTTTTCCGGCAACGAAAGACCAAATATAAGCATCAAAGCTTCCATATTCTTTTTGTACTTCTAAGAATCGCTTTGCGTTTTCCACTGTGGCATTAATTTTCAGCTTATTTCTTACAATTTCAGGATTTAGAAGTAATTTTGCGATTTTTTTATCGGTATATCGAGCTATTTTTTGAGCATCAAAATTGTCGAATGCTCGCAAATAGCCTTGCCTTTTTTGAAGAATCGTAGCCCAGCTTAGCCCTGACTGCGCCCCTTCTAAAATTAGCATTTCGAAAAGAAGTCGATCATCATGAACGGGAATACCCCATTCCTCATCATGGTGTTCCGTTTCTAATGGGTTTGAATTCGCCCAGTCACATCGTTTCATTAAATCCGTCCTGTTAATTTATGTCTTCTAATGCTCCGGTTAAATTGTTTGCAGCCTGTGAGCCGTCATTTTTTCTAAATGACACTAAGGGTCTGCAAAGAACTAACGCGAACATTTAGCTTGTCTATCCTTGCGTCTTCGGCGTTGAGCAAAAGGTTACATAGAATGAGTATGCGCCTTGAATACGAAAGATATCCGGTGCAATCTGTTCATTGATATTCTCATGTTCTGAAATTGCCGATTCTTGTTGTGAATAGTGATTTTTGATATCGACTATTGTCAATTAATATGTTTAATTGATCGAAAATTTGCTTCTTCAATCGAATAAAATTGAAATGCTTGGCATATGGTGTCAGGGCTTATTTATTGATATTTTACTGTATGTCTGTAGCCACATGACTTACACTTCATGCCTTAAATGCAGTAGCGATACTTTTTTAAACGATATTACTATTGATGCAGCCTTTGCTATTACAGTTTGGGTGGATTGGTATTGCTTTTTTTAAGGTGCTTTTTCTAATGTTAAAGAAAGCAGTAAAATATCGACGCTCGATTTTTCTTTGATAATACCAAAAAACGATAGTTGGCAATACTCAATTTTTCAATTGAGGGATGGTACAGCAGCATGATGGGAAATGTGTGTTCATTTGCTTGCATTAAAAATGAACGATACGTGGGCGTCAGCCAGAGAATAAGCTAACATAATTCGATATACTCGCCTCATCTGCTGCACTTACTAAATGTAAAAGTGCTGGTGATTCACAATAATAGGATACGAGCAGTAACGAATGATTGCTGGAGACTGATTATGTCTACTAAAATGAATATGACAACAAAAATTTTAATCTGGATGGCCGCCGGCCTGGTGCTAGGCAGTTTGCTTAATGCCTTGATGAGTGAGGTGGCGTTTGTCCAGGATTACTTGGTGAATGGCTTGTTCCATGTTGTTGGTGCAATTTTCATCAGTCTACTAAAAATGCTTGTTGTTCCGCTGGTTACTTTTTCATTAATTACTGGTGTTTGCGGAATTGGCGATGTCAATAAACTTGGCCGAGTGGGAATTAAAGCGTTTGGATTATTTATACTCACAACAGCGTTGGCGATTACATTGGCTATTACTGTGGCGAGCATTGTTGGACCTGGTGAGGGTTTTGATATAACAAAAACCACCGACGTAGAGTTTACCGCACCAGAAGGACCACCACTTACTCAGGTGATTATTGATTTAGTTCCAAGCAATCCAGTGGCAGCGTATGCAGAAGGCAATATGCTGCAAATTATTTTCTTCACGATTTTGTTTGCGATTTGTATTTTGATCATTGGTAAACCGGGGGAGAGTATTGCCCGGGGTGCAGAGCAACTGAATCTGGTCATGATGCAAGTGGTGAATGTTGTTATGCAGCTTGCTCCTTATGGTGTATTTGCTCTGATGGCAAAAACATTTGCCTTGCAGGGTTTAGGGCTGATTTTGCCGATGATCAGTTATTTTGCGGTGGTAGCGATTGTGCTTTTATTGCATGCGACTGGTACGCTGATGATATTGCTAAAATTGTTGGGTAAAGTGAGCCCCTTGATGTTTCTGAAAAAATTTCGTGCCGTTCAGGTCTTTGCGTTCAGTACATCAAGCTCTAACGCAACTATCCCAGTAACCTTAGTGGCCACTGAAAAACGTTTAGGTGTTGATAGCTCGACAGCATCATTTGTTGTGCCATTTGGTGCAACCATTAATATGGACGGCACCGCTATTATGCAAGGTGTAGCTACCGTATTTATTGCTAATGTTTATGGTATCGACCTGGGGTTGACAGGCTATTTAACGGTCATTGGTATGGCGGTGCTTGCCTCTATCGGGACTGCTGGTGTGCCCGGTGTGGGGTTGATCATGTTGGCAATGGTGTTTAATCAAGTCGGTTTGCCAATAGAAGGTATTGCGTTGATTATGGGTGTTGATCGATTGCTTGATATGATGCGTACCGCAGTAAATGTCACTGGTGATAGCGCAATAACGACCATCGTTGCCCGAAGTGAAAATTCCATTGATATGAAGATTTACAACGACCCGAATGCAGGCATTATTGAAGAAGTGCATTTGCCTCACGGGCCAGCAAAAAAAGCCTAAATAAAGGGAGCCGGGTATTTTCGCCCGGCTCTTGCTCTGCGTAACATAACCTTCACTGTCTGTCACGCTTAAGGCAGATATAAAAAATGCCTTCGGTAAGGGTGAAGCTAAGTACCAACAGATCCAATATCTTCATTCCAAAAGGTTGCCTCAATTTTATTACCATCGAGGTCTCGGATAAAACAACCATAATAAGGTTCGCCATACTGCGGTCTTGGCCCCGGGGCGCCATCATCTGTGCCTCCTTTATTCAGTGCCGCTTCGTGAAATGCATGTACCGCTGCTTTTGAGTTAGCAACAAAACCAATGTGAGAGCCATTTCCAATGGTTGCTAGGTTCCCATCTATTGGTGTTTGTACCCAAAATTCAGGATATTCCCGTCCAAAAGCAACTGCACCAGGGTGCTCCATGATCTGTTTGCAATCAAGCGTTGACAGTACTTTATTATAGAAAGCAACAGCACGTTCAAAGTTGTTTGTACCAATCGAAATATGAGAAATAATACTTGGATTTTCATTTGTCATTTTTTATTCCTTGATGTTTTAGGGGTTTCGATTATCCTGCATTCATGAGTTGATTGTTTGTAAGTTTCGCTAAGCTTTTGAGGTGATTGTAATGTTGTGTTTTTATCCGTGTAACTCAAAGGGCATGTACACGAAGATTTGTAGGCAGGTTTTTTTCGCCTTTGGTGTCTTGCGAATTGTTGTAATGGCTCGCTATAATGCCTAGATCTCAAACGCTTTGGGTAACTAATGATTTTAGGATTATACGCCCATGCTACTGACAGCCTTATGTCAGTGGTGATTTTTAATATCAACGTTCTAAGTTTAAAAAATATCAAAAGTTGTTTGGTTGTAGCTGTAAATGTAATGTAGTCAGGTAGGATTATTTGCTGTTCTGTGTCGCCTTGATTAATGCTCTGCAACTGGCATTCGAATTTGCTTGCTCTATTATCAAGGGGATGACCTGAAAACAAAGAAAGGGGGAGTGAATTGACGAGTAGCCATTTAATTAATTGTCAGTGTTCCGATAAGTTGCGATATTTCTACAATATTATGCTGTTTTAAATAGTCTGATATTCCCGCATTGATTTTAGTGCAAACCAGAGGGTCATAAAATAATGCTGTCCCTACACCAATAGCCGCGGCACCTGCAATCATAAATTCAATTGCATCTTCAGCATTCATGATGCCACCCTGGCCAATAATAGGAATGTTATGATGTCGGCAAACCTGGTAGACCTGGTGTACTTTCAGCAAAGCGATAGGTTTAATTGCCGCACCGGACAAGCCTCCTTGATTGGCGCCGATGATGGGTGTCCGGTTTTCGGTATCAATGGCCATTCCCATTAGGGTATTAATGACAGCAAAGGCATCGGAGCCAGACTCCAAGCATAAACGGGCATTTTCAGCAATATCGGTTTGATTGGGTGATAACTTGGTTATGATTGGTTTTTTAGTTACCGCACGACAAGCAGCCACCACGCGTGCAGACATAAGCGGGTCATTGCCAAACACCATGCCACCCTCTTTAACATTTGGGCAGGAGATGTTGAGTTCTATTGCATCGATGGGGGAGTCATCAAATAGGCGAGTGACAGTGACGTACTCTTCAATTGTTGAACCTGATACGTTGGCAATAAAGCGTGTTTCAGAAAAATCCAGTGCTGGCAGGATGTTGTTAACCACATGCTCGGCCCCCGGGTTTTGTAGTCCAATGGAATTTAACATTCCCATTGGGGTTTCCGCTAGGCGATGCAGCGGGTTACCCAGGCGAGGCTGTAATGTTGTTCCTTTCAGGCAAACTGCACCTACATCGCGGTTTGAAAATCCCTGCACCCGTGTGTATTCTTCACCAAAACCAACGCATCCAGACAGCAATACTAAGGGGGTATCAAACTGCATACCACAAAATTGTGATGCTAATATAGGCATGTCTTTAATGTCTGTTTTCATTGGTTGATTTTCTTGTAAACGGTCGAAGGGTATTTTAGCAGTAATCCCAATGGATGCCATGCTTATGCGGGTAGAATTGTTTGAAATCGCTAAAATAGCTTAATTTGTCCTGGGTGGTCAATTTCAATGAGTAACAAAGTCGGGTTAGTTATTTTCATTGGATTTTACCGGCTGATTCTGTGGCGCTGATAACAGTTCATCCAGTTTGGCCGTGACATCTTCGACGCTAATGCGTTGCATTGCTTCTGGGTCACGTACGCGAGTACCCCACGATACGTTATCGACAGTGTTGCCGGATTCCTCTTGGATGGCGTTAGGGTATTTGTTTATTACCCATTCCTGGCTTAAATAAGGGCCTGTGCGTAGTGGGTTTGAGGTAACATACAAACCGATGACGGGAGTGCCTACGGTCGTTGCCATGTGCGCTGGTCCGGAATCCGGTGATATGACGGCTTTGGCTTGCGCAATAATGGTGAGTAGTTGTTTTAAGTTGGTTTTTCCAATCAAATTAACCGGTGTATGTTGGCATAGCTCGCTAATGGCAGTACCGTATTCTTTTTCCAATGTTGATGGGCCGCCCGTTAATACGGTTGCACAGTTAAAATGTTCGGTGAGATAGTTGCAAACGGCGGCGTAGCCCTCGGCATGCCAATTACGCCAGTTCCGAAAGCGTGCACTTGAGCACGGGCTTATTACGATAAAGCGTTTGCTTCGGGGTAAATATTGGTCAGCATATTGTCGCGCTTCGGCCGGTATAGGGATATCCCAACGTAAACGTTTTTCGTGGATGCCCAGTGTTTCTGCGAAGCCAAACAGGCCATCCAGTACGTGTTGGTTTTTGACAGCGTTGATTTTGTGGTTACTAAATAACCACTGGTAATCTTTGGCACGAGCGCGGTCAAACCCAAGCCGAATCGGCGTGCGGACTAAGCGGCTGGCGAGACTCGAGCGTATTGAAATTTGCATGTGCAGTAGTGCGTCAAAGGTACGGCTTCGTAACTGTTGATGCAATTTTTTATAGGCACGCCATCCCCCTGATTTGTTAAAAATGATAAACTCTATGCCGGGAATGTCGCCGACCAAGCTGGCTTCCAGCTTACCGATAATCCACGTGAGCTTGGTTTGAGGCCAGTGTGACTGAATGGTACGAACAACGGCAAGGGTGTGGCATACGTCACCCACAGCGGATAACCGAATAATGCATAAGCTGTCAGGCGGCTGTTTAAAGGGTAACTGATTGTTAGATGTTGGTATTAGAGATTGGGTCATAGGTTAATGAATTCTACAGAAAAACGTATAAAAAATCAGTATTTCATTTATGACAGTACATTGCCGGAGACGATTGGAACGACGGACTTCGATATCGCCCATTATCGGGCTAGCGGCCGAGTGCTTGGCCAAGTGCAAGGGCGTGGCACCACTTATTTTGTACAACTACAGGGGCGCGAGTGTGTGTTACGACATTACCGCCGTGGTGGTATGGTAGCAAGGTGGCTAAATGACCGCTACTGGTGGGCGGGTTTGTATAAAACGCGAGCTTGGCAGGAGTGGTTTTTATTAGGCCAATTGCGCCAGCGGGAATTGCCGGTTCCTCCTGTCGTGGCTGCTCGTGTGTATAAGCGCGGTTTGTTTTATCGGGCTGATATTATTATACAACGTATTCCCTGTTCTCATTCGTTAGCACATATGTTGACGCAGCAAGCACTTAGTGATGTGCTTTGGAAAAAGATTGGTGTGACGCTACGGCGTTTTCATCAGCGGGGGGTTTATCATGCGGATTTGAATGCGCACAATATTTTGCTGGATGATGCTGGTAGCGTTTATCTAATTGATTTTGACAAAGGGGAAATTCGTCGTACCCGACGGGCTTGGCAAATGGCTAACTTGCAACGATTTCGGCGTTCATTGGAAAAACTTACCCAGATGAACGATGGCTTTAAATTTAATGAGACTGCCTGGCAATGGATGATGTCCGGATATACACAGCTTTAGGTGAATACAATTTAAAGCTGACGATTGCAGGATGCAGAGCGCGGGCTGTGTCCGCTATTCCCTTTTAATTTTTTAATGGTGCTATGCATTGTTGAATTTCTCTCATGTAATCATTCACGACGCCGCGTTTACTTACGACTAGGTTTTTGGCTTTCGCCCCTAAGGTTTGTCGTTTAATCGGGTCGTTAATTAAGTCAGTTAGCAACTGTTTAAGTTCGTCGATGTCCTGGCTTTGGATTGCTGCACCATGGTTAAGAAAACGTCTGGCTTCATCATCAAAATTGTGCATGTAAGGGCCAAATACAATGGCTTTTTCTAATAAGGCGGGTTCTAAAATATTATGTCCCCCGTGGGGGACAAATGAGCCACCCATGATGACGATATCTGCAAATTGCATAAACGTAATAAGTTCACCAATGGTATCGACTAAATAGATACGTGTTTGCTTGTTGACGATATCACCTCGACTGCGTATGGCGACTTTGGTGGTTATTTTTTTTAGTTGTTTGCATATTGCATTTCGTCGTTGTGGGTGTCTTGGTGCAATCACCAGTAAATGATGCTTAAAAATACTGTTGCGCCATAAGTGAGCCAGTAGCATCTCTTCGTTGTTGTGGCTGGAGGCAGCGATAATATATGCTTGCTTGGCCAGTGGGTGCGTCTCGGTAGTGCTGGGTGGCGTGGCCGCGCTGAATTTCAGATTGCCGATGGTTTTGAGTTTTTGGGTGTCAGCACCTAAGGCGATAAACCCCTTTGTGTCTTGCTCTGAGCGGCACAGGATAGCGTTGGAATGGTGTAATGCCTGGCGATAGAGTTGTTTAACCCAGTTTGGTGCTCTAAGTGTTCGGTTAGATAAGCGCCCGTTGATGGTTATTAGTGTAACGTTATTGGCGGCGCAGCTACGGTAAAGATGAGGCCATATTTCAGTTTCCATGATCAACGCGCAGCGTGGCGCAAGGGTTTGTATAAATTTGTTAATTGTGCATTGCCAATCAATGGGTAGATAGCAATGTTGTACTGTAGCATTAAAACGTTGTTTTACCAGCGCGGCGCCTGTGGGTGTTACTGTTGTGATCAGCACCGTTGACGGAGCATAGGCAATGATAAGTTGATTGATCAATGGTTGGGCTGTTATTACCTCTCCCACAGATGCTGCATGTAGCCAAATTGCTTTGTCGGGCAATGCGCTAAGGCCAAATCCCAGCCGTTGTTTGAAATAACGCAAGTCTTTATAGCGTAATGCCTGCCATGCCGTAAACACAAATAATACCGGCGCGAGCAAGTACAATAACGCTTGATAACGCCACATGCTGACGTTTGATGCGTGTGAGGTACTTTGGTTTTTTTGGGGCTGTTTTTTCGGCAATGGTGTTTTCAGGGTTTTTTTTGGGATTTGTCGGCGAAACCATAAAGCTTTGCTTGACCTTCCGGGCGGGTTTTAAAGCGTCGGTGTAACCAGAGGTATTGTTCTGGTGCAAGTAATACTTGTTCTCCGATGATTTGATTAATATATGCGGCATCCCGGGTTTCATCGTTGCTTGGGAAGTCACTGAGTGCTGGTAAAATTGTCAACTGATAACCGCTGCCGTCTTTGCGCCTTTTAGGAAAAAAGGGCACGATGGCTGCACCTGAGATTTTGGCGATTCGAGCCGGTGCAGTAATTGTTGCAGCCTCGACACCTAAAAAGGGTACAAAAATGCTTTGTTTACGGCCAAAATCCTGGTCTGGCGCATACCAGCAGATTGAATTCTTTTTTAACGCACGGATCATACCTCTTATATCATGCCGTTGAATAGCATGTTGATAATGGTTTTCCCGGGCGCGGGTCATGATGTGTTCGAACAGTGCGTTACGATGTCGTTTATACATTACGGCAAAGGGTTGCTGGAAAGATAATAAACGCCCGCCGATTTCCAGGCAGGTAAAATGTGCACTCAGTAATATTACGCCTTTACCGTTATTCAGGGCTGCTTGCAGATGGTGCAAGCCTTCAATATGACATAATGGTACTAGTGTTTGCCGGGAGCCCCACCAGGAAAGTGCTGTTTCAAACAAGGATATCGTCACGGATTCGATCGCAGATTTGAGCAGACGTTGCTTGGCTGTTTTATCAAGCTGAGGAAAGCATAAGCTAATATTGACTTCGGCAATGTGATGCCGTTTTTTCATTAATTTTTCCGCCAAATAGCCCATACTTGCCCCCATCACTTTTCCTAACTGTATTTGGCGGCGGTAGGGCAATAGCGTCACTAGGCGTAAAATACCCAGCCCCACCCAGGTTGGCCAGTAGCGGGGTGCTAAAAAAGCACTCAATTTTTGTTTAGTCACGATTTATTTGGATTGATGTTACTGTGTGTTGCTTCAATTCAGGCCCAACGGTTTTGGGTGGGCTATTTTAGTCGGTGTTGTCATCGACCCGTTGCGTGATTAGATTTAGGGATTCATTGTATGCCATCTTTTATTCGTCATTTTGTCTTTTAAAAAACGACTAACTATTGGTACCATGAAGTGCATATAACGCACTGTACTACCTAAGCCTCAAACGCTGTGGGTATAGCATTACGACGGATAGCTTTCAACTGGGCAATTCAAATTGTAACAGAATTATTGGCTCAGGATTTTGGTTGCTGTTACCGAATCAAGGCGCTGAGAGTCTTGAAATGCTCGTGCTTGGCATCTTTTAACCATTCGAATAGAACCGATTCCGTGTTCGTAATGATCGCACCAGCCTGCTGCATACGCGATAGCGCGATGTTTTTATTGTTGGCGGTACGTGAGTCCACGGCATCGGCAACAACGAATACTTGTTGACCTTGTTGAATTAAATCCATTGCAGTTTGTAAGACGCAAACATGCGCTTCAATGCCAGTTAATATAATTTGTTTTTTGCCAGTTTCTGCCAGGCGTTGAGTAAACTGCCTGGCACCACAACATGAAAAGCAGGTTTTTTCAATGGCTGTAATACCAGCAGGAAAGACCTGCTGTAATAATGTGTCAGTGGTGCCAAGGCCTTTGGGGTATTGCTCGGTAATCGTTGTGGTTATGTTCAGTGTTGTCGCTGAGCGTAGTAAAATACTGCAGTGATTTACTAATGATGCAGCGTCAAGCATCGCATTGGTTAATCGTGTCTGTACATCAATAACAACCAAATGGCTGTTCGGTGCACTGCATAACAGCGGCATCATTGTTGGCGGGCTATTTGAACCGGGATGTTTTTTCATTGCGAAGTCGTTACAGTTCAAGCCAGCCATTGATTTTTTCTAAATCTTGGACGCTCAGCAGGCCTGCTGCCTGCTTTAAGCGTAACATATCTAAAATATAACGATAACGGGTCAATGAATAATCTTTTTGAGCACGAAATAAATCCTGCCGGGCATTAAGAACATCCACCGTGGTGCGCGTGCCCACCTCAAAACCGGCCTCCGAAGCTTTTAAGCGGCTCTCGCTGGAAACCACTGCTTGTTTGAGTGCCTTCACCAGACTGATATCCGCCTGAGCTCGCAAGTAGGCGCTACGAACATCCTGTTGTGTGGTACGGCGTTGCTTTTCAAGTGATTCCTGCGCTTGGTTTAAGTCGTGTAATGCTTGGCGTACCAATGCCTTGGTGGTGCCGCCTGCAAACAAGTTAAGACTGAAGTCTAGACGGTAGCTTGTAGAGTCAGTGGCATTTGTTGCGTCGCTATCGGAATATGTCGTGGAAAAGTCCAGGGTGGGATGGTAATTAGCGCGTGCGGCGTCAACTGAGTCGCGTAATTGTTCAACAAGATATTGTGCTGCGGTCAAGGATGGGTTTTGTTCCAACGCGGTTTTTGTCCATGCTTCTATGCTGTCTGGCTCAGGGGGGGGCAGGGGGGTTTGATCCACCAGCGGTGAGAGTAGTTCGTGATATTCACCTGTAAGAGCCCGCAGTGCTTCCAGCCTGTTATTGACATCATTTTCCGCTTCTATGCGTTGGGCTACCGATAAGTCATAGCGAGCTTGGGCTTCGTGCACATCCGTAATGGCAACAAGGCCAACGTCAAAGCGTTGCTTGGTTTGCTCCAGTTGACGTGAAATGGCGTTTTTTTCTGCGCGGTTAAATTCAAGCGTGTCCCGCGCCGACAACACGTCAAAATATTGTTCCGCAACACGAATGATAAGGTTTTGTTTGGCCGCACTGAAGTCAGTTTCGGCTTGTTTGGCAAAATGTTTGTTTCTGGCGTGGGTGGCGTAATTGCCACGCCGGTAAATGGGTTGCGTTAATGTAACGGAGTAGCGGGTTATCGCCTCGCTATTAAATGTACTTGTGGTATTGGTATCCGGGTTAAAAAAAATGGTGGTACCGTTATTGTCGGAATAGCTAGCATTTACGCCTATATTGGGTAAAAAGTTACCGCGACTAATGTTGACAGATTCAGTCGCAGAGTTTCGGGTGGATATGGCGCTTTTAAAGCTGGGGTCATTTTCCAGTGCCAGATTGTAAATTTCCATTAACGTTTTGGCAAAGGCGTTATGGCTCATTAGCAGATTTACCGCGAGTATAATGATAACATGTGATCGCGTCTTCATAAGTTTCCAGATGGCTTCATTGTTAAGAGTTAATGTATAAGAGTTAAACACTGTTTAGTTAAGCGCTTAGTTTAAGTAGGCATTTGCGTATCAATTTCGGTTGCCTAAGCCTATACTGCCGGTTAATTCGTAGACTTTGGTAAAAGTGTTTAGTGTTAAAATACAAACTCAAGTGGTTTTTCCCCGTTGATAAGCGGTGGCAGTACTGTTTCGAATAGGTTTTCTTCTGACCATTGCTGCTCTGCAACACGCGTAATTAACAATGCTGACATGGCCGGATCGGTGCCGACAATAGCAAATAATCGCCCACCTACGCGGAGCTGTTGCTTAAGGTTGTCATTCATACTGGCTAATGCGCCGGTAATGGCAATGACGTCGTAGGGAGCATGTTTTTGCCAGCCTATGGTGGCGTCGCCGACTTCTAAAATCACATTGTCTACGTTGTGTTGTGAAAGTTTTTCTCTGGCGGTTTTGGATAAATTTTCGTCTATTTCCACTGAAATGACCTGTTTGCCTAATTTGGCCAGTAAAGCTGTCAGATAACCTGTACCTGTGCCTATTTCTAATATGTTATCTTCTTTGCCGATATTCAAGGCTTGCAGCAAGCGACCTTCCTGGATGGGATTCATCATCACTTGACCGGATGGCAGTGGGATATTGGTGTCTGAAAAAGCCAATTGTCGATAGGCTGCTGGTACGAATTCTTCCCGTGGCACGATTGCTATTGTGTCCAGTACAACCGGGTCCAGTACATCAGCAGGGCGAATTTGTTGCTCTATCATGTTAAAGCGTGCTTGTTCTGTGTTCATTTCATTCATGGTTTAAGTTCTACGTTTCGCTTGTTATTGGGCTTTCTGTTTCCAAACTCGGAACCTTAAAAAAGATAGGGTAGAGAGTAAGGCGTTTCTTTAGCCCAGGCAACCATGATTTCGTGTGTGCTACACGACATGGTGATGGCTTTATCGATACAAACGGTATTTTTGGTCGTTGACTGGAATAACTATCGGTTTGCAGCGGTGAATGGTTAAGGAAAACACCGCAGTTTTTAGCGCTTTATTGAATCTGAATTGACACTACACGAGTTATCGGTGAAAGGAGGGGTCGCCTTGTCTGGCGCTCTGATAGTTTGTTGGGCCTCAGAATTTGCAAATTAACCGTTTAATAGAAATCGATTAATTTGTTGTTGTGCCAATAGTGTCGGTTGTCAACCTAAGCGATTTACCGTGCTACTGGTTAAATAATAGACCTATTTTGGTGAAATTTTTCTTTCGCCAGAGCAGGCCAGAGGGGGTGACGTCTTAAGCTTGTAACTTATGATGGAATCGGCTACTGTCCAGTTCTCACATTTAGCAATGCTAGGGGTGCCTGCCGGTGTCAATAACATCGTCAGCGCTGAGATTACACCCTCAGAACCTGATCCGGACAGTTCCGGCGTAGGGAAGCGTTTCACTCGCGTCGGTGCACGTCCTGGCAATAACACAAAATAGGACATGAAACTATGAGCGCGATTCCCGACGAATTTCTAAGCCAAACGGCCAAAATTAACCACGCTTCTATTGAGCCGTTTCCCAATTCCAAAAAAATTTATGTGCAAGGTAGTAGTCGCGAGGATATTCGTGTTCCTATGCGGGAAATCAGCTTAACGGAAACGTTTGTTTTGGGCGGTACTGATGGTGAGGTCGCAGAACATAATGCGCCTGTAACGGTTTATGATACTTCTGGTCCATATACTGACCCTACGGCTAATATTGATATTCGCACAGGGCTCGCTGAAATTCGCAAAGTATGGATAGAGGATAGAGGGGATAGCCAAGTACTCACTCAGTTATCCTCTGGCTATGGGAGCCAGCGGGCAGGCGATTCTTCACTTGATCATTTACGTTTTAAGCATATTCGTCGCCCGCGTAAGGCGAAGCCGGGAAATAATGTCACGCAGATGCATTATGCAAAAAAGGGCATCATTACGCCTGAGATGGAGTTTGTCGCAATTCGTGAAAACATGCGTTTGGAGTTGGTGGATGAAAGCTTCAGAAAACAACATCCTGGCCAATCGTTTGGTGCAGCCATACCCAAGCAGATCACACCAGAATTTGTACGTGATGAAGTTGCTCGTGGTCGTGCGATTATACCGGCCAATATTAACCATACAGAATTGGAGCCCATGATTATTGGTCGCAATTTTATGGTTAAAATCAATGGTAATTTAGGCAATTCAGCAGTGACTTCCTCCATTGAAGAGGAGGTGGATAAAATGACATGGGGTATTCGTTGGGGGTCAGATACTATTATGGATCTCTCTACCGGTAAGAATATCCATGAAACCCGCGAGTGGATTATTCGTAATTCGCCAGTGCCTATTGGTACGGTCCCTATTTACCAAGCATTGGAAAAAGTTGATGGTAAATCTGAAGAGCTAACATGGGACATTTTTCGCGATACGCTAATTGAGCAGGCTGAGCAGGGCGTGGATTATTTTACGATTCATGCCGGTGTGTTATTGCGATACGTACCGTTAACGGCTAGGCGGATAACCGGCATTGTATCGCGTGGTGGTTCCATCATGGCTAAATGGTGTCTGGCCCATCATCAGGAAAATTTTCTATATACGCATTTTGAAGAAATTTGCGAAATAATGAAGGCCTATGATGTCTCTTTTTCGTTAGGTGATGGTCTACGGCCCGGCTGCATCGCGGATGCGAATGACGCTGCCCAATTTGGTGAACTGGAAACTCTTGGCGAATTAACCAAGATTGCCTGGCAGCACGATGTGCAAACCATAATAGAAGGACCGGGTCATGTTCCCATGCATATGATTAAGGAAAATATGGATAAACAGTTAGCTGTCTGTGGTGAAGCGCCCTTTTATACCCTGGGTCCTTTAACAACGGATATAGCCCCCGGGTATGACCATATTACCTCAGCAATCGGGGCGGCAATGATCGGTTGGTATGGTACTGCTATGCTCTGTTATGTGACGCCCAAGGAGCACTTAGGGTTGCCCGACCGTAATGATGTGAAAGAAGGGATTATTGCTTATAAGATTGCAGCGCACGCTGCTGACTTGGCAAAAGGCCACCCGGGTGCACAAATACGTGACAATGCTTTATCAAAGGCGCGGTTCGAATTTCGTTGGGCGGATCAATTTAATCTGGGCTTGGACCCGGATAGAGCAAGGCAATATCACGATCAAACTTTGCCTAAACAAGCGCATAAAGTGGCGCACTTCTGTTCGATGTGCGGACCTAATTTTTGCTCTATGAAAATCACTCAAGATGTGCGGGATTATGCAAAAACGCATGGTATTCTTGATGAGGGGGCAGCGTTAAAAAAAGCAATGGCAGAAAAAGCTGTTGAATTTAAAAAACAAGGTGCAAAACTTTACAAATCGTTTTAAAAAGCGTGTTGGCATTGTAAACAGCGAATAAACGTAACGCTCAGCTTGCCTTTGATTTGCCCGATGGTGATGATGCTAAAAGTGCCGACTTTACTCGTGCGAACGAAATATTGTGCTTTTTCCTGATTTCTCAAAAAAATTAAAGGTAATCTGAGCCGTTACTGTTCATTTTTTAACGTTAACCCGACCCGTTGCAGCTGGCACTGTTGTTAATTCAGTGCTGGTTGATAGTGTTGTTACGTTATATCCTTATGACTTTCAATGGAATATTTTTGTGTGTGTGAGGGATAGTATGTTTTAAGCGTTTTTCTGGTGCTGACGTTTTCCCAATTTACAGGCGCTGCGTTTCCTGCCTATAGACAAGTATTCTCGAATCCTCTTCGCTTGTGTTTTGATTTGTTGTCAATGCATATTGTAACTGATTATTTTTTCAGTGTATTTTTAATTTTTTGTTTTTTGCGGAGGGAGTGCGCACAATGTAATATAGACTCATAGCATTTGATTATTGGGTATTAATTGCGCGTCGCTGCTTTTTATGATTGCGTTGAAAATTTTCACAATACAAAGAGCTGTTGTTCGTTGTTATTTCGCTTTTTTTAACGAGCTTATTTTTGATGTTGTGTCATGAAATATGATGTTAATTGCTATTAGTGCAAATCAAGGGAAATTTTATGCTGCTATTCGTTTTACGAATAGATTAAGAGCGGTGGGCATGATAACCAAGAGTAATCCCTGTGAATGCTTCTGTGCGCTTGGTGTATGGCGGTGTTTGACTTATGCAGTATAAATATTTGATTGAAATTAGACAAGGAGGGACGATATGCAGTTTGTTAAATTGGCGTTATGGCGATGCTTAGTAGTGATGTTGGTTGGCTTATTTCAATCAGTATCGGCGGAAACTATCGATCAACGTACTATGCTGAGCATCACTTGTTCAGGGTGTCATAGTGACGAGAATGTTGGTGCTATACCAAGTATTGCGGGAAAACCTGCACAATATATTGAAAAGGCACTGATCGATTTTCGCGATGACAAGCGCTCCTCAACGGTTATGGGACGGCACGCAAAGGGGTATAGTGATGCTGAAATTAAGCTTATTGCAGAGTATTTTTCAGCAAAGTAAACGCTGAAGAATTAAGTCTGCAATAACAGGAGTGTTATCATAAATGGAGGGGTTATCATCATGAATAATAAAACTTCACGTCGTCGATTTTTGCAATTGAGTGGCAGTGTCTTATCGGCAGCATCACTCGGAATGTGGCCGCTGAATTTGATAGCAGGGAATAGTGGTAAACCAACAACATATCGTGTTGTCATCGTGGGTGGTGGTTTTGGAGGGGCAACGTGCGCCAAGTATATTAAGTTGTTTGATCCGAGTATTGATGTCACCCTTGTCGAAAGAGATGTCCGGTTTGTTACTTGTCCTTTTAGTAATTTGGTGATTGGTGGGTTGCGGGATATCAACTCAATCACTCATGATTATAGTGTGTTAAAGAAAAAATATGGAATTAACGTTGTTCAGGGTGACGTTGTTGATATTGATGCTGTTAAGAATACCCTGTTACTTAAGAATGGCAAGTCGCTGCCTTATGATAAGGCGGTGGTATCTCCAGGCATTGATTTTTTATGGAATAGTGTTGAAGGTTACACCGAAAAAGATGTGGATATTCTTCCGCATGCCTGGAAAGCAGGTAAACAAACCATAGTATTAAAGTCACAAATTGAAGCGATGCCCGATGGTGGTGTTGTTGTTATTGTCGCTCCACCGAATCCATTTCGGTGTCCTCCCGGGCCTTATGAAAGGGCAAGCTTAATTGCAGGTTACTTAAAGCAGTATAAGCCCAAGTCGAAAGTGGTAATATTGGATGCGAAACAAAAATTTTCTAAAATGCCTTTGTTTACTCAGGCATGGGATACATTATATCCAGGTATGATCGAATGGGTGGCAGGGACAAGTGGTGGTCGGGTCACTGAGATTGATGTGGCTAAAAAAACAGTTTTTAATGAGCTGGGAGATCCCATTGCGGGTGCCGTCGTTAACTATATTCCCCATCAGGCAGCTGGTGCTATTGCTCGTAAAGCTGATTTAACGGATGCATCAGGGTGGTGTCCTGTTAACCAAAAAACGTTTGAGTCCACTAAGCATAAAAATATCCATGTTATTGGCGATTCCGCAGTAGCAACGCCTTTGCCAAAATCCGGTTATGCCGCAAACAGCGAAGGAAAGATGTGTGCAGCGGCGATTGTTTCCGAATTAAATGCTGCTGTTATGCCTGATCCTTCATACAGCAATACTTGTTACAGTTTAATTGGAAAAAACTACGGCATATCTGTGGCGGCTGTATATCGATATGATGGTAATAAAATTATAAAGGTCAAAGGCTCGGGCGGTATTAGCCCAATCAAGGCGGATGATTCATTTCGGCGGGCTGAAGCATTATATACCTCGAGTTGGTACGCAAATATAACTCGGGATACGTTTTCCTGATACAAAACATCACCCTAACGATATAGTTCAATATTCTTGTTCGTTAGGGTGTGATCATTGTGTTGCTGTTTGCAGATTCAATTGATTACGGTATTCCTGGGATTTGGTGTCAAGATATTGGTTTCGCTTCACTTCGTACAGTTGGCGTTTATACTTCTCAGTATAATTGAACCATTGATTCATGCTGACGTAAAAGCGTTGATTTTCAGGGAAATTTAACCCATATAAATAGGCGGTAAACGCAAAAAAATAGCGCATGGTATTGCGCTCCATAATACCAGCTATGCCAGTGACAAATTGTGGCTTGCCATCTTTGTTATTACCTTGGTTGGTGAAGCCAACTTTATGGCGGCCTATCGTGGATAAATAGGTATTTAAAACAGTGCGAGTTATAAACCCAAAATCCGCTGAATACGCATAGCGTAAAAAACTGGAGTTCTCACTAATTGCTATCATTTCAATGGTTAATCGGTGTTGTTTTGTGTCCAATGGTCCTGAGTCGGCATGCAATGCTACGCTAATGTAATCGTTGTTTGAGTCATTTATTCTGTAATGATACAGAAATGAATTGGCGTCATTGGGTTCCAGGTAATCCTCATCCCCAACAAAAAGTTGTACACTCGCATTTCCTTTGCGCAGGTTATCTGTTATGCAGGACTTCACGTTGATATGTAAAATAGCCGCATTGCACCATTCCTTGGAAGAAACTAACATGTTACGGGCTTTATCCAAGGGGTAGTTGATAATTCCAAAAACATCACTGTGGCTGTGACCTCCAATTGTATTGGAGATCAAAAGAAATTGATCTTCGTTACTTTCTAATTGGTTTTTCAGCTTCCAGTATTCGGATCTGAGTTTTTTAATGCCGAGTGCTGTTACTGGCTTTATATTGTCAGTGTTTTCACTGGCAATGACAGCGGACGCAAGCGATAGCATGCCTGTTAATAAAATCACGAATATAACGATTGTTGATCGAGGCAGCGCGTTAAAAGCAATGGTGTTGCTGGTTTGTGTGTTGTGGCAGATTATCATGTTTTATTCATGCTAAACTTCATTTATCGGCATATTTTCAGGTGCTGCTTGTTGTGGTACTTGCGGTAGCCATGTGCGAGCACAGTGTGTGCCAGTTGATGGAGTAGCAGGATAGGTAGTTTACTATAACGGGCATTTATTGAGCACGTTTATTGAGCAATAGCAGCGGCTTCAGTCGTGATGAAAATGAAACGTTGACGGATTTTAATATTTTAATAAAAACCTCCGCTAACATACGCAATTAGGCCAATGGATTTTAATTTATATGAGTTCGGTACTCTGCTGAATCAATAGGTTTGTTTGAGTGGGTAAATTGATGCATCAGAAAATTAGCTATAAACAATGGTATATACCTTATGCGCGAGATGATCTGACGCTTCGTCAGGCGCATCACAGTATGTCATTTGTTCGGGCGGAGCAGGTGGAAATTCCCTTGATGGTCCAATTAGTGGAAAACCCGAAGTATCAAATGCCTGGTTTTAGGGTGTTTCATGGTGCGGTAGATTTATTGCAACATGATTATATTCATATTACCCTGGGCCGAGGTTTGTTAGAAAAAGACGAAGCATTTACCATCGGTTTTACGATGGGGTCCACTAAAAAAGTAACCACAACGGAAGAGAAATTGTATGCATTAATTGCCCGGTATCTGTACCCTAAAGTGTATCAATTTGCCGGGCAGGATATGGAAATATTCAGGAATGCAGTGCATTTGGGTTACATTTCCGGTTGTGCGCCGCTGGATGAATTTGATTTTACACCTTATTTGGATGCATCTCTGCGGGATTTACGGGCTGCGCTCGGCTTGGAGTCTGAGTTACTGTTGGCCTATTATGGTATCGAAAAATCAAGATACCCGGATTCACCCGAAAGCCAGCGTTTGGTGGAGGATGCGGCCTCGATCGCTATGCGTAACACGCAGAATTAGCGTGTATTTTTCTGGCTATTTTCCCTCCATGGCTGCTGAGTGACTCTTGCCACGAACAGAACGCTTGCAGTGCAGGTTCACCGTTTTACCTTACACTCGTGGGTTAATTCAATGTTGCCATCCGAATCAACTGATTCCACTCGAACCGTGAACCCCCATAATCTCGCTAAGTGACGTAACACTTCGTCGGTGGAGTCATCTAATGGTTTTCGGTCGTGTTGAATGTGACGCAATATTAGTGAACGATCGCCGCGTAAATTAACATTATATATCTGTATGTTAGGTTCGCGTGTACTGAGGTTATAGTGTTCCACCAGAGCCCGGCGAATTTTTCGATAGCCGGATTCGTCGTGAATAGCAGTTATTTCAAGTGTGTTTTGAGTGTCATCGTCCAATACCGAAAACAGCTTCAGGTCGCGTATCAATTTCGGAGAAAGGAACTGTGCAATAAAGCTTTCATCTTTGAAGTTGCGCATTGCAAAATCCAATGTTTGTAACCAGTCCTTACCTGCAATTTCTGGAAACCACGCTTTGTCTTCATCGGTGGGGTTTTCACAGATTCTGCGAATATCGCTCATCATGGCGAAACCCAGGGTATAGGGATTGATGCCGCTGTAGTTGGGACTATTGTATGGGGGTTGTGCTACTACATTGGTGTGGGATTGTAAAAATTCGATCATGAATCCATCCGTTACCAGCCCTTCTTCGTAGAGTTTGTTTAATATAGTGTAATGCCAAAAGGTTGCCCAGCCTTCGTTCATTACTTGAGTCTGGCGTTGTGGGTAAAAATACTGAGCAACTTTTCTTATGATGCGCACAATTTCCCGCTGCCAGGGTTCCATCAGCGGCGCATTTTTTTCAATGAAATACAACAGATTTTCCTGTGGTTCAGAGGGAAATCTTACTTCTTCAGTATCCGATTCCTGTTTTTCAACCACAGGAATGGTTCGCCACAAGTCGTTGATTTGTGATTGCAGGTATTCTTCACGCTCTTTCTGTCGCAGACTTTCTTCTTCGTTCGATAGTTGTGCCGGGCGCTTATAACGGTCTACGCCGTAATTCATTAGTGCGTGGCAGGAATCCAGTATATTTTCAACGTCTGATATGCCATAACGCTTTTCGCATTCGGCAATGTAATTTTTTGCGAAGACGAGATAATCAATAATGGCGTCTGCGTTTGTCCAGGTGCGAAATAAATAGTTTCCCTTGAAGAAAGAATTGTGGCCATATGAGGCGTGGGCAAGAACCAGTGCCTGCATTGTCATGGTGTTTTCTTCCATTAAGTATGCGATACAGGGGTTGGAGTTGATCACAATTTCATAGGCCAAGCCCATGTGGCCACGCTTATAGCGGCGTTCGACATTAAGGAATTGTTTTCCAAAAGACCAATGATGATAACCCAATGGCATGCCCACGGAAGAGTAAGCATCCATCATTTGTTCAGAGCTAATAATTTCGATTTGATTTGGGTAGGTGTCGAGACCAAACTCTGCAGCTACCCGTGCAATTTCGTGATCGTATTGATTAATCAAATCCGTGGTCCATTCCGAAGAATCGGAGATGGGCTTGCGCTTTAGAGTGTTGGTAGTACTGCCGGAAGCTTTCATGCTGTTTGTTTATTAAATAGTTCCCGGAATACCGGGTAGATGCTGGTTAGGCCTGCGATATCCTGCATGGCGAAATTTGGAAAGGCCCCTTTCACTTTTTCATATTCACGCCATAAACTTTGGTGTTCGTAAGCGGTTATTTCCACATAAGCGAAATATTGTAAACAAGGCATAATTTGTTGTGTCAGCAGTTCTCGGCAGGCTGGAGAGTCGCCTTCCCAGTTGTCGCCATCGGATGCCTGCGCAGTATAAATGTTCCAATCTGACGTTGGGTAACGTTGTAAAATAATTTCATGCATAAGTTCCAGGGCGCTGGAGACTACCGTGCCACCAGTTTCCCTGGAATAAAAAAACTCCTCTTCATCGACTTCTTTAGCGGTGGTGTGGTGGCGAATAAACACCACGTCAATGTTTTTATAGGTTCGCGTTAAGAATAAATATAACAGTATAAAAAAACGTTTTGCGATATCTTTGCGTTCTTCATTCATCGAGCCCGACACATCCATAATGCAGAACATAACCGCACGTGTGGTGGGTGTAGGCTCCTTGATTCTGTTGTTATAACGCAGGTCAAATGTATCGATAAAAGGAATGGCATGTGCTTTAGCTTTTAAGCGTTTGATCTCTTCGTCGATTTCAATAATTTTGGGGTGATCGGAATCGTGCAGAAGCAATAACGTGTCACGTTCCAATTCCAATTCTTTCACGCGTCTGGTATAGGGTGTTCGTAGTGCAATCCGGCGCGCCATGGCACCTTTCATTGAGCGTATAATATTGATGTTGGTCGGTACGCCGGAAGTGGTGTAACCCGCACGAACGGACTTGTATTCTGAAATGGTCGCTAATTGTGTTTTGACGAGATCGGGCAGTGCCAGATCCTCGAAAAAGAATTCGAGAAATTCCTCGCGTGATAATTGGAACACAAAATCATCGTCACCTTCACCGCTGTTACTGGCTTTGCCGTCACCTTTGCCATCACCTTGGTTTGGTGGTCGGGGTACTTTGTCCCCGGCGATAAAGTCCGTATTTCCAGGTTGCACGATTTCACGCCGACCACCAGGGCCATGGTTGAAGATGGGCTCAGAGGTGTCGCGCGTCGGTATATTGACTTTTTCGCCTTTGTCAATGTCAGTAATGCTGCGTTGGTATATCGCATCTGAAACAGATTTTTTAATTTGATCTCTGAATCTTCGCAGGAACCGTTGTCGGTTTACCGCACTTTTATTTCTACCGTTAAGGCGTCGATCAATTATTTGAGTCACAACAAATATAACCGCTTAAGACGTTTTTCGGACTCTGAGATACCATTCTGACAATAGTCGTACTTGTTTTTCAGTATACCCTTTGCCAACCATGCGAATAACAAAATCTTTGTGTTTGTGCTGATCCTCAGCAGATGCCTTGGCATTAAAGGAGATAACAGGCAATAAATCTTCTGTCGTGGAAAACATTTTCTTTTCGATTACTTCCCTCAGTTTTTCGTAACTGGTCCATGCTGGGTTTTTGCCTTCGTTATTGGCGCGGGCACGCAATACAAAGTTTACAATTTCGTTGCGAAAATCTTTTGGGTTGCTGATACCGGCAGGTTTTTCGATTTTTTCCAATTCTTCATTTAGCGAAGCACGATCAAAACTTTCGCCGGTATCCGGGTCTCGGTATTCCTCGTTTTGGATCCAGTAATCGGCATAAATCACATACCGGTCAAATATGTTTTGGCCGTATTCAGAATAAGACTCGAGGTAGGCTGTTTGAATTTCTTTGCCAATAAATTCGGCGTACTGTGATGCCAGGATGCCTTTTAAATAGGATAAGTATTTTTCTGCCAGTTCGGGTGCGTATTGTTCCTGTTCGATTTGTTGTTCGAGAACATAAAGTAAATGCACGGGATTTGCGGCAATTTCAGTATGGTCGTAGTTAAATACTTTTGATAGAATTTTAAATGCAAAACGTGTTGAGAGACCTGTCATTCCTTCATCAACACCAGCATAATCTTTATATTCCTGGTAAGATTTTGCTTTGGGGTCCGTATCCTTTAGGTTTTCACCGTTATAGACTCGCATTTTTGAATCAATGTTGGAGTTTTCAGGTTCTTTAATTCGCGACAAAATCGCAAAGTGAGCCATTATTTTCAATGTGTCCGGTGCACAGGGAGCTTTCGCAAGAGAGCTGTTACGTAGCAGTTTTTCGTAGATTTTAATTTCTTCAGAATACCTGAGACAATAGGGAACTTTAACAATATAAATACGGTCTAGAAAGGCTTCGTTATTGCGGTTGTTTTTAAAGGACAACCATTCTGATTCGTTGGAGTGAGCGAGAATAATACCGTCAAACGGTATTGCGGATAAGCCTTCTGTGCCCATGAAGTTGCCTTCTTGGGTGGCGGTTAACAAGGGATGTAAGACTTTAATGGGTGCCTTGAACATTTCAACAAATTCTAACAGGCCTTGATTGGCAAGGCATAAGCCACCAGAATAAGCATAAGCGTCTGTGTCGTCCTGTCCAAATTGTTCCAACTTGCGGATGTCTACTTTGCCGACCAAAGAAGAAATATCCTGATTATTTTCGTCACCCGGTTCAGTTTTAGCAATTGCGATTTGTTCAAGCACCGAAGGTTTAAGCTTAACAACTTTGAATTTGGTGATGTCACCATTGAATTCATGCAGGCGTTTGATCGCCCAGGGCGACATTATACCGCTTAAATAACGCTTAGGTATGCCGTAGTCTTCTTCCAATATGGCGCCATCTTCGCTAGGAGAGAACAAACCCAGCGGGGATTCGTTGATCGGTGATCCTTTGATGGCGTAGAAAGGGCACGATTGCATGATTGATTTTAATTTTTCCGCCAGTGATGATTTTCCGCCACCTACTGGGCCCAGCAGATACAAAATTTGCTTCTTTTCCTCCAACCCCTGTGCTGCATGGCGGAAGTAGGAGACGATTTGCTCGATGGTTTCCTCCATGCCATAAAATTCTTTGAAGGCTGGGTAAGTTTTAATGATTTTGTTAGAGAATAACCTGCTAAGCTTGGTGTCCTTGCGTGTGTCGACAAGGGTAGGTTCGCCGATTGCCGTTAACATTCTTTCTGCGGCGGAGGCATAAGCAGAGGAGTCTGTTTTGCAGATGTCGAGATATTCCTGGATCGAAAGCTCTTCTTCTTTCGTATCTTCATAACGCGATTGATAGTGGCTAAAGATTGACATGGTTGCCTCCGGGACTAACTATGGGTGTTACAGACATTGTTGCCCGTATAGTGTTTACATACATATCTATAGTATAAATTAAATACTTGTTTGCTGTGATTTAAAAGCGCTTATTCTCTTAATTTCTTGGTTGTTAAAGTGCAAATAATGGGCCAACGCTGGTTTGCCTAATTGATTATAAATCGCTCCAATATCAATATATTAAATTAATGCTGTTTGGCCTTTAATACGCAGGCTATACGTCATTTATTCTATATTTTAACTATAGAATAATATTGCGCTCTCGCATTAGGGTTTGTTAATGCTTGAATATCGCTTCCCTATCCTATTTGCGGCTACTCCAGCAACTGTCTAAGCGCCAATTACCTCAATTACCATACGGTAGGCGGCTTTAGGCGAGGTATATCGCGGAGTGATTCTAAAGTGAGCAACCTGCTATGCTGAGTGGTGCTTGTTTTAGCTGTAACCAGTTAGCAACAACCGGTTGGCAACAACCAGTGTTGCAATTGCAAGAAAGGCCGCCGTACCGTGTTGCGTTGTCAGCCGTTTATACGAATGACAACACTTTGCTTGTTTTTTGCCTTGCTGGGTAAACTGTTTTGCCCAGCAAGGCAGAGATGAAACTTAAACGTTAACAGACCCTAAGCTGTTATTACATACTTTTGTACGTCTTATTTTGGCTGTCTTCTCTAAGTACATATGGTCGTCGTCACAGGATTGTTGCAATTTAACGGATGGTTAAATTACCAGTCTTTATTTTTCCCGCAATCACGGTGTCAATTATTTGATGCTGCTATCAATATTTTATAGCGCAATGAACTATCCTTAACCGCCGCTAATACTTACTGATAATAGACTGGGTGATCATTTGCAAGTTCCGCGCTTTAGTTAAACTTAACACATCAATTCGATGGTGGCGAGACTGGCTATGGCGCAGAAGATAAAGGATTATTCGAGCAGGCATATCCTTGATGTGATGCTGGTGCTCTGTGGTTTTTAAGGTGTAATTATTTAGAAAATCGTTTAGACGTATGTGCCATGGGGGCCTCGCAGGGATATGCACGTACCGTAGCGCAGGAGGCTGTGCCGGGTTACGTTAATATACCGACACTGGCTATGTTAAAAACAGATAGCGCCATGATTATATTTGATTTATACGTATAAGCGAATCTCTTTTAAAATTAAGTTCGCACACTGACCCGCATCACAGTGTTGGCTACTCATTTGACCGTACAAAAAATACATTAGCAATATTGGCGGCAATCGCTGGCTCCTTAATCCGTAAGAACCGGTGATTGTTTATTTTTTAGCCGTTTTTTGTTTTTTTCTTAGAGGCTTTTTTCTTCACTGTTTTTTTCTTGGTGGTTTTCTTTTTCGCTTTTTTCGGGGTGCTGGGTTTTGCGATGTTCCATTTTCCATCATGGTAATGAGCACTCCAGCCAGTGGCCTTGGCTTCCCGTTCGGTCATGACATATTGTTCTTTGGTTTTACGACTAAAGCGGATCACCGTTGGGTTTCCTGAATCATCTTCGACGGGAGCCTCACATAAAAAATCGTATTTGGGGTCCAGTTCTTTTCGGTGAGGCAATATTTCTCTGACCAGTGGTGCTCGTGTTTCCCTCGACTTCGGAAAAGCACTGGAAGCAAGGAAGATACCGGCGGCGCCATCGCGGAGGATAAAATGGCCTTCTGTTTTTTCGCAGGGTAATTCTGGCATGGGAATGGGGTCTGCTTTAGGGGGGGCCGCTTCACCGTTCCGCAATAACTTACGGGTATTTTTGCACTCTGTACTGGTGCAATCAAAATATTTGCCAAAGCGCCCAGTCTTAAGCTGCATGTCAGCACCACATTTATCACATTCGATGATGGGGCCGTCATACCCCTTAATGCGGAATTTGCCAAATTCGACTTCAAACCCAGTGCATTCGGGGCTATTGCTGCAAATATGCAGTTTCCTGTCTTCGTCAATCAGATAACTATTCATTCCCAGGCTGCATTTTTTGCAGCGGTGTCGATGTCGTAATGCCTTGGCCTCGCTTTCTTCGTCATCATCTACATTGACAGCTTCTTCGCCAGGAATAAGATTAATCGTCGTTTTGCAGCGTTCCTTTGGCTTTAGGCCGTATCCTGAACAGCCTAAAAATACGCCGGTTGATCCCACGCGTATCATCATTTCGCGTTCACAGGCGGGGCATTTAATGTCCGTGGGGATAGGGTCATTGCCACGCATGCCAATTTCATCATTGTCGGCTTTATCCAGTGTTGCTTTGAATTCACTGTAAAATGCATCAAGGACTTGTTGCCAATGATTATGGCCTTCAGCAATGGAATCCAGTTTTTCTTCCATGTCAGCGGTAAAGCCGTAATCCATTAATTCACCAAATGATTCCACTAAGCGTTCGGTGACGACTTCCCCAATTTTGTTGGCATAAAAACGACGGTTGTTAGCGGTTACATAACCGCGGTCCTGTATGGTGGAGATAATCGCCGCGTAGGTTGATGGACGTCCGATCCCTCGTTTTTCCAATTCGCGCACCAAGCTTGCTTCAGTGTAGCGGGGTGGTGGTTTCGTGAAGTGCTGTGACGGGTTGAGTTGAATCAATTTTAATTCATCGCCAATATCAATGGCAGGCAACAATACGTCCTCACTGCCTTTTTGCGTTGGTCGCATGACCTTGGTCCAGCCATCGAATTTAACCACCCGGCCTTTGATGCGTAATTCAAATTCGTCCGCCGTAATTGTTAATGTGGTAACATCAAATTGCGCGGGTGTCATTTGACATGATACGAATTGCCGCCAAATCAGCTCATACAGTCTCACCGCATCAGGGTCCACGCTTTTCAGGTCGGACATCATCACATTAACGTCAGAGGGGCGAATTGCCTCATGGGCTTCCTGAGCGCCTTCACGACTGCTATAAGAAATTGGTTTTTCCGGAAAATATTTTTTACCGTATTTGTTTTCGATATAGGATCGACAGGCATCCACGGCTTCAGTGCTTAAATTGGTGGAATCGGTTCGCATATAGGTAATGTAACCGGCTTCATATAAGCGTTGTGCCAGCATCATGGTTTTTTTAACGCCAAACCCCAGTCGAGTACTGGCACCTTGTTGCAGCGTGGAGGTGATAAACGGTGCTTTGGGACGACTGCTGGAAGGTTTTGTTTCGCGTTTGGTAACTTCATATTTTGCACATTCAAGAATGACAAGCGCTTTGTTAGTTTCTTCCTGGTTATTGGGGCGGAATTCTTTTTCCTGGTATTTAGCCACCTGAATACGGAATTCATCCCCTTTGGGTGGTTGCAGATCGGTGTGGATTTCCCAATATTCTTCCGGGTCAAAGGCGTTGATTTCCCGCTCACGTTCCACGACCAATCGTACTGCTACCGATTGTACTCGCCCGGCCGATAAGCCTCGTGCAATTTTTTTCCAAAGCAAGGGCGACAACATGTAACCCACGACGCGGTCAAGAAAACGTCGGGTTTGTTGGGCGTTAACTTGGTCAAGATTCAAATCGGAAGGGGCGGCAAAGGCCTGTTCAATCGCTTTTTTGGTTATTTCGTTAAACACCACGCGTTTAAATTGACTTTTCTTGCCACCAATTGCTTCGCGCAAATGCCAGGCAATGGCTTCTCCCTCGCGATCCAAGTCAGTGGCAAGGTAAATAGCATCGGCGGAATCGGCTAATTTTTTTAACTCGGCCACTACTTTTTCTTTGCCGGGCATGATTTCATATTGTGGATTCCAGCCGTGCTCGGGGTCAATTCCCATGCGCTTGATTAACGATTCACGGGCGCGCGCGCGTTTTCGTGCTTCGCGTTCTTCCTCGGGTAGCTTCCGTGAGGCAGCCGCTAGCTTGGCGCGTTCCGAAGGCGTGAGTGTGGATTTGCCGCTTTCGCTGCCACTGGTGGGTAAATCACGTATATGTCCAATGCTGGATTTGACGATATATTCTTTGCCCAGATACTTGTTGATCGTCTTCGCTTTAGCGGGCGACTCGACGATTACTAGGGATTTTGCCATATTATTATATAAAATCAGTAAGTTATGATAGTTTTTATCGAAAATACGATTTTTCTTCCTTATTACAAATACGATCTAGACAGCCTTCTGTCAAGCTCAACAGGTAAAAATAACATGAAAATGGTTATAGTTGTCTGATAACTAACCACAAATAACCTTGGTTGTTATCAGGCGTAGTAACTGCCTTATTGCTGAAATAACGATGAAAATGCCGGAGGCTGTGTGGGTAAAATTAGTGCATTATGCGGACAACCAACGTTATTATAATAAAAAAACACGACGCCATTGTGACACACAGATAGAATCCCGGTGCTAATCAATTTCATACATTATAAACTTACATCTGTTAGTTTGATGTTACTTGGCAGCTGTCGTTGCACCGCTTAAAACGCCTATTATTTGTTGGTGCTGTTGTTTAACAAAGGCAACGGCCATTTGCCTGCAAGTTGTGTCTTCTATTGAGGCACTACACTAAGAGCTTGTCCGAGAAAGCCGACTGCGAAAACGCCATATTGGCTCATTTTTATAATCACTACGTTAAATAGGCTCAATATTCGCCTCAAATGCCAAAAGTCGGTGCCCGATGCAATCGAAAAAATGGACTCAACATGGTGTTCCCTCGCGACGGCGGTTATTCTCGGACAGGCGCCTAGGTTATATAAAAAAAAGCGATTTTTGTCGTCAAACGCTAAAAAATCAAGGCATTTATTTTTGACATTATTTTGGTCAGCATCATAGCCATTTGCTCACGGTCTACCAAAAATGGAATTGTGTCAAATAAAAGTGAGCTAAAACCTCACAGAAAAACAATGTATTATTGCTTAATCTAGGACGTGCAAATTCAGTTTGTCTCTAACTCCGGCACAATATTATTGTACTGCCAATGGGGATGAAACACCTTGTGTTACGGCGCAAAAATAATATTCGGAAGCTGCGCTTTTGCTTGGTTGTTGCCGTTTCGAATTTTTCTCAAGAGCAGCAGTATTGATTTTTTAAGCTGTTACAAATTACGGCGTCTGGTGAAAAATTCTTGCGCCATGAATGATTGTTGCCTATAACGAATCGGAAAAGTAGCGTTGTAAAAAAGTGTCAAACGATAAGTTGTCTTTGGATTCTATGCGTTGTTGTTCTTTTATGGATTTTTCTGCGGTGCTGACAAAGAAATTTTCTTTCTCTAATGGCAAATCAAGGGTGCTAAAGTAAGCGGCATGTTGCTTGGCGTAACGCATCGAGTAGGGAAAAAAAGATTCCCCGGTGCTTTGCATTTCGCTAAGCATGATAGCGGAGGGGCATTTTTCAGAATCCTCAACAGCTTCGCCTTGCGTGTTTAATGCAGCCTGATAGTCATTGGTGTTGTGACAATGGTCGAGCAATTCACAAATGCCTCGCATTTTAACGCAAATTTCCCTTGCCCAATCCGTTAGTGTAATTGGTTTTCCACAGCGCATGAGTTGTAGCCCCGGCTCTCGCCCGCGAAGGGCGGTAATGCTTTGATTTTTATCAATTTCTTTTTGCTCCGTTGCGTTGATGGTAGGACTCTCCTGGAGTAGGCAAAAAATTAAAAATGCTTCGAGAAAATGCATCTGAGCTTTATTGGCGCCAAGGGGATGAAGCATATTAAGATCCAGCGATCTGAGTTCAATATAGTCGACACCGCGTTTTTCCAAAGCCGTTGTTGGTTTTTCGTAGGTGCCAGCAGTTTGCTTTGGTCGTATAGTACTATAGTACTCATTTTCGATTTGCAGCAGATTGGCATTTAGTTGCCGGTATTCCCCATTCACTTTGACGCCAATTTTTTGGTAGTCCGGGTTAGGGGTTTCGATTGCACGCTTAAGACTCGCGATATAAGACGAGAGGTTATCATAATTGGCTTTAATGCCAGACTTGTCTTCTTTGTAATTTTGGTAACCAATGTCACTTAAACGCAGCGATGTGGCGTAGGGTTCATAGCAGGTGTGTTCATCAAGGGGTTGAAGTATTTTTTCGATACCATCCATAAAACTTTTACAGACCGTGGGTGAGGCGCCGAATAAATAAGGAACCAGCCAGCCGAAACGTTGTAAATTTCGAATTAAACAAAAGTAAGATTCGGAAATAAAATCTTGAGAGGCATGCGTATTATTTTCTAATGCCTGATAAACTGGCCAGAATGTGGCGGGTAATGAATAGTTATAATGAATGCCAGCGATAACCTGCATCATTTTGCCATAGCGGTATCCCAAGCCGTAGCGATAAATTGTTTTCATACGCCCGGCATTAGAGTGTCCGTATTGTGCAACGGGAATACGGGTTTCACCTGACAAAATACAGGGCATGCTGTTACACCAAAGAATATCGTTTTGCAGATGGTCATAGACAAACTTTTGGGTGTCTCTTAAAAAATCAAGAGCAGCATCTACGCTGCCGAGCGGTGGAGTGATAAACTCTAGCAACGCTTCGGAATAATCTGTTGTTATATGTGGGTTAGTCAGCGCCGAACCTAAGGCCTTTGGGTGGGGGCTGCTAGCAATAGTGCCATTTTCAGATACGCGCAAACATTCTTTTTCGATACCTGTTTTGCTATTGATAAACAGGTTTTCATGATGCGTATTTTGTAATGCAGAAAGTCGTTTATCAAAAATAGTATACACTGCTGGTTCCTAAATGCCCATTTTTCAGGATTTTTATGCTCAAATTAAATGTTAGGATTAAATAAGCCTGTCGCAATTAAAATATTGCGCGGCTCACGGTTCCGGTGTTATGGCTGTTACTAATGGCTTGCGCCATTGTCTGATGACGCAAATATCCACGCAAAGGCAATGCCAGCAATCCAATAATTGTTGGTTTCAACCAATGGGCTATCCTCAAAGGCTGCGCCGGATAAGTTATCGTAACGCGCAAAGACACCGAAAAAATAGGTGTTCGTATTCTTTGCTGCCGTCATTATGATGCGGCTTCCGCTATACCCCATGTCGGCATGGTATTCGTCACGAATATTGGTTTTAAATATTGAATTTACTTGATAGAAATAATTATGGTATTTTGCATCCGCGAAAATTGGTCCAACACTAACACCATACCGCCACAACGCGTTGGATTTTCTCATTTTTACGTTAAAATTGATATAGGGTGAAATAACCCAGCCCTGATGTGCGATTAATGGCTCACCTACCGAAAAAACAGCTCGAAAGGGGATTTTAAACAATAGGGTGCTATTTCTGTCTTTATTTTTCCACAATGTAAAAGATAATGCTGGGCCAATTTCTCCTAGTGGATCTAAACGTGGCATATTTACACGGGCACTTTTCTCAGATTTCGGAACAGGGAGGTTACCGCCCAAGCTTAAATCCAGCTTGATACGATCAGAATCAAATAATTTACTGCGAATACCATCCCGGTCCACGCGTAGTTGTTCGCCCCGATAAATCAGGTAGGGCACGGGTATGTAAAGCGGTTCTACCGTTGTTGAGCCACGATAGTGTGGTGCATTGAGTACGCCAGCCCCTAAGCCTAGTTGCCATAAGGGTAAGTGCGCGGCGCTAACATGAATGGGTACACTTGCAATACAACTTAATTTTATTGCCAAAAACCATCGAAAAATGCGTTTTTCCCTGTAATTATTTTGTGTCATTAATTTGTGTCAATTAAAGAGTGGCGACGGAAAATGTTCAAAATCAGAGTAATTTTTTTACTCAGCAATAGCACCCTCAATTGTAAACAGAATTTAATTATGCAGGGTGTTTTTCTAGATATCAAATCCTTTGATAATTCAGGTAGAAAGTTCACCGGGTTAACATCCGTTTTTCCCGCTTGGCGGCTGTTTGATTGTAAGCTCAGAGAAGTAAGCATTGGATCGCATTCGATCTGCTAATGTTGTGGTTACCAATAAAGTAAACCTTACGGTGCTGACGTGGCCCCCCTTTTTGTGACACTCCAGTTAAGCTGCTTTTTCCATTTTCAATAATTTCTGTTCATAATCACAGGGACTCATGTAATCCAAATAGGAATGAAGTCTCTGAGAGTT
>JAADGF010000008.1 GCA_013152545.1 Gammaproteobacteria bacterium
GATTAGTGATCCACGTGACAAACTTCAGCAAGCCTGTTCAACCTGTCATGCAGGTGATGACCTCGATACGTTGAGCAAGCCCTACCTATCTCTGCGGGGGAACAATAAATGAAAAGCAAATATCTAGCTAACATGAAGAAGGTGCAGTGCAAGTCCTGGCTGCTGGGTGGAATGCTGGCGGCGCTGACACCATCGATTACATTTGCCGGTGTCTCACTGCAAGTGGGTGATGAAGGCACCATGAATATTAACTATTCCGTGCAGTTGTGGTCACAGTTTCGTAGTTACAGCTCTGCTGATAATTCAGGCAGTTCTTTTGATACCTTTCTGCGCCGTAACCGCATAACTTTTTCCGGACAGTATAACGATATGATCGGTTATTACGGTCAGCTGGAAGCCGCTGGTGACAGTCGTGATGGTCAGAATGATCGCCCTGTCTATTGGCGTGATGCTTATGTCACGCTGGATTACAGTGATGGCGTACGTTTTATCGCCGGTCGCTTTAAAAATACTTTTTCCCGCGAGAATCTTGAAGCCTGTTTCGAACCATTGACCATTGACCGTGCTGAAGCGATTGCCTATACACCGTTTGGTGGTACGCGTGATACCGGTTATGCCATGTGGGGCAACCTGGCGGATGCGACTTTTCAGTACCGTTTCATGCTGTCTGATGGCCGTGAAGGCAGCGCTAATAATGTGCCGAAGGATTCACCGCGCTATACCGTTCGTGTGCACTGGAGTCCACTTGATCCAGAATATGATTATGGTTATCGCGGCAGTTATCTGGGTACGAGCCAGGTATTTACCATCGGCCTTGCTTATGATTATCAACCCAGTTGCTTATGCAGACTTTCCGGGCAAGACCGACATAGTGGATTATAAAGCTTATACCGCCGATATATTCTGGGAGCAGCCTACGTCCAGTGGTACCTATACGCTGTCCGGGGCATACTTTGATTACGACACAGGCAATGCCATTAACAAAAATCCTGATCCAACATTACCGGTGAATACACAACTGAAAGCGATGTACGCCAAGGGGGCCTATATGTTCCCCGGCAAGATGGGTGTCGGTCGTTTGCAGCTGTATTTTCGTTATGAGGATTCAGATTATGGTTTAGAGTCGACTAATCTTGATCGAAGCTGGCGCAGTGGTGGTGCCAATTATTATATTGATGGACAAAGGTTACGGGTCACGGGAGAATTTGCATCAATTGTTTTTGCTGAAGAAGATCCGAATAATGCCAGTCTTCAGGATTACATGCAGTTTACTACCTCATTGCAACTGATCTTTTAAACAACCAGATTTTATTCTTCATAGCGGAATACTATCTAATATCAAAGGTTGTTTATCGTGTGGCATTGTCATCGACAATGCCACTGTTTTTTTGTTTGATATGTTTTAACAAAGGGCAGTGATTTTATATGTTTAAAGGGCACAAGCAATTAATAGAGATGCCCTTAAGTGAAAAGCTGTTTCTGCCCATGAGATACCCGATAGAAATCCATCTGTGTTAATGTGAGGTAACACTGTCTGTATAGTTTGAGCCAGGTAATTTATTCAAAGCTTCCCTGGTACTCACTATGGAATAAAAAACTTTTCTAGATGTGCGGGAGAATATGTTTACAGTAGCGCAATTGTTCTATTTGATTTTTGCTGTGCTGGTATTGCTGATTGCAATATTTCTATTTTATCAACGCTCACTGACGGGGCTGCATAAACGTATTATCGATGCCCGCGAAGGTCTGTTATTGTCAGTGGATATCCCCGCTATTCTGCCTCCCTTTGTGCGTTCTTTGCTGAACGACTACAACATTACCAATGCAAGACTGGGTTCTACTTTTAAAACGGTTGAAGAATGCCAGAGTCGTGTGCTTAAAGAGCGTGACAAAATTGATGCCATATTGCAAAGCCTGGCCAGTGCATTATTGACCGTATCCAATGAGCTGAATATCAACATGGTTAATCAACAGGCCCATGAGATTTTTGCTAAAGATGGTGAAACGCTGATTGGTATCAACCTGTTTGACCTGATTTACTTTACGGTAATGGATAGAGATATTTTGCGTGATTGTTTTTTATATAAAAAACCAATACGTAATCTGGAAATTGCGCTGAACATAAATTCAAGGCTGCGTTGGTTTTCCCTGAACCTGTCTTTTCTCAGTAAAAGTGAAGATGAAATGGAAGCCATTATTACTTTGCATGATATCAGTGAAAATCGTGAGTTACAGGAAACACTGGCCAGTCGTGAAAAACTTGTTGCTATGGGACAACTGGCGGCCGGTATCGCCCACGAACTAAATACACCTCTGGGAAATATACTGGGTTATACCCAGCTGCTCAAAAAAAACATGCTTGAACAGGGCGAGCCTCATGAATATATTACTATCGTTGAAGATGAAACCCGGCGTTGCTCAAAAATAATTAATGACCTGTTGAATTATGCCAGCCAGGAAAAATGTGATGGCGAAGTCTGTGATATCAATCAACTACTGGTCAATATTTCAGATACTTTTTTGAAGTGTCGAATGCAGCGCTACGGTATTGCTATCAATATGGAATTGCAAGAGGGTCTGCCCTCGGTTGAAGGCAGTTGCGGTCAGCTTGAAATCGTATTAACCAATCTTATCATCAATGCGATACAGTGCCTGCAAGGTGTTGACGCACCTTTTGTTACCTTGCGTAGCTGGCAGGATGATAATCATTATGTTTATATTTGTGTCGAAGATAACGGGCCGGGTATACCCGAAGACATACGGCGTAATATTTTTGATCCTTTTTTCACTACCAAGGAAGTCGGCGCGGGCAGTGGATTAGGCTTATCAATTTCACAGGCGCTATTGTCAAAACGCGGCGCCTTTATTAAATATGATGCAGAATATATTGATGGTGCGCGTTTCATTATCGGTCTTCCGTTTATTGATTTGCACAGAGAGACAACATGACTCAGGGTAATATTGAAAAGATCAAAGCAACCGCTATTAAGCATTACAAACCTGTTGTACTTATAGCTGAAGATGATCGCAGCATGCGTGAATTAATTATCAAAGTGCTGGCAGATTCATCGATGGAATTTGATACGGTTGGCGTGGAGAATGCGCATCTGGCTATGGATTACATGGAAAAAAATCCGGTCTCGGTTGTGATTACCGATCTTAAAATGCCGGGTGCCAGCGGTCTGGATTTATTGCATTTCGCAACAGCACTGGATTCAACCATACAGGTGGTGATGGTCACCGGGCACGCTACGGTGGATACGGCTCTGGAAGCGCTTAAGCAGGGTTCGTTTGATTATCTGCGTAAACCTTTTGATACCGTGGAGTTGTTATGCACTGTTGAGCGGGCATTGCAATATTATCTGCTGAGTAACGAAAATCAAAAACTCAGAGAATGCCGTCGGCAATTATCAGACAAAGGTAATCTCATCGGCATTTCTCAGGCCATGGAAAAAGTAAACAAGCTTATTGATGTCGCCTCTGTTCATGATTGCAGTGTATTAATAACCGGTGAAAGCGGTTGCGGAAAGGAGTTGGTGGCGCGTCAGATTCACCAGCAAAGCGACAGAAATGATATGAAATTTGTTGCTATAAATTGTGCCGCTATTCCTGAGAACCTTATCGAAAGTGAATTATTCGGTTATCGAAAAGGCGCGTTTACCGGTGCGGAACGTAACAAGACCGGCCTGCTTGAAGAAGCGAATAAGGGGACATTGTTTCTTGATGAGATTAACAATGCCTCATTAGCATTGCAGGCAAAATTATTACGCGTACTTCAGGATGGTAGTTTTTATCCTATGGGCGACACCACGCCGATAGAGGTTGATATCCGGGTGATTACCGCAAGCAATAGAAATATCGCTGATCTTATTCAAAAAGGTGAGTTTCGTGAAGACCTGTATTATCGATTAATGGTGATGGAAATTGACATACCGCCTCTGCGTGAACGTCGGGATGACATCCCTTTGCTGACACATTATTTTCTGAATAAACATTGTGCCAAGTTGAACAAGCCGGCCTGTGGCATTATGACCGAAGTGCTGGGTGCATTGTTGCGTTATGACTGGCCGGGTAATGTGCGTGAACTGGAGAATATTATTCAGCGCATGATTATTATGAGTGTCGGCGATAAGATCTCGATGGATGTTCTACCGCAAAACATGATGACTGAGAAGCTTACTTTGGGGAAAACGCTTGATTATATGTCACCGCAAAGCCTTGATGACATTGAGGCTTACTTTATTCGCAAAACTTTAAGTGAATGTAATGGTGATCGAGCCATGGCCGCCAGCATACTCGGTATCAACAAGTCGACCTTATGGCGAAAAATCAAACGTTATAATCTGGAAACTGAAGATGACGCTTAGTTGTTTGCTAGGTAAGCGGTCAAACAAGCACGTTGTTCCTTTTTCATAAACCATAAAATAAACAAACAGAGGTACCCTGATCAATGAGCCCAGGTAAACTTTTACGGTGCAGCGATAATGTTTCCCAGATGGGTTGGCTTCGGGTTTTAATGTTATTTGTCTCGGTTGTTTGTACTGCCTGCTCGGCACCGGTTAAAAACATGGAGGTGACTGGTGAGTTATCGCACAGGACTATCTATCTGGTGAGTCACGGCTGGCACGCTGGCATTGTGCTGCGGCGCACTGATATTGCTGATAAGTGGCTGCCTGTTGTTGAGGATTTCCCCGGTGCTGATTATCTGGAGATAGGTTGGGGCGACAGAGATTACTATCATACACCGGATGCGCACGTTGGTCTTATCATCAAGGCGGCACTGTTGCCAACTGACAGCGTGTTGCATATTGTCGGTTTCAGCAAAACGGTGACGCGCTATTTTCCCTCTAGTGAGATTGTCAGCATTGAAGTGTCCGCCGCTGGTTTTGAAAAGCTCACGCGCCGCATTGCCGGCAGTTTTGCTCATGATGAAGCGGGCGAGCGCCTGCCGACCGGCTCTGGTCTTTATGGCAATAGCCGTTTTTACCTGTCTACAGAGCGTTATCACCTGTTTAATACCTGCAATGTCTGGACTGCTCGCTCGCTGCAAACCGCCGGGCTTGCGATGACCCCGGCGACTGCGATCAGTGTTGATGGCCTGATGTCACAGGCGCGAGAAATTGGTGTGGTGCTACAGACTGAATAAAGTGGGGAGATTTTTTTATTGTGAATGGCGGATGATCGAGGTTTAGTCTGTGATTGCTGGAGATAATGATGACATTGTTGAAAAATATTCTGCTACTGCTGTTAGCGTTGGGGTTGCTAAATGTTTTCATGTATTTGCAGCAACCTTCGATGACTTTTTTTCCCTACAAAAAATTAGAGCAGGCACCGCAGGACTGGGGGCTTGAGTATGAAGATGTGCAACTGGAGACTGTAGATGGTGTGCCTCTGCATGGCTGGTATATACCGCGTTTTGGCTCGCACCATGGTGCGCAGAAAACCCTGCTGTTCTTTCACGGCAATGCAGGCAATATTTCTCATCGCCGCACCTCGCTGGAAATTTTTCATCGGCTTGGTCTGAATGTTTTTATCTTCGATTACCGGGGTTACGGTAACAGCCAGGGCAAGCCTGATGAGGAGGGTTTGTATAAAGATGCCCGAGCGGCCTGGTTTTATTTGACCGGGCAGCGAGGTATTGAGCAGGACGATATTATCCTGTTCGGCCGTTCGCTTGGCGGTGTTATTGCAGCGGAGCTGGCGGCTGAGGTTCAGCCTGGCGGTTTGATTCTTGAATCTGTATTCAGTTCTGCACGGGACGTTGCCAATGTGATTTTTCCTGTGCTTTCCCGGCTGGTGCTGTTGCGTTACGATTTTAATACTGTGGCCTATGTCAGGCAGGTGGCCAGTCCAGTGCTGGTGTTACACAGTCCCGATGATGAGATCATTCCGCTGCCTTTGGGTGAAAAAGTATTTCAGGCGGCGAATGAGCCAAAGTCTTTTGTCAGGATGCGCGGCGGGCATAACAGTGGGCTTCGTATGAGTCAGCCGGAATATGAACGAGCCGTTGGCATGTTTGTCTCAGGGTTAACGCGTTAATAAGCCGTTATAGCTGCGAAATGGCCTGTCACCATACGAGAGTAATTGAAAATATCGAATAGGATCAAAGATAAAATCAGGCTTTTTATGTTTTCGTGAGAGGCATAAGATGGCTTTAAAGAAATAAAAACAATGGACAATAACCGTGCGAACGCACAGTGAGTAGCTGAATCATGAGCCCGATTTTTGGCGATGTTTTCACTGAAATAGCGGTGTTGCTGCTACTGGCCGCCATTATTGGTGCTATTGGCGTGCGTTTGAAGCAACCGCTTATCGTTGCTTTTATCGCGGTAGGTATTCTGGTCGGGCCGTCAGCCCTGGGTTGGGTGTCTGCGAATGACCAGGTTGATTTGCTGGCCAAGCTGGGAATTGCGCTGCTGTTATTTGTGGTGGGGCTGAAGCTGGATTTGCATATCATCCGTACCATGGGGCCGGTGGCGTTGGCCACAGGTCTGGGGCAGGTTATCTTTACTTCTGTCATTGGCTATTTTATAGCTATCGTTCTGGGGATGGATGCGGTAACGGCCCTCTATGTGGCGGTGGCACTGACCTTTTCCAGCACTATTATCATCGTCAAACTGCTGTCTGACAAACGTGAGGTGGACTCGCTGCACGGGCGTATCGCTATCGGTTTTCTCATTGTTCAGGACATTGTGGTGGTGCTGGTAATGATTGGTCTGACCGCGCTGGGTGAAGCCGGTGATGCCGCCGGTCTGGGGTTGGAAGCAATCGAAGTGTTAATCAAGGGCGGCCTGTTTATTGCTGCCATCGGCTTGTTAATGCGTTATGCGCTGACACCCTTGCTGCACCAGTTAGCGCGTTCACCTGAGTTGCTGGTGCTGTTCGCTATTGCCTGGGCGGTTGCGCTGGGCGCGGCTGGTGCACAACTTGGTTTTAGCAAAGAAGTTGGGGCTTTTCTGGCAGGCGTATCGTTGGCTTCTACCCCTTATCGTGAAGCCATCGGTGCGCGTCTGGTAAGCCTGCGGGATTTTTTGCTGCTGTTTTTCTTTATCGATCTGGGCGCCGGACTGGAACTGGCCACACTTGGTGCCCAGGTGATACCGGCTATCGTGCTATCGTTGTTTGTTCTAATCGGTAACCCATTGATAGTGATGGTTATATTGGGCTTTATGGGCTACCGCAAACGTACCGGATTTCTGGCAGGTTTGACTGTCGCTCAGATCAGTGAGTTTTCATTGATACTGGGCGCACTAGGCCTGAGTCTGGGGCACATTGACGCAGATACCATGGGACTGATTACCCTGGTGGGGCTGATTACCATCAGTGCGTCCACCTACATGATTCTTTATTCCTACCCGCTTTATGAAAAAGTGGCTCCCTGGCTGGATGTGTTTGAGCGAAAATACGCATACCGGGAACAGCTTGTGGATCGGTCCATGGACGCAAATGAGGTTGATGTGATTTTGTTTGGTCTGGGGCGGTTTGGTTCTGCCATGGCCAGAGAGTTGCAGCAACGAGGTTACCGGGTACTCGGTGTGGATTTTGATCCTAATCTGGTGCGTCGACAGGATGGAATCGCTTATACCGTGCGTTATGGTGATGCCGAAGATCCTGAGTTTCTTGCCAGTCTGCCCCTTGAGCAAGCCTCTATGGTTTTGAGCAGCGTGCGAGAAACGCCGATAAATCTCGCACTATTGCACGGCCTGGCTTATCAGGGTTATCGCGGGCAGGTGGCGGTAACGGCACATTCCACGCAAAATGCCGAAAAGTTGAAAGTCGCCGGCGCTGATCATGTGCTGATGCCTTATGCCGATGCCGCAGCAGAAGCGGTTGATACGCTGATTGACTCGCTTGCCAGCAGCCAGTAAAAGTGTCCTTTTCATTTTACCCGGTAAGCAAAGCATTTTAATGAATGATACTGGCTTGCATTCTGATAACCTTTTGAATTGAAGAAGCAGTTAAAGGTCAGATAGCCTGTTTGTATAATTTCCTGATTAACTGACCGGGTATAGTGAGTAGCTGGATGTTTAAGAAAACTATAAAAACAAAGCTTGCATGATTAAATTTGCAATCTTGACTATTATTTATCTCTGTTTTTACATATCATTTCCGGCGGGTTTTTTATAAAGATTTGTTGCATTGATCAAAAAAATATTTTTGAATCAGGCCATCTGGTCGTTGCATGTTGCAGCGATATTGTGATCATGCCCGAACTTGAAGAGTACTTTTACCGGCTGGTTGAAAATCATGGTGATGGCATCAGAGAAAATTTTTCGCAGCTCATATACTCTTCGAATTTGAAGAAAATGGAAATTCAGGTGAGTGATGTGCAGCGCCTGTCTCATCTGCGGGCAACTGTTGGTTTGAGTAGTGGCGGTTCTCGGTTGTCGCTGGTTATCCGGATTTGAAATATTACTGGATGGCAAAGCTGTATAAGACCTTGTCAAAAAACACGCACATTAATACGCGTGTTTTTCGTGATGTTGATGAGGCTTTTTCATGGATGGGCTTTGAAAATGCTGTAAAGAAATAATCCCGCGTCCGATCTCTTAATCGGTCGGACTTTTATTTATGTTATTCTCTTGCCTTTCAATTTTATGTTTTATATCTAAATGAAAGATCTCGAGCAAGCATCAAAAACTATCTACCTCAAAGAATATAAAAAGCCTGAATTTCTGATTAACCATGTTGAACTTACGTTTGAGCTTCAGGAAGAACAGACGCGCGTTCACTCGGCGTTGCAACTTACACGAAATACTATGGATAAGGACGAGCCCCTGTTTCTGGCAGGTGAATGTCTTGATCTGGGTGAAATAAAACTTGATGGTGTGGTGCTCGACGACAGCGCCTATGAAGTGAGCGATACTCACCTGAAGATATCTGATGTGCCGAACAGTTTTTTACTCGAAATAGAAACTTTTATCAAACCGCAGCAGAATTTTTCGCTGGAAGGTCTGTATAAATCCAGCGGCAATTATTGCACGCAATGTGAGGCCGAAGGCTTCCGCAAGATCACGTATTTTCTTGACCGACCGGATGTGATGGCGTTGTTTACCACTACGATTATCGCGGATAAGGAAAAGTATCCGGTGTTGCTTTCAAACGGTAACCCTGAAGATGCCGGTGAATTTGATGATGGCCGGCACTGGGCGAAGTGGCGTGACCCGTTTAAAAAACCCTGCTACCTGTTTGCTCTGGTCGCTGGCGACCTGGGTTTTATCGAAGATCATTACACGACAAAGACTGGCCGCGATGTGTTGTGCCGTATTTATGTGCAGCATCACAATATCGACAAATGCGACCACGCCATGGTCTCATTGAAAAAATCGATGCAGTGGGATGAGGACACTTATGGCCGTGAATATGATCTGGATGTTTACAACATTGTCGCGGTTGATGATTTCAACATGGGCGCGATGGAGAACAAGGGGCTGAATGTTTTCAACTCTAAATATGTTCTGGCGAAACAGGAAACGGCGACCGACACCGACTTTATCGGTAT
>JAADGF010000041.1 GCA_013152545.1 Gammaproteobacteria bacterium
TTCGCAAATGCTGAAGCAACATTAGAAGAAGTTAAACGGCTCGCCCCCAATCTTACAGTTGCACGCCATGCGTTAGGGACAGTTTATCAGGAAGTAGGAAAATATGATCTTGCCGCTGGTGAGTTTGAGGAAGCAGTTCGTCAAGAACCGGAAAATATCGAATTATTGATTCGGGCTGGTGTTTCGTTTTTTCATGCTTATAAAGGTGTTCGCGCTGAAGAATACTTTCTTCGTGCAATAAAATGCGATCCTACCTGTATTGATGCCGTGTTGAATCTTAGTGACTTTTATTTGTCTTGCGGGCGTGATGAAGCGGCAACTTTAGTGCTGCAGCAAGCGACAGTGCACTCACCTAACGAGTATCGACTAACATCTGCTCTTATGCAACTCACTGACAAGGCATCCTAGTTTCTTTGGTGTCGATAAAACATTGTCGTACTATTTAAACTTCAAAAGTAAAAATTTCTAAGGAACGTGTCCGTAGTAAGATCCCTAAGCAGTACGGGGGCTTTACGGTATGCTAGTAACGTTTATTGACTGGATTTAATGCAATGTTTTAAAAGTAATGGTTATCCGTTAAATGGCTTAATAAATTAAACCCAGTAGCGCAACTGTTGTATTGCTGTGATGAGATAAGGCTTGTATCGCTTCCGTTGTTTTCGTTGCCAGTATGTCGGTATTTTTTCCTCATCAAGCATTTACATTGCATTAAATATAGTCAGCCATATTTTATTAAGAATGTGCATGTTCCTTGGTCCATGCCCAACAAGGGGATTTGGTAATAAATGACAAGAATGTTAAATTTTAATGCATAACGTGAATTTCGGTGGAAAGCTAATTTAAAATGGCTGGATTACCTGTATAATGTTGCTTCTCCTCACTGTTTCCTGGTAGGAGAACAAATTGTATTTAATGAAAATTGCAGTTAGCTTGTTAACATCATCCGATGGTGAAATTTCTGTTTTGTTAGAAAAGTGGATCGTTCGCGATTTACTGTGTTCACAATTTACCGTCGCTTTGATCAATGTTTGGCCTTGATTCAGACAATTTTTAACCCTCAAAACGTAATAAAGTAAATTGCGGTTTAATTGTTAATCGCTGGTGTGAAATGTTCAGATAAAAGAGTAGTAATGGCGTCTGGGGTATCGGGCAGAAACAAATTAGAAACATTATTATTTTGTGAAGTGGCAGGATTGTTAGACGATTGCGTATTTCGGTTTGTTCGTTTCAAACGCTATGGGTATAGCTATGGGTATATAAGTACGATTATCGGCAAAGGATAATATATAATGAATGGAAGAAATAACCTGTTAAAATTTTTATTACTATTATCGAGTTTGTTTTATTCGGTACTGGGCGGTATCTCTGTGGTCTTTGCGCAGACCTGTCCTACTCCCCCTACGCCAGACAGTAACTGGATCGAAACATGGAGTGATCAGTTTAATCAAACCACGTATACAATAACTGCACCCTGTAAAGTTTTTATTGGTGTCCCTTTTAATATTACTGCGACGGTAACCGATACGACTTATCCGCTTACTTCTGTCGCTGTCATGTGGTCGTTGGAGGATAATGGGGTAGTGATTGCCGGTGGTGGGTTCAATTGGCTTGACGTGGATGCGGCCGGTCAATGGCAGTTGACGCTTACGCCAACGTATACTGGCGAACCCATTGATCATCTGCTCAATTTTAAATTTATGGATCTAGGCAAAGGTGGTGGTGCTCATTGGTGGAGAGATTCGATTATCGGGAATATCACTGTTGATCCATTTCCACCATCAGTAAATACTTTGCCAGTGGTAAGCACGCCACCGGTATTATTGGCCGATATCCAAACTATGCGTAATGAGGAAGGAGCTGTTCCGTGGGTGCCAAGCACGCCGTGGTTAACGACAGCAGTGCGTAATGTCACTGTCTCGGGTGCGGAATTGGCGTTGGAGCGTTCTGAGGTAACTGGAGCGCTTGTTAATGTTCCTGAAACACTTGGGTATGTGGCGATAGATTCAGATAAAATTGGCAGTTTCAAGGACAGTCTGGGTAATACCATTCGTTATGAGACGCGAACAACAGATAATTTTATCAAAGGCTGGCATAATGGATGTGCCCTCGTAAGTCTAGCCGGAAGTTATAACACTGCTCCCTTAGTGCTCGCAAATAAAATCAGTCATAATGATACCAGTGGCGGTTGGTTGCGACGTTGTTCGCTGAGTGAAAGTAGTGTTGGGTTGGTGGTTGATGAAGACCGATTTCGTGATCGTGAACGTCGACACCGGGTTGAAAGTGCTGGGTTGGTGTTGTTTTCTCAGGCATTTAAGGCAATATTTAGCGATGCAGTGGGAACCTGGCGCATGGAAGCTGGTAAGGTAATGCTGCCTGATACTGGTATAACACCAGGTTTTACCGCAGTGAGTTTCAAGCAGGTATATAATGTACCACCAGTAGTGACGGTATTGGCAACCTCAGCTGGTAAGGAACCAAGTGCGTTGCGGATTCGTAATGTGACAACGACGGGGTTTGAGATAGTTCAGGTGGAACACCTGAAAGAGGATGGTGCCCACGCAGGGATGACGATTGATTATCTCGCCGTGGCGCCAGGAATACATTTCCTCCCGGATGGAACTCGCCTTATTGTTAACACCCTTGAGACAAACGCTGTGCAGCACGGTGTTGGCCCCACGGACCCGATGCGCTGGGAAAGTTTATCCTTTGATCAACCTTGAAAAAGGAAAAAAATCGTAAGGAATCGTCGCTCTATTTCGCGTTTTTGTGATTGACGCTAGGCGCCTGTCCGAGAATAGCCGCCGTTGCGAGGGAACGCTATGTTGAGTCTATTTTTTCGATTGCATCAGGCACTTACTTTTGGTGTTCGTTTTAATTGAATCAAAACGAACACCAAATTAGGGGCATTATTATGTGCACAGTCCTTAAAGTGATTGGTTTTTTAGCCGGTAAGGCGTGTTTGCTTGATTGATGTGCTAGCTGATATCGCTTTGCCAACAGCTGTTAACACCGCTTGTAAGGTGGCGGAGGCGGTGTCCTCGGTAAAAGCAACGGCATGGCCAATTTTGTCGCCCACGCGCACGCGAATGCACGCCATGGCATCGGCATCGGTGCCGCAGGATAGTGCATGCTCATTGAATGCTTCTACTTCCACCGAGATTCCCCGTTGTTGTGCAAGTGCTGTAACCAATGCCTCGATGACACCATGGCCGGAACCGTGTAAACGTGTTACCGAGTTTGGTGTGCCAATGTTAACATCGGCATGTACAATATCTTCCATACGTTTGAGTGTGTAGCTTTGTATTTGCCATTCACTAACAGGTGAGGCGTAGTGTTCGCAGAACAGTGCCCAGATTTTATCCGGTGTTACTTCATTGCGGGTTTGTTCTGACCAGGTTTGCACAATTGCGCTGAAGTCCTGTTGTAACCAGCGCGGAATACTGATGCCATAATCACGTTCAAGCACATGGGTCACGCCCGCTTTTCCCGATTGACTATTGATTCGCACGACCTCCTCGTAGCGTCGACCGAGATCCCTTGGGTCAATGGGGAGGTAAGGCACTTCCCAGGGTTCACCTTCTTTGTAATAATTCATCCCCTTTCGGATAGCGTCTTGGTGGCTGCCGGAAAATGCTGTGTAGACTAATTCACCCGCATAAGGGTGGCGAGGGTGCAGTGCGATATCGGTACATGCTTGACTACACTTTACGATTTCTGACATCTGGGAAAAATCAAGGGCTGGATCAATCCCTTGCGAATATAAGTTCATTGCCATAGTAATAATGTCGACATTGCCCGTGCGTTCACCATTGCCTAAAAGTGTGCCTTCCACCCGGTCTGCCCCGGCCATTAAAGCAAGTTCTGCGGCTGCGACGGCACAGCCGCGGTCATTATGGGTATGTACACTTATTATGATGCTGTCGCGTTGTTTTACCTGGTCACAAAAGCACTCCACTTGGTCGGCAAAAATATTGGGAGTAGCCATTTCAACCGTAGAAGGCAAATTAATGATTACGGCTTGCCCTGTTTGTGGTTGCCATACATTGATGACGGCATCGCAGATATCCACCGCGAAGTCGAGCTCGGTACCGGTAAAACTTTCCGGCGAATACTGAAATATCCAGTCAGTTTCCGTTTGTGTGATAGCACAGGCTTTTACCGTTTCCGCGCCTCTCACCGCAATTGATTTAATACCGTCTCGGTTAAGTTTAAACACTTGCTCTCGTTGCACACGCGAGGTGGAATTATATAAATGGACAATGGCACGGCGCGCTCCCCGCAAAGCATCAAAGGTTTGGTGAATCAGCGCAGGTCTGGCCTGGGTGAGGACCTGGATGGTTACGTCGTCAGGAATGCGGTTTTCTTCGATTATCTTACGTACAAATTCAAAGTCCGGTTTAGATGCAGCGGGAAAGCCCACTTCAATTTCTTTAAATCCAAGTTGCAGTAACAACTCAAACATTCGCATTTTTTGCGCAACACCCATGGGTTTGGCCAGTGCTTGGTTGCCATCCCGTAAATCGACACTACACCATTGCGGTGCTTGAGTGATTATCTGGTCAGGCCAGCGGCGGTTGTTATTGCCCACGGGGGGAAAGGGGCGGTATTTGCGATGGTCATACCTCATTATATCTGGCTCCTATGACTGCTGATAATACTGATAATAATTTCTAACGTTTGATTCCGATCGCAAGTTTAAGTCAGAGTGGGTAGAATTATCTTGTTATTTTGTTAATGAAATGGCTTTAATATAGTGTATAATTGCTAAAAATTATCATTTATTAGTGAAATATTTCAATGGATGAGGCTATTATGTCTGAGGCATCAAAATTCGATAAATTTGATCGTCGTATTCTTGAAGCGCTGCAACGGGATGGGGGGCTTAGTAATCAAGCGCTGGCTGAACGTATCGGGCTCTCGTCTTCACCGTGCTTGCGACGAGTGAAACAATTGGAGGATAGTGGTGTTATTGAGCGGCGGGTAACGCTCCTTAACCGCCGTAAACTCGGCTTTACTCTGACAGCATTCATTCAAATTAGTATGGACCGGCACACACCGGAACGTTTTGATGTCTTTGAGTCAGAAATACAGTGCTGCCCGGAAGTACAGGCGTGTTACCTTATCACCGGCCAGGATGCCGATTATCTGTTGAAGATAGTGGTGCCGGATATGGACCATTATCAGACGTTTTTATTAAACAAAATTACTCGGATCAAAGGGGTGAGCGGTGTGCATTCCAGCTTTGTCATGCGTCGTGTTGTTGAAAGCACCGCTTTACCGTTGGGATATTTGTAGTGTGCTCCTAGTAGCTCATCCTTTAAATTCTCTCCCTATGCTTGTAACTTCCCTTTCAATTCGGTAGTTTTAGGCATATAAATAAACCGAATATGGTGAGTCGAGTGCGTCAGAAACTGTTGACGTGTTTCCATATTTTTCAATACACCGCTTCGTCCTTTGGCGCCCAAATCGATATCAATAAAATCACATAGTAAGGTCACAAGCAATACTAAATTTTCGGATTTATGAGTGTTCAATTGGTCAACGACAAATACTCATTCTGCTTTCGGGTCGCTATCAACTGGTGCTTGAACAGGATTACAGCCGAACAGAGAGCCAGAAGCCTGGACATCAATGCTAACATGCTGGGGCGCTGGGTAAAGGAACACCAGGCAGATGAAGGTCAGGCGTTTCGCGGAAATGGCAAGCCTACACTACAGGAAGAGCTGAGGAAATTTGAGGGCACAGGTTAAACGGCTTCAAAGGATGCGGCACTAGTCCTTTTCAACCAGTTTGTAGTTATCGGAACGAACCCCTTGCATTAACAGGTCAACATTGTCTTGAGGTATGTTGAGTATTTGCAACGCCAGGGCGCCGAGGCGGAGACTGCTCTCGACAGTTTCAGGGTAGGCGTGGGTGGCGCCAGCCTCCATTAAGCGGCTCACAGCAGCTAAATCGCGGGCACGGGCAATGACCGGGATGGTTGGGAAGCTGTTGCGGATGTGTGACACGGCGCGTTCCGCAGTCAGTTCATGGTCGATGGTCAGAATAACCAACAGAGCATGTTCTGCATGTGCTGTGGTAAGCAGGTTCAGATCGCCGATGTCACCATAGTAGACAGGAAAGCCGTCATCTTGACCTCGTTTAACCAATTTAGGGTCAGTGTCGAAGGCAACAAAGGGTACACCACTGCTGTGTAGTAATACTGCTATTGCATGACCGACCCGGCCATAACCACCGATAATTACCTTGCCGGATGGCGTGCTGTGACTGGAGTCCTCGAAATGTTCGCCCGGTTCTTCATCATGTTGGGGCATGTTACGGGTCAACCAGTTGGCCAGATGCACCATGACCGGGGTGAGCAGCATGCTCACTGAAATGATACCAATCGCATGAATAAAAGTTGAATTATCAATTACCTGCAAGGCCAAAGCCGAGCCAAATAAAACGAAACCAAATTCCCCGCCTTGGGCGAGCAGTAGCGAGACTTTGGTTGCGATGTTGCGCGAATAACCGAAGGCTCGGATCAGCGCAAAAAGAATAATCACTTTCAAGAAAATAATCACCGCAGTGTGTTGTGCAAACAGTGTTATTTCAACAGCGAGAGAACGAAAGTCGATCGACATGCCCACCGCTACAAAAAAAAGCCCCATTAAAATGCCTTTAAAGGGTTCTATGGATGCTTGAATTTGATGGCGATAGCGGCAGCCGGATAGAGAAACCCCCATAATAAAGGTGCCCAGTGCCATGGAGGCGCCAGCCAAGTGCATGGCCCAAGCAGCAAAGATTACCGCCAGGATCACTACCAGCAGAAAACCTTCTTTGTTTCGTTGGCGGGCAAGCAGGTGCAAGGCAAATGGGATTACATAGCGGCCAACAGTGATTAACAGCGCAAGCGCACCAATAATCGTAATGACTTGTTCCCAGCGGGGGACAGTGTCCGGCATAGTGCTTGCGACTGACATTAGCGGTACAATCGCGAGCAAGGGTACAATGGCCATATCCTGCATTAATAAAACCGAAAAGGCTGTTGTGCCATGTTTGCTGGCAATTTCACCTCGTTCCTGTAAAAGTTGCAGAACAAAGGCGGTTGAGGACAGCGCAAAGGTCAGGCCGATTAACAGTGCAACTTCCCAGCGTTGTTGATAGGCCATAAAATAAATACCGATGGCCAGGCCTGATAAAAGGATCTGCAAGGAGCCAAGACCAAACACATTGCGGCGCATGGCCCACAAACGGCTGGGTTTCATCTCGATACCGATCAAAAACAACAATAATACTACCCCTAATTCCGTAACGTGTCGCACGTCCTCAACGTGTTCGGTGGCGATTGGGCCGGGCGAATAGGGTCCAACAATAATTCCGGCGACTAATAACCCCAACACCGAACCGAGGTGCAAATATTTGAATATTGTCACTGCAATCGAAGTGGCAATTAGAATGAGTAAGGCAGATGTGATGAAGGAGTCAAGATACATAGTGGCGCAAGTGTAACATGGACAAGGGCTGTTCTCGAAGGGGCTATTATTGGTCTGTTTAACCTAAATTAATCAGTTGAATCGTAGCGAGAGCGACTAGAGCGCAGTAGATTCAATTGATTAATTTAGGTTTAAAGTTAAGGTTGCCCAGCACCGTGGCTAGCATCAAGAGAAGAGTTGCATGTTCTGGTAGGGTTGTTCGAATCCTATCACTTTCTTCTTAAATCCAAGCATTATTTGCGATTGCTTCTATAATTCCGATAATTCCGTCGCCAATAAGTAAGAAAAAACCGGTTATTTTTTTATAATGTTTTTTAACCGAATGAATATAACGGTTGCGACGAATAATTGAGATTATTGATAATGTTCTACTAAAATTAAGCCATTGCGCTATTATTGCATTAGATCAGATAGTGCATTGGGCGAAAAATGATGTAGCAAAAAAGCTAACCTTAACATGTTATGTAGGGTCTTAACCCGAATATGCTGAGTTTATATTGAAATGATTGGGTTTAAACGTACACATTTGACATTAATCCATTTAAATTAAAGGTTGCAACAATTTGTCAATGTCGCAGTGTGTGCAACAGCGTCGCTGGGTGATTATTACGGGCGGGACCCGGGGAATAGGCTTTGCTACGGCAAAAGTGTTGGCAGAAAAAGGCTTTGCGTTGGAGCTTTGGTATCGTTCCCGCCAGGTAGGTGCTGAAGTGGCATTGCAAGCATTACGTGCATTGGGGGCTACGATTCATCTTCGGCAGGTCGACGTTAGTCAGCGTTCTGCCGTGCAACAAGCCTTGGTTATGTTGGAAGCTGAATCGAAAACCATTCAAACCCTGATTAATAATGCGGGCATATTGCAGCAGAAGCCTTTTGCCACTATTTCGGATCAGGATTGGGATCAGATGATGGCCGTTAATTTGAAAAGTGTGTTTATTTGTGCTCAGGAAATAATGCCTAAAATGTCTTGCAAGGGTGCCAGTATTGTGAATATTGCATCAAGCGGCGGGCAATTGGGTGGCACGCTAGGGGTGCATTATGCCGCAAGCAAGGCCGCAGTGATTGCGTTGACTAAATCATTGGCGCGTGTTGGTGTTGCGGTAGGTGTTCGGGTAAATTGTGTTGCACCGGGTTTAATAGAGACAGAAATGACAGCCCAGGAGATTGCATCGGAGGCAGGGCAGGCTAAAATATCGAAACAAATTGTGCTTGCCAGACCAGGTTCCGTTGACGATGTTGCCGCTGCGGTGGCTTTTCTTGCTTCCGATCAAGCCGCTTATATGACAGGCCAGACTCTCAATGTCAATGGCGGGTTATACATGGCATAAGAACAGACAAGGGCAGAAGTTTTCTGGGTTTTACCTTAACTATTTTTTGATCGGATTATTTCTATTTAAACCATGAAAAATAACATTCTACTGTTTCTAGCATTTTACTTCTGAGGATATGCCACTATTACTGTACCACTCGCTGTGCCACTAACCGTTGACGACCTACCATGGATGCGCTATCGGCGTTTGCCGAGCCGAACCAGCGAGGTTGCATTACAGTATGACCGCCCATGTCCAATGTGTTTCGACGCCTCGCAAACGGCGTTAAAATCAGGGGCGGCACTACCACTGCACGAAGAATTATTGTGCTTTGACGACTTTCAGTTCTACGGTGATCTTGGCGGTAAAAACCGCGTTGCTCACCATATTGTGGCTTGTGGGGGTTGTGGTTTTGTTTACACGAATCCTTGTTATACCCCTGAGGGTTTTGCTCGATTGTTTGAGAAGGCCGGAAAAAGTTATGGCCAAAGTGAAGGGCGTAGCCATGAACAGGCAAACTGGTTACAGCAGCATATTCCGAACGGCGAGTCAGTGCTGGATATCGGTTGCGGTTCGGGTGCATTTTTAAAAGCGTTACCTAGCGATGTGCAGCGCTATGGTATCGATATTGATGCGGCTTGCATCGACCATGCACAGCAAGAAAACACCGATATTTGTTTCAGAAGCGCAGATTTCACAGATGTGTTGTCGATACCCGAGGTAGACATTATCACTTTGTTTCATGTGCTTGAGCATTTACCAAACCCTCAAAATACCTTAACGGCCTTACGCACGCAGTGTCATGACAACACCTGGTTAATTGTTGAAGTGCCGGTGATTGACCGGGCTACAGTCGAGCAGGACAAAGACATAGTGGGTTTCTATACCATCCAACACCTGAGCCATTTTAGCAAAGCCAGTTTACATGCCATGTTGCGCGGTTGTGGCTGGCAATTGAAATTCAGTGACGATATAGCGGGGTATAATGGTTATCGCATTCTGGCGGTTGCCAGTAGCTGCCGGGGTGACGGAGCGATGTCGTATAAGGAACGGCAAATTGATGAGATAGCAACACGTCATTACTTAAAACAGTGGCGTTGCAATGTTGAACGGGTTGACACAGTATTGTCAGCATTGCATGCTCGCTTAGCAAAAACAGTTGACATAATCATCTGGGGTGCTGGGCAACACACTGAATACCTTTGCCATCTGAGCTGTATTTTCCGTAACAAGCGCCGGTTTTTGATTGTTGATAGCGATCCGTTGAAACAAGGTACAACATTTCATGGTATCCCCGTGTTGGCACCCGACTCGATTCCTGAGAAAATATGGCGTCTTGGTAAGGAACCTATCGTTATTTCAAGTTTTGGTGGGCAGCGTCAAATCGTGCAACAGTTGCAACAACGAAAAGTGGCGCAACAACGTATTATTTCGTTATATGATCAGCCTAATACTTATTAACAGAAGCAGTAGTAAATATCCATGAACGGCGCTGACCTTATAGTTGATGCATTAGTGGCGAGAGGTATTAAGCGTCTGTATCTTTTTCCTGGTGGCACGATTGCACCAGTGTTGCATAGTGCTAAACAACGGAGTATTGACTTGTTTTGTGCGCGTCATGAACAGGGTGCGGCTTATGCCGCATTGGCTGCTGCGCGGCTGAGTGGCCAGCCTCAGGTGGTCGTGGTGACTTCAGGGCCTGGGGTTACCAATGTCATTACATCAATAGCTGATGCCTACTATGATTCCACGCCGTTACTGTTATTGACGGGGCAAGTGGGGACGACTGATCTTTGCCGCGACCTTCCTCTGCGCCAGCGTGGTTTTCAAGAGGTGGATACTGTTGCACTGTTACGTTCAGTGACCAAGGCGCAGTTTCTAGTAGAGGAAACCAGCACATTGCGGCAAACTGTTGCTCAGGCTTACACACTTGCCGGGAGTGGTCGCCCTGGCCCGGTGGTTGTGGATTTACCCATGGATGTGCAACGTGCGCAAGTTATTCTGAATACAGATGCCGGAGTATCAAATCAGCACGTTAGTTGCTACAGCAATCATTACGGTAATCGTTTCCCATCGACGACGCTGATGCAACCCGATAGTACGCAACTAAAACAGTTGGTTTCCTGGTTGATGACGGCGCAGCGGCCCGTGATCATCGCCGGGCAGGGTGTACTGTTATCACTCGCCCATACCGAGTTGCGGCGTATCGTGCGGCAGCATGAAATTCCCGTGTCTCATAGCTTACTGGGTTTAGGTGCAATGCCTACTGAGTCCGGTTTGTCGTTGGGGTTTCATGGCCATACAGGGAATCAGGTCGCGGGTAAAGCAATTCAACAGGCGGATTTGGTGATTGCGGTGGGATCCCGTCTTGATGTTCGCCAAACTGGGAATTGTTACGACGATTTTGTGCCTGATGGTAAAATTGTACGGCTTGATCTGGATGCGGCTGAAATCGAGGGTAGCCGTATTCGTACTGACCTATTTATCAATGCCGATGCTAAGGCTTCATTAACTATTTTGCATTCTCAGTTGCAGAACCAATGCCTGCCCGACTGGTCTGATTGGCGAGAGCAGATAAACCAATGGCGGCGGGATTATAAACTGAGTTATGAACAGCGTTATGCAAAAAAAAGCGCGATTAAACCGCAGTATGTGGTTGAGTGCTTAAGCACGATATCACACGGCCGGAATGTTGTGTGCGTAACGGGTGTTGGTTCACATCAACATTGGGTGGCTCGTCATTTCGACTTTGATTTTCCGAAACGGCGACTATTAACCTCGGGAGGGCATGGTGCCATGGGATATGATTTACCGAGTGCGATAGGCGCGCAAATTTATGATCCCAGTGCATTGGTGTTATGTATTGTGGGGGATGGTTCATTACAGCTTAATATTCAGGAACTCGCTTCCGTGGTTGAATATCAGTTGCCGATAAAAATTATCGTTATCGATAACCATCGCCTGGGCATTGTGTCCCAATTCCAACAGCTTAACTGGCAGGACGACCCAACCACTGGTTGTAAGTGGAACCCGGATTTTGCATCGATTGCCAAGGCTTATGGCTTGGCGGTTTTGAGCATTACGCAGTCGTCGGAGGTAAAGTCTGGCCTTAGACAGGCATTGGCGCACAACGGACCTGTGTTAGTGCATTGCATCGTGGATGAAACAGAAGATATCGTTCCAATGTTGTTGTCGGGTCAAACCCTGGATTGCATGTGGCCCTATGACAAATAATGCCTGATAGCGTACGGCCAACGCAAAAAACGTTACTGATACTCAGTGGTGGTGCCGAAGCCGTACCGGGTATTCGGCGCGCCAAGGCAATGGGTCTGCATGTGGTGGTCAGCGATTATGATGCGGACTGTCCTGGGTTTCGCGATGCGGACGACACGTTGCTGGTGAGTACCTATGATATCGACCGTAGTGTGGCGGTAGCCAATGAATACCATAATAAGGTGCGTCGCATTGATGGTGTCATTTGTATGGCAGCGGATGTGCCCTTAACGGTGGCTCATATCGCCAATACATTGGGGTTGCCGGGTTTGTCGTTAGCGACAGCGGCTTTGGCAGTTGATAAGCTCGCTATGAAACGACACCTTTTTGCAGCGGGCATACCCGTGCCCTGGTATAGCGCCATAGAATCCGTTGATCAGTTGGCGCACGTTGTTGCTCAACATGACAAACTTCTAATTCTTAAACCAGTGGACAGCCGTGGTGCGCGCGGTGTATTGCGTTTGCAGGATGGCATTAATCTACCGTGGGCGTTCCAACATGCCCAAGCTTGTTCCCCCACCGGCAGAGTGATGGTCGAACACTATGTTGAAGGACCTCAGGTGAGTACTGAAACGATCATTGTGGATAATAAGGCAATAACCTTGGGTTTTATTGATCGAAATTACGAGTACCTTGAACGTTTTACACCCTATGTCATCGAAAATGGCGGGCAACAAGGCACCTCCTTGAGTGCGGTTGATCAGCGCAGCATGATTCGCCTGGCAGAACGGGCTGCCGAGGTGATGGGTATTAACAACGGCATTGCCAAAGGTGATTTAGTGTTAACAGCGCAAGGGCCGATGGTGATAGAAATTGCGGCGAGATTGTCCGGTGGTTGGATGTCCAGCGATCAAATTCCACTGGCAACGGGGGTTAATATCATTGATGCGGCTATTCGACTGGCATTGGGGGACGCGGTGGATTTGCAGGCGTTAACACCGCATCATCAACAGGGCGTTGCAATTCGTTATTTTTTTCCTTCACCTGGGCGTGTTAAGGCAATTCAAAATGTGGAGAAGCTTGGCGTGCCAGCCTGGGTGCATCGCTTGGATTTTTTTTTAAAAACAGGCGATGTGGTGGCGCCTGTTAGCGATCACACCTGCCGGGCAGGGTTTGTTATTACTACTGGAAAGGATAGGGAGGAAGCCGTGGCCCGTGCAAATCAGGTGGTTACATTGGTATCTATTGAGACAATAGTGGCTTGAAACCGTGGCTTGAGTTAGGCAATAACTCACGCCTATCTTACTTATTATAGTATCAAGATGCCAAGCGCCTTTATCATTTTTCATCTCAATCTTGCTTATTCTTCCATTGCGGCGAACCGCAGAACGGCGGTGATTAATCATTGTTATTGGCCACTATTGCGGTTAGCGGAGGAGCTTGCTATTCCTCTTGGCATTGAAATGACCAGTTGGACTCTTCAGGAGATTCAACGTTTGGACCCATCCTGGGTTACGTGTTTAAAAAAACAGTTAAAGGCAAAAAAGTGCGAGTTAATTGGCAGCGGTTATTGCCAGATCATTGGCCCACTGGTGCCTTATGAAGTGAATTACTGCAATCAGCGCTATGGCATTGAGGATTACCATAATATCCTTGCGATAACGCCGAAAATTGCATTGCTAAACGAAATGGCTTATTCCTCTGGTATGGTGGGCGTTTATAAAGAAGCAGGATACCACGGTATTATTATGGACCGGGATAATGTGTGCTTGGCGTTGGGGCGGGATAGTAGTGATCTGGAGTCCATGCCATTATTCGCTAATGGGCTTGATGGCAACAGCTTGCCTGTGTTGTGGTCTGACTCAATACTGTTTCAGAAGTTTCAGCGTTACGCCCACGGTGATATATCCCTTAGCCAGTATCTGGATTATTTTTGGCGGCGAGCTGAAGCCAGTTGTGCCGCAGTCCCCATTTATTGTAACGATGCCGAAATATTTGATTATCGACCAGGGCGGTTCACCACTGAGCCTGTTCTAAAAGCGCGGCTTGAATGGCAACGAATTCATGTTTTATTAAACCAATTGCGCGATTCCGGAGTACGTTTCAAACGTCCGACGGACTTATTGCAAACTCAGTTCTCAGACGATCAAGAACCTGTCATTCTAAATTCGGCGCATTACCCCGTACCCGTTAAAAAACAACTTAAATATAACATCAGTCGCTGGGCGATCACGGGTCACAATGATCTATGGCTTAATACTCAATGTCACAAAATTTACCAGGCAATCGTTAACAGACCATTGCCGCAAACAAGGCATTTATGGCGACGTTTATGCTATTGCTGGAGCAGCGATTTCAGGACTCACATTACTGATGACCGTTGGCGACAAGTCTGTGCTGAAATAGCGGTCTTACGTGAGGATGCTTGTGTTGCTGTTGCTACACCGCAGGTTCAAGCACCCGTGAACCCGTTAATAATGGTATCTGGCCTTGGTGTCGATGATGCGGGAGTTAAGGCGGCGGGTTTCAGGCTGGAGGTTGGCGAAGAAGAGAGGCTTTTATTGATTACGACAGAAAAAGTTAAAATGACACTTAATTTACGTCGTGGCATCGCGATTGAATCATTGGCCTATAGTGCCCATGGCTTTGTCCCCGTATTGGGAACCTTACAGCATGGTTATTTTAAATCCATTGAGCATGGTGCTGATTTTTATTCTGGGGCGGTTGTTGTTGATTTAATCGGTGCTCATCGGCGAATTACTGACCTTGAAGCAGTAAATCCGGCATTGTTTTTGCGTGATAATGAACTGATTATCCGCTCTCGGATTCCAACAGATCTGGGCGATATAGTGAAAGAGTTTCGTCTTTCACATGATGCTGAACGGTTGACCGTGAGTATCGATTTTCCGGGTTGGGAGCGACCTTTAGGCACGATACGCGCAGGTACCATCACATTGTTACCTGAAGCATTTACCGGTTCCTTGTCCATAGCAGCAAAGATGGGTGGTAAAAAAAGCGATGTTTTTGCATTGAATGATAATTGTAGACACGATCGTCCGGCGTCCAGTCTTGTATCCTGTACTACCGGGTTGGGGTTGCCGCATGGCGAGTTGGTTGTCGGTGATGATACAAAAAAACTGTCCATTACCTGGGACGCAGCTCAGTGTGCTGTATTTGCGATGCTTTACCATCAAAAAGTGACTCCATCAATGTTAACAAGAGTGATATTTTCTTTGTGCGAAATCGACGAGACATTCCGGCCAGGGGGGCGTTTACCAAGGTTTGAATACAGCTTATCACCTTGGGCCTGTAAAGAAATAAGTTGAATATTTTGCTTGTCTATCCTTGCGTCTTCGGCGTGGTGGAGAAAGATGACAGATAATGAGTATGCGCCCCGAAAGATGTGCCCTTGGGGTACGTCCATTGCCGTGCCTTGAAGACGAAACGATATCCGGCTTACAGACCCTTGGTCATTTTGTCCTGACGCTTAAGGTGAAGTGTAAATTTACAGACAATAACGCATCGAATTCTCAAGGCTTGATGACGATACCCGATTTATACTCAGCAATTATGTCCAGTAACTACGACCAGCAATTATGACCATTAAGAATGACATGCATTATCCCCTGAGCTGTGCAGTAAACTACATCGATTCGGCGTTACCGGATTCCGGGGACTACAGGGCAGTGAATATGGACATTATTGCCCGCCGCTGGCCCAACGTATTGGCATACTTAAGCACCCCGGTTGCTTCCTCAAGTATTGAATACATTACCAATACGAAGCAATCAACCCTGTGTATTAACGCTATACACATTAGCAGTTGTTATGATCGTGACGAAGAAGTACGGGTTCAGGCCGCTTTATTACCGGATACCGCCTCCAGTGTTTGGCTCTATGGCGTTGGGGTGGGGGATTTGCCTCGATATATAGTAAAAAACACTGGCCTACAGGAAATAAATGTGGTGCTGATGTCTTTGTCGGTGTGCTTGGCCAGTATTCAGTATTTTGACCAGCGTGATTGGTTATCAGACCCAAGGGTGACTTTATACGTGCCGGATGATATTGAACAATTGCAAGTTCCTTTTTGCACGGTACCCGCGTGTCTTAAATTGTGTGACACTGTGTCGATGTGGTTAAGAGACGAAATTGTACTTGAGCTTAATACACCCTTTATAAACAAAAAACATCATGAAAATAAAAATCATATTATTAATTTAAACGAAAATATTAACTTTATAAAAAATGATAACGATGTAGCGGTTTTATTTGATCGATACGCATCGGTGCCGGAATTGGAGGCCTTTGTTATCGCTGCGGGTCCTAGCTTGACGGACAATCTTGCGGTGATTAAAAAAATCAGAGGAAAAGCGAGTGTGTTGATTGTCGTGGATGCAGCCTTGTCGGTGCTAAGGCGAGCGGGCATTACGCCAGATGTGGTGGTGAGTATTGATTGCGCGCTGGAAACCATTGTCCGGTATTTTGATTTTGGTGGTGTTCCTAAAACAAACATTGATTCAAACGACAGTGTTTACGCGGATGATGAAAGCCAATACACGAACATACCATTGGTCTATTTCCCCGTTGTCTATAAGGAAGCGTTGCTAAAATGGCCGGGGCCACGTTATGTGGCTTATTCGTCCAGTAGTTCAATTTATCAGGAAGTGGCGAGACAATTGCCAAGAACGCAGCTTTATTCATCCGGTACGGTTGTTCATCCTGCCGTGGACTTGGCCGTGAAAATGGGCAGTAAAAATATTTATTTTTTTGGTGTCGATTTTTCATTTCCAAATGGTGTTTCTCATGTCGATGGCGTCAGTGGTGCTGAGCGGATGAACGAGACGGTGTGTTCCAGTCAAGTAATGAATGGTTATGGTCATTTAGTGCCTTCCAGGCCCAATATGCTCGCTTATTTGCATGATCTTGAGCGGTACATCGCCAATCATAAAACAATAAATTTTATTAACATGAGTCGTCAAGGTGCTGTTATTAAAGGGACGCGTTATAAGAATGGATGAATCACAGTCAACAGTATACTTGCAACGTTGTCGTCATCATATCGGTGAAGCCATTCGTTGTTTCCGGTTGGGTATGGAGCCGCTCGGAAATGACAACTTAATGAAATTTGCAGACCATTTATTGCCTTTATTGGCGCATTCCAAAAATTTATACCAACAACATGATAACCAACTACTGGAAACCGTGTTTGCGGCGCAAAGCCGTGGCGACTTCGCTTATTTGGCGGACCTTCTCCAGTATGAAATACCAACATCCGGTATCGGTGATTTACTGTACGGTTAGCTGATAATTGATTAGCAATAAACTTTATCGCTGACAATGTGTCTATTGCCAGGTAGGTGTGGGGTTTTAAATAACATTGTGGTTAAAAATTTATAATCGACACACTGGTTATTAGATATACGGGTTATTAGATATGATGATTGTGGTGGCACAAAAGATGTAGCATTTATTTTTATTGATGAAAATTAAAACGCTAACACCGCTTTTAGTCAACATACCAGACCAGTAAAAAAATTAAGCAGGTTAAGTGAGCACATGAACAGGACATTATTAATCCTTTGTGGTGGAGCAGAAGCTGTCCCGGGTATTCAATTAGCAAAAAAAATGGGTTTATTTGTTGTAGTGTCTGACAACAACCCAACAGCAGTTGCTGTCAAATTTGCGGATGATTTTATTCACGTTGATACACAAAAAATAGATGAAACGCTGCATGCCATTGAACACTATAATAACAATATTCGAGCAATCAACGCTGTTCTCAGTTTTTCTATGCAAGCGTCAGTAGCTGTTGCACATATTGCTGAGTTATTGACGTTGCCAGGTATTAGCGTTGCGTCAGCAGAGTTAGTCGCCGACAAGTTGGCAACAAACCAATGCCTTGCCAAAGCTCAGTTACGTCTCCCTTGGTATTCGCGGGTAAACGACAGCAAGCAGTTAGAGGAAATTGTTGCCGCACAAGGGTTACCACTCATTCTACGGGCGGCGAAACAAAGCAATGCGTGTCGTGTTTTACGTTTAACAAAAGGTGTTGATCTTGAATGGGCGTTTAAGCATTGCATGCGGCATTCCCTAAACGGCAATGTTGTGGTTGAAAAGTTTATTGCTGGTCAACAAGTTAGTGCGGAATCACTGCTTGTTGATGGCGACGTTTATACGCCTTGTTACTGTGATCGAAATTACGAATACCTTACGCATTTTTCACCCTATATTATTGAAAACGGGGGCAATCTGCCAAGCTTTTTGCCCGATAATGTACAGGATAAAATTAGTACTCAAATTAAAACCGCAGCGGCCAGTCTTGGCATCATGAACGGTGTTATTAAGGGTGATTTTGTTGTTAACCAACTAGAACCTTACCTTGTTGGGATAACCACAGGGTTAAATGGGGGTTATTTTGGCACTCACCAAATACCGCTCAGCACGGGGGTCAATGCGGGGAAGTTGGTGATCCAGCAAGCGCTGGGCGACCCCATTGATCTTAAAGCATTACGCGCAAAATTCATGAGGGCTGTTTCACAACGTTATTTGTTTGCCGAACCAGGGCGTATAACTGAAATTTCTGGCGTTAATCTGGCGCGTGACTTGTTATGCGTTGAAGCGGTGATCATAAAAGCGAAAGTGGGTGATATTGTCGATACCCCCATTGACGCAGACAGCTGGGCTGCAATGGTTATTGCCGTCGGTGATAACCGTGATCAGGCAAACAAGCACGCATTTAATGCCCTTAATCATATCACCATAATAACAGAGCCGTTATAAAAATCTCAAAACTATGAAACACATCCTCGTGTGGCGCTTGCGATTAAAGTGTTAAGGAAAATTGAAATCCGCCACAATATCCTCAATGCGATGGGGATATATTGTTCCGCCGTTAATTTTTCAGCTATGTGAGCGTAATGCATAGTTTATAAGGGGCGTGCACGCCTAAGAATTGAAAAATGCCCCATTATCCCTTGGAATAAAATATGCTGTGAATTAGTTCCTACTGCTACAAAAGAACTATCTATGACGTTCGCATCAATATTTAGATTTGGTACAAAAGCAGAGACATTGGAGCGTTTATCGTCGCTATTGCATGTTGCGACTGTTCCGGCGCTTTTTTATTTTACAACAAGCGATTGGTGCAACAATATGGCGTCGATTATTCGTCATATCCAAGCTGATTTCGATGGGTTAATTGCGGTGCGTAGCAGTGCGCAAGGTGAAGATGGCGCGCATTTCTCGATGGCGGGAGCCTACCACAGTGTTTTGGGGGTTGACAGCCAAAATCCTGTGTCAATTCGTCAAGCCATTGACACTGTAATTGCCGCTTATTTGGGTAACCCCCATGATCAGGTGTTAATTCAACAGATGCCAACCGATATTGCGGTAAGTGGTGTGGTGATGACGCATAATCTTGACGACGGCTCGCCGTATTATGTAATTAATTACGATGATGAGAGTGGGCGCACCGATTCAATTACCGGGGGGACTGGTGCGAATAAAACAGTGATGATTTATCATGGCTGTAATCCAGCCTATATTGAATCCGCACGAATTCGTAAAATTCTGGAATTTACACAGGAAATTGAAAGCGTCAGTGGTTCGATACCACTGGATGTAGAGTTTGGTTTACGTCACGACAATTCGGTTTGCTTATTCCAGGCCAGGGCTATCGCAAGCCATCACCATTGGGACCACCATGTGTCAAAAAAAGTGGTACGAACCATCAATCAGTTGGAAAACTATTATCATGCATTGTCACAACCGCGCGATGGTATTGTGGGTGACAAGACCACATTGGGTATTATGCCTGACTGGAACCCGGCAGAGATTATTGGTACGTGCCCACGGCCACTGGCCGTCTCTTTATACCGTAAGTTGATCACCCAAAGCACTTGGCGGGAAGCAAGACACGCAATGGGGTATCGGAGTATCGCGGCTGAAGAATTGATGGTGCTGTTATGTGGGCGACCCTATATTGATGTGAGAAATAGCTTTAACTCGTTTTTACCGCAGGGGTTGTCCAATACCACTGCTAGGAAAATGGTCAATGCCTGGTTGCGGCGTATTGATCAGCAGCCTGAATTGCACGATAAAATTGAATTTGAAATCGTGCAAACCATAGCGGATTTTAATGTCGATGACGATTTTAAGCAGCGTTATCATGGTGTGCTGACTGATGGAGAGTTTGATGAATACAAATCCAGTTTGCATTTTTTAACAAATAATATTGTGGATTTGCGCGGCGATAAAAGTTTATCCGTGGCAGAGCAATGCATTACGAACCTGGCAAAAAAACAAGGTCAGCGTTGTTTGCATTTTGATGTGAGCGAAACCCCCAGTCCTATGCAATGCTTGGTACAAATTCGCTTATTGCTGGATGAATGCAATAAGCAGGGTACATTGGCTTTTGCGATATTGGCCAGGCATGGTTTTGTTGCCGAGAGCTTGCTGCGATCAGCCGTCTGCAAAGGTGCCATCAGTGAAGAGCGGGCTGCCGCCTTTAAGTATTCTATACAAACGGTTTCAGGCGAACTGGCTAGCAATATGCGCGCAGTATGTGATGGCATATCAGACAGTAAACGCTTTATCGAACGATTTGGCCATTTGCGTCCCGGCACATACGACATTATGTCGTTGCGATACGCTGATCGAGATGATTTTTTTACAGATCCTCCCTGTCGATCGTATCCCGATAACGTGGAACTTTTTTGTTTAACCCGGCGCGAACGTTATGACCTGAACCGTTTACTGATTGACGGCGGTTTTCGACAGATTGATGCTGACTCTCTGATTGAGTATATGCGGCGAGCCATTGTAGGACGAGAGTACGGAAAATTCGTTTTTACTCGCAACTTATCGGATGCACTGGAGTGGATGGCTTGCTGGGGGCGTGGTTTTAATTTAAGCCGGGATGATGTGTCGTATTTGCCGGTGGATTTTTTACTCGATACCTTATTTACGTCGTTGCCGACTGACAGTGAACATTATCTTTCTGAACGAGTGGATCGAGGACGCGATTTGATGGCGACCACCAATGCTGTGAAACCAGGTTACCTTATACGGGATATCTGTGACATTCATGTTGTACCGGTTCAACGCAGCGCGCCTAATTTTATCGGTAAAGGGAAGCAAGAAGGCCGTATTGTTGTTTTATATCCTCAATCAACCGGGCGTATTGATCTTTATGATAAATTTATCTGTATTGAAAATGCAGACCCAGGTTTTGATTGGATTTTCAGTAAACCTATTAAAGGTTTAATTACTAAGTATGGTGGCGTGAATTCCCATATGGCTATTCGTTGTGCTGAATTTGGTTTACCCGCGGCGATTGGTTGTGGTGAGCAACTGTTTGATCGACTGATGGTGGCAGGGCAGGTGGAATTGGATTGTAGTGCAAAAATATTAAGACCAATGTATTGCAATCAACATTTGGTGTAAACCATTAACGGCAAACGAGCGTGTTAGACGAAAAGATAAACACTACCATGCGGATTGGGTTAAGCACAAGAATAGATTCTGCAACGGGTTATCAGGAGTTTCGCGATGCGTTGTCCCACGACTGGGCGGAATTTATGCACTTTGGGTTACCGGAATCACCGTGGCTGGCTATTCCCAACATTGGCACGGATGTTGTTAAATTTATTCAACAATGGCAGTTAGATGGTTTTATTTTAACGGGTGGTAATGACGTTGGCAGTATCGCTGAACGGGACAATACCGAAACCGTTATCTTGGATTATGCGTGTGCCAACCAAATGCCCGTTTTTGGTATATGCCGCGGACTGCATGTTTTAAACCACTATTTTGGTGGTAATGTCAGTTCGAGCAATGCAGTCGATCATGTCTCGGCTACACACAGTATACGGTTCAATACCTGCATGCCTGTCGCTGATTTTGTTGGAGAAACGGTTTGCGTTAATTCCTATCATCATTTTGGTATCCAAATGGCAGGGCTGGCCGAGCAATGCAGGCCCATTGCACTATCCGAGGATTATATGGTTGAAGCGATAACAGTGCTGAGGTTTCCGTTTACAGCGGTACAATGGCATCCGGAGCGGCATAGGCCGTTTCGTGAGTATGACCGAATGCTTGTGCGTCAAACCTTTGGTTTACCAGTTAGCAGAGCGGCTGGGTATTTTCCATGAGATCTATTATTCTGGCAGCGGGTCGAGGCTCGCGAATGCAGACACTGACGGATGATGCACCCAAGTGTCTGGTTTCACTTTGTGGCAAAACCTTGTTGAACTGGCAACGTTCCGCGATTACGGCGGCTGGCCTATTCGACCTGACTGTCATTTGTGGTTATAAAAAAGAACAGTTGAAGAGTAGAAAGCGTTATGCTGTTATCGAAAATGCGCATTGGTATAAAAGTAATATAGTGGTGTCGCTGTTAACGGCTAAGCATCTGTTGCGCGAACAGTCGTGTATTGTTTCGTATTCTGATATCGTTTATCACCCCGACATTATCAAAACCCTGATCAATGCACCGGGTGATATTGTCATTACTGCCGATCAATTATGGAAATCGTTGTGGCAGGAGCGTTTTTTAAACCCACTTGATGATGCCGAAACGTTTACGATGGAGGGTAATCGTTTGTTGGATATTGGCGCTAAGCCCGTCAAATTAAGCGAGGTTCAGGCGCAATATATGGGGCTGTTAAAATTCACTCCTGCTGGGTGGGAAAAAGTCGAGTTAGCATTAATGGGTATTGATGATGAACGTAGAGATCAATTGGATATCACCGGGTTGCTGCGAATAATTTTGCATCAACACATCATTGTTAATGTTGCGCTGGTCGCGGGCAGGTGGTGTGAAGTGGACCAGGAAAGTGATTTATCGCTCTACGAATCAATTGCTGAAGGTCATCGAGCGACCAAACTGCCGTGGCAACATGACTGGCGCTGGTGAGTTTGTGGTGTGTAAATTTTTTTGTACATTATTGTTAATAATGCATGCGGGTAACTCACGGGTTGTCCTTAATCAGTCGTTAGGAGCGTGCACGTTCTTTAACGACTTGCTGGAATAAGTAATTGGAGAATAATGCGTGAAAACTGAATGGGATTATACCAATCTGGCTAAGGCTTACTTGAAGCGTCCAGATTATGCCAATGATGTTATTAATAAGCTGCTTGATATGGCTGCTACCAGTGATGGCCCGAATGCCATGGATATTTGTGATGTGGGTGCCGGGGTTGCGCATTTAACCTTAGCGTTGGCTAAACGCGGCAATGTCGTCATCGCGATCGAACCGAATAATGCGATGCGTGCCTACGGTATTAAAAAGACAGCGTCTTTTGCTGATGTCTGTTGGGTGGAAGCAACGGCAGAACAGACTGGGCAGCGGGATGGCAGTTTTGACTTGGTGACGTTTGGCTCATCTTTCAATGTTACCGAACAGCAAAAAACATTAGCAGAAACTAAACGAATATTACGTCATAATGGCTGGTTCGCCTGTCTGTGGAATCATCGGGATTTAAGCGACCCTGTTCAGGCCGAGATTGAAAGTATCATTAAATCTTCATTACCCACTTACGGTTATGGTGCACGCAGAGAAGATCAAACCGCGCAAATTAATGCAAGTGGTTTATTTGGTCCGGTGGAAAAATTCGATGCGCCCGTTAAACATCAGCAATCCATAAAAGATTGTGTGGAAGCGTGGCGTTCTCATGCAACATTGCAACGGCAAGCTGGCACAGCATTCCCTCAGATTATCGCTAATATTGAAGGTTTTATAGCAGGGCTGGGCTTGGATATTATTGCGATTCCGTATACGACCCGTGTCTGGATGGCGCAAGTCGTTAATTAGGTGTAAGGGGACAATGCGTATCTATTCCTTAGCATTGCGATGTAAATTAATCGTAGTAAACAGGTTGCTCAGATGGTGATTTGGATTACCGGGTTGTCAGGGGCGGGAAAATCGACTCTTTCTAAACACGTGGTTAAACGGCTTAGAGCCACTAATAACGCCGTCGCTTTACTGGATGGTGATGATATTCGTGATGTTATTCAGGATAGACATACTGCTTATGATAAAAATAGCCGACTGGTAAACGCTTATCGTATATGCCGATTTGCCAGGTTGTTATCCCAGCAGGGGCTGCATGTGGTGGTTGCCACCCTGTCGCTGTTTCACGAAATCCATCAATGGAACAGAAATAATCTTTGTGATTATTTTGAAGTGTTTTTGCAAGTGGAACTTGATCGCTTAAAACAGCGTGACCCAAAAGGTTTATATCGTCACGCACAGAACGGCGTTATCCAGAATGTTATGGGTATTCATCTTGAGATTGAAGTGCCTTTACAACCGAATTTGATCATTAACAATAACACTGATATTGACAATAACAATACCCAAAATTTTAACTGTATGGTTGACCAGATAATACAGGGTGCAATGCAGGTGTGTGCTGCTAATGAGGGATGTCAACATGGCTATGGAATCAATAGAGCGTGCAATGAAATCTAAATTGTCTAGGGGGGGCGCTACTCTATTTTCAATTATTACAAAGTGTGTTTGCACTGTTTTCACTTAAGTCACCATGTATTATCGACAGCCCAGCCGTAGTCAATTAAATACTGCCCCAATGATGCTTTAAACTGTTTTCGTAATTTATCGTTAAAATAATTTTTCCAGTCACCGGAGATACCTTTTCTAATAAAATAGCAGTTTCTAACAATTGGCCCGTCGACGCCCCGGGTTCGTCCTGTCATGATTTCAAAACTATGTTGTGCTATTGATGCGTGTAAGTCTGCGTCGCAGATCGATATATCAAGAAAAGAAAAAACGCGTTTCAAACAGCATTTAATATCAGATTTTACATCGTCGTAGCGAAGACATATGCATTGGTTTGGCTGGCATGCAGAAAATGCTATCCATTTTTCGGCATTGTTGGCGATTGAGGGTAAATACTTCTGCAACAGTTCTGCAATGATCGCCTGTTCGGTACCTGCGGGCCGCATGTTGCGCAAGATAAGATCCTTGGCAACGGAAACCGCGACATCGCGTAAATCACGATGCAGGTAAATAAAACGATAATGCGGGTTCTCAAGCACATTAAAATCGTCAAAAGTTTCAATGGGGTCATGAGTCCAGTGATAAAAAGGTGCTTGTTTGTTAATGAACGCCACTAGTCGGTTGCTTGCTTCGGGGCCGAAAGGCGTGAAAATGTAACCACATTGTGCCAACATCTCTTTAAAAATAGGGTCCAGAGCGGAAGAGCCAGCATTGGGCAGATTGCAAAAGATAATGTTCGGTAGTGACGGGTTCCCCGGATTAAGGACCATTTCTATCGTTCTTTATTGTCAGGATAAATTTGAAAATAAAATTTCATCAATACTTATTCAGGTAGGTATCAAGCATATAGCGTACCAGGCCGTTACTGTTGTGCTGGGTGTAGCCGTTTGGTGCGAACATAAACGGTGAACAGCTTTAGGCGAGAATAGAACAGATTATTGAGATTGCCACGAAAAATAGTTGCACTTTGGATAATCTGTACAGCCAGTAAAGGGTTTGCCAGCATTCTTGCCAGTTTTCACTGAACGCTGCACTAAGGTGCCGGATTTACATTGTGGGCACAGTGAACCGGCCTTTGCTGATAGCTCGCCGGCATTGGTGATTGATGCGGTTCGTCGTGATGCACTTCTTGGTTTAGTGTTGCCTGGTTTTCCACGGTTATCTGGATAGGTGGTCTTACAGTGCGGATAAGCGCTACAGCCCCAAAAGAAACCGTTTTTACCTTTGCGTCTTTGTAAGGGGCTGCTACAGTCGGGGCAAGCATGTTGCACCTCACGATTGCTTTCGGAGAACGGTTGTGACATCGGGTTATTTTGTCTGCTTTGTTGTGTTGCACGATGCAGGATATCAGTAACCCATTGGGTTTGGTTGTCGATGAATGTGTTGAGATCGCCGCGTCCCTGTGCGATATCATCCAACTCTTGCTCCCATAGTGCCGTGGTGATCGGGTCTTTAATTTCGTCGGGCAGTATAGCAATGAGTGCGCGCCCTGTTTGGGTGCTGACAATCTGTTTTTTTTGCTTCTGCAAGAAGTCGCGTTGCAACAGGGTTTCAATGATATTGGCTCGTGTCGCTTCAGTTCCGATGCCGGATGTTTCGCGCAGCACTTTTTTCAGTTTGGTATCCGTGATCAATTTACCGATCGACTTCATAGCGGCAATGAGGGTGCCTTCGGTGTAACGGACGGGTGGTTTGGTCTGCTTGGTTTCGAGCGTCGCCTTTAACACATCGGCCGTTTCGCCAACGGTGGTGTTTGGTAACGTTTGGTTCTGGTCGTCTTGTTTATTCAGTTTGTTTTGAACCAATACAATGCGCCAACCTTCGATGCGTGGCACTTTTCCCGTGGTACGAAACCGTTCGTCCTTGATGCTGACGTCAATAACAGTTTTGTCATACTCAAATGCTGGATAAAATTGGGCGATATAGTGGCGGCAGACCAGGGCATATATACGCCGTTCTTTTTCCGTCATTCGTGAGATATTCGTTGGCGTGGCGGTGGGAATGATTGCATGGTGGGCAGTTACCTTCTTGTCGTTCCACATCCGGGTGGCTTGTGTGGGATTAGCGTTGTCTACAAGCGGGGTATAACGGTTGTCGGAGCGTTTGATTGCGGCGAGTACCGATTCCACCTCGGCGCGTTGTGATTGTGGCAGATAACGGCAGTCGGTACGAGGGTAGGTGAGTGCTTTGTGGGTTTCGTACAATGCTTGCGCGGTGTCCAAGACGTCTTTAGCGCCTATGCCCCAGCGTCTGGAGGCATCCTGTTGCAGCGATGACAGATCGAAAGGCAGCGGAGGGGGTTCTTTTTCCCGCGTTATGTCAGCCTTGCTGATTTGTCCTTGCTGGCCCTTGATTTTCTGTATCACGGCGTGGGCTGCGGATGGATCGATACAGCGGCCTTCGGTGTCGGCCACCGTTTTGGGTGGTAGCCATTTGGCCGTGAATTGGCCGTTGCTGACCGCAAACCTGGCATAGACATCATAGTATGGTGTTGCTTTGAACTGCTCGATGCTCAAGTCGCGTTGTACCACGAGGTTAAGTGTTGGTGTTTGTACGCGACCTACCGATAGAACGCCTTCATGACCGTTTTGTTGACCTATCAGTGTATAGGCGCGAGTCAGGTTCATGCCTACTAGCCAGTCAGCTCGGGCGCGGCCCAAGCCAGCAAAATAAAGTGGTTCGGTTTTGGCGCCGGGTAGTATGCTGGCTAACGCTTTACGGATACTGGCATCATCCAGCGCTGATAACCACAGCCGGAATGTCGCGCCGCGCCAACGACAACGTTCCAACACTTCTCGGGCGATCGTTTCGCCTTCCCGGTCGGCATCGGTGGCCACCACGACTTCTGATGATGTGTGCAATAGGTGTTGCACAATCTTGTATTGTTGACGCGCCGCTTTTTTAACCTCCAGTTTCCAGCGCTTTGGCACGATGGGCAGCGTTTCGAAACGCCACCGTTTGTAGGCTTTGTCGTAGGCGTCTGGCGGCAGCATTTCCAGCAGATGTCCAAAACACCACGTTACCACGGTGTTATTGCTTTGCAGGTACCCATCGCCTTGTTGCCGAATTCCAAGTACCCTCGCAATGTTGCGGGCCTGGGAGGGCTTTTCACATAAAAAAAGTTTCACAAGAGACCTCGTTAGTAAAACCGGCCGGTTACTTCCAGCGTAGCGTAGTTTTCATCATATCGACTTTCCAATAACGGTGCGTTTTTGTTATTTTCCGGTTTATACTCGCTACCGTTTCTGAGCTAAGCACTTAACCTTGATTTGCCGTATTTTATCAACTGCGATCAACGCGGCGATGGGGCCGTTGATTGGCCTTGTCGGTCAAAGTCTCGTCTACGAACCCCAAAGCCTCATCCTTAATTTTATTCCATTCCCCTGGAACGGATGAAATCACCCTGCTTGGTATGGCCGCTTTAGCGATCAGTGAATCACAAAATGAAACTGTTTATCGTGGAGATCACTATTTTTGTCACGACAAAGAAAAATAAAATTTATAATGCTCATCGAGTAGGCTAGCATGGCGCCTTACGGTCAGCTCAGTGGAATGGCACAAACAATCGACACTTTAGATCGTCTGCTGAAATTGATCGTTATGCGTGATTTTTCTCAGTCCATAACGTCATCAGCGCTGACATTTTGGGCTGCTTCTGATATTTTTTAGTGGTTTCGTCTAGTAAAACCCATGGCTGAGCACTTCGAAGCCACAAATGAGCAACAGGTTTAAACCATGCTGTGTCGTCAAATGTACCGGGCTTCAGGGCCGTATAATCAGGCATTTCAGTTGCCATGAACCATAGCGCAGAGCCACATGTTTCACAATGATTCCTTTGGACTTCTGTGCCATTATGCTCAAAGGTGTTAATCGCGCAGTTTCCCTTAATAATTTCAATGTCGCTACTATTGACGATCATTGATAGTGTAAAAGCGGAACCTGTTGAAGTCTGACAATCCGTACAATGGCATGTATAGCATGTCAGTGGCTCACCGTTGAATTGGTAACGTACAGCTCGACATTGACAACCCCCTTGATGCATTTTAGTTCTCCTTGGTTTTAACGAAAATGGTTTTAACGAAAATAACGACTAAACTCACTGGCGCGTCCGGTGGGCGTATTGTGCACACCCGTGGTGGGCATGATTTCAGCTGCATGACCTTAATTAGACGATAATGACCAGAGAAAGGCAAGTACTGGCAGTGAAGCTATTGTGTCTTCATGCACTCTTTTTTCTTCCCAATATGAAGTATCCTCGAAGGAAGAGTCCGAGAGATATTGGCATCATTATGGATGAAGATATTGAATAAACCATTAATGCAGGCAGGGCATGATCGTCGCTGACACAAACATTATTGCGGGTTTTTTCTACTCAGTTCTTACTCAAAACTGGTCGATACTGTCTATAAATTTGATTTTGAAATAGTTTTGCAACACCTGATTTTTGAGCGAATTTTTTATTTTATCCGACTTTAATAAAGTGCATCAAGGGATTGTACGGGCTGTCGTGATCCTTTTGTTTTTGTGAACTATTACCATTTTCATTTCGTTTGTTTACTTATACATTTATATACAATACTCTTCCTCTACAGCATTCTGTATCTTTTTATGTAGTAAGCTATTGCTACATGAAATACTACAAAAAAAACCGTTGAAACAGAAAACAGAAAGTATCGGCAAGGAGCGATAATGGCTATACTCACGGGTAATACTGCGCTATTGAGCTTTGAAATCAAGGGCGTAGCCGCGTCTTTCCGGGTGGTTGAATTTCATGGCACGGAGGCAAATTCGGTTTTATTTGCATACACTGTGCAGTTAATTTGTAGCAGTGCCGAACCGCACATTCCAGCTACCGATGTGTTAGCGCAAACCGCCACCCTTACTGTACACGATGAACAAGGCGGTACTGCGCGCTATATCCACGGTGCAGTGGTCAGCTTTACTCAAGGCGAAGAAAGTGAGCGCTGGGCGCATTATACCCTGATATTGCGGCCACAAATATGGCGCTTAAGCTTGCGCCAGGACTGCCGGATTTTTCAACAGCAGGCGGTACCGGACATCATTGAAGCTGTGCTGCAAGGCGCCGGTATAGCCGCTGATCATTACCGCCTGGCCTTGTATCTCAATTATGAGCCTCGTGACTATTGCGTTCAATACCAGGAATCCGATCTGGACTTTATCGCCCGATTGATGCGGGAAGAGGGCATTTTTTACTTCTTCGAACACCGTGCAGACCAGCACATCATGGTGCTAAGCGATGCTTACCAGATCCATGTTGATATCCCGGCTCCGGCACAGATCCCTTACCATCGACCGACTGGGCTGGTTCCCGAAGAAGACAGTGTGTATCCGTTCACGCAGACCGAGTTAATTCAAACCGGGCAAGTCAGTCTCAGTGATTTCAATTTTGAAAAGCCCGACCTGAGTCTACAAACCAGTCAACAACATGATATTGACCAAGACTTGGAGGTTTATGACTACCCGGGACGCTATATACTACCGGAGCCAGGCGGTCAGTACGCCAATGTACGCCTGGAAGCATTGCAAGTGGCACGTAACAGCGCCCGCGGCAGCAGTGACTGCCGACGCTTCATGGCCGGACACAGTTTTACATTGAACCGGCATTCGCACCCCGGTTTGAATCAACGCTATGTGCTAACGTCCGTTACTCTCAGCGCCAAACAACCCCAGGCATTGGGGGAGGAAGCCAGTGAAGAAGGCACTCATTACCAGGCCGATTTTCAGTGCATTCCTGCCGAAGTCCAATTTCGTGCCGCCGATGATCCTAAGAAACCCAAACCAGTGGTGGTTGGAGTACAAACCGCCATTGTGGTGGGACCGCCCGGGGAGGAAATCTATGTGGATGAACACGGCCGGGTTAAAGTGCAATTTCATTGGGACCGTAATGGACAAAACAATGAACGCAGCTCATGCTGGATCCGGGTGAGTCAGCTATGGGCGGGTGAGCAATGGGGGGCGATGTTCATCCCCCGTATCGGCCAGGAGGTGATCGTGGATTTTGTCAACGGTGACCCCGACAGGCCGATTATCACCGGACGGGTGTACCATGGTAATAATACACCGCCGTATAATTTACCCGCCGAAAAAACCAAAAGCACCCTAAAAACCCGCAGTAGCTCTGGCGGCACAGCCGACAACTTCAATGAACTGCGTTTTGAGGACAAAAAAGGTGAAGAACAACTTTATATTCATGCAGAGAAGAATCAAGATAATGTTGTCGAAAATGACGAAACCACCGAAGTTGGCCACGACCGCACCGAAAACATTGGTAATGACGAAACCATTACCATTGGTAATGACCGCACGGAAAATGTAGGTAACAATGAAAGCATTACCATCGGTAATAACCGCACCGAAAACGTCAGCAAAAATGAAGATATCACCATTGGTGAAAATCGCACAGAAAGCGTGGGTAAAAATGAGTCCATCAGTATTGCTGAAAATCGTGACCGGTCGGTTGGAAAAAATGAATCAATTACCATCGGTAAGGATTTGACGGAAGACGTTGGCAAGAACATGACCCTGAGTGTCGGCGATGACCAAAAAATAAGCATTGGAAAAAACCTGTCAATTATAGTTGGTAAAAAAACCGTCATCGATGCGGGTGACTCGCTCACCCTTAATTGTGGTGGCGCCAGCATTATTTTAAAGAAAAATGGTAAAATTCAGATCACCGGTAAGGAGGTTAATGTTAAAGCCAGTGGTAATATCAAACTGAAGGGATCGAACATTGCTGAGAACTAGGTAACCAAAACACAGGGGATAATATGACCATACACAATCAACACATCATCGCTTACCCATCCATTGCGGGGTTTCAGACAGGGACTGTTGAGGAAATTACCCGGGAAGGTTTGATTGCGGTTAATACCGGCATGACGACGATTGTATGCCATTTTGTTCGTAACAGCACTGCGTCACCACCGGCAATCAACGTGGGTGCTGCTGTTCTCTATGTACTCTCAGCGTCTGAGGATGAAATCGGCTATGTACTTGGGCTTGTTGAGCCATACCAGCCAAAGGCCGATCGATTAGCCGAAAAACGGACCCGGCAGCAGCTCCAACGACCGGGTCATCATGCTCCAGAAACAACCACCATTGAAGATGAAGTAGTACACATCAAAGCGCACAAAGGTTTAGTGATTGAGTGTGGTACCGGCAGCATTACCATTACCCAGGATGGCAAGGTACAGATTAAAGGTAAGGAATTACTCAGCCGTGCCCGCGGCATGAGCCGGATCAAGGGGGCGGGTGTTAACATTAACTGATGCCAAATCTAATGGCTAGGGCAATGGTATCTGGATGACGGTGTTAAAAACGACAGCTTATCGAAAATGGCTTATCAAGGACTAAAAAACAAAACCCCCTTTGCGGCGGAACTTGCTTTATTGGCAGACGAAGCGGGCCGGGAAGTATTGCTGGTGCTGGTTAAGGCCACCTACCGCATCATAGCGGCCACAGCAGAGCGCACGGTACGCCATCTAATACAACCCACAGCACAGGCAAAATTCTCGGCACAACAAGATTATCTCGACTTGGCCGAAGAGCAACGGCCGGTCAATCTGGCTGGCGAATATTATGGTGAGCCCGGCAAAACCAGCCTCAAGTACGCCCCGGAGGCCAGTTTTGCCAAACCCGGCACGGACATCGCGCTGATTGGCCATGCCCATGTCCCCACTGAACACCCGGCGGTGACGCAATTGGACGTTACCCTCAGCGTTGGCGCTGTGAGCAAAACCGTGCGCGTGTTTGGTGACCGTGTGTGGCAACGCAAGCCACTCCTGTCTTGGCGAATCTCGCCACCTCAAGCTTTTACCACCTTGCCCCTGGTGTACGAACGTGCTTTTGGCGGGGTTGATGACACGCCGGACGATGATCGTGATAAAGCGTATGAACCGCGCAACCCGGTTGGCACTGGTTTGATCGCCACAAAATCCCGGTTAGCCGAGGTGCCACTGCCAAACCTGGAAGATCCACGGGAACTCATCCAACGGGTCAAAGATCGTCCGGTGCCCGCAGGGTTCGGCTTTATCTGCCCGGACTGGGAACCCAGGAAAAGCCGTGCGGGGACTTATGACGACGCATGGCAAACCGCCCGCATGCCCAGCTTGCCAACGAATTTCGAGCGCCGCTTTCTTAACGCTGCCCATCCCGACTTGCAAACAAAGGGGTATTTACAGGGAAATGAGACGGTCGATATCATCAATGCCTCGCCACAGGGCAGACTGACCTTTTCATTACCCGGGTGCAATCCCATAATGGCGGTAAAAATGCTCAATGAACCGCCAACCGCATTGGAAACCCGCTTGGACAGCCTCGTCATCAATACCGATGACCACACCGTACAGTTGCTCTGGTGTGGTAGCGTGGAGATTCACGATAGACTCTATGAGTTGGAAAACATTGAAACAATGCTGTCTCACGACGCAGAGCAACAACGCGTCTCAAGTGGCTAGACACAAGTAGGCTAGACACAAGTAGGATAGACACAAGTGGATAAATAAGAAAAGAGGAGAGCAATA